>NZ_JAGHRP010000001.1:0-959491 GCF_017743755.1 Shimia sp. R9_3 | reverse complement strand
CGTAGTGACGTGCTTCGGTTTCATATTCCACGTGCGCGGTGGAGATGGTGATGCCACGTGCTTTTTCTTCTGGCGCGCCGTCGATTTCGTCGTACGCTTTGAAGTCACCAAACTGTTTGGTGATCGCTGCGGTCAGCGTGGTTTTGCCGTGGTCAACGTGACCAATGGTGCCGATGTTGCAGTGCGGTTTACTGCGCTCAAACTTTTCCTTAGCCATCTCGGGCGCCTTCTACTTTGTGGGGGGCCGGTCTTGGCCCGTTTTCCTCTACCGCGCGCGACATATTTGGTTGCGCGCAAAAAATCAAGCGGGTTTGCCGTTTATCGACGCAGCTCTCGTTCCAGCTGCGCGCGCTTACGCTCATCTTTCTCAGACGGCCAGCATTTCGCCAGCACTTCAGGGGGCACATCGTCCACAAGACAGGCCCGATTCTCATGCATCCAGCGCTCAATCTCACGCGCTGCGTTGAAGGTGAGATTTTCCAATTGCTCTTCTGCGGTCATGGTGAAACCGCTGGATGTCACAACCGTGCCACTGCCAAAGCTTTCCAGCACAATGATCTCGCGGGGCTCTTCGTTGAACTTCGCGCCCGCACGGTCATCCCAGGCGGTGACAGTGAGGATCAGCGCAGATTTCGTGGACAACAGCACCGGCACACCGCGTTGCGCTAGCATGTAGCCTGACAGGTTGATGCCAAAATGCACCAGACGCTCCCCGTCATAGCGGCCCAGACGCGCATCCACCGCGTTCTTCATCGAGGCAATCCACTGCTCCTTGGGCAACTCGCGCGACAGCGGGCCTTTCTGAAGATCCGGCGCCACCACAATGTTGTGGCCCATTGTGAAATCTCCGAGGTCCAGCTTTTCGCTGGTCACTTCGGTGCTGCGTGCGCCACAAGATACCAGCACGGCCAACGCCGCCAAACACATCCCGATCCTGCCCATGTAAGCTGTTCCTGCTGCTCGTCGTTGTGATTGAGCGATCACATAGCCGATGCCCGGCTTTCACGCAATCTTGGCCTTTATTTGAGTTGATCCGCAGCCTACACTTTTGCGTAGAAGGATCGACATGCCAGATGATGTACATCAGTCCCAGCTGACCGAGGCCGACCGCGCGAAGGCCCTGCCTGTTCACGCCAAACTCGCCACCGAGCCGCTTGGGCTCTGGGGCTCGCTCAAGGCGGCGCGCAACAATCTTCTCTCGATCTTGCCGGAAATCGCCGTGCGCCAGCCCATGGTGTCTGGCCGCACCGGGCTGCGCTGGCACATGGTGATGGATCCGGGCGCCATCAGGCAGATGCTTCTGGAAAAGGTCGACGACTATCCCAAGTCCCGCGCCACCAAGAACATCCTGCGCCCGGCCATCGGCGACAGCCTGTTTATTGCAGAAGGCGCGCACTGGCGCTGGCAACGCCGCGCCGCCGCGCCCGTGTTCACCCACCGCAACATCAGCAACCTCGCCCCCGTCATGGCCGCCGCCGGAGAGCGCGCCGCCGACCGTATCGCCACCGCAGGTCCGCGCGCCGTCGACTTGCTGGATGAGATGGTCAAAACCACCTTTGACGTGATCTCGGAAGTCACCTTCTCAGGCGATGGCAGGATGGACAGCGGCGCGGTGCATGAGGCCATCGACGCCTATATCGCAGAGGCCGGCAAAATCTCATTGCTGGACATGCTGGGCGTGCCCGACTGGGTGCCGCGCCCCGGCCGCATCCGCACCGGCCAGGCCATGGTCGAGATGAAAAAGGTCGCCGACACGGCCATCGAGTCCCGGCGCGCACGCGGCGCAAAGGACACGCCGGATTTGCTGGATCTGCTGCTGGCGGGCGAAGACCCGGAAACCAAAAAGCGCATGAACACCGCAGAGCTGCGTGACAACCTGCTGACCTTCATCGTCGCCGGGCATGAGACCACCGCGCTGACCCTTGCATGGGCGCTCTACCTCTGCGCCTTTGACCAAGACGTGCAAAGAAAAGCGCGCGCCGAGATCAGCGCGGTCTGCGGCGACACCCCGATCACCGGCGACCATGTCGACCAGCTCACCTATCTGCGCCAGATTGTCGAGGAAACCCTGCGGCTCTACCCACCGGCAGGCATCATTTCCCGCACAGCGCAAAAAGCCGACTCGCTCTGCGCCCGCGACATCCATCCCGGCGATACGGTGATGATCCCGATCTACGCGCTGCAGCGCAATCACCAGCTCTGGGACAATCCGGACGCTTTTGACCCGGACCGCTTTGCCAACCGCAAAGCCATTGACCGCTACGCCTACCTGCCGTTTGGCGACGGCCCGCGCATCTGTATCGGTGCGAGCTTCGCCCTGCAGGAGGCCGTGATCATCCTCGCAACCCTCCTGCGCCGCTTTCATTTTGAAGAGATCGCAGGCCGCCCGCCAAAGCCAGTGATGATCCTCACGTTGAGGCCCGAAGGCGGGGTTTGGCTGCAGGCCAACGAGATCTCACAGATGCCATAACCCAAGCACTCCCCAAAACAGAAACGCCGACCATTCTCATGATCGGCGCTTCATATGATCTTTGTCTCAGGCAGATCAGAAGCCGTGCTTCTCTTTCAGCGCTGCAACCGTGTCCTGATTGGCCGCGAACCATTCGTTGAAAGACACAACAATGTCGCCGCGCGTGCTGGAGGACAGATGATAATCCGCCTGCGAATTCGGCAGACTCTCATCAAAGACCAGCGCCCCTTCGTCCTGCCCCATTTCGCTCAGAACCCGGTTCAGAACATGCACGTTTGCATAGGCGCCATCGATACGCCCCGCGAGCGCCTGACGGACCAGGCCGCTGAAGTTCGGGTTTTCTTTCAGCGTCACCTGACCTGCTTCAATCCGGTCCAACCAGGAAAAGGCTGTGAAACCCAGAACCGTTCCGATCTGCGCGATCTCATCCACGGGTTTGCCGAGGTTCTCAGGGACCACCATCACACCTTCCACGGTCGCCTCGACCACGGTGGAGTAGTGCATTTCGACACCGCTCTTCAGATCAGCGGACCAATAGGCATTGTCCGGATATTTCAAATCCACATCCCCGGACACCACTGCCTGCATCAAGCGGTTGATCGGCAGTGCTTTGAACTGCAGCTCATGCCCTTCATCCGCAGCAAATGCGGACAGCACATCAGCCGCAAAGCCGGTGTAGGATTTCCCGTCCCACTTGTAGTGCGGCAGGTAGTCGATTTTCTCAACGCCCACCACAAGGGTTTCTGCAAGGCTGGCGGTGCCAGACAGGCTGGCCAGTGCGAGGGTGCCGGCTGCAAGAATGGTTTTCATGGCTTTGCTTTCTTTTTTGACCGAATGAATAAGTATTCCAGCGCTGGACCTAGGTTTTACAGGCTAACAAAGTCTAAAAACGGCCCCGCGCACAGCACTCAGCTCAGCAAAATTCGGTTCAAAATGGAGAGGCATTGCGGCTGCCGAAACAGAGCTGACGCGGCTCGGATTGCGCGCCTAAAACCAAGAGAAGATTCCCCAAGCGCCGCGCACAATCATAGGCCGTCATGACACGGGATGGGCCTATCACCCACCACGACACCGACACCCCACACCAAAGAAGAACGGGGGCACAGTGGCCCCCGAAAATCATTTGAACTTATTGTCTTTGGGGAAGCCATAAGGCGGCTTCTTGCCCACCCCGGCCCGCTTCGCCAGCCAGTCTGACAGATCAGGCTCATGGCGGGTTTTACCGCTGCCGCCCATCGCCCAGGTGAGGCCCTCTTCCCACTTGAAGGTGGTGATGTCAGACAAGCCACCATCGAGCTCCAGCGTGCCCTGACGGCCGCGCGCCATATTGTACTTCTGCAGGCGCACCCCTTTGCCGCGACCCAGCTCAGGCAGCTCATCCACAGGAAACACAAGGAAGCGCGCATTTTTGGACACCACCGCCACGTGATCGCCATCCACCGGCTTACAGATCATCGCCTTCACGTCGTCCTTGACGTTCAGCACCTGTTTGCCGGTCCGCGTCTGGGCAATCACATCCTTTTCAGGCACCACAAAGCCGTCACCCGCGCTCGAGGCCACCAGCAACCGGCGCTCCGGCGCATGGACAAAGATGTCCACGATCTCCGCCTCATTGGGCAGATCCACCATCAGGCGCACAGGTTCACCCATACCGCGCCCACCGGGCAGGTTGGCCGCACTCAGGGTATAAAACCGCCCGTTGCTGCCAAACATCAGCAAACGGTCCGTGGTCTCCGCATGGAAGATAAACCGCGGCCCGTCACCATCTTTGAATTTCAGCTCACGGGTCAGATCAATGTGGCCGGACATCGCCCGGATCCACCCCATCTGAGAGCACACAATCGTCACCGGCTCGCGGTCGATCATCGCCTCAATCGGCACCTCTTCCACCTCAGCCGCCTCGGCAAAGACGGTGCGGCGTGCGCCACCTTCATAGCCTTTGCCAAAGGTCTTCTTGGCCTCTTTCAGCTGATCGGAAATGCGCTCCCACTGCATGTCTTCGCTGCCCAAAAGCGCAACGATGCCAGCGCGCTCTTCCTGCAGCGCATCCCGCTCGCGGATCAGCTCCAGCTCTTCCAGACGGCGCAGGCTGCGCAGGCGCATGTTGAGGATCGCCTCTGCCTGCACCTCGGTCAGCTGGGTTGCACCACTGCCCGGCAGCGGCGACTTATAGTCCGCCTCACTGGTCGCGCGGGGATGATCCAGATCCCAGTTCTCCGCCATCAACGCCTGTTTGGGCGCATCATCATAGCGGATGATGTCAATCACACGGTCCAGATTGAGGAAGGCAATGATAAAGCCTTCCAGCACTTCCAGACGGTGGTCAATCTTCTCCATCCGGTGTTTGGAGCGGCGGATCAGCACCTCACGGCGGAAATCCAAAAAGGCGCGCAGAACCTCTTTCATGGAGCAGACCTTCGGGGTCACACCATCAATCAAGACGTTCATGTTCAGCGAGAAGCGGATCTCCAGATCGCTGCTGCGATAGAGCATGTTCATCAGAACATCCGGCTCTACGTTCTTGCTGCGCGGCTCCAGAATGACGCGAATATCGTCTGCCGACTCGTCGCGCACATCCGCGAGAATAGGCACCTTCTTGGTCTGGATCAGCTCGGCCAGCTTCTCGATCAGCTTGGATTTCTGCACCTGATAGGGGATCTCAGTGACCACAATCTGCCACTGACCTCGACCCAGATCTTCCTTCTCCCACTTACAGCGCAGACGGAACGAGCCGCGCCCGGTGCGATAGGCCTGCGCGATGCTTTCAGGCGGCTCAACAATCACGCCACCGGTCGGGAAATCTGGCCCCGGCACATAGTTGAGCAACGTGTCATCGCGCACATCCGGCGTCTTGATCATATGCAGACAGGCGTCACACAGCTCGCTGATGTTGTGGGGCGGAATGTTTGTCGCCATCCCCACCGCGATGCCGCTGGCGCCATTGGCCAGAAGGTTCGGGAAGGTCGCCGGAAGCACAACAGGCTCGCTCAGCGTGCCGTCATAGTTCTCGCGAAAATCAACCGCGTCCTCGTTCAGCCCTTCCAAAAGCGCCTCAGCAACCGAGGTCATCCGCGCTTCCGTGTATCGGCTCGCCGCCGGGTTGTCCCCGTCGATATTGCCGAAGTTCCCCTGCCCGTCGACCAGCGGATAGCGCACGTTGAAGTCCTGCGCCAAACGCGCCATCGCGTCGTAAATCGCGGCATCACCATGCGGGTGATAGTTGCCCATCACGTCGCCGGAAATCTTCGCGGATTTCCGGAAGCCGCCGGTGGCGGACAGTTTCAGCTCACGCATCGCGTAAAGGATTCGGCGGTGTACCGGCTTCAACCCGTCCCGCGCATCTGGCAGCGCGCGGTGCATAATCGTGCTCAGCGCATAGGTCAGATAGCGGTCGCCAATCGCGCGCCGCAGCGGTTCCGTTACGTTCTGAGAGGGGAGCTCGTCGTCATCGATCAGATCAGTCATGGCTGAGTGATAACTTTTGCCGCCGTCACGGTAAAGCACATGCACGGGAACAGCCGCCGATTTTTCCCCCACAAGTTAAGGATTTCCTCAGTTTATCTTTTGCATCAAGCGCTTAAGAAGCGCGTCTGTATTGATTTATTGATTCCCTGGGGAGGGTACAAAGTGAATAAGTTTGTCATTGTGAGTTTCGGCATTATGGGTTGGGCCTTCTGGGAACTCAGCGGCGGCGCGGATTTTGAGCCAAAATCGCAGCGCATCGTGGAATCGGCCCAAACGGAACAGGCCATCGCCTCCACTGCCATGGAGACGTCAGCACCGGTCACCAAAAATGAGTCCATTGCGCGCGCCGCAACCTCTGTGCCCACGGTTCGGGCCACGCCAGCAGCAGCACGCACCACCGGTACAACCTCGGCCATCCCGGCAGTTCAGCCCGGCATCACCAACAATGTGTTTGCCACCTCGCTCAGCGTGAATCTGGCCTCTTACGAGACCCCGAACGCGGCCTTTGTTCCGGCCGTTGCTGAGGCCACCCCTGTGTCCGCAGTGGAATCCGCCCCTCGCGCCGCTGCCGATATGCGGCAAGTGCGCGGCACCCGCGTGAACATGCGCGGCGGACCGGGCACCGGATATGGCGTGCTGGCCGTGCTGTCGCGGGGCCAGGAAGTGCAGATTCTGCGTGAAAGCGGCTCCGGCTGGCTCAAACTGCGTGATCAGGAAAGCGGCATTGTCGGCTGGATGTCCGCAAAAATGATCACATCACCTAACAGTTAAGTAAGACGCCACGTCTGGGCTATTGCTCCGGTCTTGGTCCGGCCTAGTGTGCCGCGCAAACGCGCGCAACAGAAGGCCAGTCCCGCTATGACCCAGAAAACGCTCCTTATCACCGGCTGCTCCACAGGCATTGGCCTTGCAGCCGCTGAAACCATGAAGGCCCGCGGCTGGCGCGTGTTCGCCAGCTGCCGCCAGCAGGAAGACTGCGACCGCCTGATTGCCATGGGCTATGAAAGCCCGCGCATCGACTATCTCGATCCGGAAACCATCCGCACTGGCCTTGAGGAAGTGCTCGCTGCCACCGGCGGCACGCTGGATGCGCTCTTTAACAACGGCGCGCGCGCCCTGCCCGGCGCGGTTGAAGACCTGCCAACCGACGGTCTGCGCGAGATGATGGAAAGCAACCTGATCGGCTGGCACGACCTGACCCGACAGGTGGTGCCGATCATGCGCAAACAGGGCCATGGGCGGATCGTTCAGAACTCCTCTGTTCTGGGCTATGTCTCCATGCCCTATCGCGGTGCCTATGTGGCCACGAAATTCGCTCTGGAAGGCCTCAGCGACAGCCTGCGCATCGAGCTGCGCGACACCCCGCTGCACGTGATCCTGATCGAGCCCGGCCCGATCACCTCCAACATCCGCACCAATGCCGCAAAACAGTTCTTCAAATGGATCGACTGGGAAAACTCACCCCATGCGGAGGACTACCGCAAAGGGTTGGTCGAACGCCTGAGAGAAGAGGATCAGACGCCAGATAAGTTTGAGCTGCCGGCCTCCGCAGTCTGCGACAAGTTGATCCATGCTCTGGAGTCCGAAAAACCGCGCGCGCGCTACCGTATCACCTTTCCTGCGCGGCTTATGCACGTCCTACGGCGACTTTTGTCGACCCGCGCGCTCGATTGGGTGATCTCCAAAGGCTGAGCGCGCGTAAAGAGTTGGTGGTTCTTTTTTGCGCCCAAAGCGTTTACACAGAGCCACCACAAACTCGAGGAGCAGTCTCATGGCCAATGATCCCCTTTTTTGGGTTGCCGCTGTCGCCTGTATTGGCGTTTTGATCATCCTGATGGTGGGTGTCGGCGGGTTTGCCAGAGGCGGCGAATTTAACAAGAAATATGCCAACAAAATCATGCGCCTGCGCTTGATCGCCCAATTTGTGGCGGTTTTGCTGATCCTGGCGTTTGTTTGGCTGCGTCAGGGGGGATGACGACATGGTGGTACTGAACAAAATCTACACGCGCACCGGCGACAAGGGCACAACCGCACTTGGCAATGGCGACCGCGTTGCCAAATACGACGGGCGCGTTGCGGCCTATGGCACGTCTGATGAGCTCAACTCGGCCGTTGGCGTGGCCCGCCTGCATGCGGTTGGCGAAATGGACACCGCGTTGATGCGCATCCAGAATGATCTCTTCGATCTTGGCGCCGATCTGTGCCGCCCGGATATGGCCAAAGATGCCGAGGCGGAATACCCGCCCCTGCGCATGGCGGCGAGCCAGGTGGCACGCCTTGAACAAGAAATCGACGCCATGAACGCCGATCTTGAACCGCTGCGCAGCTTTGTGCTTCCCGGCGGTTCCGCACTGGCGGCGCATCTGCATGTCTGCCGCACAGTGGCGCGCCGCGCAGAGCGTCTTTCGGTTGAACTGGCCCAGCATGAAGACGTGAACAGCGACGCGGTGACCTACCTCAATCGCCTGAGCGACTGGTTCTTCGTGGCCTCCCGTGTGGCCAACAACAACGGCAAGGATGACGTGCTCTGGGTGCCCGGCGCCAACCGCTGAGCCCCGCATCCTCCGTTGCAAGCGCAGCAGCGCGAATCAAATCCGGGTCAGCGGCCCATCTGTTTGCGTTAACGGCACGATTGACGCAAACTCTCCTCACGTAACTTTCTGCGACGCGGCAACAATCTTTTGAAGAACGTCGCGTGAAAACATCAATACGCGACGTCGTTGCGCTGCAAGGTGACGATTTTGCTCTGTTTCCTGAGCGCGCGAATATATATCAACGCCGTGAGAGCATTCGGATGAGCTGCCTAGGCGGCTTTGACAAACTTTGAGGAGTCTACGCCCATGAAGGTACTTGTACCTGTCAAGCGCGTGATTGACTACAACGTGAAAGTCCGCGTGAAAGCGGATGGGACCGGTGTCGATCTCGCCAACGTCAAAATGTCGATGAACCCATTCGATGAGATTGCAGTCGAAGAGGCCATCCGTCTTAAAGAAGCCGGTAAAGCGGACGAAATCGTCGCCGTTTCCATCGGTGTGAAGCAAGCTCAGGAAACCCTGCGCACCGCCCTCGCCATGGGTGCGGACCGCGCCATCCTGGTTGTGGCTGCTGACGATGTACATCAGGACATCGAGCCGCTGGCCGTTGCCAAGATCCTGGCAAAAGTTGTCGAAGAAGAGCAGCCGGGCCTCGTGCTCTGCGGCAAGCAAGCAATCGACAACGACATGAACGCAACCGGCCAGATGCTGTCTGCCCTGCTGGGCTGGTCCCAGGCGACCTTCGCATCCGAAGTGGATTTGGACGGCGACAAAGCGGTTGTGACCCGTGAGGTGGACGGTGGTCTGCAGACCATCAAAGTCAACACCCCGGCGATCATCTCCGTTGACCTGCGTCTGAACGAGCCGCGCTACGCGTCTCTGCCAAACATCATGAAAGCGAAGAAAAAGCCGCTTGATGAGAAAACCGCTGCCGACTACGGCGTGGATGTCTCCCCACGTCTGGAAATCGTGAAAACCTCCGAGCCGACTGAGCGCGCCGCAGGTATCATGGTTGGCTCCGTAGATGAGCTGGTTGCAAAACTCAAAGAAGCGGGGGCTGTATAATGGCTGTTCTTCTTCTCGCAGAAGTCAACAACGGTGAGCTGGCGCTGGACGCCACCGCCAAAGCTGTCTCCGCTGCAAAAGCACTGGGTGACGTGACCGTTCTGGCCGCTGGCGCATCTGCTGCCGCTGCTGGCGAAGCTGCCGCGAAAATCGACGGCGTTGCCAAAGTTCTGGTTGCTGAGGATGCATCCCTTGGCCACCGTCTGGCCGAGCCAACTGCTGCGCTGATCGTTTCCCTCGCGGGCGACTACAGCCACATCGTTGCACCAGCCACCACCGACGCCAAAAACGTGATGCCACGCGTGGCCGCGCTGCTGGACGTGATGGTGCTGTCTGACGTGACCGCAGTTGTGGATGGCGACACTTTCGAGCGTCCGATCTACGCAGGCAACGCGATCCAGACCGTGAAATCTTCCGACGCCAAGAAGGTCATCACCTTCCGTACGTCCACCTTTGACGCTGCAGGCGAAGGCGGTTCCGCATCCGTGGAAACCATCGGCGCAGCCGAAAACCCAGGCCTGTCTGAGTGGGTTGAGGACAAAGTTGCCGAGAGCGACCGTCCTGAGCTGACCTCCGCTGGCGTGGTTGTCTCCGGTGGCCGCGGCGTTGGGTCTGAAGAAGACTTCAAAATCATCGAAGCTCTGGCAGACAAGCTGGGCGCAGCTGTTGGTGCATCCCGCGCCGCGGTTGACTCCGGCTACGCACCAAACGACTGGCAGGTCGGTCAGACCGGTAAGGTTGTGGCACCTGAGCTCTACATCGCAGCGGGCATCTCCGGCGCCATTCAGCACCTTGCAGGTATGAAAGACTCCAAGATCATCGTTGCGATCAACAAAGACGAAGAAGCCCCAATCTTCCAGGTGGCAGACTACGGTCTGGTCGCTGACCTCTTCGAAGCCGTGCCTGCTCTGACCGAAAAACTCGGCTAAGCGACACTGTTTTCAGATACAGAAAGGCCCGCCTGATTGGCGGGCCTTTTTTGTTTTGTCTGGCGCCCGTGTGGCTCATGCCAGCGGCATCAGCACCTGCAGGCTTTCAGCCAGCGCCTCTGCGGTCTCTTCATGACCCTTCACGCTCAGCATACGTTGCGCCGCACCGCGCTCCATATCGCCAAAAGCCATGCCTGTGACGCCCTGCGCCATGGCCTCTTCGCTCAGCACCACTTCCACAACGTCTTCGACCAGCGGGCGCAGCTCTTCAATCATCAGACGATCCACAAACAGCGGATCCGGCCCCAGACCGCTGGTGCCAAGCGCGGTGTCAGGCGCATGGTCAGCCACCCACAACAGCACCACCTTGCCGCCAATGGTGTTCAGCAACAGCTTCATCCGTGCGCTCCACGCCATGCGCAGCTCATCGCGCACCATGCAGTAGCGGTCCGGCGTGCGCGCACAAAGCGTGCCCAGCATATGGCGGGTAAAATGGAACTCGCTGAAATCAATTTCATTGAACACCATCTGCATCATATTGGAGGCGCCAATGAACCGGTCATTGCGGCGCGGATGCACCTTGTAATACCGGTTGGACATATTCTGCGCGCCCATGACCTGAACCACCGTCACCTCGGCCCGCTGCGCCATTTCCAAAACAGTTGGCTCTGCCAGAAATGCATCAATCCCGGCGTTCACATAGCCAAGGTTCACACAGTCCAGCGGCAGCCTGTCGTCCAGCATCTCCACAAACGGATGCGCAACAAATTTCCCATAGGTCTCTGTCCCACCCAGAAACGCAACATAAGGCGCGTCCAGATCTTTCTTCGGTCCACGGAAGGCCAGCCGGGACTCCCCGTAACGACACGGCTCATAATTGAGCTCACCGCCCTTCATCTTCTCGTAAGACATATTCTCACCACTAATTTTCTCACCCGTTTGGGAGAATCGCGCAAAGCTCTTGCGAAAAAGCTAATGCGCGCCTTTGACATAAGTTTTAGCGACTCCCCCCTCTTGCAGCTGTCGCCCACGCAGGCATAAGGTCCTCGCAAAGGTCTCAGAGGATAAGTGACATGGACATCAAAACGATTGGCGTCGTTGGCGCGGGCCAAATGGGCAACGGCATCGCGCATGTAATGGCGCTTTCTGGCTATGATGTGCTGCTCAATGATATCAACCAGGACGCTCTGGATGCCGCCGTGACGCGCATCGACAAAAACCTTGAGCGCCAGGTCAGCCGTGAGAAGATTTCCGCCGATGCAAAGGCGGAGGCCATGGCTCGCATCAAGACCACCCTGCAACTGCCGGATCTGGGCGGCACCGATCTGGTGATCGAGGCGGCAACCGAGCGGGAAGAGATCAAACATCAGATATTTGACACGCTGAAGCCGCATCTCGGCCCAGACACGATCCTGACCTCAAACACATCCTCGATCTCGATCACCCGTCTGGCCAGCCGCACCGACCGCCCTGAGCGCTTCATGGGCTTTCACTTCATGAACCCGGTGCCGATGATGCAGCTGGTCGAGCTGATCCGCGGCATCGCCACCGATGAGCCCACCTATAAGGCCTGCCTGAACATCGTGGAGCGTCTGGGCAAAACCGCTGCCAGCGCCGAAGACTTCCCGGCCTTCATCGTGAACCGCATCCTGATCCCGATGATCAACGAAGCCTGCTACACGCTCTATGAAGGCGTGGGCAACGTCGCCTCCATCGACAACGCCATGAAGCTCGGTGCAAACCACCCGATGGGCCCGCTAGAGCTTGCGGATTTCATCGGTCTGGACACCTGCCTTGCGATCATGAACGTGCTGCATGACGGCCTTGCGGACACCAAATACCGCCCCTGCCCGCTGCTGACCAAATATGTCGAAGCCGGCTGGCTCGGTCGCAAGACCAAGCGCGGCTTTTATGACTATCGCGGCGAGACACCGATCCCGACCCGCTAAGAACTTCTGAGGGACGCGCGGCCCCACGCCGCGCCCCTCACGTGCTTCGCCCTCCGGCAAGCCACAATGCCCTCCGGCACTTCTACCCTGTAAGAAGATATGAAGCGTCAGCCTCGCCTATGGCGGGCGTCTGTCAGCTGTCTTTGCCCAAATCCAGCGTGTGCTGACGCAGCCACGCCATAAAGCCACGCGGGTCCGTGTGCAGGCGTTCCATCTGGGCATCCGTCAGCGGCTTGCCCACCACCGGTTTCTGCGGCTTGTGGCAAGAGCGCACAATCTCATGCAGCAACAGGCCCTGACGCAGGATCGGGGAAATCTTATTGGCGATCTGATATGCGCGGCTGTTCTGCCCCGGATAGTAGATCGGCACCACCCGCGCACCGGAGCGGCGGATCAGCTGGGCTGTGAACACATTCCATTCCCGCTCAATCGCGGGGCCAAACCAGCTGTCAGAGCTCATCACAACACCGGATGGGAACAGCGCAACCACGCCGCCCTCTTTCAGATGCGCCATGGCTTTGCTACGCATCTCAACCATCTTGCGTTGCGCGTCCGGATCATGCGGGAACGGCACCGGGATCATGAAGCTTGAGGCCGCCTCATCCAGACCGGTGAGCACAGACCGCGTGAGGATGCGGTAATCCTGACGCACCCGCCCAATCAGATCGGCAAAGATCATCCCGTCAACCATGCCATGAGGGTGGTTTGCCACCACCACAACAGGTCCCTCGGCGGGAATGTTCTCAAGCTGCTCCTGAGGCGTCTTGAGCTCAATGCCCATGACATTGAGCGCCCCGCGCCAGAATTTCTGGCCCCGGTACTGTTCGTTGTCGCGTTCAAACTTGTTGACCATGCGCAGAACGGTCAGCTTGCCGGTAAACCATTCAATCACCCGAATGGCCAAAGCGGTCCAGCGGTCATCAAAGGAGTTGGCATACGTCAGGGTACGGCGGTCATAAATCTGACCGTCAGTTTCGCTTGCAGGTTTGCCCGCCTGCGCCTCTGGCACCGTGTCTACCAAGTCCGTCTTCCTGCGCCACCGCGCGCCTGTTCTAAAAGCCTTCGCCGAATTTGTCTGCGACAAGCGCCTCAATGGCGTCGGCCAAGGCCAGAGCATCTGGCCCGCTGGTTTCTACGTCAATGCTGGTGCCCTTGGAGGCCGCCAACATCAGCAAACCCATAATACTGTCGCCTCCGGCACTCAAGCCATCCTTTGCGACTTCGGCACTGGCGTCAAATCCTTCGACCACTTCCACAAGCTTGGCAGACGCCCGCGCATGCAGGCCTTTTTCGTTCACGATCTGCATCGTGCGTTGGACAATCTGGCTCATGTCACTACCCTGCTTGAATATTTTGGCTGTCAATATACTTGCGACCGGCCTCTAGCGCAGCGCGAACTGCATCGGCCACATCCAAATGGCGACTTTTGGCCAATTTGATCAACATTGGCAAATTTGCACCATAAAGAATCCGGCGGTTGGCCGGGGCGCAGGCCCGCAGACTCAGGTTGGACGGGGAGCCGCCAAACATGTCGGTGACGATGACCACGCCATCGCCGCGATCCACGGAATCCGCAGCTTCACAAATTTCAGATTGCTTTTGTGGCCGGTCATGATCGGCCTCAATGGTGATCGCCTGCACGCCACCCTGCGTGCCGACCACATGTTCCATGGCGGCCAGATACTCTTTGGCCAACCCGCCATGCGCGACGATCACTATTCCGATCAAACTGTGTGTTCCCCATCTTCCTGGCTGACCGGTATCCGCGCTGGCAGCGACGCAAACCGGTTAAGCTCGCGATGTCTTATAGACACCTGCCAGCCCCTGTTTGCAAGGGATTCGGCCATGGTTTCGGTGACAAAGACCGAGCGGTGTTTGCCGCCCGTACAGCCAAAGGCAATCATCAGATGGCTGCGGCCTTCTCGAATGTAGCCCGGCAGCAGCCCTTCCACCATCTGCTCCATGCGCTCCATAAACGGCGCAAATCCCGGGTCTTCAGACACATAGGCGCCAACGGCGGCATCCCCGCCATCCAGCGCGCGCAAATCTTCCTGCCAATGCGGATTGTGCAGAAACCGGCAGTCGACCACGATATCCGCACCCTGTGGCAGGCCGCGCTTGTAGCTGAAGGATTGAATGGTCAGGCCAATCGCCTGCTCGTTGAGCTGAGAGAAGCGCGCCTGCACCGCCTGACGCAGCTCATGCGGGCTCAGCTCTGAGGTGTCGATCAGCACATCCGCATAGGTGCGCACCCCGCTCAGCAGCGAAAGCTCGCGCTCAATGCCTTCGGTGGGGTCTTCCTGACGCGCCATCGGGTGGCTGCGCCGGGTCTCGTTATAGCGCCGCCGCAGCACCTCCGCCCGGCAATCCAGATACAGGAGATCCGCCGCCGCATTGGGAATGCCACGCGCAATCTCCATTGCCGCCAGCAAAGCGTCCGGCGAGAAATCCCGGTTGCGCACATCCAGCCCCAGCGCCATGGGCTGCCGCAATGGCTGCCCGGACAGCAACCGCTCCAGCAGGCCAAGCGGCAGGTTGTCTATGGTTTCATAGCCCACATCCTCCAGCGCCTTGATCGCGGTCGAGCGCCCCGCACCGGACGGGCCGGTGAGCAAAACAAGAGGAAAGGGCTTATCAGAGGCGGGCATGATCTGTCCTTATGCGTTTCGGCCGTGGCGCAGCATCTGCAAAAGCGCTGCCGCAAAATATGGGGCGTCCACCGACCAGAGCAAAGGCACATCCTGCTCAAGAATGCGTGCGTGCCTGGGATGGGGCAGCCGGTCGACCTCGGTCTGATCCAGATCGACCACAAGCTGCAGCTGCGCGATCTCAGCGATCTCCGCACGCAGTATGCCCACCCCGCGCGCCTCGATCAGCCCGCGCGTCGTCTCAGGCGCAGACACCCAAAGCGCCGCCCCGTCGCGGCGCACGATGGTCTGATCATCCGCCACCAGCTTTGCGCCATACGCCATCATCTGCAACGCCAGCGAGGACTTCCCACGCCCGGAGGCCCCACGGATCAGCACCGCACGCCCGCCATCCGCCACGCAGGAGCCATGCAGCAGGGTCTCTGCCACATGCAGGTCTTCTGGGGGATTGGACGCGCTCACTGGTTTGCCCGGCGCCTGCTCCATGGCTCAGACCGGCAGACCCACAACAAAACGCGCACCCAACGGCTCAGAGGTCACATCCGCATCTGTCGGGCGAATGTTCTCGGCCCAGATTACGCCACCATGGGCCTCGACAATCTGTTTGGAGATCGCAAGACCAAGACCGGAGTTATTGCCAAACTGAGACTCCGGACGGTGCGAATAGAAGCGGTTGAAGATCTTGTTGAGCGACTGCTCCGGAATGCCCGGCCCGGTGTCTTCCACCACAACCAGCACACGGTTTTCCCGCCGCCGCGCCCAGACGCGGATCGCATCACCCTCTTCACAGAAGCTGATTGCATTGGTGATCAGATTGACAAACACCTGTGCCAACCGTGCCTCAAGCCCATTGATCTCAATCGGCCCTTCAGGGAGGTCTGCAATAAAGTCGATGTTCTTGGATTTGGCATCTTCGCTCAGATATTGCGCCAGATTGCCAATCATCATCAGCAGGTCGAAGTTCTCTTCTTCTTCCTTGACCAGCTCACTATCCAGCCGCGAGGCGTTGGAAATATCGCTCACCAGACGGTCAAGACGCCGTACATCGTGCTCAATCACGCTCAACAGCTTCTCGCGGTGTTCGTCTTTCTTCACAACCCGCAGAGAGCCCACCGCAGAGCGCAATGACGCTAGCGGGTTCTTGATCTCATGGGCCACGTCGGCGGCAAACTGTTCATTGCTGTCGATACGCTCATAAAGCGCAGACACCATGCCGCGCAGCGCACCGGACAGGCGGCCAATCTCGTCAGGCCGCGCGGTCAGGTCAGGAATACGCACCCGGCCAGGATTGACCTTGCGGTTGTCGCTGTCCCCGCCAAGCTCTGCGGCCGCGGCCAGATCAGAGAGCGGATTGGAAATGGTTGAGGCCAGCACCATCGACAGGCCAACAGAGACCACAGTGGCAATCAGGAACATCTGCAAAACGCGCTCACGTTCCGAGCTGACCATGTGATCGAGCTCACCGGAGGCACTGGTCAGCACCACCGCGCCAATCACCCGTGCGCCCTGTTTGATCGGCACCGCCACGGCAAAAATGCGCTCGCCTGTGGCATTGGACAGCGTATCAAGGCTCTCACTGCCCGCCACCGCATCCTGTGCCAACCGGTTCAGCTCTTCATTGAGCGCCGGGCCTGTGCGCGGCTCAGAGCCATCCCGCCCGGAAATCGCTGTCCATGCGCGGCTCAGGGCCGAAGTCAGAGGTGTACCCTCAGGGCGCTCTGACAGCACCTCTGCAAGCGCGGTTGAGGTGATGCCCTCTTTGGAGCCCACAACACTTGGGGCGGAGTCAAACACAGTGACCGTAGTGCCCATCTGCAGCGGCAGCTTCGCAAGCGTGCCCGCCACATCAACCCCGTCATTGGTCACAAGGTTCACCGGCGCCCCTGCCGGAAGCTGCGCCTCAAAGGCGCCAGCAATCAGGCGCGCCTCTGTGGCCAAACCACCGGCGCGCTGCACGGCAAAGCTGTCGCGCGCACTGTTGAGGTACAAAATCCCCGCGACCAGAACGCAAAGGGCGATCAGGTTGAAGGTGATGATCTTTCGCGTGAGGGGCGATTTGCTCAGAGGCAAAAGGCGGCGGCGTTCGCGCCGGCCTCGCATTTCCCTTTCGGCACGGGCTTCAGGCGCGACCCAATCGTCACCCAAAACAACGTCCCCGTCCCGCCCTTGCGCCATATCTCGCACGTCGGTCCTTTCGGCCTGGTGTCGTTACTCTTCGTTGTACCTATAGCCAATGCCATAAAGCGTCTCAATCGCGGAAAAGTCCGGATCGGCTGTGCGCATTTTCTTGCGCAGGCGCTTGATGTGGCTGTCGATGGTACGGTCGTCAACATAGACCTGATCGTCATAAGCCACATCCATCAACTGGTCGCGGCTCTTCACAAAACCCGGGCGTTGCGCCAGCGCCTGAAGCAGCAGGAATTCGGTGACCGTCAGCGTCACGTCCTTGCCCTTCCAGCTCACCGAGTGGCGCAGCGGGTCCATGGTCAGCTCACCGCGTTCCATGATCTTGGTGTCTTCGGTATCGCCGACAATGTCGCCATCCACAGCTTCCTGACGGCGCAGCAAAGCACGAATGCGCTCTACCAGCAGGCGCTGGCTGAACGGTTTCTTGACGTAGTCATCCGCGCCCATGCGCAGACCCAGCACTTCGTCGATTTCATCATCCTTGGAGGTCAGAAAAATCACCGGCATCGTGGTTTTCTGGCGCAGCCGTTGCAGTAGATCCATACCATCCATGCGCGGCATCTTGATGTCGAGCACCGCCATGTCGGGGAGTTTCTTGTTGAATGCGTCCAGCGCCTGCTGGCCGTCATTGTAGGTCTCGACTTCAAACCCCTCAGCCTCAAGGGTGATTGAAACCGACGTCAAAATGTTTCTGTCGTCGTCCACAAGGGCAATTCTTGACATCGGACGGATCCTCTCACTGCTCTTATTTTATGCCTAATTTTTGCGGTATTATGCGCATCTCAGGCAGAGGCAATCAACGCAAAAGTGCGATTCGGGTCTCAAACCGGACTCATTAGGCCGCAAAATCGCTAACCAATGGCTAAATTGTCTCACTTTCGGCGACAAACTTTGCGCGAATTTTCCGATCGGAACACTTGGTTGCGCTAACCTGCACTTGGTTGCGCTAACTATGCCAAACCCGCCTGTTCTTATTGTGAAACGTCATGTTAAGACCGGCGGGTAACGCATCGGAAATGATGGTCGCGCAAGATTATTGCTTTCCGAAGTTTATCAACGACCGCCGCCAAACAGACGCGGCTACAGGAGTGTAAGAAATGACATTTGGACGGGTAAACCCGCAATTCCGCCTGCAAGATCAAGGGATCGAAGGTCTGGGCAATGTCTATTACAACTTTATGGAGCCAGCGCTGATTGAGCACGCTCTGAAGCGCAACGAAGGCACGCTCGGCAACGGCGGCACCTTCCTGGTGAGCACCGGTGAATTCACCGGCCGTTCGCCCAAAGACAAGTTCACCGTGCGCACGCCGATGACCGAAGACACCATCTGGTGGGAAAACAACCACGAGATGGCCAGCGGCGCCTTTGACCGCCTGCATGCCGACATGCTGGAGCACATGAAGGGCCGCGACTACTTCGTTCAGGACCTTACCGCCGGTGCCGATCCGACCCACGCTATCAACGTGCGCGTCGTGAACGAGCTTGCGTGGCACAACCTCTTCATCCGTCACCTGCTGCGCCGCCCCGACCGCGAAGCGCTGGATCAGTTTGTGGCCGATTACACCATCATCAACTGCCCAAGCTTCAAGGCCGATCCGGCCAAGCACGGCTGCCGCTCTGAGACCGTGATCGCGGTCAACATCGAGAAAAAGATGATCCTGATCGGCAACACCGAATACGCCGGTGAAAACAAGAAATCCGTCTTTGGCCTGCTGAACTACCTGCTGCCGGAAAAAGGCATCATGCCGATGCACTGCTCCGCCAACCACGCCAAAGACAACCCTGTGGATGCGGCGATCTTCTTCGGTCTCTCTGGCACCGGCAAGACCACCCTCTCTGCGGATCCGAACCGCACCCTGATTGGCGATGACGAGCACGGCTGGTCTGACCGTGGCACCTTCAACTTTGAAGGCGGCTGCTACGCGAAAACCATCGGCCTGAACCCGGAAGCCGAGCCTGAGATCTACGCCACCACCAAGATGTTTGGCACCGTGATCGAGAACATGGTCTATGACGAAGAGACCAAAGAGCTCGACTTTGAGGACAAGAGCCTCACCGAAAACATGCGCTGCGCCTACCCGCTGGAGTCGATCCCGAACGCATCCGACAACGGCCTTGGCGGTCACCCCAAAAACGTGATCATGCTGACCTGCGACGCCTTCGGCATCCTGCCTCCCATCGCACGTCTGACCCCGGCGCAGGCAGAATACCACTTCCTGTCCGGCTTCACCGCAAAGATGGCCGGCACCGAGCGTGGCCTGACAGAGCCAACCCCGGCCTTCTCCACCTGCTACGGCGCGCCCTTTATGCCACGCCGTCCGGAAGCTTACGGTGCCCTGCTGCGCCAGAAGATCGCGGAATTCGGCACCACCTGCTGGCTGGTGAACACCGGCTGGACCGGCGGCGCTTACGGCACCGGCTCCCGCATGCCAATCAAAGCCACCCGCGCGCTTCTGACCGCAGCGCTGGACGGCTCCCTGAACCACGTGGAATTCCGCAAAGACGCCAACTTCGGCTTCGAAGTGCCTGTCTCTGTCCCCGGTGTGGATGACAGCCTGCTCGACCCACGCGGCACCTGGGCGGACAAAGACGCCTATGATGCACAAGCCGCCAAACTGGTGGGCATGTTTGCCGACAACTTCGAGCAATACCTGCCTTACATCGACGCAGACGTGAAAGCCGCCGCCATCGGCTAAGCGCTTCTCTCGTTTTATTGAAAAGCCCCGTGCCACCCGCGCGGGGCTTTTTTGCATGCGGCGTATGATTTGCTTGCTATGCTTCCCCTGAAAGGACGCCTCACATGATCGCCTATATCACCGTCGGCGCAGACGACATCCCCGCCGCAGAGCGGTTCTACTCAGCCTTCCTGCCCGCGCTCGGCTACCGGCTTGAGCACTATCATGGCGATCTCAGCTACATCCCACCCGGTACCCCGCCAACCTCTCCGGATTTCTATGTGAAAGCCCCGTTTGACGGCGCATCGGCCTCTGCGGGCAACGGCACCATGGTGGCCTTTCAAGCAGAGAGCCAACAGCAGGTGCGCGATCTACACGCCGCCGCCCTCTCCGCAGGCGGCACAAACGAAGGCGCCCCGGGCTTTCGCGAAGCCTATAGCGCCGATTTCTACGTCGCCTATCTGCGCGATCCCCAAGGCAACAAACTCGCCCTTTTCACCACCTCCCCGTAGGGTGCGCAGTCCCTGCGCACCACCGCCCTCCCCCAAAGGCACGCCAAAATGCACATCCACCCAGAAACCGCCGCCGACATCGACGCCATCCATAGCCTGACCGAAGCCGCCTTTGGCCAACCGGAGGAGGCCCGCCTTGTCGACATGCTGCGCGCAGAGGGCGATGCCGCGCTCTCACTGGTCGCAGAAGAAGACGGCCAGATCATCGGCCACGTCCTGTTTTCCCCAATGGCCGCCCCAGTGCGCACGCTGGGCCTTGGCCCGCTGTCCGTTGCGCCAGATCACCGGAAAAAGGGCATCGGTGCAGCCCTCGTCCGCCACGGTCTTGCGCAGGCGCAACGTGAGGGCTGGCAAGCCAGCTTCGTGCTTGGCAACCCCGACTACTACAGCCGCTTTGGTTATTCTGTTGAGCTGGCCAAAGGCTTCACCAACCAATTCGCAGGTCCCTATTTCATGGCGCTGGAACTTGCGGCAGGCGCGCTCAAAACCCCATTTGCGGTCTCATACGCGCCAGCCTTCGCAAAGCTCTAGGCCGAGCGCACACCCTTGTGCCAAGCGGCGCGCAGCGAAGGCACGCCCTCAGTCAGCCGGAACCGGATCATATCCGCCTGCAAGCCCACATCCAGACGTCCACGGTCCGTCAGGTTGGTGTATTGCGCCGGTGCCGCAGTGACCGTGTGCAGCCCCTTGGCCATATTGCCCCAGGTCTGGCCAAGCATCACCGCGCCAAACAGCAGCGAAGACGGCACATAGTCTGAGGAAATGATATCCAGAAGATCGAGCTCCGCCAGTTCCATCGCCGCCACATTGCCCGAATGGCTGCCCCCGCGCACAAGGTTCGGCCCGCCCATGATATTGGCAATACCATGGGCGTGATTGGCGCGCGCCGCTTCCACCGTTGTCGGGAACTCCGCCAGATGGATGCCATAGCCCGCCGAGGTCGCCACCTGCGCCTCCGTTGTGTCGTCATGGCTCGCCAGCACAGCCCCAAAGCGCTTGGCCTCCGCCACGGTGGCCTCCTCATGCGCCTTGCCCAGCCGGTCATGCAGCCCATGCAAAAAGGCGACGTAGTCCTCAAACCCTTCCGCATCCATGGCGTATTTGCCGCGGATATAGGCCTCAAACTTGCTCAAATCGGTGAACTGGCGCTGCCCCGGCGTGTGATCCATCAGGCTGACAATGCCCACGCGATCCTCAGGGCCAAACTCCGCCAGCTCCTCAATAAGCGTCTCCGAGCAGGTCTCCGCCCGCAGGTGCAGATGGTGGCTGATCCGCAATCCCCCGCTGTCGCGCATCGACAGGATCTCATCGGCCACAGCCCGGGCATATTTGCCGTATTTTTTGCTTGGATCAGACAGGATAGAGCCAATGCGCAGCGCATCAAACACCGTGGTGATGCCCACACTCGCAAGCTCCGCATCATGGGCCACAATCGCCGCCTGATGCGGCCAGTCGACCTTGGGGCGCGGGCGCATATGCCGCTCCAGATTGTCGGTGTGCAGCTCAATGAGGCCCGGCGCAACATAATCGCCCTCGCAATCCACCGCGTCCGCAGGCACCGCCGCGCCCTGATCCATCTCGGTAATCACCCCGTCGCGCACCACAACAGAACCGGTCACGGTCTCCGTTGGCAAAACAAGGGTGGCATTTGCAAGGATCATCTCTTGTGTCATGTGGGTGTCACGCATTTTTGGCATTCGCTGTCAAAAAGTTGAAAGAGGCAATATGCAGTTCAAACGATACGGCATTTACTACACGCCAGAGCCCGGAGCCCTGGCAGATTTTGGCGCCCAATGGCTGGGCTGGGATCCTGTGGCGGGCAAACACTGCCCCCACCCGGAGATTGCAGATCTTCCGCGCCCCGTGGAAGAGATCACCGCCACGCCGCGCAAATACGGGCTGCACGGCACCATCAAACCGCCGTTTTTTCTGGCAGATGGTCAAAGCCCGGACGCCCTTCAGGAGGCGCTGGCCACGCTCTGCACCACGCTGCCCCCTGTCACGCTGCCCGGTCTGACATTGGCCCGCCTCGGCAGCTTTCTGGCCCTGAAAATCGACGGCGATCAAACCCCGCTGGCCACACTGGCCGCGCGCGCGGTCACCGAGCTTGATAGGTTCCGCCGCCCGCCCTCTGAAGCCGAGCTGGCGCGCCGCCGTCAAGCCAATCTGTCGCCCGCGCAAGAAGCGCTTCTGGCGCAATGGGGCTACCCTTACGTGATGGAAGAATTTCGCTTCCACATCACCCTCACAGGCCGCCTTGGCAAAGATGCCGAGCAAACCCAGGCCGCGCTTATGTCCCACATCACACCGCTCCTGCCACAGCCCTTTGTGGTGGGCAGCCTGACCTTGGTGGGCGAAGACGACAGCCAGATGTTTCACGAAATCCACCGCTACGCCCTCACCGGCTGAAGCGCCTCAAGCGCGGCGGCCACCGTGGCCGCCAGCGCCCCGTCATTGGCCACTTCGACCACATCAGCGCCTGTCGGGCGCGACACACCCGCACGGGCCAGACGTGCAGCAATCTCCGCCTCGGTCTCTCGCCCGCGTGCCGCCAGACGCTGCGCCAGCGTCTGCACATCTGCGGTCAGCGAAAGCACGGCAAAATCTTCAAACGCCGCGCGCGCCTGATCCAGTACACCACGGGACAGGTTCACCAGCACAATCCGCGCGCCCGCCTGCTGAAGCGCCTCACGCGGCACGCCATAGCGCAGCCCATGTGCGGGCCACCAAAGCGCAAAAGCATCCTGCGCCACCAGCGCATCAAACTCCGCATCCGTCGCGCCGATCGAGTTCTCTCCACCCGCACCCGCCGCACGCGTGATCACCCGCCGCGCCAACTCCACATCGGCACGTGCCGCCGCCATGGCCTCCATCACCGTATCCTTGCCCACGCCAGAGGGGCCAACAACCCCCACAACCCGCACAGGCAATCCAGTGTCTGCCATCACGCAGCCCCTTTCAAACCGGGTGTGAAGACCGACACATCAATCTCCCGATCACAGACCTGACCGCGCGCCGCCTCATCGTGGAAAATCCCAACAATCGCCGCCCCACGCGCCTTGGCCTCTTCAATCAGCCCCAACACCGTGGCGCGGTTGGTCGCATCCAGCGAGGCGGTCGGCTCATCCAGCAACATCGCTGGATAGCTATGGGCAAAGCCACGCGCAATATTCACCCGCTGCTGCTCCCCACCGGAAAACGACGTCGGGCTCAGTTGCCAGAGCCGCTCCGGAATGCGCAGCTGGGTCAGCAAATCCCGCGCACGCTCCCGCGCTGCTTCGGCCTCCACGCCAACAGCCAGCAGTGGCTCTGCCACCACATCCAGCGTCGGCACCCGGGGCACCACCCGCAGAAACTGGCTCACATAGCCCAGCACTTCACGCCGCAGCGCCAGGATCTCGCGCGGCTCGGCCTGCACCACATCCACGCCATCCACGACAATTGACCCACCGGCGGCCAGATAGTTGCCATAAATCATCCGCATCAGAGTGGATTTGCCAGCACCAGACGCCCCGGTCAGCGCCACACATTCCCCGCGCGCCACGCTCAGGTTGGCGCCGTCCATCACCGGGATCACCGCGCTGCCCTGATTGTGCAGGGTGAAAGTCTTGCTCAGATCTCTAATCTCAATCATCTGATTTCTCATTCCCAAATATCCTCGGGGGTTTGGGGGCAGACAGCCCCCAACCTGTCAAACTTGCAGAACGGAACTGACCAGCAGCTGCGTATAGGCATGCTGTGGATCATCCAGTACCTGATCGGTCAGTCCGGTCTCCACCACATGGCCATCCTTCATCACCATCAACCGATCCGCGAGCAGGCGCACCACCGCCAGATCATGGGTCACGATGATGGCGCTCAAGCCCATTTCACGCACCAATCCGCGCAGCAAATCCAGAAGCCGCGCCTGCACAGAGACATCAAGCCCGCCTGTCGGCTCATCCATGAACACCAGCCGCGGTCCGGTCACCAGATTGCGCGCTATCTGCAGGCGTTGCTGCATCCCGCCGGAAAACTGCGTCGGGCGGTCATCCACACGGCTCTCGTTGATCTCCACACGGCCCAGCCAGTCAATTGCCTCTTCGCGGATATTGCCATAGTGGCGTGCACCCACGGCCATCAGCCGTTCACCCACATTGCCGCCTGCGCTCACATTCATGCGCAGCCCATCTCGGGCGTGCTGGTGCACAAAAGCCCAGTCGGTGCGGCTCAGCATACGACGTTCCGGTTCACTCATGGTGACCGTGTCCCGCATCGCACCATCGCGCATCTCAAACAGCACCTCGCCCGTTTCCGGGGTCAGATGACCGGCAAGGCAGTTGAGCAAAGTGGACTTGCCAGAGCCACTTTCCCCAACAATCCCCATGACCTCTCCGGGGTAGAGATCAAAATTCACGTCCTGACAGCCAATACGGTTGCCATAGTACTTGCTGATATTCTCAACTTTCAGAAGCGGCGTCATGCGGCTGTCTCCTCAAGTGCTGCGGCCTGCGCCCCCACATGCCCGGCGGCACGGCGGCTGGCGCAATAATCCGTGTCAGAGCAGACAAACATCCGGTTGCCCGCATCATCCATGATCACCTCATCCAGATAGCTGTCCTCGGCACCACACATGTCACAGGGGTGATCGGCCTTGCTGGCCTCAAAGGGGAAATCCTCAAAATCAAGGCTCACCACCTGACAGTAAGGCGGCAGCGCATAAATCCGCTGCTCCCGCCCCGCACCAAACAGCTGGATCGCCGCCATTTCCATCTTCGGATTGTCAAACTTCGGGATCGGGCTCGGGTCCATCACATAGCGCCCCTCCACCTTCACCGGATAGGCATAAGAGGTGGCAATCGCCCCGTGTTTGGCAATGTCCTCATAGAGTTTCACATGCATGAGGCCGTATTCCTCAAGGCTGTGCATCTTGCGGGTTTCCACCTCTGAAGGCTCCAGAAAGCGCAGCGGCTCCGGGATCGGCACCTGATAGACAAGGATTTGATCCTCGCGCAGCGCCTCTTCGGGAATGCGGTGGCGGGTCTGAATGACACTCGCCTGCGCGGTTTCTTCCGTGGTCGCCACACCTGCGGTCTTCTCAAAGAACTTGCGGATCGACACAGCATTGGTCGTGTCATCCGCGCCTTGGTCGATCACCTTCAGCGTGTCCTCAGGCGTCAGCGTTGCGGCAGAGACCTGCACGCCCCCCGTGCCCCAGCCATAAGGCATCGGCATCTCACGGCTGGCAAAGGGCACCTGATAGCCCGGAATCGCCAGCCCCTTGAGGATCGCCCGACGGATCATTCGCTTGGTCTGCTCATCCAGATAGGCAAAGTTATAATCGCTCATAGCAAGCCCCTCTGTTCCAGCGCCGCGCGCAATGCCTCGGCTCCGGTGAAATGGATTGCGTCCCATCCGGCTGCCTTAGCGCCGTCCACATTTTTGGGACTGTCATCAATGAAAACACAGTTTGCAGGCGCGACACTGGCGCGCTCGCACAGCATCTCGAAAATACGCGGATCCGGCTTTATCACACCTTCCTCGCCAGAGACCACCAAAGTACCGAAAACCTCCCCCAGACGCGGGTGGATTTTCAACCCCTCTGGCCAGGTTTCCGCCGACCAGTTGGTGATCGCGTGCACCGGGACATCCTTGGATTTCAATTCGTCCAGAATGTCCCAGGTTCCTGCGAAAGCGCTCACGACCGTCTTGGCATAGTTCGGGACATAAGCCGCTAGCCGCCGCTGATCCTCTGGATCCTCCAGCTCCCGCGCCATATCGGCAAATCGCTCACCACTGTCGCCCCGCAGATTGCGCGCAAAGAAGTCGACCCGCGCCATAAACGCCAGCGTGTCCGCCTCCGTCTCAAACTCTTCCGCCCAGGCCAGATGCGGCTGCCAGTCCACCAGCACGCCTCCGATATCAAAAACCACAACAGAAGGGGTCATTCCGCCGCCTCCTGCACCGGTGCCACATTTTCCATCGCCTCACGGCGCAGCTTACGGATCAGCTCCAGCTCAGACTGGAAATCCACGTAATGCGGCAGCTTGATGTGCTCGAGGAACCCCGTCGCCTGAATGTTGTCAGAATGATAGAGCACAAACTCCTCATCCTGCGCGGGCGCGCCGAGGTTGTCTTCGCCCAGCTCCTGCCAACGCAGCGCGCGGTCCACCAGCGCCATAGAAATCGACTTGCGCTCAGATTGACCAAACACCAGCCCATAGCCACGTGTGAACTGCGGCGGCTCGGTTTTGGAACCCTGAAACTGGTTCACCGTCTCACATTCCGTCAGCTCGATCTCGCCGATCTCGATGGCAAAGCCCAGCTCTGGGATCTCCATCTCCACCGCGACCTTGCCAATGCGCAGCTCCCCCACAAAGGCGTGGTTGCGCGCATAGCCCCGCTGTGTGGAGTAAGCCATCGACAGAACAAACCCCTCATCGCCCCGCGTCAACGCCTGCAGGCGCAGCGGGCGGTTGGCGGGCAGCTCCAGCGGCTCACGAGTCAAATCCCCCGGCGTTTCTTCCGAGCTAACTTCCGTCTGGATCAGCCCCTCTTTGTTGAGAAACTCGGTGATATGCGGCGTTGCTTCCGTGCGCGCCTCACCGCGCTCGACCACAGGCGTCTCGCCTTCTGCGGCCAAAGCGAAATCCAACAGGCGGTGCGTGTAGTCAAACGTCGGCCCCAAGACCTGCCCGCCCGGCGCATCTTTGAAGGTCGCCGAAATCCGACGGTCACAGGCCATCTCCGCGGTTTCCACCGGCGCAGATGCGCCAAATCGCGGCAGCGTCGTGCGATAGGCGCGAATGAGGAAAATCGCCTCAATCATATCACCGCGCGCCTGCTTGATCGCCAGCGCCGCCAGATCAGGATCATAAAGCGATCCCTCAGCCATCACCCGGTTCACTGCAAGGCTCAGCTGTTCGCGGATCTGGACGACGGAGAGTTCCGCCACATTCAGATCACCGCGTCGTTCCTCGGCCAGCCACGCATGCGCATTGTCAATCGCGCGCTCGCCGCCTTTCACTGCAACATACATCAGGCCGCCTCCACTTTCGTTGTTCTTGGCAGCGCGGAGACCTGATCCCCGCAGGTGAAGAAGAAATCGAGCCCCAACGGGAACAGCAACGCATTCATCTGAAACGCCTCTGCTTCCGGCAGCGTCATCTCAGCCGTCTCCTTGATGCCCGGCCCACGCAGGGTCGCGCCCTCTTGCGCAAGCGCGTCGCGCTCCACAATCAATGTGGCAGAGCGGTCCGGATATTCCGGCGTGCCAATGGCAAACGCGTTGAGCGGCGCAAGAGCGTCCCAGTCGCCAACCGCAAACATCGCATGTGTGGCCCCAACGATGGGTGCCCCAATGTGGAAGGCAATCCAGTCCCGCACCTCTTGGCAATCCCAGTCGCCTGCCAGATGCAACGGCGTGTCCGGATCACACAACGTCAGGATCAGCGTCCCTGCCGCCGTGGACATCGGAGCAGGTGGCACCGCGCCCACCAAAGTCTCAATTGTACCGGGTCGCGCCATCACATTCATGGCTGCGCGAAACGCATGCGCCGCATCCACCGGCGCATTGGCAAATCCGCCTTTCAGAACATCTGCGTTCATCAATCCTCTCCCCGCACCATGGTGAAGAAATCCACCTTTGTGGCCGCTGCCTTCTCCGCCCGCGCGGTCTTAGCCTCCGCAAGCTCATCGCCCAGCGGCGTCAGGATCGCGGCATCCACCGCCTCCGCCTCAGGCCCCTGCATCAGCGCATCCACCAGCGCGGCAATCTCTGCCTTCTGCTTGTCACGCCCCTGCACATAGCCATGGCCGACCTCCCCGCTCTCCAGCTGCAACGCACAGCGGGTCAGCGTCATCTCTCCGAGGTTGAACGGCGCGCCGGTGCCGCCAAGGCGTCCTCGCACCATGGTTGCGCCAATCTCCGGCGCGCGCAGCCAGTGAAATGCCGGCGCTGCGCCATGCTCTTGCCAAAGTGCCAAAAGCCGGTCTGCGGGCGCTTTCGCGAGCAGCGACATCCAGGCGCGTCTGTTATTTTCTGCGGTCATCTAGACACCTTGTCGATTTGTCTATTTTCCTATACAACTAGACAAATCCTAGGGACACATCGCGAGTCGCGCAATCCATCCCCCCATGAAGTTTTCATGACAGAGACCCGCAACATGAGCGCCAAACGCACCCCGATCTGGCAATCCATCGCCAACACACTGACCGAAGACATTGCCGAAGGCCGCTATGGTCCGGGGGACAAACTGCCCACCGAGGCCGAGCTCTCCGGCCGCTTTGGCGTCAATCGCCACACCGTGCGCCACGCGCTAAAATCGCTGTCTGACAACGGCTTGGTCCACGCCCGACGCGGCGCTGGTGTGTTTGTGGCGCAGGTGCCCACTGATTATGCCATCGGCAAACGGGTGCGCTTTCACCGCAACATCGCGCAGGCCGGGCGTCTGCCGGGCAAAGAGGTGCTGCATCTGGAAACCCGCAGCGCAGATGCCGCAGAAGCCACAGCGCTCGCTTTGCAGGAAGGGGCAGAGGTCCACGTCTATGACGGTCTGTCGCTCGCAGACGGCAACCCGATCGCCCTTTTCAAAAGCGTCTTCCCGGCGGCGCGCTTTCCCGATCTGCCGGAACAGCTTTCGCGCCTGCGCTCTGTCACGGCGGCGCTCAAGGAAAACGGCGTGGCGGATTACACTCGCGCCTCAACCCGCCTGACAGCGCGGCGCGCCAGCGCCACCGAAGCCCTGCACCTGCGCATCAGCGAAGGCGATCCCGTCCTGCGCACCAAAGCGATCAACATCGACCCGGCGGGCAATCCGGTCGAATTTGGCATCACCTGGTTTGCCGGCGACCGCGTCACCCTCACACTTACTGATTGAATAATTTGCCCAACAGGCCGCAGACGTCACGCAGCCGACACATAAGGGACGTAGAGAGAGCGAAAACACCAAAAGAGCATTCTTATGTCCAGATCCTCTCTGTCTCTGCGCCTCACAGGTGCACACGTCCTGCGCGACGGCATGCTGCAGGATGCCCCGCTGTCCTTCGCGGACGGCCTGATTGTCGACGGCACACAGGCGGAGGTAGATCTCTCCGGCTATCTGCTGATGCCAGGCATCATTGATCTGCACGGCGATGCCTTTGAGCGCCACATCGCGCCGCGCCCCTCTGCGCCATTCCCTGTGGACATGGGCCTGCGCGGCACCGACCGCGACGCCGCCGCCAATGGGGTGACCACCGCATGGCTCGCCCAAAGCTGGAGCTGGGAAGGCGGCCACCGTGGCCCCGATGCGGCCGAAACCCTGCTGGCCGCACTCGATGCCTACCGACCACATGCCCACACCGATCTGCGCATCCAGATCCGCTGTGAAACCCACACGGTGACCACGCGGGATCGGCTTCTGGCAGCGGTTGAGAAACACAAAGTCGACTATGTGGTCTTCAACAACCACCTCGAAGAGGCGCTTTATCTGGCCCGCGAGAAACCGGAAAACCTTGCCCATTGGGCCAAAGGCGCCGGGCGCACACCAGAAGAGCATATGGCACTGGTCCGCGCCGCCTTTGATGAAAGCCCGCAGGTGCCCCGCCACCTCTGCGCGCTGGCTGAGGCCTTTGACCAGCTCGGCGTGCGCTACGGCAGCCACGACGATCCTGACGGTGACACACGGGAACGCTATTCCGTGCTTGGCGCGCGGGTCTGTGAGTTCCCAACAGCGCGCAGCGCCGCAGCCGTGGCCAAAGCGGTTGGTGATCACGTGGTGATGGGCGCGCCCAACATCGTGCGCGGCGGCAGCCAGGCCGGCAACATTCAGGCCGCACGCTTGGTGGCTGATGACCTTTGCGATGCGCTGGTGTCAGACTATCACTACCCCGCGCTCTCCAAAGCCGCCTTCCGCATGGTGGACGACGGTCTCTGTGATCTGCCCACCGCCTGGGCGATGATCTCCACCAATGCGGCACGCATCATGGAGATGGACGATCGCGGCACGCTGGATCTCGGCCAACGCGCCGACATCGCCATTGTCCATCCGGAGACCCATGCGATTGAAGGCACCATCGCAGGCGGACGCATCAGCCACCTTTCTGGCGACGTGGCCCACCGTTTCTTTGACGCGACATCAGACACAAAAATGGCGGCGGAATAACCCGCCGCCTCAGGGAGGGCTGGGAATACCGCCTCAGCCCCCGTATTTCTCCAGAAACGCCTCTGCCTTCAGCGCGCGAAAATCCGTCAATGCTGCGCGCAACCGGCTGTGGTCCCAATCCCACCAGGCCAGCGCCATCAACCGCTCAGACACATTCTCGCTGAACCGCCGCCGCAGCGGGGTGGCGGGCATGCCGGCGACAATCATGTAAGGTGGCACATCTTTGGTCACCACCGCGCCGCTCGCCACAATGCTGCCGTGGCCCAGCGTGACTTCCGGCTTGATCATCGCGCCGTGACCAATCCAGGTGTCATGGCCAATGGTGGCCACCCGGCTCTGACGATGGGCAAAAAACGCCGCATCCGGTTTTGCATCGTCAAAGTAGTCATCTGAGCGATAGAGAAAGTGGTGCAGCGAGGCGTTTTCCATCGGGTGATCCGTCGCCCCGATCCGGCTGAAAGCGGCGATATTGGCAAATTTGCCAATCTTGGCGTTCGCGACCTCCGCCATACGGTCGCAATAGGAATAGTCGTCAAAATGCGCTGAAATGATCCGGCTGCCCTGCCCGATCTCCACATAACGCCCAAAAGTCGCGTCGTGCAAAATACAGTCCGGGTGGATCAGCGGCGTCTCTGCGGAGAGCTTGGCCATTTGCGGCTCCTGTTGTGTGAACTTTTGTGCCTCCGGCGGGGATATTTCTGGCAAGAGGAAAGACGGGGCATGCCCATGCTTTCTCATTCTCCAAATATCCTCGCCGAAGGCAAAACTCTTGTCGCGGATCAATGGCCGCTTTCGTCCCCGGTGATCAGCTTGCGGCGCAGCCAGCCGGAGAACCAGTCCATCACCATCACCATAAGCACGATCAGCACGATGTAATAGGTGACCTCTTCCCAGTCTTTCTGCGTGATCATCGCCTGTGTCAGCATCAAGCCGATGCCGCCGCCGGTGATCGCACCAATGATGGTGGCGCTGCGGGTGTTGGATTCCAGGAAATAAAGGACTTGGCTCATCAGGATCGGCGTCACCTGCGGGATCACCCCAAAGCGATAACGCTGCACCGGCTTGGCCCCGGTCGACTGAATGCCCTCGATCTGCTTTTGATCGACGTTTTCCAGAGCTTCCGAAAACATTTTTCCAAAAGAGCCGGTGTCGGTGATCAGGATCGCCAGCGCGCCCGTGAGTGGCCCCGGCCCAAAAGCGCGCGCCAGAACAATCGTCCAGATCAGCGCATCCACACCGCGGAAGAAGTCAAAGATACGGCGCGTGATCTGACGCAGCACCACAAAAGGCGTGAAGTTCTTAGCCGCCAGAAAGGCCAGCGGCAGCGCCACAATGGCCGCGCCCATGGTGCCAAGGAAAGCCATCAGGATGGTTTCAAAGATCGCCCAGGCCACATCCTGGTGACGCCACATCTTGTTGGTCCAGAAATCCTGCCAGATCGCAGCCGCCTCACCGCCCAGCGCGCGCGACATCACTTCGCCCACAGGCATCCCGTGGTAGGGGCTATCAAGCGTGAAGAAGAACAGCTCCCAGCCGTTGAAATACCGGAACACCTCAGTGCGGTTGCGCGTCACCGTCAGACGCCCGGCATCGGTGGTGATGGTCATCCGGTTCTTGGAGGCATTGATCCAGTCAGGCGTTTCGCCTTCGGGCAGCATCGCCTGCACGCCTTTGGCGCGGCTCGGCTGCGCGGTGATCAGCCCATAGCCCGGCACGTCGTAGCTGACAAAATTGTCTGCGCCATAGGTCACCACATGGCCATCACCCAGATCGATCACCGTATCGGTGTCCCCCAGCGTGACCCACTCAGGAGAGGTACCTTCAGGATAGGTGCCTTTGCGCTCCCCTTCGATGGCCACAGACACCGCGCCAGAGCGATTGTCACGCGCCACATGGGTTTTGTAGCTGTAGCTGTCCGCCACCAGCGCGCGGGCATTGTCCGCCTCAAAGCGCTGCGCCAGACCGGGAATGTCAAAGATGAAGAAGATATAGGTCAGATAGGCAATCACCAGCGCTGGCAGCCCAAAGCTCACTAGCTTCTTTCTGGCAAAATGGCGATCCGCCTGAACCTTCAGGAAATCGGTTTCATTGGCTGCGATACTCATGCCGAGGCCTTCTCAAATTTTTGCTCAGATTTGCCGTGCGTCAGGCGCTCGCGCACCAGCGAGGACAGCTGGTCCACCACCACAATGGTGACAAACAGCAGGATGAAGATCGCGGCAGCCTCATCATATTGGCCTTTGCCCCAGCTCATCGCGTTGCGCAGCTCATAGCCGATGCCGCCTGCGCCCACGAAACCAAGGATGGCGGAGGCACGGATGTTCACCTCAAAGCGTAGCAGGCCGTAGCTGAAGTAGTTCGGCGCCACCTGCGGGATCACCCCAAGCCACATGCGCTGGGTCCAGCTTGCGCCGACAGATTGCAGCCCCTCCACGGGCTTGAGCGAAGCGTTTTCATTGACCTCGGAGAACAGCTTGCCCATCGCGCCCGCGGTGTGGAAGGCAATCGCCACCATCGCCGGCACCGGCCCGCCGCCCATCACAAAGATCAAAACCAGCGCAATCACGATCTCGGGCATGGCGCGCATGATGTCCATGATCCGGCGGAACAGCGGAATGAGGCGCGGCCATTTGGCCATGCCACGTGTGGACAGAAGCGACAGCACCATGCCCAGCATCGTGCCAATCAGTGTGGAGGCCGCCGCAATGTTGATTGTCTCAATCAGCGAGGGCAGGAATTTGAGCAGATGCGCAGGCAGATCAGCAGCCTTTTCAAAGGCCTCGCCCAGCACCTCTTTGGGGAAATCAAACAGACGGTGCAACCCGTCCCAGAACCCACCGGCATTGCGGTCATCCGCAATCATGAAACCCGTCGTCATCAAAGCGATGAAAACGATGAGGATGATGCCGTCCATCATCCGCTTGCGCCGCACCTGCGCCATGTAATCCGCGCGCACGCCGCCCGCGTTACGGCTGCCAGTGCCGCTACCGGTCAAATCTGTCATGGGAGCCCCTCAGTCAGGAAACAGGCCCCGCGCGCATCTGCACAGGGCCTGCTCAAAGTGGTGAAGTCGTCTTAGTTGGACTTCAGTTTGCGTGCTTCGATGATCACTTCGTAAGCGTCATGGCTGATTGGCTGCACGCCTTTGGCTTCACCGGACAGCACGCCATAGGCGCACTCTGGGTCCATGGATGGCAGGGAGGCCATCAGCGCGGTGAATTTCACTTTCACGTCTTCCGGCAGCGCCTTGCGCAGCACGATTGGGCCTTCTGGGATCGGCTTGGACTGCCAGATTTTCACCAGCTCGTTCATGTCCACGAGACCCGCATCAACCGCACGGCGCAGCGCGCCGGAGTTGTAGCCGTCTTCCCACTCGCCCAGACCGTCAGCCCAGGTCACGCCGCCGTCAAAGTCACCGTTGTTCACGCCAACGATGGTCTGCTCGTGGCCACCGGAGAATTTTACTTCGCCGAAGTAGTCACCGGAGGTCATGGTCGCGCCGGTCACTTCAGGGATCTCGATGGATGGGATCAGGAAGCCGGAGGTGGAGTTCGGATCACCAAAGCCGAAGGTCTTGCCCTTCATGTCTTCCAGCGAGGTAATACCGCTGTCTTTGCGGGCAAAACCAATGGAGTAGTAGCCATAGCCACCGTCCACGTTCACTTTCACCAGGATCGGCTCAACCGCCTCAGGGTCAGACAGGTAGGTCTTTGCGTAGCCGGATGCGCCCAGCCATGCCATGTCGATGGTGCCACCCAGCAGACCCTGGATCACGCCGTTGTAGTCGGCAGGGGCGAAGAGCTTGGTTGGGACACCCAGCACTTCTTCGGTTTTGGCGCGCAGGCACTCGTTGTTGTTCAGACGGTCCTGGGCGTTTTCGCCACCCAGCAGACCAATGCGGAATTCGCTGATCTCTTCAGCAAACGCAGGGGCTGTCAGGGCAGTGGTCGCCAGAACGGCAGCAATCAGTTTTTTCATCGTTTCTCTCCGGTTGATAAAAAACCCCACGCTTCTGTGACGTGGGGTGTGATGAAACTCAGGCGTATTCAGGGGTCTTGCGGCCGACTTCTGCGTCGGTGCGGTCCAGCGTCTCGATCTCGGTCGAGGTGGCCGCTTCGCTAAAAGAGGCATCCGCGCCATAGATGTCGCGCGCCACACCGGTGGTCAGCTGCGCGGGCGTGCCGTCAAACACGATGCGCCCGTCGCGCATGCCGATCACACGGTCACAATAGCGCCGCGCGGTGTCCAGCGTGTGCAGGTTGGCGATCACCATGCGGCCGTCTTCTTCGTGGATCTGGCGCAGCGATTGCATCACCACCTGCGCGTTCATCGGATCGAGCGAAGCAATCGGCTCATCCGCCAGAATGATCTTCGGGTCCTGCATCAGCGCACGTGCAATCGCCACACGCTGCTGCTGCCCACCAGACAGCGCTTCGGCGCGCTTGGCGGCATGTTCTGCAATGCCGAGGCGATCCAGAATGTCGATCGCGCGGTGGATGTCCTCATTGGGGAACAGGTTGAACATGGTTGCCAGCGTGCTGCGGCGGTTGAGCGTGCCATGCAGCACATTGCTCACCACATCCATCCGCGGCACGAGGTTGAACTGCTGAAAGATCATCGCGCATTCGCTCTGCCAGCGACGCTTGTCACCGTTCTTAAGCGCGGTCACATCGGTGCCTTCAAAGATGATCTGCCCGCTGGTTTCTTCCGTCAGACGGTTCAGCATCCGCAGCAGGGTGGATTTACCGGCCCCAGAGCGCCCGATGATCCCAATCATTGCTGGCTTCTCGACAACGAAGTTGGCCGCGTCGACAGCCACATTTGGACCAAAGGCTTTGGTCAGTTTTTCTACTTTTAGCACGGCCTATCCCCACCATTCGATGGGCGCTGGCTACAGGCCGAATCCAAAGCTTAATTGTCAGTATGATGAAGTTTCTGTAACGGAAGTCGGCGCAATTTTAACCTTTGCCACGGCTCCGTGAACGCCGTTGGGCCACCGTGACAGTCTCCGCTTGCCGAAAAACAGGCGATTTCAGCGCAAAATACAGCGGAACCTCCGCGCCGCGCCGCTCTGGTTTTCCGAAATCAAAAAACCCGCGCAGAAATGCAGATTTCTCTCTTGACCCCACCTCAGGAACACCCTAAATCGCACCTCACTTACGGCGGTATAGCTCAGTTGGTTAGAGCAGCGGAATCATAATCCGCGTGTCCGGGGTTCAAGTCCCTGTACCGCCACCAAGAATTCCAGAAGCCCGGATGGATCGCCATCCGGGTTTCGTTTTTTTGGATCCGTGAGTGGATATTAGATCCCTGCCTACGCCGCTGTCTGCTCCGCAACAACTTCCGCAAACTGTGCAAAGAACTTCGCCGAGAGTTTCTTCGCCGTGCCTTGGATGAGCCGGCTGCCCAGCTGAGCGATCTTGCCGCCGACCTCTGCCTTGGCTTCATAGCTCAGCACGGTCTCCGCACCATCTTCAACCAAGGTGACTTCTGCACCGCCCTTTGCAAACCCCGCCGCGCCGCCTTTGCCCTCACCTTTGAGCGTGAACCCATCCGGCGCGCCGCTGGTGTCCAGAAACACCTCTCCCGCAAACTTCGCTTTCACCGGGCCGATTTTCAGCACCACCTTGGCCTCCAGATGCTCCAGCGTGTGCTGCTCCAGCTCTTCACAGCCCGGAATGCACTGTTTCAGCACCTCCGGGTCATTGAGCGCCCGGTACACCACGTCGCGGGGTGCCGAAATGCGAATCTCATCTTTTAGTTCCATCTGGTCTCTCTGCCTTTCTTGCTCTCAACAACATTTGGGAAACACCCGAAGCGCCTCTTCTGCAGCCTGCTCCGGTGTCAAATCTTCACGTGGGGCCCAAAACGCCCGCCATCTCTCAAGCAAGTTTCTCATCGCCGCCCTCTCCCGCTTCCGCTTGATCCATCCGGCGCCACTGAACGATCTCCGCAAGGATCGACAGCGCGATCTCATGCGGGTCCACCGCGCCAATATCGAGCCCCGCCGGACTCTTCAGCCGCCCAACCCTGGCCTCCTCCAGCCCCGCCGCGATCAGCTTCTCACAGAGCACCGTCGCTTTTTTGCGGCTCGCCACCATCGACACCCGCCGCGCCGGGGTCTCCAGCGCGGAGCGCAGCGCATCGCTGTCCCGCTGCCCCTGCGAGGCCACCAACACAAAATCACGCGCCTCGATCTGGCCCACACCCTCATCCCCACGGCACACCCGAAACCCGGCCAGCGTGGCATGGGCCGCCACCGCCTGTGCAATCGGTGTGTCGCCAAAAATCACCAACCGCTGCGCCTGTTGATAGGGCTCGATCAGCACATCCACGGTGCCGCCTGACGGGCAACCGCTCTTGAACGTCTGCACCCCGTCCGGATCCAGCAAGGTCACCACTTTGTCGGAGGGCTTCACCCGGATCATGCGCGGCGTCTCTGCCACCAGGGCCTCTGCCGCCGCCTCTTTGACCGCGCGTTTCACACAGGCCCCGCCCAAATGCCCGATGATCTCACCGCTCTGCGTGACCGCCGCCTTCGCCCCTGCTTTGGCAGAGGTCACATCGGCGGTGCGCACCACAGTGGCGACGCAAAACGGCGCCCCCTCTTCACGCAGCCGCGCCACCGTATCAAATATGTCAAACGCCTCCATGCGCTCCTCCCTCAAAGCCACGCACCGTCACAGGCGGGCAAATTCTCGCTCCAGCGCGCCAAGCGCCTCAAGCGTGTTCGCTGGCAGATGTGCATCCAGATAGGGCAGCGCTGCCCGCATGCTCGCCGCCACCGGCGCATAATCCCGCCAGCCTTTCAGCGGGTTGAGCCAAACAATCCGTCGCGCCTTTTTCCTCAGTTTTGCCAAAGCCGCGCCCAGCGCCTCCGGATCAGAGGTGCAATAGCCATCCGACAGGATGATCACGACCGTCCGACCGTTCAGCGCCCGCGCGCCATAACCGTTCAGGAAACGCTCCAGCGATCCGGAAATATCCGTACCCCCGCCAAAGCCCTCCGCCATCAGCGACAGCCGAGAGGCCGCCCGCAGCGTGTCATGATCGCGCATCGCATCAGTCACCCGCATCAGCCGGGTGTGAAACAGATAGGCATCGGTGCGCGTCTCACTGCTCACCAGCCCTTTGAGAAAGGCCAGAAACACCCGCGCATAAACCGTCATCGACCCGCTCACATCACACAGCGCCACAATCTGCATCGGTCTTGGCGGCCGCGCCCGCCGGTGAAGCTCCATTGGTTCGCCACCACGTGCCAGAGACGCCCGTTGAATGCGCCGCATGTCGAGTTGCTGCCCCCGCAGCGCCTGTTTGCGCCGCCGCGAGCGCCGATCCCGTATCACCCGCGCAATTCTCACCGCCGCCGCTTCGGCACGCCGCAAGCTGTCTTCATCCATCAACTCACGTAAATCCCGCCGGGAGAGGTTGTCCGTCCGCGTCGCAATCAGCCGCCCATCGGTGCCCTCAGACTCCCCATCACCCTCATCCGGTGCAAAGGCGTCTTCTGAACTCTCGGTGCTACCCTCCGCATCACCCTCAGCACTCTCACAAAAATGCGTCTGCCACAGCAAAGGCCGCGCTGCCTGCACCTTCACATGATCGCTTTTTGCCGTACCCTGCCGCTGTTTGCCCGCATTGAACCAATAGGCATCAAACAGGTCGTCAAACTTGCGCCAGCTCTCCGCATCGCCAGACAGCAACACACAAAGCGCTTCACGCGCCTGATCCACATCTGTCGCCTCCACCGCCGCCAAAGCGGCCAGCGCATCGCCGGTCTCCGCCACGCCCACAGGCAAGCCATTCATACGCAAATGCGCCATGAACCCCGCCATGCGATCCGCCAAACCTTCGGCACGGGAGAGAAACCGCGTCACCTGCATCAGGCAACCTTCCCAATCAACCGGTCCATCACCTCACGTGGGGCGGCGTCATAATCCGCCGCGGTCTTGAGCAGACACACCAATGTCGCCTGCACCGCCTCCGGGCTCTGGGCCAGATCATTCACCCCAAGTCCCGCCAGCGCCGCCGCCCAGTCCAGCATCTCCGCCACACCCGGCGCCTTCTCTAGCTCCTCACGGCGCAGATCCTGCACCACGCCGACAATCTGGCGCGCCAACAGACCTTCCATCTCCGGCATGCGTGTGCGCAGGATCGCCAGCTCGGTCTCCCGATCCGGATATTCCACATAGGCATAAAGACACCGCCGCCGCAGCGCGTCTGAAAGCTCCCGCGTGCCATTGGCGGTCAAAATCACCATCGGGCGTGTCACCGCCTCCACGGTTCCCACCTCCGGAATGGTGATCTGAAAATCAGACAGCACCTCCAAAAGATAGGCCTCAAATTCCTCATCCGCCCGGTCGATCTCATCAATCAACAAGACTGGCGGCTGCTCCTGTGTGATCGCCTCCAGCAGCGGGCGTTTTAACAGATAATCTTCCCCAAACAGCGCCGCCTCCGCCATGCCGCCCTGCGCCTCAGACGCGCGGATCGCCAAAAGCTGCCGCTGATAGTTCCACTCATAAATCGCGTGGCTTGCGTCCAACCCCTCATAGCACTGCAGCCGGATCAGCTTGGTCTCATGCACCGCTGCCATCGCCTTGGCGACCTCGGTCTTGCCAACCCCCGCAGGTCCCTCAAGCAGCAAGGGCCGCCCCAGGGTCTCCGCCAGATGCAGCGCCATCGCAAGGCGCGCATCCGCCACATAGCCCTCTTCCGCCAAGGCAGATTGCACATCGTTCACGCTCATCGCGCGCCCCTCACCTTCTCATTCTCAAAATATCCCCGCCGGAGGCCCTCGCCCGCAACGCGGGCGAGGTCTTTAGCGGATCAGCCGTGCAGGCCCAGATCGTTGGCGGTCTTCCAGATCCGCCAGTGATCATGCGGCATATTGGTCTGCGTCAAACCAAAGGCGCGAAAGGCGTCATGCACCGCATTGGAGAAACAGGGCACACCACCCACATGCGGGCTCTCGCCCACGCCTTTTGCGCCAATCGGATGGTGCGGGCTTGGGGTCACGGTGTAGTCTGTCTCATAGTTTGGCACTTCCCAGGATGTGGGCAGGAAGAAATCCATCAGCGTGCCGGTCTTCACATTGCCCATCTCATCATAGGCAATCTCCTGCCCCAGCGCCACGGCCAGCGCTTCGGTCAGGCCCCCATGGATCTGCCCTTCGATGATCATCGGGTTGATCCGCGTGCCACAGTCATCCAGCGCATAGAAGCGGCGGATTTCCGGCACACCGGTGTCCACATCAATGTCCATGACACAGACATAAGCGCCAAACGGATAGGTCATATTGGGCGGATCATAATAGCTCACCGCCTCAAGCCCCGGCTCAATCCCCGGAATGGCCTGATTATAGGCGGCAAAGGCGATCTCTTTCATCGTCTTGAACCGCTCCGGCGCGCCTTTGACCACAAAACGATCCACGTCAAATTCGACGTCATCGTCATGCACTTCCAGCAAGTAAGCCGCAATCATCTGCGCCTTGGCACGGATCTTGCGTCCCGCCATCGCTGTCGCGGCCCCCGCCACCGGGGTAGAGCGTGACCCATAGGTGCCAAGCCCATAAGGCGCGGTGTCCGTATCGCCTTCCTCGATGGTGATGCTGTCCGCAGGCAGACCAATCTCGGAGGCGAGGATCTGCGCAAATGTGGTCGCATGTCCCTGCCCCTGACTGATCGTGCCCAGCCGCGCAATCGCAGAGCCCGTCGGGTGAATGCGGATCTCACAGCTGTCAAACATACCCAGCCCAAGGATGTCGCAGTTCTTCACAGGTCCCGCCCCGACAATCTCGGTGAAGAAGGTCAGACCAATGCCCATCAGGCTGCGGGTCTTGCCGGCCTTGAAATCCTCAATCCGCTGCGCCTGTTCCGCGCGCAGGCCTTGGTAGTCCACAGCCTCCATCGCCTTGTCCCAGGCGGTGTGGTAATCGCCGCTGTCATATTCCCAGCCCAGCGCCGACTGATAAGGGAACTGCTCCTTCTTGATGAAGTTGATCCGGCGCAGCTCGGCGGCATCCATATTGAGCTTGATCGCCAGCACCTCAATCATCCGCTCGATGAAGTACACCGCCTCCGTCACGCGGAAGGAACAGCGATAGCTCACCCCGCCCGGTGCTTTGTTGGTGTAAACCCCATCCACCGCCAGATAGGCTGTCGGAATGTCATAAGAGCCGGTGCAGATGTTCATGAACCCGGCGGGGAACTTGGTCGGGTCAGCGCAGGCGTCAAAGCCGCCGTGATCAGCGGTCACATGGCAATGCAACCCGGTGATCTTGCCGTCCTTTGTGGCGGAAATCTTGCCGCTCATCCAATAATCCCGCGCGAAAGCCGTGGTCATCAGGTTTTCCATCCGGTCCTCGACCCATTTCACCGGCTTACCGGTGACAATCGAGGCCACAACCGAACAGACATAGCCCGAATAAGCGCCCACCTTATTGCCAAAGCCGCCGCCGATATCGGGGCTGATCACCCGGATATTGTGCTCCTCAATGCCGGAAATCAGCGACACCACGGTGCGGATCGCATGGGGCGCCTGAAACGTACCCCAGAGTGTGAGCTTGCCGGTCACCTTATCCATCGAGGCCACAGAGCCGCAGGTTTCCAGCGGGCACGGGTGGGTGCGGTGGTAATACATGGTCTCTTCCGCGACCACTTCAGCCTCCGCCATCACCGCTTCAGTTGCCGCCTCATCCCCCTGTTCCCAGGTGAAGATGTGATTGGGGTGATTGCGCGGACCATGCGCGCCGTCGGTGGCCTTGCCGTTCGCGTCCACCGTATCCTCGCGCAGCACCACATCGGATTTCAGCGCCTCAAACGGATCCACGATGACCGGAAGCTCTTCGTACTCGACTTCCACCAGTTCCACTGCATCGGCCGCCGCATAGCGATCTTCGGCCACCACAAAGGCCACCTCCTGGCCCTGAAACAGCACTTTGCCATCCGCCAGCACCATCTGCTTGTCACCGGCCAGTGTCGGCATCCAGTGCAAACCAAGCGGTTCCAGATCTGCCGCAGTGATCACCGCCACCACGCCGGGAACCTTCATGGCCTCCTCAGAATTGATGCTCACCACCCGCGCATGGGCATAGGGCGAGCGGACAAAGTCGCCAAACAGCATGCCATCAAGCTTGATGTCATCTACATAGTTGCCGCGCCCTTGGGTAAAGCGCACGTCTTCCACGCGCTTGCGAGCGCAACCCATGCCTTTCAGATTGGCGGCGCGTTCTTCGGGGGTTGGGGTCAGATCATTCATTCTGCCGCCTCCTTCTGAGCGTTCAGCGTGTCCGCCGCAGCCGCAATCGACTTCACAATATTCTGGTATCCGGTGCAGCGGCAGATATTGCCCGCCATGCCAAAGCGGATCTCTTCCTCGGTTGGGGTCGGATTCTCCTGCAACAGTCGGTGCGCGCGGGTGATCATCCCCGGCGTGCAGAAGCCGCATTGCAACCCGTGGTGCTCACGGAACATCTCCTGCAGCACACCAAGGCTGCCGTCCTCATTCACCAGACCTTCCACCGTGGTCAGCTCTTTGCCCTGCGCTTGCGCCACAAACACGGTGCAGCTTTTGACCGACTTGCCGTCCAGATCGACTGTACAAGCCCCACAATGGGAGGTTTCACAGCCGATATGCGGCCCGGTAATGTTCAGGTTTTCGCGCAGGAAATGGATCAAAAGCGTGCGCGGCTCCGCAAGCCCTTCCACCTCTTTGCCATTCACGGTCATCTTTACATGCATCTTTGACATGATTTCCCCCCTCATCTCGCACGGCTCTGCGCGCGGTCAATCGCGCGGCGCAGGATCACGGCAGCCACATGTTTCTTGAATTCGATGGGGCCACGGTTGTCCGCCACCGGATCAATCGCACCCATCATCGCGCTGACACAGCCGTCAACGTCCCCCGCCGCCAGCGCCGCGCCAGCCGGGTCAGACCAGATCGGCGTGTCCGCGAGGTTGGTCATCGCCACCGACGCCGTACCGCCGCCAATCATCACAGCCGCCGCCGCCGTGGCATAATCGCCAATCTTGCGCTTCTGCTTTTCATAGGCATAGCCGGTGCCACTTGCGGGCACAGGAATGGTGATCCGCGTCAGGATCTCCTCATCATCGCGCGCGGTAAAATAAGCCGCCTCATAAAACTCGCGCGCCGCCACTGCGCGCACCCCATCCGGCCCGCTCAGCTCAAAGGTTGCGTTCAGGCACTGCATCAACCCCGGCATGTCATTGCCCGGATCGCCATTGGCGACATTGCCGCCCACCGTACCCATGTAGCGCACCTGCGGATCCGCAATTAAAAGCGCCGCCTCTTTTATTAGGGGCACGGCGTTTGACAGTCCTTCATGTGTGATCAGCTCATGCTGTGTCACCATCGCCCCGATGGTCACCGCATCGCTGCCGATCTCAATGCCCTTCAAGGCATCAATATCCTGCAGATCAATCAGGTGGCCCATATCGGCCATGCGCAGTTTCATCATCGGGATCAGGCTGTGCCCGCCCGCGATCACCCGCGCCTCATCTCCATGTTCCTGCAAAATCGAAACCGCTGACGCAATGTCAGACGGACGGTGGTACTCGAACCCCGCTGGTATCATCTGGCTTGTCCTCCCTGGCACGCCCAGTGCGCGCCTCCGACATCCAGTCCGCCAACAGCAGAGGACCCGCGCCAGCCTTTAAAAACAGCCCGCGCGGTTCGTTGCACGAAATGCGAATAGGCTGCACGAGTTGCGAAAACCGCAAAATCCACCAGATACGCCGCTGATACTCCGCAAGCCGCACGCCGTCCTCCGCTGACGAGCCTGCCGCGTCACACGCGGGCCTCTAGAGCGCCGCAAACCCTGCCCGCCCGCCTCAAACATCACAAAAAGGCGAATCTCCTCTGAGGGGCAAAACCGATTCTCTCGGCGCAATCTGGCGCTGAGCTGCGCCGCCCCCCTCCCAAACCGCCCGCAATTTCATCAAAACCACACGGATTCCTGACTATTTTGCTTATTTTATCTTTTGGTAAAATTTTTTTCTGGCTTTTTTGATCAATTGGTCAAACCCTACCTCCAACAGGAGGCCCCATGACCGACCCACTCAAACTGACGGCAGACGCACTGCAAGCCCTTGATCTGGAGACGCTAATGGCGCGGGCACGTGACATGCGTGACAGCCACTGGGGCAAAACGGTGACCTACTCGCGCAAGGTTTTTGTGCCCCTGACCAACATGTGCCGCGACACCTGCGGCTACTGCACCTTTGTCAAACACCCCGATGATCCGGCCGCGCAGCTCATGTCTCCTCAACAGGTTCTGGCCTCCGCCAAACGCGGCGAAGCCAAGGGCTGCAAAGAGCTGCTTTTCAGCCTCGGGGAGAAGCCAGAGAAACGCTATGAGAAGGCCCGCGCGGCGCTGGCGGCCTATGGCTATGACACTCTGGTCGACTATCTCAGCGACATGTGCCGGCTGGTGCTGGATGAAACCGGCCTGCTGCCCCATGTCAACGCAGGCTCTCTCACTGAGGACGAACTGGCACAGCTCAAACCGGTCAGCGCCTCCATGGGCATGATGCTGGAAACCACCAGTCGGCGGCTCATGAAAAAAGGCATGGCGCATTACGCCTGCCCTGACAAAACCCCGGTGCAGCGCCTGCGCACATTGGAACGCGCCGGGCGGCTTGAGATCCCCTTCACCACCGGTCTTCTGATCGGCATCGGCGAAACCTGGGAAGAACGCATAGAGGCCCTGCACGCCATTCGCGAAAGCCATCTGACCTATGGCCATGTGCAGGAGGTGATCGTTCAGAACTTTCAGGCCAAACCCGGCATCGCCATGGAGCACCATCCAGAGCCCAGCCTTCAGGACATGCTCAAAACGCTCGCCGCCGCGCGCCTGATCCTGCCCGCAGATGTCAGCCTTCAGGCACCGCCGAACCTCAGCGCCCGGCATCTGGAATATCTCAGCGCCGGAATCAACGACTGGGGCGGCATCAGCCCGGTGACCATCGACTTTATCAACCCGCAGCACGAGTGGCCCGAGATCCGCACGCTGGCCGAAAACACCGCGCGCACCGGCCACCAGCTGCAGGAACGCCTCACCGTTTACCCCGCCTATCTCAAGCGCAGCGCCCGCTTCATGGCACCGGAATTGGCACAGCGCGCCAAGGCACAGGCCCGCGCAGACGGGCTCGCGCTGCAACAGGAGGAAGAGACATGTTTGACCACAACCGCGTGAACGGCCCCACCCCCGTTTCGCTGCACGGCACTTCGCCTGCCGTACGCGCTATCCTAGAGAAATCCCTCGACGGTCAGGAGATCAGCGAACAGGAGGGCGAAACCCTCTTTGCCGCGCAGGGCGCGGACATCGCGGCCATCTCTGCGGTTGCGGACCAGCTGCGCCACCGCGCCAATGGCGATCAGGTCAGCTTTGTTGTGAACCGCAATATCAACTTCACCAACGTCTGCTACATGGGCTGCAAATTCTGCGGCTTTGCCAAACGCCGCGAAGATGCGGGAGCCGAGTGGCTCAATGTGGATCAGGTTGTCGCCCGCGCTGTGGAGGCCTGGAACCGCGGCGCCACCGAAGTCTGCATTCAGGGCGGCCTGCACCCCAAGATGTCCGGACAGGAATACCGCAATCTGCTGCTCGGGCTGAAGGCAGAACTGCCCGACATGCACATCCACGCGTTTTCGCCCTTTGAGGTCTGGTACGGCGCAGCCAAAACCAAACTGTCCTTTGCCGATTTCATTCAGGATCTCAAAGAATGCGGTCTTGGCTCAATGCCCGGCACCGCCGCCGAAATTCTGGACACGGACATCCGCAAACAGCTGACCAAGAACAAGCTCAGCGCCGAGCGCTGGGTCGAGATCATCCGCGCCGCACATTCCGTCGGGGTGAAAACCACCGCCACCATCATGTACGGCCATATCGACGGCCCCAAGCAATGGGCGCAGCACATGCGCATCCTGCGCGACATCCAGAAAGACACTGGCGGTTTCACCGAGCTGGTCCCGCTCAGCTTTGTGCATGAGGATTCCCCGCTCTTCACCGCCAACCCGGAAATTGTCCGCCCCGGCCCGACCCATGACGAAACCGAAAAGATGCACGCCGTCAGCCGCATCTTCCTGCACGGCCAAATCGACAACATTCAGGTGAGCTGGACCAAACTTGGCGCCGAGCGCGCGCATTACATGCTGGATCGCGGCGTGAACGATCTGGGCGGCACGCTGATGAACGAAAGCATCAGCCGCTCTGCCGGTGCCAAAAACGGGCAGGAGATCATGGCCGCCGAAATGGTCGAGATCATCCGCGCCGCAGGCCGCATCCCCGTGCGCCGCAACACGGTCTATGACACGCTGGAAACCTACGACGATCACACACCTGACACCCAAGCGCCGCTTGTCGCCCGTGAGGGGCAGGACCCGCTGGCCTTCCTTGAGGAAGACACCACACGGGTGGCCGCAGAATGACCGGCCTGTCTAAAACCCGTGTCACCCTGATCGCTGGCGGCGTTGGCGGTGCCAAAATGGCCGAAGGCTTTGCGCATCTGGAAAACGTTGATCTGCGCGTGATCTGCAACATCGGCGATGACGACAGCTTCCACGGCCTCTGGGTGTCACCGGATGTGGACACCATGCTCTACACGCTGAGCGACCGCATCAACCGCGCACAGGGCTGGGGTGTGGAAGACGACGCCCTGCGCGCGCTTTCGGTCCTTAAGGATCTGGGACAAGAAACATGGATGACGCTGGGCGACCGTGACCTCGGCCTGCACATCTTCCGCACCATGCAATTGGTGCAGGGCCGCGCGCGCCAAGACATCACAGATCACATCGCCAAAGCCCTTGGCATCTCCGCGCGACTGCTCCTTTCAACCGAGGATCAAGTGCCAACCCGCGTCTGTACAGAAAGCGGCTGGCAAAGCTTTCAGGAGTACTTCGTGCGCGACCAATGCCGCCCTGCGGTGCGCGATCTGGCCTATGAGGGGCAGGAAACCGCCCGCGCCAATCCGGCGGCACTGGACGCGCTCACCGACACCGACCTGATCGTGATTGCCCCCAGCAATCCCCTGATGTCGATCATGCCCATTCTCGGCATTCCCGGGATCGGGGAGACCTTGGTACAGGCCGCCGCCCTCCGCCTTGCGGTCAGCCCCTTTGTGGGAGGTCGCGCGCTCAAAGGACCGGCGGACAAAATGCTGCAAAGCCTCGGTCACACGCCCTCCACCGCCTATATCGCCGATCTCTACGATGGGCTGATCGACGGGTTGGTGATCGACGGCACCGACGCCGGGGATCAGGTGGCAACCGGCTTGCCCCTGCATGCCGAGCAAACCGTGATGAAAACCCGCGCCGACAAATGCGCATTGGCGCAGCGCCTGCTGCATCTCGCCAACCTGTCTCCCTCAGCCCCTGCCCCGGATGAGGTCTGCGCATGACGGGCAAGCTGCTGATCGCCATCCCGATGAAAGACCCGAAACAGGCCAAAACCCGCCTCAGCGAGGCCCTGCCCCCGCAAGAGCGGCAGAGGTTTGCCCTCTCCCTGTTCCTGCGCACGCTTGATCAGATCGCAGCGGCGCAATGTGGCGCCTCGGTGGTGGTGGTCACTGCCAGCTCCCTCATTGCCGAAGAAGCGCAAGCGCGCGGGGCCGCCGTGCTGATGGAAGAAGCGGCACAGGGCCTCAACAGCGCCTGCGCGCAGGCCAAGCTCTGGGCCGCAGAGCAAGGCTGTGCCCATCTGGCCATCCTGCCCGGCGATCTCGCCCTGCTCTCCGCCACCGACATCGCGCAGCTTTCGAGACTCGCCCTGCCGCCCACCGCCGCGGCGCTCTGTGAGTCCAGCGATGGCGGCACCAATTGTCTGATGCTTCATCCAGAGGCCGAGTTCGCGTTCTGCTTTGGCCCAGGCTCCTTCCGCGCGCATCGCAAAGCCGCCGCCCGCGCGGGTCTCGCCTGCCACATCCTGCGCAGCAGCACCCTGCGCTTTGACGTCGATACCACCCGCGATTTGGCCCAGATCCAACAGCTGCGCCAACGCCCCTCCACAGGACAACAGGCCCTATGAGCGCGCTTTCCATCATCCCCGTCCCCGGCATCCCCGAAATCCACCCCGGCGACGATCTCGCCGCCATTCTTGCCGAGGCTCTGGAGCCAATCGGCGTGGAGCCCAATGACATTCTGATCGTCGCCCAGAAGGTGGTGTCCAAAGCCGAAGGGCTGCTGGTTGATCTCGCCACCGTCACCCCGGGTGAGGAGGCAAACGCATTGGCGCAGCGCATCTCCAAAGACCCGCGCAAGGTCGAGGTGGTGCTGCGCGAAAGCGCGCGCGTGGTCAAAAGCTGGAAACACCCCGACGCGGGCGAAGGCACCCTGATCTGTGAACATGTCAGCGGCCACATCTCTGCCAACGCAGGCGTTGATCAGTCCAATATCGGCGGCGAGGACATGGCGCTCCTCTTGCCCCGCGATCCCGACGCCAGCGCCGCCGCGCTGCTCGCTGCCCTCACCGCGCGATTTCAGACCCGTCTGGGCGTGGTGATCTCTGACACCTTCGGCCGCCCGTGGCGGCTGGGGCAGGTCAATGTGGCCATCGGCATGGCCGGGCTGCCCGCGCTAAAATCCGAGGTCGGCAACAAAGACGCTCATGGCCGTGATCTGGCGGTCACGCAACCGGCCTTTGGCGATGAACTGGCCGCCGCCTCGGGCCTCGCAATCTCCAAAGCCTCACAGACACCCCTCGTGGTGATCCGGGGCCTCACCTGGGATGGAAACACCGGACAGGCCAGCGATCTGGTCCGCAAAAAGAAAGAGGATATGTTCAGATGACAATTGCAATTATCGGCGGCACCGGCCCACAGGGCCAAGGTCTCGCGCTGCGCTTTGCCCGCGCGGGCGTGCCGGTGGTGCTCGGCTCGCGGGACGGCGCCCGCGCCAGCGAAATCGCCGCCGAGCTTCAGGCCAAACTGGCCGCTGACGCCGCCCCGATCACCGGTGCCGACAACGAAGGTGCCACACAGGCCGCCGAGGAAATGGTGATCCTCGCGGTGCCGTTTGCGGGCCACAACGCCACGCTTGAGGCGCTCAAGCCCCATCTCGCGGGGAAAATCCTTGTGGATATCGTGGTACCGCTGGCAGAGGGCGATCCCAAGCTTGTGGACATGCCGCCCGAAGGCTCTGCAACCGAGGCCGCGCAGGCCATTCTCGGGGCCGACATCCCGGTGATCGGCGCGCTGCACAATGTCTCTGCGGTCACCCTGAACACGCTTGAGTGGGACATCAACTGCGACATCCTCGTCTGCGGCAACCAGCTGGCCGCGCGCAAAAAGGTCATGGAACTCTGCGAGAAACTTGGCGTCACCGCCTATAACGCGGGCCCAGCACAGGCCGCGCGCTGTGTCGAGGCGATCACCCCGATCCTGATCCGCACCAATATTTCCAAAGCCGTGCCGTTTTCTCACGCCGGCATCAAAATCTGGGCGCCGGATCACTGATCCACCCGCCCCCAAACACAACAACACCCAACAAGGAGACCCCCATGGAATTTGGTATTTGTTTTAAAGGCTTCGTTGAGCCGGAGCGCGCCAAGGCACTTGTGCGCCAAGCCGAAAACGCAGGTTTCACCTACTGCTGGTTCTATGACAGCCACATCCTGTGGCGCGAGAGCTATGTGGCTATGGCGATGTGCATGGAGCACACCACTAAGATGAAATTCGGGCCATGCGTCACCAACCCGAACACCCGCGACTGGTCCAATGCCGCCTCGCTCTTTGGCTCCCTTGCCAAGCAATCCGGCAACCGCTTTGAACTTGGCCTTGGCCGCGGCGACAGCGCCGTGCGCGTGATGGGCAAAAAACCAGCCCCCCTCGCCCGCCTTGAGGAATTCACCCATGTTGTGAAAGCTCTGGTGCGCGGCGATGAGGCACAATACGGCGACGCGCCAAACCCGATCCAATTCCCATGGGCCACCGGCTATGAACTCCCCGTCTGGGTCGCCGCCTATGGCCCCAAGGCCCTGTCCTCAGCAGGCCGCGTTGGTGATGGTCTGATCCTGCAGATCGCCGAACCTGCGATCATCAAATGGCTCACCGATCAGGCCATTGCCGCAGGCGAAGCCGAAGGCCGCGACATGTCCAACTTCGGCGTCATGGCCGCCGCGCCAGCCTACACAGGCGACCGCGCCAAAGGCCGAGAAGCCACCAAATGGTTCCCCGCCATGGTCGGCAACCACGTCGCTGACATCGTTGAGAAATACGGCACCGAGCGCGAAGACATCCCCAAAGCCCTGACCGAATACATCAAAGACCGCAAAGGCTATGACTATTCCAAACACGGCCAGAGCGATAACCCTTACCTCGACTTCATCACCGATGACATTGTCGACAGCTTCAGCGTTCTGGGTGAGATCGACGAACACATCAGCAAGCTCAACGCGCTCAAAGACGCCGGTGTGACCCAGTTCAACATCTATCTGGACAATGGCGAGGAGGAGAAAATCATCTCCGACTACGGCAACCACATCATCCCGGCCTTCCAGGCACAGGCCGACGAGGCCATCGCGGCAGAATAAATCTGCCCCAGACACAACCGGCTCCGTGACCTATGGGGCCGGCCCTCAGCCCAGCAGCCTTGCAAACTTTGCTGCGGCCAAAGCCAAATCTCTCACAACCCCAGCGCTTCGCGCAGCGGCCCCATGCGGGAGCGGCTCACCGGCACCTTGCTGAGCGACTCCACCGTCTCAAAATACAGCGTGCCATTGTCCTTGTTGCGCTCAAAGCTGCTCACATGGCTCGGGTTGATCAGATAGCTGCGGTGCGCCCTCAAGAACCCGCTCGCCTCCAGCCGGTTGGCCGCCTCCGTGATGGACCAGGGGCAAAACAGCTTCTCCGCCCCAAGATAGAGCACCGTATAATGCCCCTCCGCCCGAATGGCCGCGACCTGCGTCGGGTCCGCAAAAAACGTCTGCCCCTCACGCTCAAACGGCACTCCCGCCGTGGCCGCCACAGGCTGTGGTGTCGGCGCAGGCTCCGCGGCGGACTCCTCCGGTGCGGTCTCGGTGTCTTCTTGCGGCGCAATGAAGGTGATCCCGGTCAGCAGGAAGGCCCCGCAAATCAGAAACACCGCCAGCGTGACCCCCATGGCCAGCACCTGATTGTCAAGCGCCGGTCCGGCGACAGCGGCGGCCTCACTGGGCAGAAACCCTGTGAGCAGGATCGCCACAAAATGCATGGAGAACACCGCAAAGCCAAAACACACGGTGCCCAGCACGATATTGCGCTGCGTGCGCGCATCATAAGCGACCCAGATCGCCAGAATCGACAGCACCACAGAGGCCACGGTGGAGATCACCACATCCAGCACGCCATAGACGGGGCGGCACAGCTGCATCCCGGCCATGCCGACATAATGCATCACCACAATGCCAAGGCCAACAATCACACCTGCCCCAAGGATCACCTGTGGCGAGCGCTCTCGGAAGTGCAGCAGCAACAACGCTAGCCCCACCATCAGGATCGCCACCAGCGCAGAGATCAAGGTGATCAGCGCGTCATAGAAAAACAGGATCGGCAGTTGCAGTCCGAGCATGGCGACAAAATGCATCGACCAGATGCCCCCGCCGAGCACCACCGCCGCCAACGCCACCACAATCTTGCGCCGCGCATCGGGCAGCGCATTGGCCCCGCGTGTGAGCGACAACCCGGTGAACCCCGCCATCAGCGCCACCGCCAATGACGTCGCCACAAGCCAGGGGTTGTGCGAAAAATCCAACACGCCTGTGACCCTCCCCCGATCGCTGCCGTTTTGGTTGCTGTGGTGACGCTAGCAAAGCCCCCGTTCAAAGGCAATTTTCTCCCGCACTTTTATGGCGTTAGAAGTGCCGCACCGGGCTTTTCTCCCATGTCACAGATTTCCTGCGCGTTTTTGCGCCCTATTGCCCCGGCCTGCCGTTTCCGGCTAGGTCGAAAGCACCACAAAAGGCAGAGCGCAGATGAGCAGCACAATCTACATCCTCAACGGCCCCAACCTGAACCTTCTGGGCAAACGCGAGCCGGAGATTTACGGCCACGACACGCTGGCCGATGTTGAAACCTCCTGCGCTGCGGTCGGGGCCTCGCTTGGCTTGTCGGTTAAGCTGCTGCAATCCAATCACGAAGGTGAGCTGGTCGACTGGATACACGAGGCCCGCGCGCAGGCCGCCGGGATCATCATCAACCCCGCCGCCTACAGCCACACGTCCGTTGCCATTCTGGATGCGCTCAACACCTTTGAGGGGCCGGTGCTGGAGGTGCATATCTCCAACATCCACAAACGCGAGCCCTTCCGGCATCACTCCTATGTGTCGGCCCGCGCCGAAGGCGTGATCGCAGGCTTTGGCGTGGAAGGCTACGCACTGGCCATGCGCCGCATGGGCACACTGCTCGGCTAAAACCTTCTCTGCCACGGGTCGCGCGCTCTAGGTCGCGTTACGAGGGCCAGCGCCGGACCGGGGGGCGGCGCTCCCACATTTGCCGCACGGCAGTTTATCCCTGCCACATATTCTAAGCGTAGAAGTCTCGCGCGCCACTGAAAAAGCGCCGGCCCATGAGGCCGGTCCGGCACTGGCCCGGCTGTGCTGCGCACCTTGTTCCGGGCCTTTACGGCTCACTTCTTCCGCATCGCATCCATCAGCGCAGCGCCCAATGCGCCATTGCCGCCGTCTTGCTGCTTGGGCTTGGCACTGTAGTTGCCTCCGCCACCACCACCGCGCGGCCCTTTCCCACGCGGACCACCAGCAGGCCCATCACGTCCTTTACCGCCAAAGCCTGCGCGTGCATTGCGGTTTTCCTTAGCCGAAGCCCCGCCATCCTTGCGCATGGACAGCCCGATACGTTTGCGCGGCACATCCACCTCCGTCACCGTGACCTTCACCACATCCCCGGCTTTCACCACCTCATGCGGGTCTTTCACAAAACGATCCGCCAGCTGGCTCACATGCACCAGACCATCCTGATGCACACCCACATCCACAAAAGCCCCAAAGGCCGCCACATTGGTCACTGTGCCCTCCAGCACCATGCCGGACTTGAGGTCTGAAATCTCTTCAACCCCATCGGCAAAGGTCGCGGTCTTGAATGTCGGGCGCGGGTCACGCCCCGGCTTTTCCAGCTCGCTCAGAATGTCGCGCACGGTTGGCAGACCAAACTTCTCGGAGACAAACTCCTCCGCCCGCAGACGTTTCAACGCTGCGCCATCGCCCATCAGGCTGCGCACGTCCCGCCCACAAGCAGAAACAATTTTACGCGCCACATCATAGGCTTCCGGGTGCACCGCGCTGGCATCAAGCGGCTCATCCCCTTCGGTGATCCGCAAGAACCCCGCGCATTGCTCAAAGGCCACAGGCCCCAGCCGCGCCACCTTCAACAGCTCTTTGCGCGAGCCAAAGGCACCGTTTTCATCGCGATGCGCCACAATCGCTTCTGCCAGACCCGGCCCAAGACCGGAGACATGCGCCAAGAGCGGGGCGGAGGCCATGTTCAGGTCCACACCCACCGCGTTCACCGCGTCTTCCACCACCGCTTCCAGCGACTTGCCCAAACGGTGCTGATCCACATCATGCTGGTACTGGCCCACCCCGATGGACTTCGGCTCGATCTTCACGAGCTCCGCCAACGGATCCTGCAAACGCCGCGCAATCGACACCGCGCCACGCAATGACACATCCAGCCCCGGGAACTCCCGCGCCGCCAGCTCGCTTGCGGAGTAAACCGAGGCCCCCGCCTCGCTCACCACCACTTTGGTCGGCGCTTTCACACCTTTGGGCAAATGCTTCAGTACCTCGCCCACCAACTTCTCGCTCTCCCGGCTTGCGGTGCCATTGCCAATCGCGATCAGCTCCACGCCATGTTTGGCAATCAGCGCCATCAAGGTCGCCTCTGCGCCGCGCACATCATTCTTCGGCTGGAAGGGATAAATCGTGGCCGTGTCCAGCAGCTTACCTGTGGCATCCACCACCGCCACTTTACAGCCCGTCCGAATGCCCGGGTCCAGACCCAGCGTCGCCTTTGCCCCCGCAGGGGCTGCCAGCAAGAGGTCTTTCAAGTTGCGCGCAAACACGGCAATGGCCTCTTCCTGCGCCCGCGCGCGCAGCTCGCCCATCAGCTCCACGGTCATCGTCAGGCTCAGCTTCACCCGCCAGGTCCAGCCCGCCACTTTGCGCAGCCACAGATCACCGGGCGCCTCGCTGCGGGTGTCGAGATAGCTCGCCACCATCGCCTCTGCGCGCTCCTTGCCGCCCTCCGGATCGGGGCCAATGTCTAGCGAGATCACGCCTTCCTTGGAGGCGCGCATCATCGCCAACGCGCGGTGGCTTGGCACTTTGGACCACGGCTCGGAATGCTCAAAATAATCTGAGAACTTCGCGCCCGCCTGTTCCTGACCGGAAATCACCTTGGCCGCCACAATCGCCTCTTTCTGCAAGAAGCTGCGCAGCTCTCCCAAAAGCGTGGCATTCTCTGTCAGCCCTTCGGCCACAATATCGCGCGCGCCATCCAAAGCCGCTTTCACATCGGCCACGTTTTCCGTGACATAGCCCGTCGCCAGCGCCTCAGGATCGGCCGCGCGATCCGCCAGAATGGCCTCCGCCAAGGGTGCCAGCCCGTTTTCGCGCGCAATCATCGCCTTGGTGCGGCGCTTGGGTTTGTAAGGCAGGTAAATGTCTTCCAGCGCAACTTTGGTCTCGGCCCCCACAATGGCCTTGGCCAGCGCATCGGTCATCTTGCCCTGCTCGGTGATCGAGGCGGCCACGGTTTCGCGCCGCGCTTCAAGCTCCCGCAGATAAGCCAGCCGATCCGCCAAGGTCCGCAGCTGGCTGTCATCCAGCCCGCCCGTCACCTCTTTGCGGTAACGCGCCACAAACGGCACCGTCGCGCCCTCATCCAAAAGCTTCACAGCCGCCCCAACCTGATCAGGTTTGGCGGCAATCTCGCCAGCAATGGTGCGGAAAATGCGCGTGCTCGTATCCAAGGGGGCTCTCCTGAAAATCATTGGAGCACCCTTCTTAGCATTGCCTGCCGTGGGGCCAAGAGCGGAACGCCCCGCTCAGAGAAATACCGCCCATTGGCAACGCCCGACCGAGGGTGGGCGAGCTACAAAAAAAGGATGCCGCTTTATCTCAGCGGCACCACTCCGGTGTTTGAAATATGCGATGTTGTCAGCAAAATCGCCCTCCCGTCCGGTCGGTCGGGCGATGCCCGGCGGCGGCTGAGCCGCCTTTGCTCCGGGCGTTAGCCGTCAAGCTCCAGCGTCTGCAAAAGCGCCTTCATGGTCGCGCGCTCTTCATCCGTCATGGCCGCCTTGCGGCTTTTAAACAGCGTCGCCTGCGACTTCAGCACCAAGGCATCTGACAGGATTTTTAAGTGGTTAGCCCGCAGCGTATCCCCTGTCGAGGTGATATCCGCCACGCCTTCCGCCGTCATATTCTTGATCGTGCCTTCGGTCGCGCCTTGGCTGTCCACCAGCTGATAATCCGCCACGCCGTTGTCGCGCAGGAACTCCCGCACCAGACGGTGATATTTGGTGGCAATCCGCATCCGGAACCCATGGGTCTCTCGGAAGGCCGAGGCCGCCGCATCCAGATCATCGAGCGTGTCCACATCGGCCCAACAGCCCGGCACCGCAATGATCAGATCCGCATGGCCAAAACCCAAAAGCGCCAGCTCCGCAACCTGCTGCTCCCATTGACCGAGCTTTTCGCGCACCAGATCGGTGCCGGTGACGCCAAGGTGAATGCGCCCTGCCGCCAGCTCACGCGGGATTTCTCCTGCGGACAGCAGCACCAGCTCCACGCCCTCAACGCCTTCAACGGCCCCTGCATATTCACGATCTGATCCCGTCCGGCTCAGCTGCACACCGCGCGCGCCAAACCAGTCAAAGGTCTTCTCCATCAGCCGCCCTTTGGAGGGCACACCCAGCTTGATGCTCATGCCGCGTCCTCCAGATCAACCAACACGCCGGGGCGAATCACACCACCCACGGCCGGAATTTCCCGTCCCTGACCAAGCACTTGCGTCAGCGCATCATAACGTCCGCCCGTGGCCACCGCAGGCAGATCCGCCCGATCCGGCACATAAAAGCCAAAGACAAACCCGTCGTAGTATTCCATCGAGGTGCGACCATAGCTGGCCTCAAACTCAAGGCTTTCCACGTCCACGCCACGCGCATCCAGCGCTTCCATACGCTCGCGCAACCGGCGTGCGGCTCCGCTGATCGCGGGCATGTCCACCGCCAGGTCGCGAATGTGCTCAAGCGCATTGGGCAGTGTCTCACGCACATTCAGCAGCGCTTCGATCAGCTCCACCTGCAAAGGCGAGATCGGCGCAGCCGCCGCATCTTCGCGCAACGCCTCAATCCGCGCTGCCACCTCAGATTGCGACCGCAGACCAATATCGGTGAAACCATGCGCCATCGGATCTTCCGCCGCCAACAGCGCCGCCCGGCTTGCGGGCACCTCGCTGCGCCCGGCAAACCGATCCAGCAGCGCTTTAAACCGCCGGGGCCGCCAGATGTGGCGTGCCAAAGCGCGCTTGCGCCGCTCGGTGGTTTCCAACCCGGCTACGGCTGCGGCCAGAATGCCGATGTCGCCCGTCGCGGCGCGCAGCTCCACGCCTTTCAGCGCGTCCTGCATCACCGCAAACACCTCGGCATCACTCGCCGCAGGGTTCTCGCGGTCAAACACCTCATAGCCGACCTGCATATATTCATTGGCCCGCGCAGGATCATCTTCCTGCCGCCGGAACACCTCACCCGCATAGGTATAGCGCGCCGGTTCCGCCCCATGCGCCATATGCATCTGCACCACAGGCACCGTGAAATCAGGCCGCAACATCTGCTCGCCGCGCAAAGCATCCGAGGTCACATAAGCGCGCCCGCGAATGTCTTCGCCATAAAGGTCCAGAAGCGCGTCCGCAGGCAGCAGAATCGGCGTTTCCACCGGCACCGCACCCGCCGCTTCAAAGCCGGCAGCCAGCGCCGCCGCCCGCGCGCGGATTTTGGATTTTTGTGCCATCAGCCCGCCTGCTCTTCGCTCTGAGACGCCAGAATTTCGCGCACCTTCGCCACCAGATCGCCGCGTGGCACTTCAAACTGGCTCGGGCGCTCTTTCCACTCTTCCAATGTGGCGCTCTCGGCAATTTTTGCGCCCAAGATCAGGTCTTTAAGCTGCACCACACCGTTGGCTTTCTCGTCGCCACCTTCGATCACAGCCACGGGGCTATTGCGCTTATCCGCGTATTTCAGCTGGTTGCCGAAGTTCTTCGGATTGCCAAGGTAGACCTCTGCACGAATGCCCGCATTGCGCAGCTCCGCCACCATCGCCTGATAATCCGCCATCCGGTCGCGATCCATCACGGTCACCACAACTGGCCCCTTGGCCACGCCACCCATCCGGCCTTTTTCACGCAACGCCGCCAGCAGGCGATCCACTCCGATGGACACCCCAACCGCAGGCACCTCTTGCCCGGTGAACCGCTTCACCAGGCCATCATAACGCCCACCGCCAGACACAGAGCCAAACTGCCGCTTGCGCCCCTTCTCGTCGAGAATTTCAAAGGTCAGCTCTGCTTCAAACACCGGCCCGGTGTAATAGCCCAAACCGCGCACAATGGAGGGGTCAATCTCAATCCGGTCGCTGCCATAGCCACCTGCGGCCAGCAGTTCCCCAATCTGTTCCAGCTCAGCAATGCCCTCAGCGCCCACTTTGGAAGCGCCAACCGCGCCGCGCAGGTTGTCAAAGGTCTTTGCCACATCGTCCGCTTTGGAGGTCAGGAAGGCAATCACCGGCTCGATCTGATCGTCAGACAGACCCACGCCATCGATATAGGCACCGGAGGCATCCAGACGGCCTTTGCCCAGCAATTCGCGCACGCCGCTCTCGCCCACCTTGTCAAACTTGTCGATGGTGCGCAGCACGTTGTCGCGGGCAACCAGGTCTTCGCCAAGTCCCATCACTTCCAGCACACCATTCATGACCTTGCGGTTGTTCACCCGCACAAGGAAATCCCCGCGCGGAATGCCCACGGTCTCCAGCGTGTCAGAGAGCATCGCGCAGATTTCAGCATCCGCCGCCATGCTCGCCGTGCCTACGGTGTCCGCATCACATTGATAAAACTGACGATAGCGCCCCGGTCCGGGCTTTTCGTTGCGCCACACCGGCCCCATCGCATAACGCCGATAAGGGTTGGGCAAATCATTGCGGTGCTGCGCATAGACCCGCGCCAAAGGCGCGGTCAGATCATAGCGCAGGGCCATCCAGTCACCCTGATCTTTCTCGTCAAATTCCTGCCAGGCAAACACGCCTTCATTGGGGCGATCCACATCGGGAAGGAACTTGCCCAGCGCCTCAACAGTTTCCACCGCGCTGCTTTCCAGCGCCTCAAAACCATAGCGATGATAGACCCCGGCGATCTGATGCAGCATCTCGGTGCGCTCGGTCACCTCCACACCAAAATAGTCGCGGAACCCCTTTGGCGTGACTGCCTTGGGGCGGGGGGCTTTCTTCTGCTTGGCCATATCCATGGTCCCTGAGTGAAATTACGTCGCCTGTGCCTTTACAGAATGCCCCGCAGAGGAGCAAGGAAAGGCTTTATGACAGCGCCCGGCCTTTACGGCACCCGGCCCCAAATCTGCCCCCGCAATCGAAGGAAGATTCACCGAATCTAAGGACACTTGCACAAAAATGTTCCGACATGCGTATTTGTCAGGCCTTTCGATGACCGACCTCACTTTGCCGTCCTTGGCGCCGGAAAAAACCAAGACACTGCTTTGGTCCATCGCAATTGCTCTTGGCACTGCGCTGATCTTCTTTGCCGTTCTGCGGGTTGAGGAAAACCACATCAGCAAGCATGAGCGTTTGCAGCTTGTGGAAATGACCGACAGCTTTGTGGCCGTCTTTTCTGATGCGCGCGGCGAGGACTCCCCTATTCCCGCGCATTTCCGGCGCCTTGGTATCGAGCATTTCTCCAGCACAGGACAAGTCGAACGCGACGGGCGCGCCAACACGCAGATGCGCATGCCGGGGCTGCCCGGTCTGGAACTTGGCACCAGCGAGGATGATCCCCGTCTGTCCGAGGTCATCGCCGAATTTTCAGACCAATCAAACCACGCGCCGGTGCACGAACAGCATTGGGAGAATGGCCGGCTCATCAGTCGGACCCTGGTGCCGTCGATTGCGGAAAAAGAAACCTGTGTGAGCTGCCACAACACGCTGCTTGGCGAAGAGGTGTTTCAACTGGGCGACGCGATGGGCGCCTATGTTGTTGAGCGCGACATGACCGCCAATGCGCTGGCAGATGCGAAATATGCCGCCGTCTGGTTCTTTGGCTCTCTGGCCGTCTTCTGGCTCATCGGCTTTCGCGAACACGCCCGCAACCTCCATGTGCTGCAGCTGAAATCGCAGGTCAAAATCGAGGAAATGAAAAACGCGGCGGACGCCAAGGAAAAGTTCCTGCTGTCCCATGACCCGCTGACCGGCCTGCCCAACCGCAAACTCTTCAACGAGCATTTGCGTGACTGTTTTGATCTGCCCGAACGCAACACCCTGACCGCGGCGCTGGTGGATCTGGATGACTTCAAACTGGTAAACGACACCATGGGCCACGCCGCCGGTGATGCCCTGCTGGTTGAGGTCGCCCAGCGCCTGAAAGCAGCCACCCGCGAGGTGGACGCCATGGTCGCGCGCTTGGGCGGGGATGAATTTGCGCTGATCTGGAACGCCCGCAACGCCTTCAGCCTTGGCGCGGCAGTGGCCCCGCGTATGCTCGCGCAGGTCACCCGGCCGATGGAGTTTGAGAACTGGTCCATCACCCCGAAATGCTCCATTGGTCTGGCCTGCGCCGATCAGGGCATGGGGCAAACGCCAAGCGAATTGCTCAAGGCCGCAGACGCCGCGCTTTATTCGGCCAAGGGGCTCGGCAAAAACACCTATCAGGAATACGACAAGGTCATCGATGCCTGCATGCAGCGGCAGAAAACCATCGCTGCGCGCCTGCCTGACGCGATCCGAAATGACGACATCCGTGTCGCGCTGCAGCCTCAGGTCAATCTGAGCAACCGGCAGTTCCGCGGGTTTGAAGCGCTGGCGCGATGGCGTCTGGACGGGGAAGACATCTCACCGGACGAGTTCATCACCATCGCCGAAAGCTCCGGCGTGGTGAAAGACCTCGACCTCTATGTGCTCAAAAAAGCCGCCCGCTTTGCCAGAACGCTGAGCGCGGATATGGGCGTGCCGGTGCCCATTTCGGTCAATGTCTCCGCCAAAAGCTTCCGCAGCCTGTCCCTTGCCGAGGACATTCAGGACATTCTCTGGACCACGGGCTTTGATCCCGAGCTCCTGACACTGGAAGTGACCGAAACCGCCGCAATGGAAAAGATGGAAGCGGTTCAGGCCACAATGGGCGCTCTGCGCAAACAGGGCGTGCGCAGCGCGCTGGATGATTTTGGCACCGGCTATTCCTCACTCGCCTACCTGCTGCGCATGGAATTTGACGAGATCAAGATTGACCGGGAATTTGTGCGCGACATTCACGCGGGCAATGACAACCACATTCTGGTTCGCCACCTCGCCGATATGCTGTGCCAGCTCGACATTGATCTGGTGGTGGAAGGCATCGAAACCGAAGAGCAGATCGCGCTGCTGCACGGGGTCGGCAACCGCGTGGGTCAGGGCTATCTCTTCTCCCGTCCGCTGGAGCTTGAGGATGTAGAAGGCTACCTGCGCACCGCGCTCAACCTGCCGGAAAGCGCAGCACAGACTGGCACCAAGGGCTAACCGGCACCAACGGCTGATCTGAACCGAAGCCTAAAGCGCACCGAGGTCGTCGGCGATCTCCTGCGCGATGGCAACGCCATCCACCCCTTCGCGCTCTGCTGACACGCGCAGCCCCAGCAGATCAGACTGATAGCGCCGCGCCAAAGCCTTGGGGTTATGCGCCGCATCAATCTCCCCGGCGGCCTGCGCCTGCGCAAACAAGGCGGCAAAGGTGGCTTCCATCTTCAACAGATGCTGGCTCGCGGTTTCAGCAAGCGGGTGGTTGTGCGCCCGCAGCTCCAGCAGCGTTTTGGATAGCATACAGGCCTTTGCCGGTGCCGCCCCATTGCCGATCGCAATCTGCGGCCAACGCTTGAGCGCCTCAAGCGGCCCGAGCTCCTGCGCCAATGCGGTCAGCCCCGCCACCCCGTCAGAGGCATATTGATTTAGGGCCAGCTCAAACAGCGCGTCCTTGGAGCCGAAAGCCGCATAAAAGCTGCCCGGCTTCATCTGAAGTTCTGCCTCCAGATCCTTGAGCGACGTGCCCGCCCAGCCGCGCTGCCAGAACAGATCACGGGCGCGGCCTATCAACTCTTGGCGGTCATAGTTTGGCTTTCGGGGCATCACGGACTCGTTACGGCTAATTCTTGAATGATTGCTCAACAATATACTTGAGTGATCACTCAATAAAGCCTAAATGAGTCTCATCGACACTGAATCACAGGAATAATCCTCATGAGCTTCCCGTCCCACGACCTCGAAACCGCCCCAGAAGCCTCCAAGCCGCTGCTGGAAAACTCCCAGAAAGCCTTTGGCCGCCTGCCCGGTCTGCACAAGGTTCTGGCAGAGAGCCCACAGGCCTATGAAGGCTACCAGCTGCTGCACAAACTCTTCACCGAGACCGATTTTGACGCCGATGAGCTGACCGTTGTGTGGCAGTCCATCAACGTAGAGCACGCCTGCCACTACTGTGTGCCAGCCCACACCGGCATCGCGAAAATGATGAAGGTGTCTGACGAGATCACCGAGGCGCTGCGCAACGAAACCCCGCTGCCTTCCGCCAAGCTGGAAGCTCTGCGCACCTTCACCGTGCAGATGGTGCGTGAGCGCGGCAACGTGTCTGAAGCCCAGATGAAAGCCTTCTTTGACGCAGGCTACGGCCACCGCGCGGTGCTGGACGTGATCCTCGGTCTGGCGCAGAAAACCATGTCCAACTACGTCAACCACGTAGCACAAACCCCGGTCGACGAAGTGTTCCACCCGCTGAAATGGGAACGCGGCAACACCCCTCTGGAGGTGTAATCCCGCCGGGCCCTTCGGGGTCAACAGAGCAAAACACGGGGCTGCGCTTGACGGCGCGGCCCCTTCACGCCTATGGCAGGCGCATGGAACACACCGTGCAAAAGCTTGAAGAACAGATTGCCCACCTGACCCGCACCATCGAGGATCTCAGCGATGTTGTGGCCCGTCAGGACAGCGAGATCGCCCTGCTCACCCGCCGTGTGCACATGCTGATGGAACGCGAGGCCAGCCGCGAAGCCGAAGGCGGCGGCGGTGTGGTGATCGGCGACGAACGCCCGCCACACTATTGACCGTCCGGTGGCTCAGCTGCGCTGAGCCTGCTTGAGGGCGCTGCCCTCGTCACATCAATGATGTGACTTCACCCGGGATATTTTTGGAATGAGAAAGCTGGCGGGTGTTTCCTCCCCCGCGGGGCTGAGATAGCCTGTGGCAATGACCACAGCTCCCCGATTCATTCACCTGCGCACCCACACGGAATACTCTCTGCTGGAAGGCGCCGTGCGCGTGAAAAAACTGCCCGCGCTTTGTGAAAAGATGGGCATGCCCGCCGTCGCCATCACCGACACCAACAGCCTGTTTGCGGCGCTGGAGTTCTCGGTCGGGGCGCAAAACGCGGGCATTCAGCCCATCGTGGGCTGTCAGGTCGATCTGCACATGCCCCACAACGACCCGACCGGTCGCACGGCCCCGCCACCCCCGGCCCCCATCGTACTGCTGAGCCAGCGCGAAGAGGGCTATGAAAACCTCATGAAGCTGTCCTCCTGCCTTTATGTGGACAAAGGCGGGCAGCTGCCGCAGGTCACCATGGAGGAGCTGGCGGAGCGCTCTGCTGGGTTGATCTGCCTCACCGGTGGGCCGGATGGCCCCATGGGCCGCATGATGCGCAACGGCCAGCACGACGCCGCCCGCGCCATGATGACCCGTTTCAAAGAGATTTTTGACGACCGGCTTTATGTGGAGCTGCAGCGTCACCCCGGCGAGCACGGCAAGCCTGAGGCCGAGCAGCTGACCGAGCGCGGCTTTATCGAGATGGCCTACGCCATGGACATCCCGCTGGTCGCCACCAACGACGTCTATTTCCCGACGACCGATATGTATGAGGCGCATGACGCGCTGATCTGTATCTCTGAGGGCACTTATGTGGACCAACAGGACGGCCGTCGCCGCCTGACCCCGCAGCATTATTTTAAGTCTCAGGAAGAGATGATCACGCTTTTTGCCGATCTCCCTGAAGCAATTGAAAACACGGTGGAAATCGCCAAACGCTGCGCTTTTGCCACCTATCTGCGTGATCCGATCCTGCCCAAATTTGCCGACGATGAGGTGGCTGAGCTGCGTCGCATCGCCAATGAAGGTCTCCAGGCCCGCCTTGCGGTGATCCCCCACGCCGTGAGTGTGGAGGAATATCAGGAACGGCTCGATTTTGAGCTGGGCATCATCGAAGGCATGGGCTTTCCCGGCTACTTCCTGATCGTTGCGGACTTTATCCAATGGGGCAAAGACCACGGCATCCCCGTAGGCCCGGGCCGGGGCTCCGGTGCGGGCAGCCTTGTGGCCTATGCGCTCACCATCACCGACCTTGACCCGCTGCGCTATTCGTTGCTGTTTGAACGCTTCCTCAACCCGGAACGGGTCTCGATGCCCGACTTTGACATCGACTTCTGCATGGACCGCCGCGAGGAGGTCATCAAATATGTGCAGCAGAAGTACGGCCGCGACAAAGTGGGGCAGATCATCACCTTTGGTGCGCTTCTGTCCAAAGCCGCCGTGCGCGACATCGGCCGTGTTCTGCAAATGCCTTACGGTCAGGTGGATCGCCTCTCCAAGCTGATCCCGGTGGAGGGCGTGAAGCCCATGTCCATCGCCGACAGCCTCAAGGAAGAGCCGCGCCTGCGCGAAGAGGCCGAAAACGAGGAGGTGGTGAACCGCCTCCTGACCTACGGCCAACAGGTTGAAGGGCTTCTGCGCAACGCCTCCACCCACGCCGCCGGTGTGGTGATTGGCGACCGTCCGCTGGATGCGCTGGTGCCGCTATATCAGGATCCGCGTTCTGACATGCCCGCCACCCAGTTCAATATGAAATGGGTCGAACAGGCGGGCCTTGTGAAGTTCGACTTCTTGGGCCTGAAAACCCTGACGGTGATCCAGAACGCAATTGAGCAAATCCACAGCTCGGGCCGCCCGCTGCATGTGGCCGCCGATGGCACCCAGCTTTATGAGCCTGCCGAGGGGGCCGAAAACCAGATCAACGCCATCCCGCTGGATGACGGGCCGACCTACAAGCTTTACTCCGACGCCAAAACCGTCGCCGTGTTCCAGGTGGAATCCACCGGCATGATGGATGCGCTCAAGCGCATGAAACCGACCTGTATCGAGGACATCGTTGCGCTTGTGGCGCTCTACCGTCCGGGTCCGATGGAAAACATCCCGGTCTATTGCGAGGTCAAAAACGGGCAGCGCGAGATCGAATCTGTCCACCCGCTGATCGACCACATCCTTGAGGAAACCCAGGGCATCATCGTTTATCAGGAACAGGTGATGCAGATCGCGCAGGTCATGGCGGGCTACTCCCTTGGCGGCGCCGACCTGCTGCGCCGCGCCATGGGTAAGAAGATCAAAGAGGCGATGGACGCCGAGCGCCCGAAATTCGAAAAAGGCGCGGCGGAAAACGGCGTTCCAGCCAAGAAAGCCTCCGAGGTTTTCGACCTTCTGGAAAAATTCGCCAACTACGGCTTTAACAAATCCCACGCGGCCGCCTATGCGGTGGTGAGCTATCAGACCGCCTGGCTCAAAGCCAACCATCCGGTTGAGTTCATGGCCGGGGTGATGAACTGCGATATCCACCTCACCGATAAGCTCGCGGTCTATTTTGAAGAGGTCAAAAAGGCCCTCAAACTGCCCTATGTGCCACCCTGCGTGAACCGCTCTGATGCCACCTTCAAAGTGGTCGACGGCGCGTTGGTCTACGCTCTTGGGGCGCTCAAAAACGTCGGTGTAGAGGCGATGAAGCTCGTCACCGAAGGCCGCAAGGTCGACGGGCAGGACAGGCCTTTTGCCACGCTGTTTGATTTTGCCCGCCGGGTCGACCTGAAGAAAGTGGGCAAACGCCCGCTGGAAATGCTTGCCCGCTCAGGCGCCTTTGATCAGCTCGATGGCAACCGCCGCCGCGTGCTGGAAAGCCTCGATGGGCTGGTGAACTATTCCGCCGCCATTCATGAGCAGAAGACCTCCAATCAGGTTTCGCTCTTTGGGGAGGCCGGAGATGACCTGCCAGAGCCGCGCCTCTCCTCCGCCGGAGACTGGCTACAGGCCGAGCGTCTGGATGAGGAAGCCAAGGCGATTGGCTTCTTCCTCTCAGGTCACCCGCTCGAAGATTACATGGCCGCGCTGAAACGCAAGCAGGTGCTCACGCTGGACGAGCTCACCGACAAGGCGCGCGGCGGGGCCTGTATCGCCAAGCTCGCCGGTCGTGTTTCCGGCCGACAGGAACGCAAATCCGCGCGCGGCAACCGCTTTGCCTTTGCCCAGCTTTCTGATCCGACCGGGGCCTATGAAGTCACGATCTTCTCCGACACGCTGGAAAAATGCCGCGAGTACCTGGAGACCGGCTCCAAGGTGGTGGTGACCGTGAAGGCGGAGATGGAAAGTGACCAGCTCAAACTGCTGGCCCAATCCATGACACCGGTGGACACGATTGTTGCGGATGCCGGAAACGCGGGCCTCAAGATATTCCTGGATGATGCCAGCGCCGTGGGGCCGGTGGCCAACATCCTGCAGGGCGCAAAGGAGAGCATGCCCAAGGCCCCCAAAGGCCCGATCATGTTCTGCCTCACCAATATGGAGCTGCCCGGCGAGGTGGAGATCGACGCGGGCGCAGGGTTCCCGGTCAATCCCCAGATCAAAAGCGCGCTGAAATCCGTCGAAGGCGTGATGGCGGTGCAGGAGGTCTAAACTCCCGCGCTGCGCTTGGGCCTGGCTCAGCTGCGCTGAGCCTGTAGAGGGCTCTGCCCTCGCCCCATCACAGATGGGGCTTCACCCGGGATATTTTCCGCAAGAGGAAGGCGCAACGCGCGCCGCCTTAAGGTTTTGCAGCCGCCTGAATTTGGCACCTACGCAATACAGCCGCGATACAGACGCAATACCGACGTCGCGATTTATGGTTAATATGGCCCAATCGCCGCGCAACACTTTGGCCATAACGCTGCGGCGATGACGCCGCGTTCAGGGGTGACAGCGCCCCCACTTTACGTTTTGGTCAACCGGAAATGAGGAGGCACCGATGGAGGCACCTGTGACTCAATATCCCCATATGCTGGCCCCGCTTGATCTGGGCTTTACCACTCTGAAAAACCGCGTCCTGATGGGCTCGATGCACACCGGTCTGGAAGAAACCAAAGACTGGAATCGGGTGGCGGAATTTTATGCTGAACGCGCCCGCGGCGGCGTTGGCCTGATCGTCACAGGCGGCATGGCCCCTTCCAAAGAGGGCGGCGTTTTCCCCGGCGCGGCAGGGCTGTTTTCAGATCAGGACATCGCCAACCACAAGGTGGTGACCGACCGTGTCCATGAGGCCGGTGGCAAGATCGCCATGCAGATCCTGCATGCCGGTCGCTATGCCTATGGCCCTGAATGTGTGTCGGCCTCCCCGATCAAATCCCCGATCTCTCCCTTCCCACCAAAGGAGCTGGACGAAGAGGGAATTGAAAAGCAAATTCAAGGCTTTATCACCGCCACTGTCCGGGCGCGTGAGGCCGGATACGACGGTGTGGAGATCATGGGCAGCGAGGGCTATTTCCTCAATCAGTTCATTGTCACCCATGTGAACAAACGCACGGACCGCTGGGGCGGGTCTTACGAAAACCGCATCCGACTGCCCATCGAAGTGGTGCGCCGCTGCCGCGAAGCTGTCGGTGAGGATTTCATCATCATCTACCGTTTGTCGATGATTGATCTGGTGCCCAATGGCTCCACCCACGAAGAAGTGGTGCAGCTGGCGCAAGAGATTGAAAAAGCAGGCGCAACCATCATCAACACCGGCATCGGCTGGCACGAAGCGCGCATCCCGACCATCGCCACCTCCGTGCCCCGCCGCGCCTTTGCATGGGTAACCAAAAAGCTGATGGGCAAGGTCGGCATCCCCGTGATCACCTCCAACCGCATCAACACGCCTGAAGTGGCCGAAGAGGTGCTGGCCGAGGGCTGCGCCGACATGATTTCCATGGCCCGCCCCTTCTTGGCGGACAGCGATTTTGTCAACAAAGCCGCCGAAGGCAAAGCCGCCCACATCGCCCCCTGCATCGGCTGCAACCAGGCGTGCCTGGATCACACATTTGGCGGCAAGCTCACATCTTGTCTTGTGAATCCAAGGGCTTGTCATGAAACCGAATTGCCGATCCTTGCTGCGGATGCGGTGAAGTCCATCGCCGTTGTTGGCGCTGGACCAGCCGGTCTGTCCGCTGCAATGACCGCTGCACAGCGCGGCCACAAGGTCACGCTGATCGACCGCGCCGACAAATTGGGCGGCCAGCTCAACGTGGCCAAACAGATCCCCGGCAAAGAGGAATTCTGGGGGTTGGTGGACTGGTATGAAACCATGATCACCGATCTCGACATCGAGGTGCGCCTGAACATCGAGGCAACCGCCAACACATTGGCAGGCTTTGACGAGGTCATCATCGCCACCGGCATCGTGCCCCGCGATCCGGGCATTCCGGGTCAAGACCGCCCCGAGGTGATGAGCTATCTCGATGTGCTGCGCGACAAAAAGCCTGTCGGCAAAAAGGTCGCCGTCATCGGCGCAGGCGGCATCGGTTTTGACGTCTCCGAATTCCTTGTCCACGAAGGGGAAAGCCTCACCGAGAATCTGCCGGAATGGATGGTGGAATGGGGTGTCTCTGATCCCGAAGAGCACCGCGGCGGCCTCGCCCCTGAAGGGGCCCAGCCCCACGCTCCGGCGCGAGAGGTCACCCTGATGCAGCGTAAGGCCAAAGCGCTTGGCAAAGGTCTTGGGAAAACAACCGGTTGGATCCATCGCGCGGCGCTTAAAATGAAGAACGTCGAGATGCTTGGTGGCGTGAACTACGAGCGGATTGACGATGACGGCCTGCACATTTCCTTTGGCGAAGCCCGCGAAAACCCTCGGGTGATCGCAGTCGACAACGTGGTGATCTGCGCCGGTCAGCTGTCTGACCGCAGCCTGGCCGATGCGCTGGAGGCCGAAGGCGTCACCTGCCACGTGATTGGCGGCGCGGATGTTGCTGCCGAGCTTGACGCAAAACGCGCGATCAACCAGGGCACACGGCTCGCTGCAAGCTTGTAAGGCCCTGATAAGAATAACAAAGGGGAGCGCCAGTCGCTCCCTTTTTTTGTCGCCCGCACAAAAGAAAAAGCCCGAGTTCACAAGGAACCCGAGCTAAGGTTGCTTTCATAGAAAGCCAGGGAAAATTACCAGTTGGCAGGGCCTTTGTCGCCAAAAGCGTGGACCAGAAAGTCAATAAACGCGCGCACCTTGGGCTGCGTAAAGCGGCCGGGCGGGTAAACGGCATAGATGCCTTGTGTCTCAATAGGCAGATCCGGAATGGCTTCCTCAACCAGCCCCTGCTCCAGCGCATCCGCATAGAGGAAATTCGGCAGATAGGCGATGCCGAGGCCAGATTGTGCCGCGTTCAGAAGGGATTGCCCGTCATTCACCGAAAGCCAACCCGCCGTGCGCACCTGCCGCTTTTCGCCAGACGGCGCGGTCAGTTTCCAAACAGCGCCATTGGCCTGGCTGGAATAATGCAACAGCTTGTGGTGGTTCAGATCGTCAATCTTCTCCGGACGGCCGTATTTCTCAAAGTAGGCCGGGCTCGCGATCATACGTTTGGTGGTCTCAGCCAATTTGCGCGCCCGCAGGGTGCTGTCTTCCAGCTCTCCAATGCGGATCGCCATATCAAAGCCTTCAGAAATCAGCTCCACATAGCGGTTGTTCAGCACCATATTCACTGTGATATCAGGGAATTCCGCCAGAAAATCGCCCAACACAGGGGAGAGGTGATTGACCCCAAAATCTGTCGCAACAGAGATCCGCAACAGCCCCGAGGGCGCCGATTGCATCGACGTCACCAGCGCATCCGCCTCGCCTGCGTCATTCAAAACCCGCCGGGCGCGGTCATAATAGGCCAGACCAATCTCCGTGGGTGAGACACGGCGGGTGGTGCGGTTCAACAGGCGCGCGCCCAGACGGGCTTCAAGGGAAGAGACGTGCTTTGACACCGCAGATTTGGAAATGCCCATCTTCTTGGCGGCATCCGTGAATCCGCCCTGATCCACAACAGTGGCAAAAGCTTCCATCTCGGTCAGGCGATCCATGCTGGTGTCCTCTAGTTACTCGCTTGAGCACCATCTATGACGCCGGAATCGGGCAGGATATGGGCAGAGGCCGGACAATATCGGGGTTTTCATGGGATCGTTTGCGGCATGGAAACAGGGAAACATTCGGTTTCCACAGCCCATAAGGCCCCAGAAACACATAAAAAACCGCTCTCAACCTATGTGAAAGACTGCCCGGACAGTTCAGGTCACAAACATCTCTATTGTGCACAGCCTCGCCAGAAAGACGGGTCGGCCCGCCGATCAGTCGCCCAGTTTGGCGTGAACCTCGTCCAGATCGATTTCCCCAATCGGCATTTTGTTGGCCGGATTCTCGAAATCATATTTGAACAGGTGGAAATCGCGTTTGTAGATTTCATAGACCAGATGCATCGACAGATCGTCGAAATAGTCCTCAACCGGATGCGCGCGCTTGGGGCCGTGGCCCTCGGATTCGTTAAAGCGCGGGATGCTCGCCAAATCCACCGCATGCGGTGTCTCGATCTGATCCAACACGCTTTGCATGCCGTCGTTGAACTGCTCGGTCCAGAAAATCTTGTCGTAGGCGCCGCCGTTCACGATGAAAGTGGAGATATGGCCTGACATGGCCGACCAGTGAATGTCCGGGTCCATCGGGCGCCGCCAGCGAATGGTGTCGCGTGCAAACAGCAGGAAGCGGCGGAAGCTCTGGATCTGGTCAAACTCCTGTTTGCCGTCATCGCCGCCCACTTCGATCCCGTATTTCTGCACCAACATCGGCACCAGATTGCCGCGATAGCGTTTGCCGTTGCGCTGAATGCCGCAGATCTTGTCAAAGAAAGACGACAGGATGCGCGTGTAAGGATTGCGCACACAGGTGAACGCATAAGAGCGGTGGTCACGTACATTGTCCGTGATCGGCTGATGGCTGCCTTCCAGCGCCCATTTGTGCATCCCGCCCTTGGCGTCATGGATATCACCGTCAAAAAACGTGCCATGATCGGAGTAATACATGATCTGCCCGATCGTCGAGCAAGCGCATTTGGGCACCACACGGTACACCACGCTCTCACTTTCCGTCATCCAGGTGCCGGGAAATCCCATTGCTCTGCCTCCGTTACCGCCGTGCTTCGCTCAAATGCCACGATCTCTGTACGTATTTTAAAATTCCAAACAAAGTCTGTTTATTCAACGCGTGTTCATCTTTAAATGGATAATTACAAGACGTCAAAGTGGGGATCAAAGAGGCTAGATGGCGAGAATTGCTTACATTCTTCTGTGCCACAAGGATCCCGAAGCCATCATCAAACAGGCGGAGCGTCTGACGGCCACGGGTGACCACATCTCCATTCACTTTGATGCGCGTGCCAAACCGGAGCACTTTCGCATGCTGCAAGAGGCGCTGGGAACCAATCCCAATGTGGCCTTTGCCGAAAAGCGGATCAAATGTGGCTGGGGCGAGTGGTCTCTGGTGGAGGCGACACTGAACGCGGTGGAAACCGCGGTCAAAAAATTCCCGCGCGCCTCGCATTTTTACATGCTGTCTGGCGACTGCATGGTGATCAAATCTTCTGAGTACATCCACAATTTCCTGGATGAGAACGATGTGGATTTCATCGAGAGCTTTGATTTCTTTGAGAGCGACTGGATCAAAACCGGCATGAAGGCCGAGCGCCTGATCTATCGCCACTGGTTCAACGAGCGCACCCAGAAACGCCGCTTTTATACGACGTTCAATCTGCAGAAAAAGCTGGGCCTGAAACGCGAAGTTCCCGCCGACATTCAGGTGATGATTGGCAGCCAATGGTGGTGTCTGCGCCGCCAGACCATCGAGGCGGTGCTGAATTTCACGCAGAAACGCCGCGATGTGATGCGCTTTTTCCGCACCACTTGGATTCCAGATGAGACGTTTTTCCAGACGCTAGTGCGCCATCTGGTGCCAACTGAGGAGATCCGCTCCCGAACGCTGACCTTCCTGATGTTCACCGACTACGGGATGCCCCTGACATTTTACAACGATCACTATGATCTGTTGATCAGTCAGGATTACCTCTTTGCGCGCAAGATCAGCCCCGAAGCCTTAGAGCTCAAGGAACGTCTGGGGCAACTTTATGCGGAGAAAGGTGTGCAGTTTCAGATTTCTGCCGAAGGCCCCAGCCTGTTCCATTTCCTCACCGGGCGCGGTCGTCAGGGCAAGCGCTTTGCCAGCCGTTTTTGGGAGACCGAAAGTACGCTGGGCCGGGACCGTGAGTTGATGCTCTTGGTGTGCAAGAAATGGCACGTCGCCAAACGCCTGCTCGACAAAATCAGCCAGACCACCAACATCCCGACCATCGCCTACCTCTTCAACGAGGAAGGCACGCCGCTCCCCGATTTGGGTGGCATTCAGTCCACTCTGGGCAAACGCACGCGCCACCGCCGCGCGTTGATGCGGATGTTGTTTGACTATTACGACACCGATCGCCTGCTGATCTGCCTCGACCCCAGCGCGCTGGATCTGATGCAGGATTTCTTCAGCGACCGCTCCACCACGCGGATGCTGGAAATCCAGTGTGACTTCACCGATCAGTACCTGACGGGCCACGCCATCCGGATTGGCCTCGCCGGAGAGCAGACCCCTCGGGAAACATTGGAACGGCTCCTGCCAACCATCAAACGGGACATCTTCAACGAAAGTGACCGCATCCGCGACGCTGGCTTTGAGAACCTCTCCCGCATGATCGAGGGCGGCACTGAGGAAACCCATGTGAAAGCCCTGACGGACTTCCTGCATGTCAACGAGGAAGCCGCCCGCGAAGTCGCCCGCACGGACTATCTGTTCAGCGACTAAGCAAGGTGCCTTTGCCCGCCGTACCGGCTCAGCGGCTGCGCGTCAGCTCAAGGAACACATCTTCAAGATCGGCCTGCTCGGTCTTCACATCCTGGATGGAAATCCCGGCAGCCCGCACCGCATTGAGCACGTCTTCGGCTGAGGTGGCATTGGCCTGATAGCTGATTGCCAAAGCGCCGTCCGCGCGCCGCTCCACCGAAAGACCTTCGGCTTCGGGCAGCGCATCAACTTCGCCTGCGGGCTGGATGACCATGCATTTCTGATCGATATGGCCCAACAGGTTGCGGGTGCTGTCCTGCGCCACCAGCTCGCCTTGGTTGATAATCGCAATCTCGTCACACATCTCTTCAGCTTCTTCGAGGTAGTGTGTGGTGAGAATGATCGTTGTGCCCTGCTCTTCGTTCAGCCGCCGCACATTGCGCCACAACATCTGGCGCAGCTCGATATCCACACCAGCGGTCGGCTCGTCCAGCACGAGCACTTGCGGCCCATGCACCAGCGCCTTGCCAAGCAACAGCCGCCGCCGCATCCCGCCCGACAGGGTGCGCGCATAGGCATCCGCCTTATCAGACAGCCCCACCATCTCCAGAATGGCATCGCTTTGCCGCTGCGCCTTTGGCACGCCATAAAGGCCCGCCTGCACCTCAAGCGCGCCGCGCGGGGTGAAGAATGGGTCAAGGTTCAGCTCTTGTGGCATCACGCCAATCGCCGCGCGGGATTGGCGCGGATTTTCATCCTGATCAAATCCCCAGATGCGCACGCTGCCAGAGGTCTTGGTCACCAGTCCTGCCATGATATTGATCATGGTCGATTTCCCGGCACCATTGGGGCCCAACAGGCCAAAAATCTTGCCCGCCGGCACCGAAAGATCGACGCCTTTGAGGGCATGTTTCTCTGGCTCGCCACGCCCCCCCCTGTAGGTCTTCTGCAGCCCGCGGATTTCAATCGCATTCTGAACCATGACCGCTCTTGCCCCTCGCTGTGCAATCCATAATATTTGCCCTATCGAAACGGGGCCGGTATCACAACCAACTCCCCGGAAATTGCCAAGTCACAGGCACATGCCTGCCCCAGCCAAAGGACGTTTGCGATGACGATTGCCGCCCCTGAAACCAAGATCGTTGACAGCTATCGCATCGCCTGTGACGGCGGCGAGGGTGCCTTGGGCCACCCCCGTGTCTGGTTGCAGATCCCAAATGAGCACGGCTGGGTCGAGTGCCCCTATTGCGACTGCAAATACATCCACAAAGACTTCGAAGACAAAGTCGCCTAAGCGATCCATCCGCGCCGAGGTGCCCTTCCGAAGCACCCATCGGCTTTACAAATGGGTCTGGGCAAACTGCCGGTCTGGGGCTTCAAGATGGGCCACAGAGTTGAACTGCGCCAGCAAAGGCTTGCCCAGAACCATCTGCCAGCGGTGCACCGAAGTGTTCTGGATCGCCAGACACATCTGCGCCCAGCCATCCACGTCAAGCGAAAGTGTCTGGCGCAGCACCGCGCCAATCAACCCACCAGACGTAACCACCAGCGCACGGCCCTCACCAGAGGCAATATCCGCCATCGCCGCTTTCACCCGCCCGTCAAAATCGGCATAGCTTTCCGGCACATCTTTAATCTCGCCCTCCTGCCAGGCGCGCAACACCCTTGGCATATGGCGCACAAAGCCTTCCCGGTCTGAAGGCACCTCCAGCCCGAACTGCTCTTCCATCAGACGGGACAGATCAAAATAGGCAAATTCATTCAGACGCGGATCTTCCACGATCTCGGCAAACTCTGCCGCGCCAAGGCTCTCCGCCGTCTCCCGATGCCGCCGCATACTGCCCACATAAACCCGCTGAAACCGCTCACCATTGCCGCGCAGATGCGCGCCAAGCCATGCGGCCTGCTGATGCCCCAAAGGCGACAGCTTATCATAGCTGTGCTCATCGCGGGCTTCGGTGTTGGCCTGTCCGTGGCGCACAAGGGTGATGTGAGGCATCTGCGACCTTTCTCAACTACAGCGGTGGCCCATGCGTAGCGAAGCGACGCGCCTTGGGAAAGCGAATTCGCCGCCACCGGCTTGCACTTCCCCTGCGGCAGGTTAGGGTTTGGCCATTCACAAGACAGGCCCATCCATGCTCAATCCCGACCGCTTCCTTCAAGACCTCCATGCCCTGCGCGCCATCGGTGCGGCGGGTGGTGGCAAAGGTGTGCAAAGGCGGGCCTTTAGTGCAGATGACATCGCCGCCCGTCAATGGCTTGCCACCCGCTTTGAAGAGGCAGGGCTGACGCCGCATTTTGACCCTGCCGGATCGGTCTGGGGAGTGGCAGAGGCACCCTCGTTGCTGCTGGGATCACACAGCGACACCCAACCCGAAGGCGGCTGGCTCGATGGCGCGCTTGGGGTCATCGCCGGTCTTGAAATCGCCCGCGCCAACAAGGAAAGCGGCGGCCCGCCCGTATCCGTTGTGTCCTTTCAGGACGAAGAAGGCCGCTTTGGTGGCACCACCGCAAGCGCGCTCTGGAGCGGCGTGACCCAGCTCGAAGAGATGGACCAAGTGACAGATGACGCGGGCATCACCTTCGCAGAGGCCCGTCAGAGCATGGCGCATCTGGATCAGGGCTGGGTGGATCCCGCACAGTTCACTGGCTTTCTGGAAATGCACATCGAGCAAGGCCCCTGGCTCGATCTCGCAGGTGAGCAAATCGGTGTTGTGACCGAGATTGTCGGCATCCGCGATCTCAAGATCACCTTTGACGGCGCACAGAACCATGCTGGCACCACCCCCATGTCCACCCGCAAAGACGCGTTTCAGATGCTTTCCGCGTTCAACCAATCGCTCAATGCGGCCCTGACCGATATCGTCACAGACACCACAGTCTGGACCATCGGCCATGTTTCCCTACATCCCAACGCCAGCTCCGTGGTGCCTGGCAGCGTGACCTTCTCCATGCAATGGCGCGACGGGTCCGAGACCCGCCTGCAAGACATGGACACACTGATCAGAAAGATCGCCAAAGACTGCGCCACCCGCCTTGGCGGACGTGTTTCTTTTGGCGGCGAATGGAGCTTGCCTCCGACACAGATGAACCCGCGCCTTAAAGCCGCGCTATCGGACGCAGCGGCCGAGCTGGCCCCAGGTGCGCATCGCCTGATGCCCTCTGGCGCGCTGCATGACGCGGCCAATGTGGCCAATATCCTGCCGGTCGGCATGCTCTTTGTACCCTCCATCAACGGCGTCAGCCACGTGTTTGAGGAAGACACCGCCGAAGCGGATCTGGTCAAAGGTCTGGAAGTGCTCGCCCGCGCGGTATCGCGCTCGGCCAACTGAAGCATTTTACCTCGACGTGAGACAAGGCGGCCCCTTCAAAAGCAGGGGTCCTTAGCTGCGCGCGTATCCCTTACGTAGGGCTTTGCGCCGGAACCCATCCGCCGCCAAAGACGCATCGCGCAGGTTGCCAAAGATGCTGATCATGGTGCGGCCTTTGCCGCCCTTCACGCCCCATTCACGCATGACAGAGACCTCTTCAAACAAGTTCATCGCGATCTCCACCCGGTAGTATCTTGGGCGGGTGCGCAGCGCTGGTTTGTACATGATGCAGATGGCCATGAAGTGATTCTATTGCAGAGAGTCAGCGGACGCAACTTCGCATCGCGCGGGTATGAAAATTTGGCGGACCAGCTCGGCCAGCCTCCAGCCGTCACTCAGTGATGTTGAGCAACACCGCTTCGACACGGCGATTGGCCTCCCGCCCCGAGTCCGTGCGATTGCTGGCAACGGGTGCCAGATATCCGGCTCCTCGGGCCTCAACCTGCTTGGATGGCACGCCATGCTGGCTGACCAAACGGTCTTTCACCGCCTGTGCCCGCTGTCGCGAGATGCGGGTGTTCACATCCAGCGCCCCCTGACTGTCCGTATGCCCGACCAGCGCGATGCGCGTCTCGGCATTTGCCTTCAGATAGGCCGCAAGCGCCTCCAGCGAGGCAAACTCCCGCTCCGCCAGCTTGGAGGCTCCCGTCTCAAAGGACAGATCATCCAGCACCACATGCCCGGTGCCTTCAATCTGCGCACTCAAATCTGACAAGGATTTTGTGGACACAGCCTCCTGGCCGTCTGGCGAAATCTCCGCCACGCCTTGAAAACCACCGCCACCTGTTGGTGCCAGAGGCTCCGGCGCCACGGTGTTTGCGGGGGATACGCTTTCAATCTGCACCATGCCAGCCTGCACGGTTTGGCTCACCAGTATCCAAACCGCCTCCAGCCCGGAGTCTGTGTCTTTGGTCCCTGAAAGAAAGAAGTAATCTGACAGATCCACAAACATCTTTGGCGGCGGCAGGACGTCGATCCCGAAACGGAAATCAAACCCGCCACAGCCATCGGCTTCACATTCAAAGACAACATCATACCCCTGCTGGCGCATCTGCGCCGCAAGCGTGGCGGTCAACATACCTGTGCCGCGAAACCCGCGCGAGATACGCCAGCTGCGCCGGGTCACATGCCCCGGCAGGCTGCGCGTCGGCATCGCACCATCGGCAAACCGCCCAACTGGCAAAGTCAAAACACCCTGAGGCTCAAACACATCGGCCATCAACTGACCTTCGCCTTCGAACTGAGGCTCAAATGCCCAGCACGCCAAAGGCGCCATGATCGCCAAGCCTATCGCCAGGGCCGTTTTCATCTTGCTAGTGCGTGATACTCTTCGTTGGGTTTCATGTTGGTCGCGGAGGCCACACGATTGGACATGTTATAGAACCCCGCCACATTGGCGATATCCCAGATTTCCTGATCGGAAAAGCCAACATCGCGCAGCTTTTGACGGTCATTTTCTTCAATTGTACTCGAAGCCACCGTCATCTTTTCAGCAAAGGCCAGCATCGCATATTGCCGCGCATCCAGATCCGCGACACGCCAGTTCATCACCATCTTTTCGCCCAGGCTCGGATCATCCGAAAGCTGGCGCACCGCGGCCCCATGCGCCACCAGACAGTAATAACACTTGTTGATCGAGCTCACGGCAACGGCAATCATCTCGCGCTCAAGCTTGCTAAGCCCGCTCTCGCCCAGCATCAGATCATTGTAGAGCGCGGTGAAAGCGTTGAGCTTCTCCACCGTGATGGCATAGGCCTTCAGAACGTTGGGCACCATGCCCAGCTTTTCCTGACAAATCTCAAAATAGCGCTGCGTCTCCGGCGGCAGCGGGTCCATCATCGGAATGTCGAGTGCGGTAGGCATCTCTGCTGTGCTCATGGTCTTTCCCCTCCCTCAAGCGTTTGTTTTCTGGCGGTAATGATACTGTCCCACAACGCGCATCCCGAGGGAAGCATAGAGGGCATTCGCCCCTTCGTTCGCTGTGGTGCAGATCACCGAAAGATGTGTGCCGCCGTGCTGCTGCACCCAAATCGCGGCGCGACGCATCAAAAACTGCGCAACGCCTTGGCGGCGTTGATGCGGCAGAATTTCAAGCGAGTGCACCATGCCGATGCCCTCATGCATGGCGAGGAAAGACGCCCCCGCAGGCTTGTCGTTCCAACGCGAAATCATCCCGGTTTTCGGGCCTTCTGCGCGGCGCATCACATCGATACGTTTGGGGCCAACCCCACCTGCGGCCCAGATCTCTTCCATGATCTTGAGCGGCTCCCAAGCGGGGATTGCTGCCGTGCGCGGCGGCTCTTCTTGCGACAGCGCCTCCACCTCGATCACATACATGGTGACCGGATCAACGACGTCATAGCCGCGCGCGGCCAGCGCCGCATCCAAGGCCTCTTCGCCCTCCCGCAGCTGAAACAACAGGCCCTGCCCGAGCGCGGTCATAGCTTCTTCCGCACGGGCAATATCACCGTCGTCATAGGGGCCCAGCGCGGTGGCCGCAGACACCCGCTTGCCCCCGCCCTTGCCTTCGCGAATGAGAAACGGCCCAACCGCAAAGCTCCGCGCTGCAGGCCAGGTGGCATCTACGACATCATAGAGCTGCCGCGCATCCGGCATCACACTCATGCGAAAAGCCCAGACAACCGCGCCATCGCCGCATCAATCCGCGCACCATCCGTGCCACGCACCACCACATTGGCCCCGTAAACGCCATTGCGCTGATAGGGATAAGAGCCAATCGACAGATCGGAAAATTCCTCGGCCAGCGCCGCCAGAGGCCCGGCGATCTCGCCTTCGCCGCGCTCAATGCGCAGGGTCTGACTCAGCAAGGGCGCGCCACCTGTGAGCTTTGGCAGAACACTGGCCACCATCGCCTGAAACACCGAGGGCACACCGGCCATCACATAGACATTTTCCACCACAAATCCCGGCGCGACCGACACCAGGTTATCGATCAGGGTCGCCCCATCGGGGATACGTGCCATGCGCTGGCGCGCCGCGTTAAACTCCTGCCCGGCATTGTCATAGTGCTTTTGCAACAGCGCCCGCGCGTCATCGCGAATGTCGATGTGCACACCAAAGGCCTCGGCCACACAATCTGCCGTGATGTCGTCATGGGTCGGACCGATCCCACCGGAGGTGAACACACTGTCATATTCGGCAGAAAGCGCGCGCACCGCGCCAATGATCTTCTCCGGCACATCCGGCACCACACGCACCTCAGCCAGCGTGATCCCCTGCTTGGTCAGCTCGCCCGCAAGATAGTGCATATTCGCATCGCGCGTTCTGCCCGAAAGGATTTCATCACCGATAACCAGCATGGCGGCAGTAGGGTTTGTCATGATCTCATTCCTTGTCAGCAGCTTAGTGCAGGTATAGGCCTGTCACATGCGCTTTCAAACCCCTCTTATCCCCGCCACGCTGATCCGCCGATACAAACGCTTTCTTGCCGATGCGGTGCTGGAAAATGGCACAGAGGTGACCGCCCATTGCGCCAATCCCGGCTCGATGATGGGGCTGGCGGAACCGGGCATGAAAATCTGGCTTGAGCCCAATGATGACCCGAAGAAAAAGCTCAAATACGGCTGGCGCTTGGTGGAGCATGAGAGCGGCGATTTCACCGGTGTGGACACTTCTGTGCCCAACCGCGCGTTAAAAACCGCGCTGTTGGCGGGCGAAATCCCCGAGTACGCCAGCTACGACATGATCCGCCCGGAGGTGAAATACGGCCAAAACAGCCGGATTGATTTCCTGCTGTCCGGTGACGGTCGCCCTGACCTCTATCTGGAGGTCAAATCCGTCACCCTGTCGCGCCAGCCCGGTGTGGCCGAGTTTCCTGACAGCGTGACCGCGCGCGGGGCCAAACATCTGCAAGAGCTGATCGAGATGCGCGCGCAGGGCCATGACGCCGCGATGTTCTATCTGGTGCAGCGCACCGATGCCGAGCAGGTGACACTGGCCCATGACATCGACCCCACCTATGCCGCCACCTTCGTCAAAGCGCAGGCCGCAGGCGTGCAGGTGATCGCCTATCGCTGTGAGATCACGCCTGCGCAGATCACCATCGGCAAACGCCTGCCTTTTCACCTCCCCGAAACCCTTTCTGACGCATAGCATAAGCCCCCTCTGGCGCTTTGAGGCATTTGCCCTTACATAGCGTCGGACCCTAGGTGATGGAGCAGTTCAGATGATCGGCAAAGGCCGCCAAACCCGCGATGGCATTCGCATCTACGCCCCAGGCGACCATGCAGGCATGCACAAAGCAGGCGCGCTTGCCTCGCAGATCCTTGATGAGATCGCAGAGCATGTGTTCCCCGGCCAGACCACGGCCGAGCTGGACCGCCTGATTGAGTCCAAAGTCGTCGCGGCTGGCGCTGAATCCGCCACCATCGGCTATCGCGGCTACCAGCACGCCAGCTGTATCAGCGTGAACCACGTTGTCTGCCACGGCATCCCCGGCAGCCCGATCCCCAAGTGGAACAAAGAGACCAGCGCCCGCAAGGAAGACCCGATGCGCGCCGATGACAAACTGCAGGATGGCGACATTCTCAACATCGACGTGACCGTGATCGTGGACGGCTGGTTTGGCGACACCAGCCGCATGTATGTGGCGGGCAAACCCAAGGCTTTTGCCAAAAAGCTCATTCAGGTCACCCATGACGCGCTGATGCTGGGCATCGAAGCCGTCAAACCCGGCAACACCTTTGGTGACATCGGCAACGCCATTCAGACCTATGTGGAGCGCCAGCGCATGTCTGTGGTGCGCGATTTCTGCGGCCACGGGCTTGGCCTCGTATTCCACGCCCCGCCCAACGTTCTGCACTATGGCCGCGCAGGCACTGGCCCAGTGCTCGAAGAAGGCATGTTCTTCACCATCGAGCCAATGGTGAACTTGGGCCGCCCCGAAACAAAAGTGCTCGAAGATGACTGGACAGCGGTAACACGCGACAAATCGCTCTCCGCGCAGTTTGAGCACTCTATCGGTGTGACCGCGGACGGCGCAGACATCTTCACGCTCTCCAAAGCCGGTCTCTTCCACCCCACCTGGGGCTAAGACATAAGCGCTGCCTGCCCCACGCAGTCCTAAGCTTTAAGCTGCCGCCAGCACCCTGCGCCAACGTGGATACGAGAAAGGCCGCCCAAACTGGGCGGCCTTCAACCATTAGAAACAGTCTGTAGAGTTAGGCGCGGACGCGCTTTACTGCTTTGCCGTTCTTCCAGAAGCGATAGATCACGCGCAGGGCAGGCCAGATGCCGTCGGCTTTGGTTTGCACCTTCTTGCCTTGCGAAATACGCTCGATCTGCATCGTGTACCAGCTGATTTCCATGATCGCCATCGCGTCGATCTTCTTCAGCCCCGAGCGGATCGGTGCCACTGGAGACACGTGCTTGTTGTTCTGCATCACGTGCTTGCCAAACTTCGGATCCACCGCAAACGGACGGGCCACACCAGCCATATCCATTGCACCGGTTCCCAGCGCTTCGCTCATGCCTTCAGATGAGCGGAAGCCACCGGTCACCACCAACGGCGTGGAAATCTGGCTTTTCACCTTTTCAGCATACTCAAGGAAATAGGCCTCACGCTTCAGCGTGCTTTCCTTTTTCGCTTCTTGCTTACCTTTACGGTTCACCGGGTTTTCCCAGCTGCCGCCGGAAATCTCGATCAGGTCGATGCCCAGCTTGTCCAGACGCTTTGCCACCTCGATGGAATCTTCCTCGGTGAAGCCACCCTTCTGGAAGTCAGAGGAGTTGATCTTGATGCCGACGTTGAAACCAGGGCCGGTGCGGGCACGGGTGCGGTTGTAGATCTCTTCCACAAAGCGGAAGCGGTTTTCAAAGCTGCCGCCCCATTTGTCTTCGCGACGGTTGTGGTGCGGAGACAGGAACTGACCAATCAGATAGCCGTGCGCGCCGTGCAGCTGAACACCGGTGAAGCCCGCTTCTTCCAGACGCGCCGCCGCTTCGGCAAAGCTGTCGATGATGCCTTCGATCTCTGCGTCGGTCAGCTCGCGTGGCGGAGCAAACATGTCGTTGGGGATAGGCACAACAGACGGCGCCAGCGGAGCATCATTCACCATTTTTGGCGATTGCTTGCCCGGGTGGTTCAGCTGTGGCCAGATGTGAGTGTTGGTGCGTTTGCCGGTGGCTGCCCACTTGCGCAGCAAATCCATGTTGGTGTCCAGCAGCGCGTCCACAACAAGCGGCTCGTTCATGTGCTTGCCGTCTACCATCATGTTGCCGGTGATCAGCAGGCTCGCGCCGCTGTCCGCCCATGCTTCATAGAGCGACACATGCGCGTCCGTTACCTTGCCGTCCGGCGTTGCCAGCGCTTCATTCATCGAAGCCTTGCAAATCCGGTTGCGCAGAACCGTACCCGATTTCAGCGTCAGAGAATCTCCAAGCGTTGCCATGTCTGTGTTTCCTTGATGTCTGTACAGGCCGGCATGCCCTGTCGCATGCGGCCAGTTTCCATTGTAGTCTTTACGCCGTGCCCACGCCCATTGCAGCGTGAACGGCGTTCTTGCGTTCGAGCCAGCCCGCTTCTTCGCCGGGTGGTGGCAAAACCATGCCCCCTTCAACAACCCAATGCGGCTCGATGCCGATCAGCGTGACGAGAACTTTCGAGAGATCCAGCTTGGCCGCTTCCGCGATCCGCTGGTGCATTTGTTGGTTGAGCTGCTCATAAAGACCGGCGGTGCGGTCTCCTCCGGTGCGGACGTTCCCGTTCACACCCAGAATGGTTCCGCGGCGCATGCTGTAACCGGTCATGAAAACCACATTCACAAATTCGGTTGGCGCGCCGGTCAAGCCACAGTGCACATCCGTGATCACCTGTGCGATGTCAAAACGTGTCTGCTCGGCAAACGGCTTCTTGGAAGCCAGAGTATAAAGCGGCATGAGTCTCCTCCCTCACTGGTTAAATCGGGTAATCAGCACTCCATACCGTGCCTTGGATATAAAGATGCGTGTTAAAAGCTTGGCCAGATAGCTGATGCGCCCCCATGTGGAGAACCGCGTCAGGTTGCCTTTCAGAATGTCCGTGTAGCGCGATTGGTCAAAGGCTCCGACGGCCACCTGATCCGGGTGCTGCCCGGTTACGGCACGCCAGCTCTTTTCCACCTCCAGCATGAAGGCTTCACGCTTCTGGGTTTCCAGCCCGTCCGGCACTTCCATGGTCACTGTAGAGGACCGAGACCACTTCCGATCGGTGATCGTGTGCTGCTTGGCCGCAATGTTCCAAATGATGGTCAGTTTGTCGTCGCAGATGTGTTCCGCGTAAAGTTTACGCAAAACCTCTTCCAACGCCTTGATCTGCTCGAGCGAAATTTGACCTTCTTGAATGGCAATAAGTGATCGCATATGTACCTCCCGATCACATCACAATAGACGACCGCCAAGGAAAGCCGATGACGTTTGGGGACATCATTTTGACATTTCCGGCCACGTGATTTAGCGTCTGATCATGTTAGATATGTCACTAAAACGCCCCGCAGGCAGCATCCGCATCCTGTGCGAAGCAGCGCCAAATTATGGCGTCAGCTCAGAGCAATGCCTGCAAGGAACGGGCTTGGTCACATTCGACCTCTACAACAACGACACCCAAGTGACGATCGCCCAAGAGGTTGCTGTGATTGGCAACTTTCTAAAACACACCACAAACCGGCCGGGTTTGGGTGTGGAAATCGGGCGTCTCTATCGCCCCGAGGTGTTCGGGATCTGGGGCTACGCTATTGTCAGCAGCCCGTCCCTGCGCGCTGGCCTGAAAACCGCCGTGGATTTTGCCAACCTGTCCTTTCTGATCGCCCAGTTCAAACTGGAGCGCGCCGAAAACAGCACTTTGCTGATCTATGACACCGATGGCTTGCCGCCCAGCGTCAAAACCTTTGTGCTGGAACGCCACCTGACGGTGTTCACAAATTTCACCTCAGAAGTGCTGCCAAAACTGTCGCTCGCGCAGATGACGGTGGAATCCACGCTCAATGCGCCGGAAAACGCAGCAGCGATACAGAAGCTACTTGGCCTGAAGGTCATCGTAAACAGCGACCGCAACGCCATCGTGGTGCCCGATCACCTGATGGACACGCCCCTGCCGCGCCATGACCCCGCGACCATGGAGCAATGCCTCCAGCAATGCCGCAGCCTGCTCAACCTCACTGAGACCGCCCCCAACGACATGCGCTCCAAAGTGCGTGAGGCCATTCTGCTCGACATGAACAACGAGCCGACAATCGCCTCCATCTCGGCCAAACTGGGGGTGAGCGAACGCACCCTGCGCCGCCGCCTGTCCGCAGAAGGCGCGTCTTTCCGGCAGATCTTCATTGAGGCTCGTCTGGCGATCGGACACGAGCTGCTCAGCACCGCTGGCTTGGATGTCACCACCGTTGCGTGGCGCACCGGCTACTCCGAATCTTCAAGCTTTGTGCGCGCCTTTACCAAGCAATACGGCTACAGCCCCGGCAGCTTGAAACAAAGTGCCTGAACATTTCCGCCAATAGGGCGCACATATTGCCGCCACGTCAGGCAGACAGCCCTCAAGCCTGACACTGCAACAGATCGCACATCACAGGGTTGAAGCCCAAGGGCCCAGCATGCCTGTTTCACAGCCTCTTTTGAGCCAATGACGCAAACCCAAACAGCGTTTTTGTGAAATCTTAACAAAAGATTGCAGTCATCTCCGGCTGCCGCGCGCGACTTGCATTCTGCGCGAACCTCCCCTTAGTTTCAAAATTTCCAGCAACCTAAAAACCACTCAGGATTGAAAATCTGGAACAATAGAGGAACTCGACTGGCCGGAAGTGTCAAAAAAATGTCCTCAAAGACGCTTCCTCAAACCGCTCGATTTTCTAGCATACGGCAAGGGAGGAATACCATGAAATTTGACTACGTTATCGTAGGCGGTGGATCTGCGGGTTGTGTACTCGCCAATCGCCTGACCGAAGACCCCAACATAAACGTGTGCCTGCTCGAAGCAGGCGGCGGCGGCAACAGCATCCTCGTGCGCATGCCTGCCGCAGTTGTGGCGATGCTTCCGGGCAAACCGTTCAAAATCAACAACTGGATCATGGAAACCGTTGAGCAGCCCGGCCTGAACGGCCGCAAAGGCTACCAGCCGCGCGGCAAAGCGCTTGGTGGCTCCAGCGCGATCAACGCCATGCTCTATGTACGTGGCCAGCGCCAGGATTATGATGAATGGGCCAACCTCGGCTGCGAAGGCTGGGATTGGGACAGCATCCTGCCCTACTTCAAGAAATCCGAAAACAACGAGCGCGGCGCCGACGACGTGCACGGCAACGGTGGTCCGCTTCAGGTGTCTGACCAGAAAGAAGCGCGCCCGATCACCGCAGATTTTGTCGAAGCCGCCCGCCAGCTGCAGCTTCGCGAGAAGACAGATTTCAACCGTGGCGACAACGAGGGTGTTGGCTACTATCAGGTCACCCAGTTCCACGATGAGGCCAAGAACGGCGAGCGCTGCTCTGCCGCCGCCGCCTATCTCTTCCCGGTCATGGACCGCCCCAACCTCACTGTGATCACCAAGGCGCATGCCACGCGGCTCACATTTGACGGCCTGCGCGCGACCGGCGTGGTCTACAAAAAAGATGGCAAGGGCGCCGACATCTCCGTCAACGCCACACGCGAGGTGCTGCTCTGCAGCGGCGCGCTGAAAACGCCGCAGCTTCTGCAACTCTCCGGCGTCGGCGATGCCCAGGACCTTCAGAAACACGGTATCGAAGTGCGCCACAACCTACCTGGCGTTGGCAAAAACCTGCAGGACCACCTCGATTTCACCCTGGCTTATAAATCCAAAGACCTCGACAACTTCGGGATTAGCCTGCGCGGCGGCCTGAAAATGATGGGGCACCTCAAAAGATGGCGCAAAACCGGCGTCTCGATGATGGCCACCTGCTTTGCGGAGGGCGCGGGTTTCCTGAAAACCTCCCCGTCGCTGGATCGCCCAGACGTGCAGCTACACTTCACCGTGGCGCTGGTGGATGACCACTCCCGCAAACTGCACTACGGCCATGGCTTCAGCTGCCACATCTGCAAATTGCGCCCGGAAAGCCGCGGTTCTGTGACGCTCAAGAGCGCGGATCCGTTTGACAGCCCGGCCATTGATCCGGCCTTCCTAGAAGACCGCCGCGATCTGGCAACCATGATCAAGGGCATCCGCATGACCCGCGAAATCATGGAGGCCCCGGCGCTGGCAAAGTACCGCCACAAAGAGATGTTTGGCACGGAACACGCCAAAACAGACGCGGATTGGGAGAAGCACATCCGTGCGCGCGCGGACACGATCTATCACCCTGTGGGCACCTGCAAGATGGGTGTCGATGAGATGGCGGTGGTTGATCCCGAGCTGCGCGTCCACGGCATGGAAGGGCTGCGCGTGATCGACGCATCCATCATGCCCAACCTGATCTCGGGCAACACCAATGCCCCGACCATAATGATCGCTGAGAAAGCCGCCGACATGATCAAATCGGACCAGATCAAAGCAGCGGCCTGATGACACACTGACATCCTCCCTCACGCGAACAGAGGCGGGTGCCGGACCAAAAAGGGAAAGACAATGAATAACAATACCGTTCTCAAAACCATGGATGAAATTCTTGCGTTCGAGCGGACACCTTTGCAGGATCGGCACCTGCCGCAAAGCACCTATGAGGCGCTGCAGAAAGGCGCAGCGCTCAACCCTGATGCCCCTGCTCTCAGCTTCTTTCTGAGCGCCGCCGCCATGCGCACGCCCTATGTGCTGACCCATGGCCAGCTGCTCGCGCGCATCACCCAAACCGCCAACGCCCTGCGTCGCCTCGGCATCGGCCGCGACGATGTGGCGGCCTACATCCTGCCCAACATGCCGGAAACCCATTTCGCGATCTGGGGCGGCAGCGCGGCAGGTGGCATGCTCGCCATCAACCCCTTGATGGAAGCCGATCACATGGCTGACCTTCTGAAGGCCGCCGGTGTGAAAGTGCTGATCACGCTCGAGCAGACCCCAGGTGTCGACATCTGGGAGAAAGCCAGCGCCGCAGCCAAAGACGTGCCCGGCCTGGAGCACATCCTGCTCTGCAACTTTGCGCCTTACATCAAAGGGGATGGCGTCTGGCCTGAAACCCTGCCTCTTCCTCCGGTCGCCCCCACGCTTGAGGGCACCAATGTCACCATGTCCCGCCTGCTGGACGAAATCGCCAACGATCCATCCGACGCGCTCACCTTTGCTGCGCCGGGTCCGCAGGACACCTCCACCATGCTCTGCACAGGTGGCACCACCGGCCTGCCCAAAATCGTGAAACGCACCCATTTTGGCGAAGTCTACAACTCCTGGTGCCCAAGCCTTTATGTCGGCGCGGAAAACGTCGGCCCGGGCACCGCAGCGCTGTGCGGCCTGCCGCTCTTTCACACCAACGCCATGCTCGTAACCGGCCTGCTGCCATGGATGCACGGCGGCCATATCGTGCTGGCCACCCCTTCCGGCTATCGCGGCGAAGGCGTGATCGCAGGGTTCTGGGACATGGTTGAGCACTACGGCATCAGCTCCTATTCCGGCGTGCCCACCATCTACGGCGCGCTGATGCAGGTGCCGCACAAAGACAAAGACCTCAGCTCCCTGCGTTTTGGCGCTTGTGGCGCGGCGCCGATGCCGGTCGAACTGTTCAATGCCTTCATGGCGGAAACCGGCGTCTCCATCGTTGAGGCCTACGGCATGACCGAAGGCGTTCTGGCGTCTTCCATGAACCCGATCAACAACCCCGAGCCGCGCATCGGCTCCATCGGCATGCGCTTCCCTTATCAGGACATGCGCATCGCCATTCTCAACGACAACGACGAATTTGAGCGTTGGGCCGAGGTCGATGAGGCCGGGGTGATCTACATTACCGGCCCCAACGTCTTTGACGGCTACCTGATCGAAGAACAGAACAAGGGCATCTGGCTGGAGCAAGAGGGCAAGCGCTGGTTCAACACCGGCGACCTCGCACGCTGTGACGCGGATGGCTACTTCTGGATGACCGGCCGCAAGAAAGAGCTGATCATTCGTGGCGGTCACAATATCGACCCCAAAATCGTCGAAGAAGCCATGCACAAGCACCCCGCCGTCGCTATGGCCGCTGTGATCGGCCGCCCGGACGCCAAAGTGGGCGAAGTGCCGGTGATGTACTATCAGAAATCCGCTGGCACAGAGGTTGATGCGGCCGCGCTTCTGGAGTTTGCGCAAACCCATGTGACCGAACGCGCGGCGGTGCCGAAGGATTTCATCTGTCTTGAAACCCTGCCGGTGACCGCTGTTGGCAAGATCCACAAGGTCACGCTCAACATGATGGAAATCGAACGCACCGTGCGGGAAGAGACACAAAAACTCTCTGCCGAGCTGCTCAGCCTCGATGTGGTGCAGGATGCCAGCCGCGGCGTTGTTGCCAAAGTTGCAGTCGCATCCGGTCAAGACGCATTGCAAAGCGCATTGGGCCAATTTGCCTTCACCGTCGACATCAGCTGACCCGCGACACCTCAGCCAAACTGACAGATTTGAAGCGCCGCAGTCTCCTCTGCCGCGCTTCTTACTTTGCCCCCACCACAGAGGTCCGCCATGCCTGCCCTGCCACAAGAGCGCCAACAAAGATTGCCCAAAGGCTGATCTGCACCGAAGGGCTGAAACCACCGGTTTGACCCGCTCAGCGCCAAGCTCGCCCCTTCTCATCAGCCGTCAGCTCATGCCCTAGCCATTGGGCGCAGAAGACATCGGTTGCACAAACGCACGCTGCAGCATCGAAGATCGCACCCAAGGCACCTGCACCCCTTGCGTCTGGCGCACCACATCGACCCGAATGCGGCGCAGCACATCCTCCAGAGGCGGGGCATTTTGTGTGACATGGCGCAAAAAAGCCTGCGCAAAAGGGCTGTGACCATTTTGACCGTCATAAGCCACCGTGCCCGGTGCAGACGCAAATGCGATGGCGACCCCGGCCTCCATGGCACGCCTGCTTCCGCCAATCCCGTCCATGATCGGAGATACAACCGAACGGCATGCGTCAAAAAAAATAATCTTGTTGCGCGGTTTGTCTGAAAGCGCCTGTACAATGGCGGAGAGTGGCACCGTTTGAGACAACCCCCCCATCTGCATCTCCGTCGGGCTTTGCGCTGGCGGATCAAACTGCGTCCGCTTCAGCGCATCCACCGGCACATAGAAGGCCTGCCCCGCCTGCATCACCCCATGTCCAGCCAGATAAACCACCACCTGCTGCGCATCCTCAGCCGCCCAGCGCAACACGGCCAGCGTGCGCATCACCTCCGCTTGTGTCGGATTTTCAAGGTGCATCACACTATAGCCCAGCGCATGCAAACGCGCCGCAATCGCCCCGCTATCCGCCACCGCATTGGTCAGCGCCGCCGCCCCCGGATAGGCCCCGCTTCCAATCACCAGCGCGACATACCGCTGATCGCGAATGTCGGCCCATGCGGCGTGCGCAACGCCCACGACACCGATCAGCAGAACAACCAGAGCCCGCCAGATCACTTGCAACGGGTCCCATTGCTCGGCCGCGCCAGAATTTCCACGCGGCGATTTAACGGATGTGGCCCCGGGATGCCGCTCAGCAGAGCGGTTTCGCCCTGCGCTTCTGTGGCGATCCGGCCCATATCTACTTGGGACGCGCTGGCCAGCGCTGCCGCTACCGCCCGCGCCCGCGCATCGGACAACCGCCGGTTATAGGCAGGCCCGCCCACACTGTCCGCATGGCCAACCAGCTTGATACAACTCTGCGCCAGCTTCGGCGCATTCAAAACACGCCCCAACCGCGCCAGATGAGCCTTATATTCCTCTGTCAAATCATCAGAATTAAAGGGAAAGCGGATAAAATACCCCTGCTCCTCAGGCACGCTGTCCAGAGTGGCCGCTGCAGTGTCAAACCCCGCAGGCGGCAATCGCCGCGCGACGCCAAGTTCCGCTCTAGCAGGCGGCACGCACCCCGCCCCCACTTGCCCTGTCAGCGCAAAATGGATCGCGCAACCGTCTGCCGAAACCGGCAGCTCACGCGAGGCTGCAAACACCTGAGAAGACAGTAGGAAGAAAGCCCCAACAAAGCTGAAAAACCGCACAAACATCATAGCCAGAACCAAACACAACACAGTGGCAACGCTTCTATTCTGGCATGAAAGCCTAAACAGAGCGTAACTTGGGAGCCTTCAATTTTTAGAAAATTCGCAGCAAAAACGCGCACAACAACACCGATCCGTTTTACCGGTGTAAACCAACTGGCCGCACACTATTGGGGTGTTTTGGTTATGTGTATGGTGTCCTCTTGGTTCGGGTTCGCTTTGTTTCCGTTGTGATTTTCTGGCTTCTGGCCGCGTTCATTTTGACCAGCTGCGCCTCTTCGCACGCCAGTTTTGCCCCCGCTATTGCGCAGCCCAATGCGCGCCCGGCGCGGAATTTCACCTCTTTTGCCCCATCCCTGCGCTGCATGGACGGGCTCTTTGCCCAGCTGCCGGCGCGGCGCTATCTGGTGTCGTCCTCAGACATCCCAGATGACACGCGCGACATTGATGTGGGCGCTGACGACATGCTCATCAACGCGCTCAACCAGATGAACCAACGCAGCGGGCGTTATGTGTTTCTGGATCAGGCCCGCATCTCCGGTTTTGGCCAGCTGGAGCTGGTGACAACCCGCAAAAAGGGGGAGGTCAAACCCAACCTTTACATCAGAGGATCAATTTCCCAGCTCGATTCTGACACGGTCGACAACACCATCACCGCAGGCCATGACTCCAACAGCGGGCGCGGCATCACCACCTCGCTTTACCGCAGCAAACGCACGCTTTCGATTGTCTCGGTGGATCTGCATCTCGTGCAATATCCCAGCCGTCAGGTGCTCGCTGGCGGCTCTGTCTCCAATTCCATGGTTGTCTCCCGTCGCGGGCTCAGCGGCACAGTCGCAGGCATGATCGACGATCTGGATGTGGCGGTCCCGATCTCCATCGACCGCGTCGAAAGTCAGGGGCAAGCGGTGCGCAATCTGATTGAGCTTGGCCTGATCGAGCTGTTGGGCAAACACGCGGGTGTGCCCTATTGGCAATGTCTGCAGGGCGATATGACAGATGCCCGCGCCGCCCAGAAACGCGAGCGCAAACATGTGCTTACCGGTGCGGAGACCAAGGGCATACAGCGCCGGCTGATCGCGCTCGGCTATCTTAGCGGCAGCCCAAGCGGCACGCTGGATTCTGCCACCCGTCAGGCGATCACCCGGTTTCAAACCAAGCACCATCTCATTGCCAATGGCGAAGTGGATTTTGACTTTATCGAGCGCCTGAAAGCGGCCACCCCGCCCCCCGTCGCCAAAGCCAAGCCAGCATCGGTACCCGCATCCGTGCCAAAGCAGCCACGCCAGCCCGCCAAGCCCGCCGCACGCGCCACCACGCCCGCAGCCCCCGCAACGTCACCGCAATGTGTGAACAACCAAAACTGCGAAGGGCTCTATAAAAACCTCTATGATTTCATCAAAGAAGACGTCGAATTTTAGGCACTTAGGCGTGTGTCTTCCAAGTTAGCTTCCGGCTCCTCAAACGCTGTCTCTGCCTCTGCCCTGGCTGCATCCATCTCAAAACGCGACACAATGCCAGTCAGGTTTTGCGCCTCGCCCTGCAACATCTGACTGGCGGCGGCGGCCTCTTCTGCCATGGCCGTGTTCTGCTGGGTCATGCTGTCGAGCTTGCGCATGGCCGCATTGACCTCATCAAGATCAGACGCCTGCTCCTGCACACCTTCGGAAATTTCGGTCACCAGATCGGACACAGACCCCACCTGCGTGATGATGCTGCTCAGCGCCTCGCCTGCACGCCCCACCATGGCAACGCCATTGGCCACATGGTCCTCGCTGGCTCCGGTCAGGGTCTGGATCTTGCCCGCAGCAGAAGAGGCCCGCTGTGCCAGCGCCCGCACCTCAGAGGCCACCACGGCAAATCCGCTGCCGGCCTCGCCTGCGCGCGCAGCCTCAACACCCGCGTTTAGGGCCAGCAAGTTTGTCTGAAAGGCGATGTCGTCAATCACACCGATGATCTGCGCAATCTCATCAGAGGCCGTCTGGATCTGATCCATCGCCGACACCGCAGAGGACACAACATCGCGGCTGCTCTCCGCCTCATTGCGCGCGGCCTGCATGGCCGTATCAACACGGGTTGCGCGATCCGCAGTGGCTGTCACACCTTCAGACAGGTGATCCACCGCGCGCGCGGTTTCCTCCAATGTCGCAGCGGCCGCCTCTGTGCGCGCCTCCAGCACGGTTGCCGCAGATTTCTGCTCGCTGGAGTATTGATCCACATTGCCCGCCGCATCGATCACACCTGACATCATGTCGCGCAGGTTGGCGAGGCCGCGATTGAAGCTCTCTCGCAGCGTTTCGTAATCCTCGGCAAAAGGCGTAGTGATGTCACACGCCAGATTGCCGCCTTCCAGATCAGACAGCGCATCATTCATGGTTGCCACCACATGTGCTGTTTTCTGCGCCGCCTGCGTTTCGCGGGCAGAGGCCGCATCCGCGCTCTTCAGGCGGTCACGGAAACTGCCCATCGCGTTGGCCAGATCGCCAAGCTCATCGCCCCGCGCGCGCCCTGTGATCTCCACATCATAGGCCCCTTCCGCCAGCGCGCTTGTCACCTCCCGCAGAGATTGGATCGGACGCGTGATCCGGCTTGCGACAAGCCAAGACACGCCCGTGGCCAAGACAACAGCCGCAGCGATCATGGCGATGGCCAGCATGCGAATGTCGCGCACAACCGCAAAGGCCGCATTGCGGTCTGTCTCCATCACCAGCGCCCAGGAGAACCCATCCACATCCAGAGGTTTGACGAGCCCAATCACGGCATGCCCAGCGTCGGTTGCCACGCTTTCAAACAACGCCTCTTCGCGCGCCACGGCCGCAGCAATATGCGGCGCATCAGGCAAGATGTCCCCAACCGCAAACTGCCCCTCAATCAAAGACGGGCTGCGCGCGCGTCCATCCTGGCTGACCAGAAACATGTTCTGCCCGCCGTTTGGCTCCAGATTACCCGCCAAGGCCTGCGCAATACGCTCACTGGAAAGCTGCACCGCCAGAACACCCGCGATCACCTTTTTCTTGCTCAGCACCGGGATCGCAAGGAAGGCCCCTGCCCCGCCATCGCCAAGCGCGTAAGCGGCAACATCAGATGTGCTGATCTCTCCCGGTTGCGCCTTCAAAGCGGCCTGAAACACCTGCCCCAAACCTGTCTCTGCATTTGCTCCGGCAGAGAAATCCTGCGCGAAATCCGCCTGTTTGGTCACCGAATACAGCAGCCGCCCCTCTGTGTTGAGCAGATACATATCCTTGTATCCATTGAGCGTGAGCGCCCGCAGAAACGTTGGGTGGTAGCTGGCGTGGGATTGGCTGTAGTATTCGCCATCTCCGGGATCGACCAGTTTGGCACGCTCTTCTGCCGCATGCGGATTGTTAGTGACGTAAGTGTCGGTGAGATACTGGATCGGATCATCGGCTTCGATCATCTTGATCACGCGCTCAAAATTGCTGATCGCGCGGAAAGTCGTGGGCTGATCCGCATTCATCACCAGATCGCGACGCACCGCATCAATCATGGCCGTCAGCGCCTGCTGGGCCGCATTGGCGGAGGTCTCATGAGAAAAGAACACATTCTGCCGAATGGTCTGCTCTGCCATCCGGTAGACGGAAAAGGACACCCCCACAAGGAACGTGGCGGTCAGCGCGACCATCAGCAGGGGCAGCTTGAGCCGGAGCGAAAGGTTGCCAAACTTGAGCATAGAAACGCCTCCCGACCATGCCTTCTCACGCGACGTGTTCGCGCTTTTCACTGAGCCTAAGCGCAGAAATCCTGAGAAATCTTTAAGCGGTCATGTGACCTATCCCAAAGGAGGAGGTCGCCTACCCTAGTGCTGTAATATTGCGCTTTTCACGGGCCACACGCCTTCTCGCCGCCCCTACTCTGCAACCTGAGGCACAGCCTGCGGCACGCCAAACCTCTGCCAGGCGTCATATTGAGACAGGAAAACCTCGCCATTGAGCGCCTCAATCAGATGCGAGCGCCGCAGCCGGTCCATCACCGGGCCTTTTACCTCTGATAGATGCAACCCGACCCCCATATCTCGCAGGCGGGCGTTGATGGCTCCCAGACTTTCCAGCGCGGAATAGTCCACCTCATTGACCGCAGAGAACATCAGCACCACATCGCGCACCTCACAACCGGCGGTGACACGGCTCTGGATCAAATCCTCAAGGAACCGCGCATTGACGAAGTAGAGGCTCTCATCCACCCGCAGCGTCACCAGCGTGGACACAGTCTCCACCTCATGACGGTGGATATTGCGAAAGTGCTGCGTGCCGGGCACCAGCCCCACCTCCGCCACATGGGGGCTGGAGGTCTTATAAAGATGCAGCAGCACCGAAATGGCCACACCGCTGGCCACACCAACCTCCACACCCAGCCCCAGCGTCAGCAGAATCGTGGCCGCCACCGCGATGAAATCCGCGCGAGAGTATGCCCAGGTCTTTCGCAGGATCGAAAAGTCCACCAGCGACAGCACCGCCACGATGATTGTCGCCGCCAGCGTTGCCTTTGGCAGAAAATACACAAGAGGGGTCAGCGCAACCGCTGCCACCGCCAGCCCCACCGCCGTAAAGATCCCCGCCGCAGGGGTTTCCGCCCCGGCATCAAAATTGACCACCGAGCGGGAGAAGCCCCCGGTGACAGGAAAGCCCCCGGTGAACGCCGCCCCCAGATTGGCCGCCCCCAATCCAATCAGCTCCTGATCCGGATCAATGCGCTGGCGTTTCTTGGCCGCAAGGGTCTGCGCCACAGAGACACTTTCCACAAAGCCGATGATCGAAATCAGGATGGCGGGCAACAAAAGCGCGCCGATAAGATCACTGTTCAGCTCCGGCAGGGTCAGCGGCGGCAGGCTTTGCGGCACATCCCCAACAATGCGCACGCCCTGTTCCCCCAAATTCAGCCCCCAGACCGCAAGCGTGGTCGCCACCACCGCAAAAACCGGACCACCCTTGGCCAGAAGATCAGTCAGCAGCGGCCCTGTCCCAAGCTTTTTCAGAAGCGGCTTCAGGTTGCCGCGCACCCAAAACAGAAAGCCCGCAGCCAGAACACCAATCCCCACTGTGATCCAGTTGATCTCATTCAGATGGCGGGCAATCGACAGCAGCATCTCCGGCAGCGTATGCCCATGGGCGCTGACACCCAAAATATGTTTGACCTGGCTGGCGGCAATCAGGATGCCCGAGGCGGTGATAAACCCGGCAATCACCGGATGGCTCAGGAAGTTCGCCAGAAACCCGAGCCGTAAAACACCCAACAGCACCAGAAACGCGCCGGACAGAAACGCCAGCGTGAGTGCTGCAACCGCGTAACCGGCGGTCCCCTGCTCTGCCACCTGCCCGATGGTTGCCGCGGTCAGCAACGACACCACCGCCACCGGCCCCACCGCCAAAGCGCGGCTGGTCCCAAAGATCGCATACAGGATGATCGGCGCAATCGAGGCGTAAATGCCCGCCTCCGGCGGCAACCCCGCCAACAGCGCATAGGCCAGCGACTGCGGGATCAGCATGATCGTCACGATCACCGCTGCGATCAGGTCATTTGACAGCGCGTTCCGGTCATAGCGACGCCCCCAATCAAGAATGGGAACAAACCGGCGCAGGGGGTGGGACATTGTGTTTTCCGTCATCTGAGTTTCACGGGCCTCTGCCCATCGCGCAGGTCTGCGCCCGCCCATCGCGACATGGAACAGGCGGGCGCGACGCTGGCGGAGCGCGCTTTAGTTCGGCGCGACCTTGATCTTCTCCGGTTTTGCCAGCCACTCCTTCCCCTTGAGCATGGCCTTCCAGTAGATCGGCGGCAGCATGGTCTCCTTCAAAAACCAGGCTGCCCGGCTGGGTTTGGTGCCATCCAGCAGGAAAGTAGGGAAACTGGGTTTGAGCACACCGCCATAGCCAAATTCCGCCAGCACAATCTTGCCGCGCTCCACCGTCAGCGGGCAGGAACCATATCCGTCATAGGCCGAGGTTGGCGAGCGTCCCGCAATATCCGCCACGATATTATCGGCCACCGTCGGGGCCTGTTTGCGCGCGGCGGCGGCGGTCTTGGCGTTTGGCGCATTCATCACATCGCCAAGGGACCAGATGTTGTCATATGCCGTGTGGCGCAAGGTGGCCTGATCCACATCGACCCACCCCGCGGCATCGGCCAAGGGCGACACCCGAATGAAATCCGGCGCCACCTGCGGCGGGCAGACATGCATCATGTCAAAGTCCACCGTGACCTCCGCAGGATCGGTGTCTGGCTGGGCCACTTTGAACGTGGCCGTCTTCGCAGCCCCATCCACCGCGACGAGGTTGTGGAAGAAGTTCAGCGTTGCGTCGTATTTCTCAACATATTGCGAGAGCGCAGGGACATAGTCCTTCACCCCGAAAAGTACCCCGCCGGCGTTCATGAATTGGAGGTCGATGTGCTTCAGCCGCCCATTGCGGTGCCAGGCATCTCCGGAAAGATACATCGCCTTCTGTGGAGCCCCCGCGCATTTGATCGGCATCGGCGGCTGGGTGAACAGCGCACGCCCCTCCTGCAACTCCTGCACCAGCTGCCAGGTATAAGGTGCCAGATCATAGCGGTAGTTTGAGGTCACCCCGTTGCGGCCAAGCGTCTCCTCAAGTCCTTCGACGGCTGCCCAATCCAGTTTCAGGCCCGGGCAGACCACCAGGCGATCATATTTCACCACCCGGCAGCCATCCAGAATGACCGCGTTGTTTTCCGGCTCAAATGCCGCCACCGCGGATTTGATCCAATGCACGCCTTTGGGGATGAGAGACCCCATGGTCTTGGCGGTTGTTTGCGCCTCAAACACGCCGCCACCCACCATGGTCCAGCCGGGCTGATAGTAGTGGATGTCTGCAGGATCAATCACCGCGATATTGAGGCCCGATTGTCGTGCCTTCAGGCTGGCGGCAACTGCGATGCCCCCGGCACCTGCACCAACAATCACCACCTCAAAATGCGCGTCTCCGGTATCTGTGGGGGTTTTGCCCCCATTGGAAATACGCCGCGCCACGCCGTTCATGTCATAGCCCGCCGCTTTGGTGGCCGCGAGAATCTCCGCCATCGGGCGCGATTTGGATTGATGGAAAGACCACAGCGTTGCCGAGCGTGTGCCGGTCCGGCAATAGGCCAGAACCGGGCGCTGGATCTCCTCCAAAACCGCGCCAAATGCGGCCACATCTTCATCGCGCACCATGCCCGATTGCACCGGCACATAGCGCGCCTCAATCCCTGCGGCCTTGGCCGCAGCTTCTATCTCTTCAAAGGAAGGCTGATCGCCCCCCTCGCCATCGGGCCGATTGCACAGAATGGTGCGAAAGCCCTGCGCGGCAATCTCGGCAATATCATCGGCCACAATCTGCGGGCTGACCGAAACCTGATCGGTTAGTCGTTTGATGTTCATGTGAACCCCTCCTCCGGGCGGTTTTGGCGGATCGCACGCCTCTGCGCGCATTGCCGCTTACAGGCCGTTGACCGGCACCTTGAGCATCGGGTTGCCGTCTTTATCGGTCGGCACTTCGCCCGCGCGCATGTTCACCTGCAGCGATGGAATGATGAGCTTTGGCATCGAGAGCTGCGCATCCCGCTCGGTGCGGAACCTGACAAACTCTTCCTTGGTCTTGCCTTGGCCAACATGGATATTGGCCGCTTTCTGCTCCGCCACCGAGGTTTCCCAGGCGATGGCACGGCCGCCGGGGCCATAATCGTGGCACATAAACAGCCGCGTCTCGTCCGGCAGCGCCAGCACTTTCATAATGCTCTCATAAAGCTCTTCTGCCGAGCCGCCGGGAAAGTCACAGCGGGCAGAGCCGCCATCAGGCATGAAAAGCGTATCCCCGACAAAAGCCGCATCGCCCATCACATGCACCATGCAAGCGGGTGTGTGCCCCGGCGTATACATCGCAAAGCACTGCATATTGCCGACCATATAGGTGTCGCCATCCTCAAACAGCGCATCAAACTGCGACCCGTCGCGCTGAAATTCGGTGCCTTCGTTGAACACCTTGCCAAACACGTTCTGCACCACGGTGATCTTGGAGCCGACCCCGATTTTCCCGCCCAACCGCTCCTGCAGATAAGGTGCCGCGCTCAGGTGGTCTGCATGCACATGGGTCTCAATGATCCACTCCAGCTTAAGGCCCTGCGCCTCGATCTGGCGGATCAACTCGTCCGCGTGATCAAAGGTGATACGTCCGGCCGCATAGTCGATGTCCATCACCGAATCCACGATCGCGCAGCTCTTTGAAGACGGGTCTTTGACAATGTAGCTGATGGTGTTGGTCGCCTCGTCAAAGAACGCCTGAACCTCAGGTTTCACGGTGATGTTGACGGGATAATCAGTCATAGGTTTCTCCTCCTCAGGACGCGCCCCGCGCCCTTGGTCTTCCAAATCAGTGACGGCTTGTGTGACCGCGTATTGGCTGAAAGCGCGCCTCGGCAGCCGCACCGCTGGCGCGCAGCCCCGGCAATCGCCTACCAAAGCCAAACGCATCCGGGTGCGCTGCAGAGCGCTCAAAGCCATCTCAAAAGGAAGGCCCCTCGCGCCCTTGGCCCGCGCGTGGATCAGCAGTCGCGGCAGGTCTTGAGGCCGACAATGCGATAAAGCGGGCAATTCCCGACAAACGCCGTCAGCGTGAACACAGCGGCAACTGCCAAGGCAATCCAGAAAAGGACACCACTAATAAGGCCTGCAACCAGCGCCAGATGCACCAATGCCGCCGCGATGATCAGACGGCCGCCGCGGTCAATCATTCCCATGTTCTTCATCATTTTTCGTCTCCAGGTCGAATCGTTGCCTGGCCACATTCGCATGCGGTGCCCGGAGACTTTGGTGACATGGTCACCAAGCAATGGAGTTTCATGAAATCTGACGGGATTTTCCGCCCTGTGCTCTCGCAAAAGAGCTCCAGACGTCTTACCGATGCGCCCCTGAGGTCTTCACAAGGTGCTCCAGCCCTTCCCGCTCCAAAAGCTTCACCTCGCCGCGGGATTGTTCCACCCATCCCCGCCGCTGGAATTCCGACAGGGTGCGCGAAATAACCTCCCGCGCCGTGCCCAATTCAGTGCCCAGCGCGGCATGGGTCGCATGCACAACATCGCCCGCATCCGCGAGCTCCAGCAAACGGGACGCCAGCCGCACATCCATCCGCTGAAAGACAATATCGTCGATCAGCGTGAACAGATCGGTGATCCGGCGCGAGTAGGCGGTGAACACAAATTCCCGAAACACCGGCGACTTACCAACAAGATCATCAAAGGTCGCGCGTGGTATCGCCACCGCTTTCACATCGGTCTCCGCAGCGCCTTCCGCCGAGTAATCCTCAAAGGCCAGCATACAGGCGGTGGTGAGAACACAACTTTCCCCCGCATGCACCCGATACAGAAACACCTCGCGCCCGGTGTCCGACCTTTGCTGCACCTTCACAGTACCATCCAGAAGCAACCACAGATTGTCAGCCGTCTGCCCCGGCGCAAAGATCTGCGTGCCCGCAGGAACCGAAACAATCTCGCTGCCCGCTTCCAACGCCGCCTGTATTTCTGCAGGCAAGCGGCTCAGGCCATTGAACTTTTCAATCCAATTCTCGTCCATCAGCATGCCCCCTCAGATGATCCCGCCTGAGTCTTAGTGCATCCTGAATTCCGGGTCCATTGGGTCCGGAGCAAGGCCAAGGGATGCGAGTTTAATCGCCGATACAGTGTGCCATAGGTCGCTAAAGCCGCCCCCAACTAACCTAAAGTATAGCCGCCTTGCCTTAGGGCTATTTGCATTCACCCTCTGCCACCCAATCGACAAATGAATACGACGGTATACAAACGTCACAGTCGAAACACTGACGGTCCCCCAGACCCAAACCAGAATGGTTCTCTTTCAGAATTCCCCATCCGCCCGGAGAGACCCGCTATGAAACCGATGACCGCCAACCAGATCGTTCTTGCCACCGCCGCCACAAAGACCAACGACGCCCCGCGCCTCAATGTCATGCAAATCATCCTGCTCAATCTTGGCTGCTCCCTTTTGCTGGCAATCTCCGCCGCCGTAATGGGGGCCACCTGGATCAGTGCCCCGGTTCTAGGCTGGCTTGGTGGCGGCATCGCCACTTTGGTAATCACAGCGATCTTTGTGGCGCTCGAACCAACCACATCCAAACGGACGCTCAAGTCCTTGGAGGCAGAAGAAGAAAGCCTTGCCACCCTTTCCGAATGGGACACAGACGCCGCAAAAGAACATGCCTTGGCTTTGGAAGTTGACGAGGCCCTCCAGGACGATTTTATGCGCCGCCTCAACGACTTCAACACCATCGAAGAGTTTCTGGAAACCCAATCGGCAGGCGGAGCATGCACTTCAGTCTCCCAATTGGATGGTTACCTCACCGGCGTGATCTGCTCCCCTCAGTCCGTCCCAGCCTATGAATGGCTTCACGTCGCTCTGGGCGCTCCAGAGGACCTTCCCGAAAGTGTCATCATCGCGGTTGGCGGCCTCTATGACGACATTCTGGCAGGCATCGAAGAGAGCAAGCACCTCGCGCCGGAGTTTGACGAAACCGCAGAGGGCGCCATGGACCCAACATCCTGGTGCGCCGGTTTCCTCGCCGCCGCCGCCCTGCGCCCGGACAGCTGGACCGCCAACGGCCTCCACCTGAGCCATCAAGACTTCCTGCTCCCCCTGCTCGACTTCCTCAACGACGGCAAAATCCACGTCTCCCACCGGACCAATGCTATCGACACCTTCGCCTTCGCCGACCGCGACATCCTCGTCGACCTGATCCCCTTCGTGGTGCCGATGATGTATCACGAATTCAAACTGCAAGCCCCGGTACAGGCAAACGCAAGTGGTGATTTGGCGGATTTTGCGGTTGCGTGATTTCGGAGCGTGGCGCTGGGGCCGCTGCAAGGAGCATGCTTAGTTGGGTGGTCGTTGCTTCAATCCGTGAGGGAAAGACCGCCAGCCACAACAGCTTTCAAATGATCCACAAAAAGCCGAAGTGGCACCATGTTGCGGTATTCTCGGGGGAAATAGATGTAGCTGCCGGCGGCGTTACCCAGATAGCTATCCAGCACCGTGACGAGATGTCCGGCTTCAATGTCCTTCGCGCAAAAGTCCCGAAACGTGAAGATGAACCCATGCCCTGCCTTGGCAAGGTCAACGACGGACGGGAGCGTGTTGACGATGAGCTTTCCGCCAACGTCCACGGTGTAGTCGCCGCCGTCTTCTGAAAAGGTCCAGGGGGCAATCTGGCGGGAGGTCGGGAAACGGTATCGGATACAACTGTGGTTCAGCAACTCAGCAGGGGTTTGTGGAACGCCGTGGCGCTCCAGATAAGCAGGGCTGGCCAGAACAGCCAAAGGCTCTGACCGGGTGAGGCGCACCGCCACCATATCAGGGGCAATGCGGTCGCCGAGACGAAACCCGGCATGCAGCTCTTCGCCCAACAGATCGCTCAGCGCATCGGTGAAAGACATCTCGATTTCAATTTCAGGATAGGCCTCGCGGAAGCTGGGCAGGGCCGGTCCCACATGCATGGCATACACAAAATCGGTCATGGCAAGCCGCAATGAGCCCCGCGGCGCGTGCCCAACTGTGCGGGCCGTTTCTACCGCTTCAGAAAGCTGATCAAAGGCAGGGGCCGCCCCACGCAGAAGCGCCCGCCCGGCTTCTGTCAGGCTGATGGAGCGTGTGGTGCGTATGAACAGCGCGGTCCCGAGTTGATCCTCCAGGGACCTCAACTGATGGCTCACCGTTGAGGGCTGCAACCCCAGACGCTTCGCTGCGCCCTTGAGCGATCCCTCGCGGGCGATTGCGTCAAAGATTTCCAAAGTGGCAAGTGGCAGGCGCATTCTTCGATTTCATACACAATAGTGGTGGTTAATGATCATATTATCATATTTCATCCGCCAAGCTATCTTCTCTTCAACAGAACCCACTGAGGGAGAAGCCAGATGGCAACGATCAATTTGCAAAACAAACCGGTCCAAAAAGGTGTTGCGACAGAGCCTGTAAGCTTTGACAGCAAGGGCGTGACCCTCAAAGGCACGCTTTACAAGCCGGACACCCCTGAAGGCAGGATACCCGGTGTCATCGTCACAGGCGCCTGGACCACTGTGAAAGAGCAGATGCCCGGCACCTATGCGCGTGAGTTGGCGGCGCGGGGCTTTGCCGCGCTGGCCTTTGACTTCACAGGCTGGGGCGAAAGCGCGGGCACGCCGCGTTACGTCGAAGATCCGGTGACCAAGACAGCGGATATCAACGCAGCGGCGGCCTATATGGCAGGCCGAGAAGACATCAAAGAGCTCTACGGCTTAGGCATCTGTGCCTCCTCCGGCTATATGGCCGAGGTGGTTGCAGACAACGAGCAGCTCGGCAAACTCGCTCTGGTGGCCCCTTGGCTTCACGATGCACCGATGGCTGAAGGCATCTATGGCGGAGCAGAGGCTGTTGCCGGCATGATCGCTGCAAGCGAGGCTGACGACGCAGCAGAGACCGTACTGCTTGGAGCAAGTGCCACCGATGCAAACTCTGTGATGTATCAGGCGCCATATTACACCGAAGAAGATCGCGGGTTGATCGCTGCCTATGACAACAAATTCTCTGTGGCGAGTTGGAAGCCTTGGCTGACCTATGATGCGCAGGCCTCAGCAGACCGCCTGACCAAGCCTGTCCTGATGGTTGGGTCACCTTCGATTGCTTTGCTCGCAGGCGCTGAAGCCTATGAAGCCCGCACCAATGCCCCGCTGGAAAAACTGTGGCTGGGCGAAGACGTCACTCAGTTTGATTTCTATGACCGCGTCGACGTTGTGAAGGCTGCGTCTGATGCCGTGGCGGACTTTCTAAACGCATAAACCGCGCTCAACAGGGAGATTTTCCGATGAAAACACTGATCACAACCGCGATTGCCGCGACACTTGCAGGGAGCATGTCCATGGCTGGAACACCTGAGGAAAACATCAAAGTCGTGCAGGATTTCTTTGCCGCCTACGGTGAGAATGACCTGGATGGCATTGCTGCCGTGATGGACGAAAACGTCCAATGGCATATCCCGGGCCGACACCCGCTTTCGGGCACCAAGAACGGGCGTGACGAGGTTCTGGCCTTCTTCGCGCAGCTCGGTGTCGCTGGCTTCCTGGCCGATCCGATCTATTTTGGTGCGGATGAAACCCATGTGGTTGATATCCACCGTGGTTGGTCCAACGCCGAAGGCAAGCCGAATGTGGATACCACATGGGCGCTCCTTTACCGGATTGAAGACGGCAAAATTGTCGAAGCCACAAACCTCTCTGCGGATCAGGATGCCGCAAACACATTCTTCTGGTCCCAGTATCAGCTGAAGCCTGTCCCAGAGCGGCTCGCCGACTGAACAGCGCCTGGCGCGCTTATCTCTTGAGAAAGCGCGCCATTCCTCCCAGACCCATCCAATTTTCAACCCTGAGATTTAGGGAGCAAGACAGCTATGTCCGATCAAGAATTTAACAGCCGACGCGCCTTTCTGACAGGTGGGGGCATTGTCCTTGCCGGAGCGGCAATGGCCGGGGCCGCCGCAGCCAATACGCTGACCCCCGCAGAGCCCGCGACCACCGCGAACTCCGAAGGCCGCTTTCAGGGCAAAGTGGTGGCCATCACCGGCGGCAACTCCGGCATTGGCAAAGCCACGGCAGATGCGTTCGCCATGGAAGGTGCAAAAGTCTACATCACCGCCCGTCGCGATGCTCTGGGCAAACAAGTGGAAGCAGAGATCCGCGCCAAAGGCGGTGACGTGACTTGGATGGTGACCGATGTGCGCGACCCGGCCCAGGTGGAGCGCTTCATCGCAACCATCGTCTCTGAAGCGGGTCGTTTGGATGTGCTGTTCAACAACGCGGGCATCTTCATGACCCCTGCGCTGATCGAAGACATCCCGGTGGAAGAGTTCCAGGACCACATGGCCACCAATGTCGAAGGTGTCTTCTACGGCATGAAATACGCCATTCCACAGATGAAAGCACAGGGCGGCGGCGCCATCATCAATATGGCATCGGTTGCGGGCCATCGCGGCTTTGGCTTCACAGGGCACTACAGCGCGTCCAAACACGCCGTGCGTGGTTTGACCAAAGCGGGCGCCAACGTGTCTGCCAAAGACAACATTCGCCTCAACTCCATCTCGCCGTTGGCGGTGGACACACCGATGCTGCAAGGGAGCTTTGACTATCAAGGCGTGACCTACGAAGGCATGGCCCCAAATTTTGTCACCCCGCGCATCATGACACCGCATGAAATGGCGGTTGGCGTGATGTTCCTGGCCTCCGACGAAGCCAGCTCCATCAACGGAACAGACTTGGACGCAACAGGCGGTCAACTCGCCTAAGCCGCTCCACGCAGCCACAGCTGGCGCCATCCAACGGGATCAAACCATGACACATGACATCACAAATGCCGTTCAACGCTTCTTTGAAGCCGTCGACACGCAAAACTGGGCAGCCGCGAACAGCCTGATGACCAACCCGTTTCATCTGGACTATTCCAGCTTTGGCGCAGGTCCCGCCGCTGATCTCGCCTCTGCCGACATCCTGAGCGGCTGGCGGTCTGTACTGCCAGGCTTTGACAGCACCCACCACCAGCTAGGCCCATTGATCATCGAGACCGATGGCAACTCGGCCACCGGGCGCACCTATGTCACGGCAGATCATCAGATCGCTGGCGTGGAAGCAGGGGAAGTGTGGACGGTCTACGGCAGCTATGTGCTGACACTGACCAAAATCGGCCCCGATTGGAGGCTCAGCGGGAACACCTTCCAGTTCAAATTCCAGACCGGCAACACCGACCTCCCCGCACTGGCGCAATCCCGCGCCGCGTCTTGACCCACAGACAACAAGGAAATTCCAAATGAAAACGCTTCTTACTTCCGCGCTCTTTGTTGCAACGGCATCTGTTGCACTGGCCGAGATGTCAGATGAACAGCAGGTTCTCAACGCGATCAACAATGTTGGCTACTATGCCGATCAGGGCGATTGGGACCAGGTTGCGGCCCAATTCCACCCAGACGGCGCCGTGCTGGATTATACATCTTATGCCAATGCCTCTGCGGGCACCTCTGCCGATCTGCCGACATTGCTTCCGGCTGAGATCGTGGCCGCCTGGCAGACCGTTCTGCCCGGCTATGACCGGACCCACCACCTGATGGGCACCGAAAGCGTGCAGATCGATGGGGATACCGCCACGACCACCGCCAACATCTACGCCACGCATATTCTGGAAAACGACGGCGAGGATACATGGGTGTTCATTGGCGACTATCAGCACGAACTGGCGAAAACCGACGCCGGCTGGAAGATCACCTTCATGCGCGCAAACCTGCGGGCGCAACTGGGCAATGAGAACCTGCCCGCACTCGCCACCGCACGCGTCGCCGCTGGCAACAACTGATCGCCAAAACAGGAGCAAATCCAATGCTGAAGCACATAACAACCTGCCTGGCACTTCTTGCGGTTCCCACTGTCGCAGAGGATTTGCCCCAAGCCATCACCTGTTATCAGACCAGCACAAATGCCGAAGACATTGACGCATATATGGCGTGCTTCACACCTGATGCCGAAATGATCGACGTCTCCCGCACCTTCAATGGAGCGGAGGCCATCCGCGCCTGGTCTCTGCGTGAGGTTATGCCCATCGGGACCAGTTTCGCGCATCGCAAAATTCTGGAGCAAAGCGAAGGATATGCGAAAACCGAAGTGAACTGGCTGAGTTGGGTCGCCCACTATTCTTACTGGTGGAACGGTGACGGCCTGATCACCCGCGTGTCGCTGCAATACGCAGATTAACGCATAAGGAAGGCAAAGCTATGGCACGGGCACTTGTAACAGGTGGCAATAGAGGCATCGGCCTTGCGATTGCGCAGGGCTTGGTCGCCAAAGGCCATGAGGTGGTGATCGGCTGCCGCGATCTCTCCACCGGCGAGAAAGTGGCAGATAAAATCGGTGCTTCGGCCGTCCAGCTGGATGTGAGCGCACCCTCCAGCATTCTGCACGCCACAGAAGTCACCCCCGATATCGACATTCTGGTCAACAACGCAGGCGTGCTTGGATCTGGTTCGGTCCTGAGCACCCCTGCTGACTTTGATGAAGCCATGAACGTCATGGTGCATGGTCCAATGTTGCTCATGCACTTGCTGACGCCGGGCATGAAGGATCGGAACTACGGGCGTATCGTCAATGTGTCATCGGGTTGGGGGGCCTTCTCTGACGGTGTGTCTGGCCCCGGCGCCTACGGCGTTGCCAAAGCGGCGCTCAATGCCCTGACGGTGGCCGCAGCAAACACACTGCCCGGCACGGTCAAGGTCAACGCCATGTGCCCCGGATGGGTGCGCACGCGGATGGGTGGCATGGGGGCATCCCGCTCCCCTGAAGAAGGCGCAGACACCGCCATCTGGCTCGCCACACTGGAAGACAGCGGACCATCCGGTGGCTTCTTCCGCGACCGCAAGAAAATCGCGTGGTGACCCCGTGACACAATTTCCTCAAATGCAGGCCTTCATCGCAGACTGGTTTGCCCGATTTGATCGTCTGGATCCAGTTGACGCCTTTCTGCCCGACCTACACCCCGATGTGATCTGGGATATGCCAGACATCGACTCCTCTCTGCATGGGCATGATCGGTTCAGGGCGTGGTACGCCACTGTTCTGAGCACTTTCACGCCCCCCATCACACACAGGCTGAGCGACATTCACATCACCGAAAATGAAGTCCGCTTTACCGTCGAAATGCATGCAAATCTGCTGAATGGAGCGCCTGTCCAAATCACAGCCAAAGAGCACTGGCGGTATTCCCTGACAGCTGCTGGTACCCCGCAGATCACTCACTACACAGTTGAGATTTAATAGAGATCCCACCATGAAAATTCTTGTCCTCACCGCGCACCCGAACCTTGAGAACTCTCAGATCAACAAGGTTTGGTTTGATACGCTGTCTTCCGTGCCAGATGTCACAACCCGCAATCTGACACAGATTGGCGGCCCGACCATGAGGTTTGACATTGCAGCGGAACAGGCCGCGCTCCTGTCTCATGACAGGATCATCTTTCAGTTTCCATTCTATTGGTATTCCGCACCGCCGGTGCTGAAAGCCTGGATGGATCAGGTGTTGAGCTACGGGTTTGCCTATGGGCCGGGCGGCGACAAACTCAGCGGCCGCGAGTTTCTGTTGCTTATTTCCACGGGCGGACCCGCAGATAGCTATCACGCTGGCGGCTACAACAACTTCTCAATGGATGAGTTCTTAAAGCCATTCCAGCAAACAGCGCTGCTCGCCCACATGCGCTACCTGCGCCCGTTTGTGTTCCACGGCATGGCGCGGGCGACCGGCGATGAAATCGAAGCAAGCGTCCTGCCCATGCTGCAACATGTCAGCGATCCAGAGCTTGACCCGACTGCAAAACAGGCGCGCTTGCTACGAGAATTGGAAGCTGATCCTGAGAAAGCGGCGGCGGTGAGTTAGGCACCGCACCGAAGAGGGGAGACGAACCCTCTTCGGGCCCCAGCCTTGCGGCCCCCACCGGAGCCGCAAACGCTTGTTCAGTGTGTTTCGAGCGAGATGTATACATCCATCTCGGCGTCGGGATCAAAATCGCTAAGGTCCATAACCGAAAAGAACATCGCGCACACCGGCGACTCCATCTCTTTTTTGACCACGTCCTGATAGTCCTCGTGGCTTCGGAACTGCACGATATCGAGGTATGTGCCGTCAGGTTTGCGCACAAGTTCACGGCGTAAAATGCCCGGTTCATGGGCGACAAAGTCCCTTTGAAAAACGCCCGAAGCCGCAAGCAGATCTGCCTCTGTTTTTCCTTCAGCAAGTTTGATTGGCGCCAGAACGGTCACCGGTGACGTCGCCTCCCCATCCACCCTTGGCGTGTCGGACTCTATGATCCGAGTTGTTCCTGAGACGCGAATACCTTCGCCCGGAGTGGCGCTGAACTGCGCTTTCAACAGCGACCGCGCCCCCATGTCTTCTCCTTGCACAATGTCGATCTCGCCCTCATGTGGCCAGCCGATGTCGCGCAGATAGCCAGACAATGCAGCGGCGGCGGCCCCTGTCGCGGGGTCTTCGGCCACGCCGCCAATGGCAAAGGCGTTGCGGCTGTGAAAAAGGCGCGGTGTTTCGGCCCACAACAGACTGATCGTCGTCAGGTCATGCGCCCGCATGAGCTGCGCGCCTTCCGCCAAATCATAAGACATTGCCGCAAGCCTCTGTCTGTCACGCAATGCAAGGATCAGGTGATTGTTGCCAGCATTGGCGCGCGCGGGTGGCAATGCGGGGTCAAGGTCGGCGGCTTTCAGGCCAAAGAGTGCAAGCCCCGCCGCCACCAGATCCGGGTCCGCCTCAGCGCTGTGGGTGGGAGGGGAGGTCAGCGTGGCGCTGCCGTCACTCTTGGTTTCCACGCTGATGCGACCCGAATTCAGATCAAGTTGAAACAGTCCGGCACCCTCTCGCGCGGTCAGGGCGTTGCCCAGCGCGATGGTGGCATGGCCGCAGAACGCCACCTCTTCCTCGGGCGAGAAGTAGCGCACCCGCCATGCGTCACCCTGAGGCGCGGCGAATACTGTTTCGGAATATCCCACCTCCTGAGCGAGGCGCTGCATTTCGGGGTCGGAAGGAAGCGTATTGCCGAGCACGACACCTGCGGGGTTGCCACCCTCGGTGCCATCGGAGAAGGCCGCCACTCGGAGAACGTTCAGGTTGATGCTGTCTTTCATGGGTTTGGTCCTTTTTCTGTCATTGCTGGTCAGAACGGGCAGCTCAAATGCGGGATGTCATGGCTGCCCGTTTGTACTGCCCTGGCGGATCATCACGCCAGGGCCGGAAGCCTTTATTGGGTGACGCGTGCGAGAAACTCCTGCATCTCAGCCGCAATCACATCGCCATACTCCTCAAGCGCGAAATGGCCGGTGTCCAGCAGGTGGAATTCCACATCGGTCAGGTCCGCCTTGTAGGGATGGGCGCCATCTGCGGGAAAGATATGGTCGTTCTTGCCCCAGACGATCAGCGCTGGCGGCTGATGCTCCTGGAACAAGGCCTGCCACTTGGGGTACTCAGCGACATTGGTGCCGTAGTCCAGGAACATCTCCAGTTGCACCTCTTGGTTGCCCGGACGGTCCAGCAGATACTGAACGTGCCAATAGTTGTCGGGGCTGACTGTGGAGACATCGCCCACACCATGGGTGAATTGCCATTTGGTTGCGTCAAGCGTCAGAAATCCACGCAGCGCATCGCCGTTTTCCGTGCTGGGATCGGCCCAATAGGCTTTGATCGGATCCCAGAATTCGCGCAGGCCTTCATCATAGGCATTGCCGTTCTGAATCACGAACCCCGTGACGCGCTCGGGGTGTTCGGCAAACATGCGATACCCGACAGGCGCGCCGTAATCCATCAGGTAGACGCTATAGGTGTCGACCCCTTTGGCATCGATCAGGCGGGTGACGGTTTCCGCAGCATTGGCAAAGCTGTAGTCATAGCTTTCCGCAGATGGCATGTCCGATGCGCCGTAGCCCAGATAGTCCGGTGCAATCACGTGATAATCCTCGGCCAGCACGGGAATGAGGTCGCGGAACATATGCGACGAGGTGGGAAACCCGTGCAGAAGAAGCACGGTCGGTTTGGACGGGTCACCTGCTTCGCGATAGGCAATATTGTGCCCGTCAATCTCCATGGATTTCATATCCACGGCAAAGGGGCTTTCCGCAGCGGTCGCACTGTTGGGGTGGATCATCGGCAATAGCATGGTGCCGGCCAGCAGCGTGGTAAGTACGGGGATACGCAAAGATTTTGTCATTGGTCATTTCCTTTCAAAGTTGGGGTGCCGCGCGCGAGCGTCGCGCGCATGGCAGAGGTTTCGGCCCGCAGGGCCTCGTTTTCGCGGCGCAACGCCGCAATCTCCTGGTGCGCCTCATCGACCGTGAGGCGCTGGGAAATATGGCTGGGACAGTTCCAGTCGAAGGCCTCAACAGTGATCATCACCGCGCGCTCGGGACGCGCCCGGTAAGATGGGTCATGCAGCTGGTCCAGAATTTCGGGATGATCCTCGCCTTCGATCAGACGCGCGCGGCCCCACAGCTTCAGGCGGCGTTGATTGGGGTAATCCATCAAAATCATCGACACCCGGTCATTGCCCGACAGGTTCCCCGCGCTGATATACTGACGGTTTCCGCGATAATCGGCATAGCCAAGCGTCTGGGCCGACAGCACCTTCAGAAAGCCCGCCGGGCCACCGCGAAACTGCACATAAGGCCACCCTGTTTGTGACACCGAGGCCTGATAGAAACCGTCACGCGCGGTGATAAAATCGATCTCTTGGGGCCCAAGTTCATCTGGATAGACTACGTCGTCAGACAAGAGCTTGGCATAGGCATCTGCAGAGCCCTTGCGATGCTGCTGCGAGCGTACGGCAGGCGTAAAGGCGATGGTCGCGAAGGCACGTGCCATAGCGTTCTCCTTTCGGAAACTCATTCATTCGTCTTGGTTGGGATGCCCGACTGGGCTGTTTCTGAATGTAAATGTGCGCGTCGCACCGCAATTTGACAAACGACAATGTCTATCGCAGGGTTAGAAAAACTAGGTCATAGCCATGCACCGCAAAAACTACCCCCTGAACGCACTCCGCGCTTTTGAAGCGTCCGCGCGCCATCTCAGCTTTGTGGCAGCTGCCGAAGAGCTGTCTGTCACACCGGCAGCGATCAGCCATCAGGTCAAAAAACTTGAGGAGTTCCTCGGCTTCCCGCTGTTTCGGCGCCGGACGCGCGGCTTGGTTCTTGTCGAGGCTGGGCAGCTTCTCGCCAAAGAGCTCCACGCGGTGTTCATCAGCCTCGATCGCACCATGGAAAACGTGATGGAGGCAGATCAAGGCGGCTCACTGGCCCTCTCCGTCGCGCCGACCTTTGCCGCGATGTGGCTGATCCCAAAGCTGCAGAAGTTCTATACGGAACATCCAGATATCGATGTGCGCATTTCTACTGGCCTGAGTCTGGTGGATTTTCAACGCGACGATTTTGACGCCGCCATTCGCCTCGGCCACGGCCAATGGCCCGGCCTTGAAGCCATCAAGCTCTTTGATGAGGCGGTTATTCCCATGTGCAGCCCCAGTCTTCTTGAAGGCCCCAATGCGATCAGAACGCCCTCTGATCTTCGAAAACATGTCCTGCTGCACAACCACTCAATGGATTTTGACCCCAACGCACCAACTTGGCAGACTTGGCTGGACGCCAGCGGCACAACCGACGTGGACGCCTCGCGCGGGATGCACTTCAGCCTACCGGACCATGGGCTGCAGGCCGCCATCGATGGCGCAGGTGTTGTCCTTGGGTGGCGAGTCCTATCGGCAAAAGACGTCCAAGCCGGACGCGTGGTCGAGCTCTTCGACTTAGAAATCCCACTGGGATCAACCTTTTACCTTGTCTATCCCGAAGCGCATTCGCGACGCCCAAACATCGCAGCACTCCGCGACTGGATCTTCCGGGAGTTGAAAAACGCCTGAAGCGCGAACTCAACCTCGCAGGGGCTTTGCTCATCTGCCGCTGCAATTGTGGGATAGGTGCCTATGCGCTGGGTGACGAGCAAACAGCCAACGACCAGTCTGAGCCACTCGCAGAACATGTTTCGTTGTTCTCTTAGGCGCATTGCAGACATAGACAACAAAATGCCATCTAAAACTGCTAACCGCGCAGCCAAACCAGATAATCTGTATCAGAGATTTAAATGGTGCCCGGGGGCGGAATCGAACCACCGACACGAGGATTTTCAATCCATCCAGAATGGTCCGGCTACAACTTACCATTTATGTTTGCACTACATAAACAGATCATTCGGTCCTGACGACCAGTTTCACTGCAAGGCTTCGCTTTCTGCTTGAGAGCAAGGCTTAGACTCAAAGGCGGATATGACCGGTGCCCATGTCTCTCCTATCTCAAATACCCAAGTTGCACCTTAGCGAACTCGCGGCACGGACACTTAGAAGAGGGTTCTTAGGCGCATTGCTCGATATCTTCGGCAACTCAAGGGAAACCTGACTTGTATTTGATGCAAGTAAGGCGATCTTAAAGCCAAAGACAGGCTGACAAACAGGGTTTCATGAACAGGTGGATTTTTGGATGCTTTGCGTCTTTGCTTGCGCTTTGCTGCGTCACGATACTGGCGTTCCGATGGGCTGCGCACCTGCGCGAGGCTGTACCATTTTCCGTCGGTCTCCCTTCAGAGGGACAGCTCATTGACACCGCTCAAGGCGCCGTTTTTACAGTCGATTTCGCCAAACAAAGCGCGCCTCGCGTAGTTTTTGCGCATGGAACCGCAGCCTGGTCAGCGATTTGGCGAGAAACCATGCTCTCGGTTTCAAACGCCGGTTATCAGGCGACGGCATTCGATATGCCTCCCTTTGGTTGGTCAGAGCATCCCGATGGGGCAGACTACAGCAGAGCAGCGCAAGCCGACCGAGTGATTGCCTTATTGGAAGCTTTGGATGATCGCCCAATCATCGTGGCGCATTCAGTTGGCGCTGGCCCAGTTTCTGAAGCTGTGCTGAAGAGGCCGGAATTGGTCTCAGGGTATATAGTTGTTTCCGGCGCAATTGGCCTAAGTGACCGGGGAGCCCCCAAACAACCGCCGTATCTCTTACGCAACTCTACTATTCGTGAGCTTGCAACTTCTATCACAGCGACAAATCCAATGCTGACCGGAACTTTCCTGCGTGACTTCATGTATCGCAAGGAAGCAGCAACACCAGAACTCATTGACATGCTGCGTGCGCCGATGGTGCGTGAGGGCTATACAAATGCTGTCTCGGAATGGGTTCCGGAACTCTTCACAACGCCAAGGGATGCCCTGAGTTTAGACCCTACCAACTGGGAAGCGCTCGACCTGCCATTCGCCGTCATTTGGGGCGCAGAGGATAAGGTTACGCCAATTCCACAGGGCAAAGAACTCGCTACGCTTGTACCAAATGCAAAATTGACGATCCTTGAGAGCGTTGGCCATATACCTCACCTAGAAGCCCCTCCGGAATTTGCAGAGGCGCTCATAGATGCGTTGAAGTCAATGGCGCCGCCACACACACAGGAGTTGGAACAGAAATGAAGCCTTTCACCCGGCGGGCAGCCCTCACCCTTGGTGGCGCGGCAGCAGGTTGGCTTGCTGCCCGACCATTTCACAGCAATCTGCCTGTTCTAAACGGAACAACAAGGCTGGACACCACTCCCACCGGCTTGGTCATGAATGACGCAAGCGGTCTCTCGGCCACCCCAATCCACAAGCATCTGGTCCTTTCGGAGGATGCAGGCGACACATTGATTGCAACAATACGTAGGGAACTTGCCGAAGCTAGTACTGCAAACAGGGCCTTCAACGTGGGCGCCGCGCGTCACTCGATGGGTGGGCAGGCCATTCCACGAAACGGTACAGCCGTGACATTCGACAATGGTAACGTGGAAATCGACACCGGCAATCGCAGCTATCGCACCCATGCTGGCGCTCGTTGGTCAGAAGTCATCGCAGCACTTGATCCGACCGGGTGGTCGCCCGCCGTTATGCAATCCAACAATGATTTTGGAGTGGCTGCGACGTTTTCCGTCAATGCACACGGCTGGCCTGTGCCTTACGGACCGATGGGCGCAACGGTGCGCGCACTTCGCATGATTTTGCCAACTGGCGATCTCGTAAATTGCTCGCCAACGGAGAATTCAGATCTCTTCAATATGGCCATGGGCGGCTATGGGCTTGTTGGCGTGATCGTGGACCTGGAGGTAGACATGGTGCCCAATGCCCGCCTGGCCCCGACCTTTGAAACAATGAAAGCCGAAGCGTTCCCAAGGGCCTTTCAATCCGCTGTGGATGATCCGGCAGTTACGATGGCATACGGCCGCTTGAACGTAGAGCGAGACGCCTTCTTTGAGCAGGCCTTACTTGTGACCTACCGACAGACCGACGATCAAGAAGCCCTTCCAACTGCGTCTGGCTCCGGCTGGATGTCGCATGTGGCAAGTCGCATATACCGCGCGCAACTTGGCAATGAGACCATGAAATCCTTCCGCTGGTGGAATGAAACGACACTAGGGCCAGCCCTCGGCAGTGGCGAGGTGACACGCAATTCGCTGATCAACGAACCCGTTGTGACACTTGATGATCGCAATCCCGACCGGACCGACATCCTGCATGAGTACTTTGTCAGTTTCGACGCATTTGACGCCTTTCTTACGGCCTGCCGCGAAGTGATCCCGGCGTCCTATCAGGAATTCTTGAATGTTACACTGCGCTATGTGGCACAAGACGACCAGAGCGACCTATCGTATGCCACAACACCTCGCATCGCCGCCGTCATGTCTTTCAGTCAGGAGATGACCAAACGGGCCGAAGCCGACATGCGACGCATAACCGAAGAGCTGATAGACCGGATATCGCAAGATGGTGGCGCCTACTACCTGCCCTACCGGCCTCACGCACGTCTTGATCAACTGTCAAAAGCCTATGCCGGGGCCGCCAAATTTGCGGCTAGAAAACGTGAACTGGATCCTAAATTGGTCCTGCGCAACAACCTCTGGGATACGTATTTGGAGCGGTTATGACGTCACTACAGAAACTCAGCCTTGCTTACTTCGTCGCGTTGATGATCGCAGCATCCTTGAACTACGTACCTGGATTGACGGATGCAAATGGACTGGCGTTCGGTATCTTTGCCCTCGACATCTATGACGATGCCCTCCACGTCGCGTCCGCAATATGGGCATTAATCGCCGGAATAAAGTCCCATAGGGCCGCTCGCATGTTCATGATCTTGTTTGGCCTTGCCTATCTCGGCGACGGTGTTTTTGGCTTTTTCACGGGCTATGGCTATCTCGATCTAGGCATTCTGACGAATGCTTCTTTGGGTCCGGACTTCTCGCTGGGTCGCGTGCTTGCGAATGTCCCACACTTGGCGCTCGGTGGCCTTGCCGTTTGGGCCGGAGCCAAAAACATCGGAAGCCCCGAATGAGACTATTCTTGCGATGGCTCTTGAGGCTGACTGCAGTTGCCGTTGTAGGTGTTCTAGCCCTCTTATCCCCGGTTGTCTATTCAGAGACCATGTGCCGACCAACCGGAGAGGCGGACTCGCGCAAACCGATCTTGGACCAAATGCATCACCGTGCTGAATCACGCACGCTCTTGACCTATCCGGAATGGCATATTGTTCACGCCTATGAAGATTACGCACGCGTCATCGAAATAGGCGACCCGCATGACTACCAGTTTCTCAAAGGTATTTCGGGGTTCTGGCGCTCGGTGTGCACCATGTCTCAGGCGTCAGGTACTCTTGGGCCTATTGAAGGCGCGACGAAGCAAATGGTTTACGTGATCGGCGTAAGCTTCACGGCTGAGTTGTTGGCTAAGGCAGCCTACGAAGAAACATTTGGTCGTCTTTTCTCGGCTCTCCGAGGTCCCTCCAGGGCCATTCTGGACGACGTTTCAGCGCAACAGGCGAAAGAGTACGCATCTTTTCTTCAACAGGTGCCTTGGTACAAATGGGATTTCCTCGCGGACGCGCAGGCTCTTGCAGAGGAGGACGCAAAAGAACTGAGAGACCGCGAGCGACGGATTGCCTTGGGGCTAGAATATCGCACCAAAGCCGCCTACGCTAAAGTGATAGACGCCGCTGTTGCGGGCGTTGGCGCTGACGCGCTCACCCTGCGCATGATTGTTGATGGCGTTTCACCCGAGACGCTGGAACGCTTCAATGGGATGACCGTTGTCGGTAAAACACGTTTCGGCATCGAAGTCGAAACGATACGTTACCGCGAACTCACACATCTCATTTTGGAAATGGCAAGTATTGGCGTTGAGTTTGTCGAGATCGCAGGAAATGATGACATCATGTTCACGACTATTTCGGAAAGTGATACCCAACCTAATGCGATCTACAGCGATGCCAGGCAGGGTTTTGAAAGCCATCGGCACATAATTTTGACAAAGGTTGCGAACCTGGCCTCCGATCTGCGAGCGCTGCAAGATGGAACTCAGCGGCTAGAGCATATCCATGACTACTAGAAGCGTTTTGTTGTCACTGGTGCTGCTTTTGTTTGGATGGCTGGGTATTCTTGGGGCGGTAACCCTGTTGACCGATGATGCACCTGCTGCGTTGGTCGTGTTTCCCAGCCAAGACTTCCTAGAGCGCATGCCAAAAGATGTGGCGATTTTGTCGGCCTCACCTTTTAGCGTGACACTGGCGTCCGAGAATGCGGGTCTGGCCATTCAACTGTACCAAAAGGGAGCATGGCTCGTTTTACCCGCCGGCCTTCAGGGCTGCTCGCGGTTTTCCTAGCTGCTTGCTAACTCGGACAGCACCTCAGCAGGAGCATCGCCCCACATTCCCGCAGTGGCTAAAGTGGCGGCGTCAAACTACTCGGACAGCCGCCACTGTTTACATCAGGCCGCCATCAGCTCGGCATCCAACTTCTCAAACATTGACACGTCCTCTTCCGCATTCTCAAACAGATGTCCGTAGACATCCATTGTCATCGTGATGGAAGCGTGACCAAGCAGTGTTTGGATCTTCTTGGGGTTCCAGCCTTGCTCGATGAACAAAGACGCTGCCGCATGGCGAAGGGCGTGGATGCCAAACTTGGCCTCCCCCATTTCATCAACGATACCCTCTTTGACAAGCATCGGTTTGAACACGCGGTTGTAGATGTTTGAATAGTTCTGCACCTTGCCGACAGAATTTGGGAACACCAGATCCAGCTTGCTTTCAGGCGCGTTAGCCTTCCACTCCCAAAGCTCTTCAAAGACCGTCGGGGCCATTGGGATCTCACGTGTGCCGGCACGGCTCTTCGGCAAACCGATTTCACAGTATTCATCTGCTCTCTGTCGGATTTGGATCACGCGCCGATCAAAATCGATCGCACCCCATGTCAGCCCCCTCAATTCAGAGATCCGCATGCCCGTGAAGATAGCTGTGATGAACATGGCACGATGTGACGCAGGCGCTTTCGCGATGATCGTTCTGATCTCCGCTTTGGTTGGCACATCCACGCGTTTCCCATCTGCGCGAGAACTACGATTAAGCTTCACTTCGGTTGCAACGTTGTGGCTGGCCCATTCGCGTTCAACCGCTTCGGTCAAAATGGCTCTGAGGCTCACCATGATCTTCTTCACCTGCGCACGCGACACATCACCATCAAGTAGATCATCCATGAAATCCCGGATATCGCCACGCGACAGCTCGGCGAGCAGGAGACCTCCTATCTTCGGTTCAATATGGATGCGCACATGGCTGCGATAGGCTTTCATTGTAGAGCGCTCAAGCTCATTGCGCTGGCAGGTTTTCAGCCAGCTTTGGCACGCGTCAGATACGGTTTTTGATGATTTGGACATGCGGATCTTTCCCTTGAATAGTTGTTGACCGATCTGTGCTAGTAATCGGCCTCGAAGCCTTCGGGCGATTTCCGAATATTTTCCGCAATTGTTGTCAAAATGCATCACTTTCTTAGATTGAAGCAGAACAGCCTGCCAGATACACCACCAATCCACCCGTTTATGTAGCCACAACATAGAGAGAACCCGTTGATACCAGCGTATGCCCTACTCACCCACGGTCAAAAACCAAATGGATCTATCCAACAGCACCCATCAGCCAAGCAACAACTCGCCAACCTTCAAGGCGCGGCAAATGAGTTGGGAGCTGCCGACAAGCTGCTCATATTCTACGACCATTCTCGCAGCTACAAATCGCTGACTGATCTGCCAACATTGTAAGAACTCTTAAAGAGTGTGAGAGAACAAAATAGCGCAGTTATCATCGACGATTTCCGCCGACTGTTTGCCCACTATTCTGGCGATAACACCGTGACACTTCTTGAAGAGTTGTTGCTATTCAAGAAAAACATAAGGGATCTCAAAACAGGCAAACTGCTAGGTGAGCTCCCTGAAACCCTGCTGAAGCAACTGTGCCTGGCTGAAAGACCGGTAAGATATGTCCGGACACCTATTCCCCGAAAAGCGATACTGAAGGCGGAACGTCACCTGAATACGCGAGACGCAGTCTATGCTTCCAGGAAGGTGAGATCCGACACAGCGGACCGCAAAGCTCATGAACTTGCCGAAGTGCGCGACCGCCTTGAACAAACACATGGAAACGCGCCCCACCAAGCGATAGCGGATGCTGCCAATGCTGAAGGGCTGCGCACCAGCCGCGGTAATCTATGGGGACCCGCAGGCGTCAGACGCCTGCTGAAGCGCCTGGAAGAAGTCGATGGAGATGAGGAAACACTTGCAGCAAGAGCAAAGGCATCTTTGCGGAAGAGAGACCAAGTGTAAGAGTTGAGTTGTCGGTTTGGCAGATTGTTTAAAGCTTCTGCCGCAATGGCACCAAAGCTTATACCGGGCTTTTGAGGGGAAACCCTTCAATTAAAAGCCACGACGCTCAGATAACATTCGCTTACCTGAAAAAGCCTACAAAACTCCCTGAGAACCCCGTGCTTTCCCCTTGGCAATTCCGCTATATTCGCGAACAAGGCGGAAGACGCGCAGCTTGTTAGGTTCTCGCCCACATGGTTTCCGAGTAACTGGGGGGGCTGACAGATCAGCATCCAACAAGCTTCACAAGATTGAGCGCAACGAGCAACAAAGCGAGAGGCACTGCTTTTCGCAAAATTAGCACGAATTACCAGTAGCGTACGGCTGGTACCTGCCCTAGGCAGACCTTACCCAACTACTTTTGGGGGCGAAGGGTCGCGCTTCGCCCGAAGGTCTGCTGCGCGGACAAACTAACCGTCGATGTTCTTGGTCCGAAGGACCGCTTCGCCCGCATTTGAGCCGGCCTCTGTGCCAATTCCAACTGGGCCGCCCATAAACGCTGCGACACATCGGAGTTCTGAGATGAGCCCCTGAGCGGCCGACGCCGTAAAGGGCTAATGGCTGAGTTATAGCTGAAACGCTTCAAGTATCAGTCGCTTTGTTCTGACTGAAAGTATCCCAGAAACATATCGACGCAGGCCTCGATCAATTCAGACTTACTCTTAGGCAATGGCAAAGGCGTGCCAAAATACATCAATCGATCATGCATTAGAGACTTCACCATGGAAACCAACATACGAGCAGCAATCGCGGTATCGTCCTGTTTCAGTCCGCCCTTGTTCATCGCTTCACCTATGAACACCTGAATCGGATGGTCCTGTGACGTGATCTGGGTCAGCGCCATTTGTGCCAGGTCATGGTCGCGCATAAGCTCGCCCATGGTCATCCGGTACAGCTGGATCATGTCCGGTGTTGTGATGTGGTCGATGTATTGTGTGGTCACAGCGATCAGCTGATCTCGAATCGGACGCTCGGGATTATACGGCAGCTTTTCGAGATTCGCCTCGCTGAAAGTCAGCTCCACGATCTCTGCAAATAAAGCCTCTTTGTTCTCGAAATGCTTGTAGAGCGTGCGCGATGAGACACCTGCTTCTTTGGCGATTTGCGTGAACGTCGCGGCCATAACGCCTTTAGTTGAAAACACTTTTATGCCTGCTTGCAGGATGTCTTGGTGCTTTCGCTCATGGAGTTCTTTTTGGCTTTCACTCAATTGTAAATGAATCTCTTTACAGTTAGCATATTCGTCTATATGTAAACGATGTCATTTACAAGCTCAAGCTCCAAAGGAGATCCAAATGCCAAGTCGTTTCATGTCCTTCTCGATCATGGCTGTCATGGCGGCAGGAATGCTCGCGATCACCGGACCGCAAGCAGTAAACGCTGCGAGTGATACTACGTCAGAGGCAGCTCAGGCCGAACTCACCGAGCAGGCCGCAGGCTTTATCTCTTCGGTGCTCAGCCCAAAACAGAATAGCCCGCGGCCCAGCACTCCGGCCGATTTCGGGATGGTGGCAGAGGACGTTGAGTTCCAGACCTCCGATGGCGTGACCCTACGCGGGTGGTTGATCAAGGGCGGTACGGACAAAGTTGCAATCCAGTCCCATTTCGTACTTGCAAACCGCAGTGGTGCCCCCGAGGGCCGGGGTGGCGACGTCGCCAATCTGAGCATGACAGCCAAGGCCTTCCATGACGCCGGATATACCGTTCTGATGTTTGACGCCCGAAACCATGGGGAAAGCGATAAAGGTCCGATTCCCTTTGCCATGGGAACCCAGCAAGACAGCCGCGATTACGTGGCGGCTGTTGATTTCATCACCAGCCTTCCCGGCTACGAAAACGCCTCAATCGGTGTGACGGGAATGTGTTTCGGGGCCAGCGCATTGCCCGGAGCCTTTGCACTGGACGACGGCCTTGCCAGTCGGGAAAACGTCAAGGCGATCACGATCATCCAGCCTGGCACATGGGGTCAGCTCATGCGCGGCGTTCTTGGCGATACCATGGTGGATGAGATCAACCGCCAGCTTGCCGCAGTGGGCAGCGATGACATGGACCTGGACAGCAAGCCGAATACGGCATCGATCAATGTGCCTGTCATGCTGATGCAGAACCAGAACGATCCGCTGGGCAGCCAAGCCTATACAAATGACTACTTCGATGCGATCCCGACTGAGAAAACCCTGCATTGGATCGATGGTCCTGCCGACAGGGGCTATGCGTATAGGCATATTACCGAACACCCCGAGCCTTTGGTTCAGTGGTTCGACCAGCATCTCAACTAAGCGGATGTAGAGGCTTAAAAGGTGACTGCGAAAAAACCGCAGTCATTCTCGGTACCTCCGACGGGTTGGGCGAGGAAACCGCCCGCCCGCTGGCCGCAAACGGGCCATTTGCGATCGCCAGATCGCGGCTCGTCTACCTCAATAAAACGTTTGAAAAGGAGTGCCAGCAATGAACGCTAAATCACTTGCGGCTGTCGCGGCCATTGCACTGCCGTCGCTCGCTTTCGCTGACGGTCATGACGTCGCTTTGGAGTTCGTCGAAGGCAGAATTTGTCTGTCTGCATCTCCCTTCACCAAAATCCAAAGGATGATCCCATGAAATACAAGAGCCTCGGAAATACCGGTCTCTATGTGTCGGAGTTGACGCTCGGAACCATGACCTTCTCCGAAGGCGGCGGCAGCTATGCCGATGTGCTCGGAGCCACCGGACAAGAACTGGCAACCCGCATGGTGGACCTGGCGATTGAGGCCGGCATCAACATCTTCGACACCGCCAATGTCTATAGCGCGGGCGAGTCAGAAACCCTGCTTGGCAAGGCTCTGGGCGCGCGGCGCAAAGACGCCGTCATCGCGACCAAGCTTTATGGCACAGAGGGCACCGGGCCGAACGATCTGGGCACAAGCCGCCTTGCCATCATGCGCGAAGTCGAAGCCAGCCTGACCCGTCTGGGCACCGACTATATCGACCTCTATCAGGTCCACAGCTTTGATCCCACAACGCCGCTGGAAGAAACACTGCGGGCGATGGATGATCTCGTCCGTCAGGGCAAGGTGCGCTACATCGGGCTGTCCAACTTCAGCGCATGGCAGATTGCCAAGGCTGACGGGGTGGCCAAGCTTATGGGAACCGAAAAGTTCTGCTCGGTCCAGTCTTACTATTCTCTGGTCGGACGCGCGCTGGAGCGCGAAATCATCCCCGCCGCCATGGATCTAGGGCTGGGAACGCTGATCTGGAGCCCGCTGGCCGGTGGCTTCCTGAGCGGAAAATTCACCCGTGAAGGCCAAGAGAAGTCTGCGCGTCGGGCCAATATCCCCTTCCCGCCAATCGACATGGACAAGGGGTATGATGTTGTCGACGTGCTGGCCAAGATCGCCGCAAACAATGAGGTTTCGGTTGCGCAGGTCGCACTGGCGTGGCTGCTGCACAAGCCGGGTGTCACAAGCGTTATTGTTGGCGCACGCAAGGAATCCCAACTTGTCGATAATCTCGGCGCGACAAACGTCGCGTTGAGCGATGATGAAATCGCGCAATTGGATGCCGTGAGCGCGCTCGAGCCCGAGTATCCAAACTACATGCCCAAAGCTGACCGCGGGGACGATCTTATGGGTCGTCTGCGGAATGACGCATAATTCTGGCGCTCACTCCAACCAACCAGAAAAAGGAGTATTACCATGATCAAATTTTCACGACGCAGCGTCATCCAAACCGCCTCCATTGCCTCTCTGTTGTCTGTTGCAGGTTGGGGGGCGAAGGCAAAACAAACGTCACACTCCTCCACCGAGGGGCTTTCTGATACGCCGCTGACGGCAGGTAAAAACAAGGTGACGTTCAAATCCTTTGGTGTGGATTTGGTAGGCGATCTTTACCTGCCCGAAGGCTTTGACGCTTCGAAGAAATACAAAGCCATCGTGGGCGCCAGCCCGTTCCCACAAGTCAAGGAGCAGGTTCCGGGAACCTACGGCCCTGAAATGGCGGCCCGTGGCTTCATCTATCTCGGCTTCGACTACCTCGGCATGGGTGAGTCCCCGGCGCTTGCGGGCGAGTTCATGCAGTCCCGCTACATGTTCCGTCTGATCGAGAACACATGGGATGCGGTGTCCTTCCTCGGCACGCTGCCCTTCGTTGAAGAGATCCACGGTCTTGGTGTCTGTCAGGGCGGCACGATCATCGCTTCCGCCGCGGTGACCGACCATCGCATCAAGAAAATCGCATTGATCTCGGGGATGATGGCGGTGGATACGCGCCAGTGGAGCAACCGGGAGAGGGTCAACCAGCAGATCGCGGCTGCAAATGCCTCAATGCAGAAGCAATTCGAGACTGGCGAGCCGGACTACGTCGCGCCTTTCCTCCTGAATGACGAAATGTCCCGGGAGGAGTACATTGAGGTAGCTGGCCATCCGATGGTGGGTGAGACCTATGACTACTATGGTCGCGACGGGGCCAAAGGGCCGGTTGCGGTTCCGAACTACACCAACATGCACATCGGCGATCAGGGCATGCAGTCGCTGTTCTCGATCTGTGAAGCTTATGCTAACAAGATCACGCAGCCTTCGCTGACCATCTACGGCACACACGCTTCGACAGCGGCATGCTCGACCGAATTTGTTGCAAAGCTGACCAATGACCACCAAGAGCTGGCATTCGACGACTTCAGCCACGTGGACTTCTACTACAAGCCCGAGGCCGTCAAAGCCTCGACCGATGCGGTGGCAGAGTTCTTCAACGCATAAAACTATCAGGCAGAGGCCAGCAGATGGCTTCTGCCTTGCTCCTGCTTGTGATCGCGGGATCGTCTGCCTCTACAAAGCGTTTCAAAGGGAGTACTACCAATGAACCATAAATCACTTGCTGCTGTCGCGGCCATTGCACTGCCGTCGCTCGCTTTCGCTGACGGGCATGAAGTCGCGGTGGAGTTCGTCGAAGGCAACCAGATCACAATCTACAGCCCAACACACGCGACTGTGCATACGCAGGTCGAAATCGAAGCACCCGCGGCCGTTGTGTGGGACGTGCTCATGGACGAAGATAAATCCTGGAGCCCCAGCTTCATTCGCTTTGACGGCCCCATGGAAGAAGGTGCAAGTGTCGACGTGACCTTGCGCGATGTATTCGGCACCAACAATGGTGAAGATAGGACCCTCACCTTTGAATGGTCGTTTGAAGAAGGCCGTAGGATCGGTTGGAGCGGTCCAAGCGCGTCGGGCGGCCCATTCTCAGACAATCACCAGTTTGTTCTGATGCCCGTCGATGAAGATACCACTCTCTTCGTCCAAAGCGATGATGTGACAAGCACGGACACGACCGTCACCGACCTGTCAAGCGAAGGCACCGTTGGATTTCTCCAGGCGCTCGTGACGCAAAACTACATGCCGTTCAACAACGCGCTAAAGGCTGAAGCCGAGAAACAGTATCAGGCTCAGTAACTTAGGGCGACCAACCGCCATGCATTTTCCCCCGCGGGGTGCATGGCGGGGAGTTTTTGGCAGGGATTTATGGCAATGAACCCACACGCAAAGACGGTATGCGTCGCAGGCGCCAGCGGCTTTCTGGGTTTGCATCTTGTGAAAGAGGCCCTGGCGCTCGACTTTCGAGTATGCAGTACAGGGCGACACAGTTTACGTCGCCAGTCGACTTGAAACGACAACAAGACGACTTGGGGCGTTACTTGCAGTAGTCGTTCAAAATAGCTCCGCACACAGGCGATCTTTTCAGCAGGAGTCATTCGGTTTCCATGCTTTTGCTATCGTGGCGACCATCGCCGCGCGTCTCACAGGCGGTTCAGGTGCCCATTTTGTAGTGCGCCATGAACATAGCAACGCAGTCGGCCAGCACCTCTTTTGGCGTCGGATTTTCGCCCAGAAAGAACTCAGGCCAGAAGAAGAAGCCTTTGACGAGCACCAGGAGCTGATTGGTCGCGAAACCCGGGTCGGCTTTGCGGATCACACCTGCGTTCATGGCCTCAGAGATCAGCCTCGTTATTGGATAGTCGTGGGTTTCGCTTTCATTGAAGAACTTCTGCGACCGTTCAAGGTCGCGGATCAGTTCCGACAGCACCATCCGGTTCAATCCGATGGCGGTCTCTTCGGTGATCACTTCAATGTAACGCCACAAGGCGTCCTTTAACTGCTGGGCGAAGTCACGACCCGGGTCATAGGGCACGGGCTCCATGCAATTGTTTCGCTCGATCATGATCTCCGAAATCGCTTCGAACAGGGCCTCTTTGCTGTCGAAGTGATTGTAGAGCGTGCGCGATGAAACCTGCGCCCGTTTGGCAATTGACGTTGTCGTTGCCCCGAGGAATCCCTGCTCACGGAACTCTTCGATGGCTGCGTCGATGATATCTTTTCGTTTCTTTTCAGTGCGTTTCACGATTTCTATCCCAAAAGTAAAGAGGTCTCTTTACAAGAGCTGCCCGCCCCCTTAAGTAAAGGTTACTGTTTACTTAGGCAAGGCGAAAAACCAAGCCACCCGAACAAGGGGAGCATGACCATGATCAAATTCACAAGACGGCGCCTCCTCCAGACCGCCTCGACCGCTTCCTTGCTCTCGCTCGCGGGCTTGAGCGCAAACGCAAGCCAATCTTCTCAATCCTCTACAGAAGGACTTACTCACATGACCCTCAAAGCTGGCAAAAACTCTGTCACCTTCAAATCCTACGGCGTTGACTTGGCGGGCGATCTGTACCTGCCCGAAGGGTTTGATCCGTCCAAGAAATACAAGACCATCGTCGGCGCGAGCCCCTTCCCGCAGGTCAAGGGACAGATCCCGGCGACCTACGGTCCGGAAATGGCTGCACGCGGCTTCATCTATCTGGGCTTTGACTATCTGGGCATGGGCGACAGCCCGGCGCTGCCCGGCGAATTCATGCAATCGCGCTACAATTTCCGCCTGATTGAAAACACCTGGGACGCGGTATCCTATCTGGGCACGCTGCCCTTCGTGGATGAGATCTATGGCCTCGGCGTGTGCCAGGGCGGCCAGACCATCGCCTCGGCCGCCGTGACCGACCACCGCATCAAGAAAATCGCCATGGTCTCGGGCATGATGGCCTCGGACGCGTTCCAGTGGACCGACCGGGATATGGCCCATCAGATAATCGCGGCTTCCAACGCTTCGATGCAGAAACAGTACGAAACCGGTGAGGCGGACTATGTTTGGCCGATCGTCCTAAACGACGACATGACGCGGGAAGAGTTCAACGCCCTTGGTATCCCGATGTCGGACGACACCTATAACTACTACGGTAAAGATGGCGTTGCTGGTCCTGGTAAGGTCAAGAACTTCACCCTCGAACACATCGGCGACCAGCCCATGCAGTCGCTGTTCTCGATCTGTGAACACTATGCCGACAAGATCACGCAGCCGTCGCTGACCATTTACAGCCCAACGGCCGTTACAGCGATTTGCTCGATCAACTTCGTCGAAAAGCTGACAAACGATCACAAAGAGCTGACCTTTGATGAGTTCAGCCACGTGGACTTCTACTGGAAGCCTGAAGCCGTCAAAGCATCCTGTGATGCGACGGCAGAGTTCTTCAACGCGTAAGGCTGAACCGTCCAAACGCACGGATCTGGCGATCATAAGCGGCAGGTCCGTGCGACATCAGAAAGGCCTGCAATATGCCAAAGGCATCCCTGTGGGACATGGTGAGTGGCATTCCGAAACTGATCATCGGAACCGCCATTCACCCATTACGACGCGCCTTGAGAGGTCCAATGAAACAACCTGAAACCCAATCCGAGCTGGCCGATTTGGTCAATCAGACTCGGGTCCATGACATCCGTGCGGGGTATACGCACCGTTTCATCCGATTGATGTTCGTGACCGTTGATGACCGCGTTTTCTGCCGCCGCTATCAGTACGGCGAACCATCTTGGCACGGCGTTTTCCTCTCCGACCCGCGCGGGCAGATCAGGTTGGATGGTGTCGAGGCATACATCAACGCCGCCCTGCCGCAGGATATGGATTACATCATCCCGGCGGTCGATCAGGCCTACGCCGATGCCCTGAAGAAGCTGGGAGCCAGTCACATGCTGGCGGGCGCGGTTGAGAAAAGGGCGCAAGACAGCACGCTTGAAATCTTCTTTTCCGGCGGGCCGGTCCCCGCGTGACTCGGAGAACCCTCCGGGAACAAGGCAAACACGCCATTTGAAAGAGATGGCTGGTGCTGAAGAACGATGTAACCACGACCAAGGGAAATCCCTTCGGCCACGAAGACTGGAAGCTGAAATGCCTTTTGACAAAAATTCCACCACCGAAGACGTGTTGGCCAGCATCGACCTGAGCGGCAAAACCGTTCTGATCACTGGCGGCTCAACGGGGCTGGGGGCCGAAACCGCGCGTGCGCTGGCTTCCAAAGGGGCTTCTGTCACCATCGTGGCACGCTCTGCCGAAAAGCTGGCCAAAACAGCCGAAAGCATCAAGGCGGACACCGGCCAAGACGTCGAAACTGCCTCGCTGGAGCTGGACAAGCCCGAGACCATCCGTGCCTTTGCCAAGAGCTGGCTGGCCAGCCACGACAAACTCGACATCCTGATCAACAATGCAGGCATCATGGCAACGCCCCTGGCGCGCACCAAGGAAGGCTGGGAAAGCCAGTTTGCCACCAACCATCTGGGCCATTTCCTGCTGACCAACCTGCTGGCTGCGCCGCTGAAGGCTGCGGGTGCAGCGCGGGTGATCAACCTGTCCTCGGGCGGGCATTGGTTCTCTCCTGTCGATCTGGAAGACCCGAATTTCGAGCGACGCGACTACGACCCGCTGGGGTCCTACGGGCAATCCAAGACGGCCAATATCTGGTTGTCGATTGAGGTCGGACGCCGTTGGGCGGAAGACGGCGTGACCAGCTTTGCCGTGCATCCCGGTGGGATCGCAACCGAGCTGGGACGCAATCTGGATCCGAGCGTTGCCCCGATGTTGGAGCAGATGATGGCCACCCCGGGTCTTCTGAAATCCATCCCGCAAGGGGCCGCGACATCCTGCTGGGCGGCCACCAGCCCCGAGCTGAACGGCAAGACCGGCCTCTATCTGGAAGACTGCCACATCAGCGAACCCGGCACCGACCCGATGACCGGCGGCCGTGCCCCGCATGCCTATGCCGCCGAGAGCGCCGTGCGGCTCTGGGACCTGTCGAACGGCCTGCTGGGTACGGGTTTCTGGCCGCGTTTGCATCAATGGCAGCTTGCTGTATTAGGGAGCGACGGGCTGCATAGCCAAATTGGGGGGGCATGAGTTGGCTGATTTTGTTTCGGCGACGTTGACTGGCATTACTCTGGGGCTGGCGGCAGGACTGGCCCCTGGCCCCCTGATGACCTTAGTTATCACTCAAACCATGCGGCACGGTTTTAAGGAGGGTCTTTTGGTTGCCGCATCGCCGCTTGTCACAGACATTCCCATTGTACTTACATTGTTCTTTATACTTCGAGAACTCCCTGATCAGGTCCTTGGCGTTCTTGGCATGGCTGGTGCGATCTATGCTCTGTTTTTGGCATACGAGACTGCAAAGGCAGACTCTGTTGGTGATGTCTCATCAGCTTCGACACCCGCGTCTCTGAGAAAGGGGGTAATTGCCAATTTTTTGAGCCCGCACCCCTATCTTTTCTGGATCACTGTCGGCGTTCCATACGTGCTCGCTGCTTCCGAACGTTCAGCAATTGCACCTTGGGGGTTTATTGTCGGCCTCTATTTTCTGTTGGTCGGCTCCAAAGTAGGTGTCGCAGCTCTTGTTGGGCAGTACCGTACTTTGCTCACTGGCAGGGCTTATCCTTATGTCATGCGCGGGTTGGCTGTCGCATTAGTCGTTTTTGCATTTCTTCTCTTCCAAGAAGGGCTAAGCTTGATAACCAATAGCGAACACTGAGTTAAAGCAGCCATTCACTCACTGCGCAGCATCAGTCGATATGGGCTCTGAGCTACCGCTCGCCGCAATCAGTTTGTAGGTCCGCTTTCAATAATCGCCTTTACTTTGCGCAGTCCGGTCTCTTCGCTTGGCTCCTATAGCTGCATCGCGCAGCATCGTTCAAAGCTAATCAGTGTGCGCCTTTCCCCGAAGCACACCCGAGCGGTATTCAAAAGCGATCAACAAATCGCAGGTCGCGCGACTGCCCCAAACCCAGCCATTCTCCCCACCAGGGAAAGGCTAGCTCGCCACTCTAATGATGACTTGCCACGCCCTCTGACAGGAAGTCCTAGCCAGCTTCACTAGCATATATGAGGCATTCCCTGCCCTATTCGCCTGGCCGGCCTCCAATCCTTATAGAGGCGCTTTCTCAAAACAGGACTGAGCGTGCCCGACTATGTCTGTGCATCATCTCGAAACGCCACGCTGGCTCACCCAAGGCGCCATATCGGCCGGAGCTGCGCCATTTGCAAAAGACAATCGGCAATGACCAAACAGTCCTACGACGAAGAAACCGCCCGCGCATACTTAGCGGTCGAATATCCCTCATGCCCAGAAGATCAAATCCCGTTTCTCGTCCAGAAACTTACGGCAAGGGAATGGGAGAACGCTCCCCTTCCGAAAGCAACAGGAATCGTTGTCACCAATCACATCCGCCACACGCTGACGGTCTATGAGGCTTTGATGAAGCGTTACAAACTGAGCCGCAGTCAAGCGCGTTTGTGGGTTTCTGACGAGGTCAATGCAATGACCACAGCATGGCGCGAAGGAGCGCCCATACGAGCGCTGAGGAGAGCCAGAAAGCGTCGCAAACACAAACCAGCGCCCAAGGCAGCGGATCACACCAGAGAGCTCTGAACGCGCGCAGAACGCTCCTACGGAGACACCCAACAAGCAAAGTCTTTTCCCTCAAATACCGCAGAGAAGGACTTGTCTGTGCGCACTATCACATCGCATCGAAACAACATCACGAGGTGATAGAAAATGACCGCCAGCCCAACCGCTACGATGCTTGCCCAAGCCATTGACGCATCGGACATGACACAAAAGGAAATCGCTGACCGGATTGGTATGAAGAACGCCAACGTCATCAGCATGATGAAACAAGGGATCACAAGAGTCCCGTTGGGTCGTATCCCGGCTCTTTCTGAAACCTTGCAGATCAACGCGCAGAATTTCCTCATGACCGCCATTGAGGAATATCATCCAACAACCCACGAAGTCTTGGCGGATGTTCTTGGACTACCTTTGAGTGAAACCGAAATGAGATTGCTTGAACTCCTGAGGACGACCGAAGCAAGCGGGTTCATTGATGTGATTGGCCCACTATGGAGACACATGGAAAGACTTTTAGAGTTGGTGACCGAGGAGAGGACATGAACCAGATTAGCTAGACTTAAGCGAGCCCCAAAGCTTCACGCTATCGCTCTAGCGACGCTCTTCGCCTGGCTCGGCTACGCCTCACAGCTCAAGCGTCGAGGAATTGGCCTACATTCGGTTCAAGCGATCCTTCGGATCGTTTCCCTCATTCGGCCAATTCCATTTCTTTCAGAGAACGAGTGATCGGTAGTTGTCATTAGACAATAGGAAACAATTACCATCTCTCGACGGCCGTCAATCAGAACCAAAACAAGGTTTACCCATAGCGTCGCACCGGGCTCCAAGTGTTTTGTATCAGGTGTCGAAGAACTCACGGAAGATTACAAAGTCTTCGATGTTGGGCTCATATCCCAAAGACTTGGTCACGTAGTCTGCGACCGTTGTAGAGTCGGCGACTGAAGCTTTAATCAACTCCACATCTGAAGAACCGCTCGGAACGAGCTTGGACCAAGTTCTTTTGACAATGCGGTTGAAATCGTTGCTCGCGCCGAGATCTCGGATTTGATCAGACGTCAGCTGCAAGAGCAAATGCCAGTGCGGATTGACACCAGCTTTTTCAGGGAACGCAATCCAGTTGATGCGCTCATCATAGCGCTTCAACCATTTCGGCCCCACAATCTCTCGATTCACTCTGCCATCCCAATTCCGCAGGCGGTCTTTCATGCGTTCGCGCTTGAAACTTTGGTCGTTTGTCGTGAGCGTGACCAGATGTGTAAAATACATAGGACCAAGCCATTCACGCATCGCATCACGAATACTTATCTGGTTCCGGTAACCGAATTGTTTGGGGGAGCAGTTCATGTAAACATTATATCAAAACGCTAAAACGGGGTGAAGGGTTTTCCCTGAAAAACAGGGACTTAACCCAATCATCCGACAGAAGCAGCTATCTTATACAGCCGCACGCGCGCGGCATGACTTTATGTTGTTACAACATAAATGACACATAGGCACCCCCAAGCAAAAGAGCACGGGTCGCATACAGATCCACACAGCTAGAAGCAGCCACGCAATAAATACCAGGCAATGTCAGAATTCCGACGCTTCTACATATTCTGATCAGGCTTAAATGGTGCCCGGGGGCGGAATCGAACCACCGACACGAGGATTTTCAATCCACTGCTCTACCCCTGAGCTACCCGGGCACGGGAAGGCTGTTCGCCTTGGGTGGGGTGCTTCTATGTCAGCCGCGCGGGGCTGTCCAGAGGGAAATGACAAAAAAATTCAATGCAATCGCGAAGACTGTTTTTCGATCTCTTCCAGCGCCTCAATCGCCTCCTCAGGATCCTGAGACGGCACCGCATAATCGCCTGAAAACCACTTGTTCAGGTCGATATCGGCACAACGCTTGGAGCAGAACGGGCGGTAGTCCGCCACGGTCTCTTTCTTGCAGATCGGACAGCTCATTTCAGCACCTCCGACAGCGGCGCACGGGCGTTTTTACGCTGCAGTTCATAGTGGCCAAGCGGGGTCCAACCCACCAGCGTGGTCTCGATCTGATCGCGCTTGAATGCGGCGCGCAGCACGCTTTCAAACCCACGGCGGTCCTTCTTGGGCATCGGGGCCAGATCGAGCACAATCTGCCCGCCAAGGCCGCGCACACGCAGCGCCCGCGGCAGGGCTTTGGCAACCGCAAAATTGGCTTTGGTGCCCGCGGCCGGAGAGGTGTCGCGGCCTGTGTTCACATCCACCGCCACCAGCGCGCGGGTCGGCTCCACATACATGCAGGCCCCACCGCCCAGCGCCACCTCGGCGCCCTCCGCCATCTCCAGCGCATCAAGCACGCCATGGCTGTCAAAACTGCCCGCCTCGGTCACCACCTCCGCAGGTTCTGACCAATCGCGCCAGGCCGAGACATGCGGACCGTCGCCTTCGCTCAGCATCTCCGCCGCACCTTCCGCATCCGCCAGAACCGCTTCGCACAGGTCCAACATCGCGCGGATGTCTTCCGCAATGTCCTCTTCCGCCGCGTCTTCACAGGCGGAGCGCAGAATCAGACCAATGCGCGCCTCCTCAGGCAGGCCACCGGCCTCCGCATGGGCAATCGCCAGCAGCGCGTCGCGCGCATCATCATCGCGGATCGAGCGGCTCACATTCACGCCCGGCGCTCCGGGGGTGACAATCACATAGCGGCTTTTGAACAGGATTTTCTGCGTCACCGGAATGGCCTTGCCAGGCTCGGCAATGCCGGTGACCTGCACCAGCATCTGATCCCCCGGCGCAAGCCCCTTCACCTGCCGCAGAAAGGCCGCGCCATCCGGCGTCTTCAGGAACATCCCGCCCTGCCCCTTCACAGGCCGGTCGGCAACCGCGCGGTAGATCGTGCCCACCCGCGGCGCATCGCCCTCAATCAACAGGTCATCAAGCTGGCCATCCACCATAAGAGCAGCGGCCTCGCGCCCATTGATGTGGTCGAGAATGATCTGACGCCCCTTCATCTGCGCATCCTTTTATGTGTTTTGGTAAAGCGGATATCCGGCGGCCTGCAAAAGCCCGGCTGTCTCCGCAACGGGCAGCCCCACAATGCCAGTGAATGATCCGGAAATCCACGGAACGAAGGCCCCGGCCGGCCCCTGAATGGCGTAGCCCCCTGCCTTTCCTTCCCAGTCGCCGGTGGCGAGATAGGCATTGAGTTCTGCGTTGGAAAGCCGCTTCATCTTTACAGCGCTCTCCACCTCGCGGGTCCAGAGCTGATCGCCTCTGCGCACCGCAACTGCCGTGATCACCCGGTGGCGACGCCCGGACAGCGCCATGAGAAACTCTGCCGCCTCTCCGGCATCCGCAGGTTTGCCCATGATACGGCGCCCCAATGCAACGGTGGTATCGGCGCACAGCACAATATCCTCAGGCGCGGCCTGCACAGCCTCCGCCTTCTGCCGCGCAATGCGCGCGCAATAGGGGCGGGGCAGCTCATTTTTGAGGGGGGTCTCATCAATATTGGGCGGGCGGATCTCATCCGCCACAACCCCAATCTGTGCCAGCAATTCCCGGCGGCGCGGACTGCCGGAGCCCAAGATCAACTTCATCTCAGACCTCGTTTTGTCTGTCCGCGCAAAGGCTTACTTGAAGCGATAGTTGATCCGACCCTTGGTCAGATCATACGGTGTCATCTCGACTTGAACTTTGTCGCCCGCCAGAACACGGATGCGGTTCTTGCGCATCTTGCCTGCCGTATGTGCGATGATCTCATGGCCGTTTTCCAGCTCGACCCGAAACGTCGCATTGGGCAGGAGTTCCTTCACGACACCGGGAAATTCGAGCAGTTCTTCCTTGGCCATGGTTTCTCCTTCACATTACACCCGCCTGTTACGGGCTGCCCCTAAATGATCCCAAATGTGCTGCTTTTCAAGGGCAAACTCCCGCCAATTGCGCAAAAGTGACCCTCCGAACGCCTTATGACGCTGTGGAAACCGACGCACCCCAGCGCTTTTGCAGATAGGCCACGATCTCATCACGCGCCATCCGGTAGGCTGCGAGCTTGGCCTCACGTGCATCGCCGGTGGTCGCACCGCTTGGGTCTGACACCGGCCAGAACTCAAGATCAAGATGATCAAAACGGGTGAGCTTTTCCGCCTCAGCCCGGCTCGCGGGCGTCAGGGCCACCACCATGTCAAAGCTAGAGAGGTCATCGCCAAGCTTCTCCATTTCTGCAAAACTGCGGGTGCGGTGGCGGGCAAGCTCCACGCCGATCTCATCACATACGGCAATCGCAAAGCCGTCGATGTCCAGATCGCTGCGAATCCCGGCGGATTGCACGTAAACATCCATACCGTAGAACTTTTTCATGATGCCCTCCGCCATCGGAGAGCGCACCGCATTCTGATCACAGCAAAACAGAACCGACTGTGGCAAAGGCTGTTTCTGGTCCGTCTTTGCCACTTGCCTCAGCCTCCGAAATGCAGAACGCAGATCAGGGTAAAGAGCCGTCGCGCGGTGTCCGTGTCCACCTCGGCCTTCCCCTCAAGCCGCTCCTGCAGCACGCGCGCGCCTTCGTTGTGAATGCCGCGCCGCGCCATATCAATGGTCTCGATCTGGCTCGGCGGCAGGGTCTTCACCGCGTCAAAATAGCTCTCACAGATCGCCCAGTAATCTTTCACAACCTGGCGAAACGGGCTCAGACTCAGGTGAAACTCCGCCGCCTTGTCCCCGCCTTCGGTCGCCACATCAAACACCAGCCGCTTTTCGCGAATGGCGAGATCCACGGAAAACGGCCCGTCAGGCACCACCCGATCCTCCCGCTTGGGCAGCTCAAAGCTGTTGTCCTCCAGCAGGTCAAAAATCGCGACTTTGCGCTCCTGATCAATCTCCGGCGTGGGCGGCGGCAGGTTACGGTCGTCAATCTGAATGTGGCTGATCCGGGACATGGCTGCCTCTTCTCGGTGTTGCGATGCAGCATGAGTAGCGCAGCCGCGCCCGCCTTGTCTATGCACCGTCTGCCTCAAGCCGATCTCACGTCACGGCGCGACACGCTTGACAGGGCCCTGCCCGCCACGCGATGCCGGGGCCACCCGCACGCGACAAAGGATCACCTGATGCCCAACGCCCTGCCCTGCTTTGACCTCTCCGGCCAAAACGCCCTGATCACCGGCAGCACCGACGGGCTTGGCCTTGCCGCCGCCGAACTTCTGGCTGAGGCCGGCGCACATGTGTGGATCAACGGCCGCAACGCCGCGCGCTGCGCAGAGATCGCCGCCACGCTCAAATCGCGCGGATGGGCGGCCAGCGTCCTGCCCTTTGACGTGTCAGATGAGGTCGCGGCCGAGGCCGCCTTTGCCACATTGCAATCGGCCGGAGGTCTGGCGATCCTTATCAATAACGTCGGCCTGCGAGACCGCCGCAGCCTGCAAGAGTTCACACAAGCCGATCTGCAACGCCTGTTTGGGGTGGATCTGATAGCCCCCTTCCGGCTGTGCCAGCGCGCAGCAGAGCAGATGCAGGCAAAGGGCTACGGCCGCATCGTCAACATATCCTCGATCGCCGGTCTCATCGCGCAACCGGGTGACGCCGCCTATACCTCGGCCAAGGCGGGCCTCAATGGCATGACCAAAGCTCTGGCGGCCGAACTCGGCCCCTCCGGCATCAACGTCAACGCCGTGGCCCCCGGCTTCTTCAAAACCGCCCCCAACATGGAGGCGGCAAAAGATCCCGCACTTGCAGAAAAGCTCAACAACGCCACCGCGCTCAAACGCTGGGGAGAGCCCGCAGAACTCGCCCCCGCGCTGCTGTTTCTGGCCTCCCCCGGCGCAAGCTATGTCACCGGACAGGTCTGGGCCGTGGACGGCGGCTACACCAGCCACTACTGAAGCGCCCCGAACAGCCTGATATGGCAGGGGCAGCGCCCCTACACGTCTACTCTTCGTTCAAAGCATCCAGCCGCGCGCGCACGCTCAGGCCATGCGCCTCAAGGCTCTCTGAAATCGCCAAGGTTTCCGCCGCCGGACCAATCGTTTTCAGCGCCGCTGGCGTCATCTTCGACAGGGTTGTGCGCTTGATGAAATCCATCACCGACAGACCAGAGCTAAACCGGGCAGAGCGCGCCGTGGGCAGCACGTGGTTGGGACCACCCACATAATCGCCAATCGCCTCAGGGGTATATTGGCCCAGGAAAATAGCCCCCGCGTGGGTGATCTCTTCCGCCAGCGCATCCGGGTCGGCCACGCACAGCTCAAGATGCTCTGGCGCAATCCGGTTGGAAAGCTGCGCCGCGGTCGCCAGATCGGGCACGGTCACAACCGCCCCGAAATCACGCCAGCTTGCTCCCGCAATCTCGCGCCGCTCCAGCGTTTCCAGACGTTTGTCCACCGCCGCAGCCACCGCCGCGCCAAAGGCCTCATCATCGGTGATCAGGATCGATTGCGCGCTTTCGTCATGCTCGGCTTGGCTCAGCAGATCGAGCGCGATCCAATCCGGGTTGTTGTCCTTATCGGCAATCACCAGAATCTCGCTCGGGCCAGCGATCATATCGATACCTACCTTGCCAAACACCCGACGCTTGGCCGCCGCGACAAAAGCGTTGCCCGGCCCGGTGATCTTATCCACCGGCGCAATGGTATCTGTGCCATAAGCCAGCGCCGCCACGGCCTGCGCCCCGCCGATGCGGTAGATCTCATCCACGCCCGCCAGCTTGGCCGCGAGCAGCACCAGCGGATTGGCCACACCGTCCGGTGTCGGCACCACAATCGCCAGCCGCTCCACCCCGGCCACCTTGGCGGGGATCGCATTCATCAAGACAGAAGACGGATAGCTTGCCAGCCCACCCGGCACATAAAGCCCCGCAGCCGATACCGCCGTCCAGCGCCAGCCAAGCGTGGCCCCGCTTTCGTCGGTCCAGCTCGCATCTTCCGGCATCTGGCGCGCGTGATAGGCGCGCACCCGCTCCGCTGCCAGCTCAAGTGCCGCGCGATCGGCGTCAGTGACCTGCGCGCAGTACTCTTCGATCTCAGCTTCCGAGAAGCGCAGCGTTTCCGGTGTCAGCTCCAACCGGTCAAACTTCGCCGTCAGCTCGATCACCGCCGCGTCGCCCCGATGTCGCACATCTGCGATTATGTCGGCCACCACCGCATCCACATCCGGGCTGTCCTCGCGCTTGGCGCTCAGAAGCGCGGCAAAGCGGGTCTCAAAATCTGCATCAGAACTGTTCAGAAACTGCGGCATGAGTGTCTCCTTTGTGCGGTGTCTTAACGGGCAGGACAAAGGGTCTCAAGCGATCAGCGCAGATGCGGCGATCTGCGGCAGAAAACGTTGCGCAACGCACGCGGCCTTAACGGGCCTCATGGCGTCAAAAGTCGGAAAATCGCACCTACGCGATAACGTCGCAATACCGACGCGATACCTACATCTCGGTTTTGCGCCGCATTTTGGCGCCCCGCGTCGTTAACCTTTGGCGAAAAAATGTCAGGCCGCGTCGAGCCGCTTCAGCATCAGCACGTCATCGCGCGCCACGCCGTTCACAATCACAGAGCGTGGCCGCAGCCCGATCTGCTCAAATCCCAAAGCCGCATAGAGCGCCCTTGCGCCCGCGTTTGTGGCATCCACACAGAGCTCAAGCTGCAACAATGCCTTGCCCCGCGCCGCATCAATCGCCGCCTGCATCAGCTGTTGCCCAAGGCCACGGCGTCGCGCCGATGGCTGCACATAAAGCGGGCCGACATCTGCCATATGGCGCAGCCGCTGCGGCCCGCCCTGATGCATGCCGACAAAGCCCACAAGCGTCGCGCCCTCAAAGGCACCAATGACGGCGCCTGAGGCCAGCTTCGTAATCAGGCCACTGTCCAGCGCGCCCAAGGCCTCTTCCGCCGTCAGCAAAAACGCCGCAGGTTCAGAGGTAAGCCCCTGTATCCAAAGCGCTTTATAGACCTCCAGATCATCCGGCGTCAGTGTGCGGATCATTCCGGATGGCTCGGTGTGGTTTTGGACACCGCCATATAGGGCCGCGTCACATCCTTCAGCGTGGCCTCCAGCGCCTCCACCTTCAGGCGGATCGCGCCATCCCCTGCCAGCGTCAGTGTGACAAATCCTTCCGCATCCTCACCGGCCTCAAAGCCAACAGACAGCAGCGACAGAATCGTATCCGCATCCCCGCGCGCCACACCCTGAGAGGCCACCGACAGCACGTTTTCAAACAACAGCACCGCCTGAACCCGCTCCACCGCGCGCCCGCGCGCCTCAGCAGAGGTCTGGTCCTCCCAGCGGAAGCGGTTCAAAAGAATGGCAAATCTGCGCTCCTGGGGCAGCCACTGCATTTCAGTGGCCGGAAAAACCGCATCCTGCGCCAAGGTGGACAGAACCTGCAGGTCCTCCCCATCAAGCGCCCCAAGGTTCAGCGGGCGATCGCCACCATCTTCAAACCGCGCGTCCTGTGTCACTACTCACTCACCCTCTCAATATGGGCCCCAACATTGCTGAGCTTTTCCTCAACCCGTTCATAGCCGCGATCCAAATGATAGACGCGGCTGACAACGGTTTCACCCTCTGCCGCCAGCCCTGCAAGAATCAGCGACACCGAGGCACGCAAATCGGTCGCCATCACCGGCGCACCCTTGAGCGTTTCCACCCCATGCACCGTCGCCGTGCCGCCATGCACCTCGATGTTTGCGCCCATCCGCACCAGCTCCGGCGCGTGCATGAACCTGTTTTCAAAGATCTTTTCTTCAAGCACAGAGGTGCCTTCAGCAGTACACATCATCGCCATGAACTGCGCCTGCAGGTCCGTCGGGAAGCCCGGGAACGGCTCTGTGGTCACATCCACAGCCTTCACCCGGCCATTTTTGCGCGCCACTTTCAGGCCCTTATCGGTCTCTTCCACGTCGATCCCGGCTTCATGGAGTTTGGCCACAAAGCTCTCCACCAGATCCATACGACCACCAAGCAGCTCCACCTCGCCACCACAGAAGGCAGGCGCGAGCATAAAGGTGCCCAATTCGATTCGGTCGGTCACCACAGGGTGAGTCGCGCCATGCAGCCGGTCCACGCCCTGCACGGTGATATCACTGGTGCCATCCCCTTCAATCTGAGCGCCCATCGCGCGCAGACAGGTGGCCAGATCCACAATCTCAGGCTCCCGCGCGGCGTTCTTAATGACCGTGGTGCCCTTGGCAAGTGTCGCGGCCATAAGGATATTTTCGGTTGCGCCCACGGAGGCAAAAGACAGCTCAATCACCGCGCCTTTCAGGCCGTTTGGTGCTTTGGCGTGCAGATAGCCGTCCTTCAGCTCGATCTCAGCGCCCAGTTTTTCAAGGCCAAAGATGTGCAGATCCATCGGCCGCGCGCCAATCGCACAGCCGCCCGGCAGCGACACAACCGCATGCCCAAGCCGCGCCAGCATCGGCCCCAACACAAGGTTGGAGGCGCGCATTTTGCGCACGATGTCATAGTCCGCCACGTGGTTGTTGATGTCATGGCTCGACATCGCCAGCACCTTGCCGTCTTGCAGGCTGGTCACTTCGGCGCCGAGAGAACCCAGCAATTGGCTCATGGTCTTGATATCACTCAGCCGTGGCGCATTGGTCAGCGTCAGCGGCTCTTCGCTCAAAAGCGTCGCAGGCATCAGGGTGAGACAGGCATTCTTGGCCCCGGCAATGGGGATTTGCCCTTTCAGCGGCCCGTTGCCGCGTACGATGATCGAATCCATTTAATCCTGCCTTTTGTTCTCAACTGCCTCAATCTCTTCGGACGCATCCGTCGGCGTAGCGCGCGCACGCGCCTGCGCCTTACGGCGCCCCATGTTGGCTTTCAATGCAGCCTTCAGACGGTCTTCGCGATCTGAGGCTTTTTTGGCTTTATTTACAGGGGTCGATTTGCGTTCCATGAAGTTTCTTTACATGAGGTGCAAAAAAGGGTCCAGATTGCCCTTGCACCCGTCAGATTTTGCGCCTAAAAGCCGCGCCACGGTAACGCTGCTGTAGCTCAGTGGTAGAGCGCACCCTTGGTAAGGGTGAGGTCGGGAGTTCAATCCTCCCCAGCAGCACCACCGTCATCCCCTTAAACGAACATCACTTTTTATCGTGCAAAAAGTGCCCGAGCCTATTTCTCGCCAGGGCAATAAAACATGCACGCTCAAAAGCGCTCCGATGCAGCCTGCATGCGCGATAGCGCTCCACTGAGGGAATCAGTGCAATCGGCAATGGTCCCAACGACAGCGATTCGCCCGCTTCCGCGCGCAACTCCGAACCAATCCCTGAGCGACTCGCCCTTTGAGCAGATTTCAGAAACAATCACCTCTCACCACTGAAGCGTAGCAAACAACCCCTCCCCACCCGCGATCCGCGCGCCCGATTGGTTCCCTTTCAGAAACACCCACCACGCCAGTTTTTCTCGCAGTTTTTGGGCCAACTTGAAAAATGGCCAAAATGTGGCGCAAATATGGGCCCTGACCAGGCACGCCACGCCACAATTGCGCCCCAATTGAGAAACAATCAGCCGTAACCCGTTGAAACACATCAGCCAATAGTCCGGCACGATCACGCCCCATTCACGTCGATTTTCCCAAAATTTTATAAGTTTTTATTTCTATAACGGCGCATTTCGCGCATATTTGGCTCACATCCGACTGGGGGATGAGTTCGGCTTGGGGCAGCCACCAAAACTTGTAATACGCATCCGTGTGATGCCGCTTGTGACCGCTTTGCTGCGGCACGGAGCCGATCTTTTGCGGCCTGTGCCCCATAGCCAGTTCAAGCCGGTACCGCCCGGAGAGGAAGAGGTACTATGGCTGATCCAAGAGGTCCCGGAATCGTAGACGGCACCGAAACAGACGACATTGTCGAAGTCGGAAGCGTCGATGGACAAGGCGACACCGCAGACAGCTCCGGAAACACCATCAGCACGCAAGATGGCTCTGATACCATCCGTGCGGGTGCAGGTGATGATACGATCTTCGCAGGCAACGGCAGCGACCTGGTCTTTGGCGGGGCAGGCGACGATCGTATCATTGCCGACGAAACAGGCGCTGACAGCGATAGCTCCGAGCCCGCGGGCGACGACATCATCGTGGGCGGCGCAGGCAATGACACCGTATTTGGCGGTGCTGGCAATGACGCGATTTTTGGCGACTACAAACCGGGCACGCCGCCGGTTCAGTCTGTGCGCGAAAGCTTCAACTGGGTTGATCTGGGCGCGCAGGCCGACGGCGATGCCATCACCGCACCCCAGTCACAGGACACCGGCTCCGTTACCGTCACCCTGACCACGTCCGGCACCACATCCTTTGAAGCGGATGCTCAGCTGGTGAGCGACCTTAACACCGGCGATGACGCGGCCAATCCAAACAGCGGCGCGCTGTCCGCAACCGGCAACGGCGTCAACGCCACAGCCACGCAAGCGCTGGCGTTTTCTGAAGCGGTTGAAAACGTTCAGTTCCGCATCAACGACATCGACGAAGACTCCGTTGTAAAAGTCCGCGCATGGGATGCTGAGGGCAACCCGGTTGAGGTCACCCTCACCGCAAGCGATCTGACCAACCTGCATCTGGCGGACATCGACGGCGACGGCGCCACCGAGGCCTCCATCGCAGACGGCACTGCCTCTAGCGACGCAGAAGACGCCGACAATTCCGTCGTGGTCGACATTCCGGGCCCCGTGGCACGGTTGGAAATCATCACCGTCAACCTGGATGACGCGCCTGCCGACGTGACCATCAGCGATGTTTTCTTTGACGCGACGCCAGATGCGAATGATCTGCTGATCGGCGGCGCGGATGATGACATCATCCTTGGTCAGTTTGGCGATGACACCATTGTCGGCATGGATGGCAACGACACCATGTTTGGCGGCGAAGATCAGGACACTTTTGTGCTGGTCGGCCCCGGTGATGTGATCGACGGCAATGAAAGCGGCGTTGACTTTGACACGATCAATCTCTTCCGCGCGGCAGAAGACGCCAATCCGGGCGGCACGCTGCGTATCGAATTTGATCCGGACAACGCAGAAAACGGCACCATTTTCTTCCTTGATGCCAATGGTGTGGAAACCGGCTCCGCCATTTTCCGCAACATCGAAAACATCACCGACACGCCAGTGGTGGTCTGCTTCACCCCCGGCACCCGCGTCCTGACCCCCATGGGCGAAGTGCCGGTGGAAAACCTGCAGGCAGGTGACAAGGTTGTCACCCGCGACAACGGTCTTCAGGAAATCCGCTGGACCGGGCGCAAACATGTCTCGGGCCGCGAGCTGATGAAAACGCCTAACCTGCGACCGATTCTGATCAAGAAAGGCACCCTTGGCCCCAACCAGCCGGAGCGGGACATGATGGTGTCTCCGAACCACCGGATGCTGCTGGTGTCAGAACGCGCCGAGCTGCTGTTTGAAGAACGCGAGGTGCTCGTGGCCGCCAAACACCTGACCCATCTGGAAGGTGTGGAGCAGGTCGACACCGTGGGTGTCGAATACATCCACTTCATGTGTGACCACCACGAGGTGGTGCTCGCAGATGGCGCATGGAGCGAAAGCTTCCAGCCCGGCGAATACTCGTTGGATGGCATCGGCCGCGAACAGCGCGACGAAATCTACGCCCTCTTCCCCGAGCTGCAAAAGCTCGAAGGCCTGAAGCGTTACACTGCCGCACGCCTGTCGCTGAAACGGGACGAAGCCAAGCTGCTCGGCTGACACCGCACGCGCCACGTGTCGCAATCTGGCACATCAAATATCGCTATGGGATGGGCTGGCCTTCGGGTCGGCCTGTCTCGTTTTTGCTCAGGCCACTGGACAGCGCGCAGGCTTGCCTGTTCAATCCGCCGCAACTACCCTCAAACCTGACGGAGCCGCGATGCCTGCGCCCAAGAACACCTTCAAAGCCGCCCTTGCCGCCAACCAGCCCCAGATCGGTTGCTGGATGAGCTTTGGCTCCCCCCTCGCCGCAGAGCTGATGTCCACCACCGGTTTTGACTGGCTGGTGATTGATGGCGAACACGCCCCCAATGACCTGCTCTCCATCACCGACCAACTGCGCGCCATGAACGGCAGCGCCAGCCATCCGGTGTTGCGTGTGCCGATCTATGAGGATTGGATCCTGAAACAGGTGCTGGATGCGGGCGCACAAACCGTGCTGGTGCCGATGATCGACACCGCAGAAGAGGCCGCCGCCGTCGTGCGCGCCTGCCGCTATGCCCCCGCAGGCGTGCGCGGCATGGGCGGAGCTGGCTCCCGCGTAACCGGCTTTGGCGCCATTTCCGACTACGTCAGCAATGCCAACGAGGAAATCTGCGTGCTGGTGCAGGCCGAAAGCCGCGCGGCGCTGGCCAATCTGGAAGAGATTCTCGCCGTGGATGGCGTCGATGGTGTGTTCATCGGCCCCGCAGACCTCTCAGCCGACATGGGTTTCCCCGGCAACTCCGATGAACCAGCGGTACAGGCGGCCATCGCAGAGGCCATTCAAACCATCACCAAAGCAGGCAAAGCCGCGGGCATCCTGACCTTTTCCCAGGAGGCCGCGAAACGCTATCTCGACCTCGGCGCGACCTTCGTGGCGGTGGGAATGGACACGCTCCTGCTCGCCAAAACCGCCCGCGCGCTTTCAGCAGAGGTGAAGGCCCTGACCTGAGGCGATTCCGCCGTCCCACCAGCGGCCCGGCGAAAGGCCGCCCCCACTCCGAAAACACATCACATGCGTGGCTCAGCGCGCATGTGGACCCAACGTCAATGCGCTCAGATGGCACGCTATCTGCCCAAAGATCGGCTCCAAACGAGCCAAAACCGTATAAAAATTAGGCATTTTCTGCCTGCTTTCCCCTGCAACTCTTTCGTCATTTCATTGAAAATCTTCTGGCAACGCCCTTAAAAACCAAGGATATGGAGAGAGACGCGCCCTCTGGCATCAGCCAAGCGCGGCCCAAAGCCCAAGGCGCGCGGAACTTTCTGTTGCAGAGGCGGGGGGCCGGTTTCTAGGGTGTGTACGCAACAAAAAAGCGGCCTGTCCGCACCCAATAGGCAAAGACTTACTCAGGGGATCACATATGAGCGCACCGCTCCTTTCCATCAAAGGTCTGACCAAGGCCTACCCCGGCGTGGTGGCCAATGACGACGTCTCCTTTGACATCGGACACAACGAAGTACACGCCCTGCTCGGCGAAAACGGCGCGGGCAAATCCACGCTGGTGAAAATGATCTACGGTCTGGTGAAGCCCGACAGCGGCGCCATGACATGGAACGGCCAGCCCTTCGCCCCGTCCGAGCCCAAAGCCGCCCGCGCCTCTGGCGTGGCCATGGTGTTTCAGCACTTCTCCCTGTTTGACGCGCTGAACGTGGCGGAGAACGTCGCCCTTGGCATGGAAAACCCGCCGTCGATGCGCGACCTTGCGCGCCGCATCCGCCGCGTGTCGGAAACCTACGGCCTGCCGCTCGACCCCAACCGCACCGTGGGCGACCTGTCTGCCGGTGAACGTCAGCGCGTGGAGATCATCCGTTGCCTGCTGCAAGACCCAAAACTTCTGATCATGGACGAACCCACCTCGGTTCTGACCCCGCAAGAGGTCGAAATCCTGTTTCAGACCCTCAACAAGCTGAAGGCCGAAGGCACCTCGATCCTTTATATCTCCCACAAGCTCGAAGAGATCCGCACGCTTTGTGACCACGCCACCATTCTGCGCCTTGGCAAAAACGTGGGCGAATGTGTGCCTGCCGAGACCTCCGCCCGCGACATGGCAGAGATGATGGTGGGCGACACGCTGCAAACGCCGACCCGCACCACCGACAAGGCAGGCGATGTGGTGCTGGATGTTTCTGGCCTCTCCATTGAGCCAAGCAATCCGTTTGGCACCACGCTCAAAAACATCCACTTCACCGTGCGCGCAGGCGAAATCCTCGGCATCGGCGGCGTGGCTGGCAACGGGCAGGACGAACTGCTGGCCGCCCTCTCAGGCGAAGCGCTGACATGGCCGGATGCGATCAAGGTGAATGGCGAGGAGATTGCCAGCCTTGGCCCCAACGCCCGCCGCGAGCGCGGCATTCTCGCCGCCCCCGAAGAGCGTCTGGGCCACGCCGCCGCGCCGGATCTGAGCCTGACGGAAAATGCTCTGCTGACCGGGGCCATCCGCGAAGGGCTGACCAACAAGGGCTTTGTAAACTGGTCCAGCGCCAGTGACTTTGCCAACCGCATCATCAAGAGCTTTGATGTGCGCACCCCCGGCAACCATGTGGCGGCCCGCGCGCTCTCTGGCGGCAACTTGCAGAAATTCGTGATTGGCCGAGAGGTACTGCAACGGCCCAAAGTGCTGGTGGTGAACCAACCCACATGGGGTGTGGATGCCGCCGCCGCTGCGGCCATCCGCCAATCCCTGCTCGATCTCGCCGCCGAAGGGGCAGCCATTGTTGTGATCTCACAAGACCTCGACGAACTGATGGAAATCTCTGACCGCTTTGGCGCACTGAACGAAGGCCGCCTGTCTGACATCCGCTCCGCCGCAGGGCTGACGATTGATGAAATCGGCCTGATGATGGGCGGTGCCCACGGCATGGAAGTCGCCCACGTGGGCGAGAACGACCAAGAAGGAGCAAGCGCATGATCGCGCTTCAAAAACGCCCCACCCCGTCCCGCGCCCTGTCGCTGGCGACACCGCTGATCGCGGTCATCATCACCATGATCATGGGCGGCATCCTCTTTGCCGTGCTTGGCAAAAACCCGGTGGAAGCCATCCGCACGATCTTCTGGGATCCGGTCTTTGGCGAGTTTGCCTTCTACTACCGCCCGCAGCTTCTGGTGAAAGCCGCGCCGCTGGTGCTGATCGCTATTGGCCTGTCGCTGGGCTTTAAAGCCGGCATCTGGAACATCGGGGCCGAAGGCCAATACATCATGGGCGCCATCTGTGGTGCCGCCGTGGGGCTTGCGGTCTATCCGACAGAAAGCCGCCTGATCTTCCCGGTGATGATCCTCGCAGGGGCGCTGGGGGGCTGGGCCTGGGGCATGATCCCCGCCCTGCTGAAAGTCCGCTTTGGCACCAATGAAATCCTTGTGTCATTGATGCTTGTCTATGTGGCAGAGCAATTCCTGGCCTCCATGTCGCTGGGCCTTTTGCGCAACCCCGACGGCCACGGTTTCCCCGGGTCGCGCAACTTTGGCGACTACCCGGCGGCCAACAGCTGGATCAACGAGGCCGCAGGCCTGCACTGGGGCATGGCATTTGCCTTTATTGCGGTGATCTTTGCCTATGTGCTTCTGAACCGCCACATCCTCGGCTTTAACATCCGCCTCACCGGCGAGGCCCCCCGCGCGGCCCGCTTTGCCGGTGTGAACCCCACCCGTCTGATCCTCTTCTGCCTTGGCACCTCCGGCGCACTGGCGGGCATGGCGGGTCTGTTTGAGGTCACCGGCCCCTCCGGTCAGGTCAACATCGACTTCGCCTCAGGCTATGGCTTCACAGCGATCATCGTGGCCTTCCTCGGCCGTCTGCATCCGGTCGGCATCCTGCTCGCAGCCCTGCTGATGGCCCTCACCTACGTGGGCGGTGATCTGGCACAGGGCAATCTGGGCCTGCCCTCTGCCGCCATTCAGGTCTTTCAGGGGATGCTTCTCTTTTTCCTCCTGGCACTCGACCTGCTCACCAACTACCGCGTGGTTCTGAAAAAGAAGGGCGTCGCCTAATGAGCACCCTCTTTCAGATTTTTCAGGGCGCGCTTGGAGCAATGCTCACCATTTTGATGATTTTGCTTGTGATGGACGCAGGCTGGCAAGCAGTTCCGATATTGGCCTACTTCTTTGCCATTGGAGCTGCAATCTACGGCCTTCTTTGGCTGTTACATAGAAAGTTTGTTGGGCAGGTGCGCCCTAATCCAGATGATCAGCACCCAAAATCCACCCGTTTCCTTTCTTTGAAGGTCGGGACAGGCATTTGTCTTTTTGCTTTGATCGTAGCCGTGGGAGCTTACGAATAATGGATCTCTCAGCCATCAACCCCGTCCTTCTGATCGCCTCCCTCATGGTGGCGGCGACCCCGCTGCTGCTGGCAGCGATTGGCGAACTTGTTGTCGAGAAAGCCGGCGTGCTGAACCTCGGCGTCGAAGGCATGATGATCGTGGGCGCGATCTGCGGCTTTGCCATCGCGGTGGAGACCACCTCCCCCATGTTGGGCCTACTGGCCGCCATGGTCGGCGGCGCGGTTCTGTCGCTGCTCTTTGCCTTCCTTACACAGTTTGCGCTGGCCAATCAGGTGGCATCGGGCCTCGCGCTCACGCTCTTTGGCTTGGGGCTCTCGGCCCTCATGGGCCAGTCCTATGTGGGCATCAAACCGCCCGCACTGGCGAAACTCGACATTCCGGTGATCTCTGACATCCCGGTGATTGGTCCGATCTTCTTCTCCCATGATCCCGTGCTTTATGTGGCCATCGCCCTCACCGCCGCTGTCTGGTGGTTCCTGAAGAAGTCGCGCGGCGGGCTGATCCTGCGCGCGGTCGGCGAAAGCCATGATGCCGCCCATGCGCTCGGATATAACGTGATCCGCGTGCGCATTCTGGCGATCATGTTTGGCGGCGCCTGCGCGGGCCTTGGCGGTGCCTATATTTCGCTCATTCGCGTGCCGCAGTGGACCGAAGGCATGACCGCAGGTGTCGGCTGGATCGCCCTCGCCCTTGTGGTATTCGCCAGCTGGAAACCCTGGCGCGTTCTTCTCGGTGCCTATCTTTTTGGCGGCATCAATGTTTTACAGCTCAATTTGCAGGCGGCAGGCATTGCCATTCCGGTCGAATACTTGGCAATGTCTCCCTATCTGATAACCATCCTCGTTCTGGTTATCATGTCGGCTGACAAGAGCGGCGCACCCGCCTCGCTTGGCCGTACCTTCCACGCCTCCCAGTGAGGCATATGATAAAAAACTGCTACCAACAGGGGGATCTCCCAAAATGAAATTCACCAAACTTCTGACAAGCGCAGCTGTCGCGCTGGGTCTGGCGACCACCGCCATGGCCGACACCACCAAAGTGGGCTTTGTCTACGTTGGCCCAGTGGGCGACGGCGGCTGGACCTACGAGCACAACAAAGGCCGTCTCGCGGTTGAAGAGAAGTTCGGCGACAAAGTGGAAACCACATTTGTTGAGAACGTGCCCGAAGGTGCCGACGCCGAGCGTGTGATCACTCAGATGGCGCTGCAGGGCGCAGACCTGATCTTCACCACCTCTTTTGGCTACATGGACCCAACCATCAACGTCGCCAAGAAATTCCCGAAGGTGAAGTTTGAGCACGCCACCGGCTACAAACAGGCCGACAACGTGTCTGTTTACTCCGCACGCTTCTACGAAGGCCGCGCAGTACAGGGCCACATCGCAGGCAAGATGACCAAGACCAACAAGATTGGTTACATCGCCTCCTTCCCGATCCCGGAAGTGATCCGCGGCATCAACTCCGCCTACATCCACGCCAAGAAAGTAAACCCGGACGTCGAGTTCTCCATCATCTGGGCCTACACATGGTTTGACCCAGCCAAAGAAGCCGACGCAGCCAAAGCGCTGATCGAGCAAGGCGCAGACGTGATCCTGCAGCACACCGACTCCACCGCACCTCAGGCAGCGGCACAGGCGGCTGGCAACGTGATCACCTTTGGTCAGGCTTCTGACATGGGCGAATACGCACCATTCCCACGTGTGTCCTCCATCATCGATGACTGGGCACCTTACTACATCGCGCGTACTCAGGCTGTCATGGACGGCACTTGGGAATCTGTCTCCACATGGGACGGCATCGGCGCGGGCATGGTTGGCATCGGTGAAATCTCCGACGCAGTACCAGCAGACGTAAAAGCCGAAGCACTGGCACTGGTTGATGCGCTGGCAGACGGCTCCTACCACGCCTTCACCGGCCCGCTGAACAAGCAGGACGGCACCCCATGGCTCGCAGAAGGCGAAACCGCCGCTGACTACGGCGACGACGGCCTGGCAGGCATGAACTTCTACGTTGAAGGCCTGACCGCCGAGATCCCGAACTAAGCCACGCTTGATTTTGAAACACAGAAGGCCCGCCAGTTTGGCGGGCCTTTTTGTATGGGCAGCCTAGCCAAAGGGCCGCAGGCCCGCCGGGCATCGCCCGACCTCCCCCACGGGAGGGCGATTTTGGCGCCGAAGGCAACGCTATAGTCGACTGTCAGCTTTTAGGGCCGTCAGATATGCTACAAAAAAGCGAGTGCATCACTGGTTTTTTTGTGTGGGACTGGAGAAGGTTTTACCGTCAAACTCCACAAGCATCACCCCTCGAAACGACAAAGGTAGCCGTGCTGTAGCCAACGTAGATACCGTGCCGTCTTCGCAAACCCACAGCTTGCGGGCTTCTCCGAACTCACAGTTGGTTGCCGAGCCTTCAGGCACCGCATAGGTAATGATTTGGCGCTCAAGAGCGAAAGTTGAGCCATCTTCCGACACCATTTCAGGAATTGTCGCGCATCCAGTCAAAAGAACGGCCGCAACTCCTGTTCGAAAAAACTGAGGTTTGGGCATGTCCTGACACTAACAGGGAAGCAGAGGCGACGACATCAGATATCGGCAGCAAGGTTGCCCGTGCGGTGGTCATTGCCCTTACGCCGAACTTGCCTATCCTAGGTGCCCTGATTGAATGCAAGACCATCCTGTCCCGTTTCAGCCCCCACCAAAACAAAAAAACCGGGCGCTCTCACGCCCGGCTCTAACCTCATAGACCTTAGCTCACTCAGCGATCGTGCGATCGTAGTCCAGCCGCTCCGCCGCCTGTAGCGTCAGGATCTGGAACAGGCGGGATGCCTCATCATCGGAACCCACCGGCGTTCCGCCGTCACCGCCACCGGAGCCGAACACATAGGTCGGCACATTCCGCTTGGCAAAGGCCTCAGCCCAGAGCTTCTGGATTTCCACTTCGGCATCGAGCTTCTGCGCCAGCGCGTTGTCGGCCTCAAGGATTTTGCTCTTGGCATAGGCCTCCGCATCTGCGGCAACCTGCACCGCCTCCGCATCAATCCGCGCCTTATCCAGCAGGATCTCAGACTGCTCCTTGGCAATCCGCGCCGCTTCCCGCTCCCGCTCCGCAGCCGTGATCGCCAGCTGCTTTTCAGTCTCCGCATCGGTGGTCCGCTCAATCTGGATCACCTTGGCCGCAGCCTGACGCTCCGCCACTTCGCGTTCACCACGCGCCACGGCCAGAAGCTTTTGCTCCTCTTCCTGAATGCGCTGCTCACGCGCAATCGCGCGATCCGCGGCCGCCTGCTGGCGCAACGCCATCCGGTCCTTAAATTTCTGGTTCGGGTTCACATCGGTCACACGCGCCGAGGTCACAGAAATCCCAAACTGGGTGAACGACTGCTGCTTGCGGCGTGGCTGACCGGTTTCATCCAGCAGCTTCTGCACCACAAACACAGTCTTGGTGTCATCGCCAAACTCTTCCTGATCTTCTCCAAGCGCCGCATTCGCCGATCCAGCCCGGTTCTGACCCGAAGACACCTGTGTCTCAATCCGACGCACAAGATAGATCCCGTCTTCCATCTGGCGCTGGAACTCGTTGTTAAATTCCGTCTTGCCGCCCTGGAAATAGTCCTCCGCCGACATCAACGCAGCGGTCGCACCCAGCGTCTCTTCAAAAGCCGGCACCAGTTCCGTGCGCAGCAGGTTTTCCGGCGTGCGGTACTGACGCGCAAGTCTCAGGAAAGCCTCCTCATCAGAGGGCAGTTCAAACCGCGAGGTCGCAGAGACAAAGGCATCCACCTGATCCAGGAACACCAGCGACTTTGGCGCAAGGTTCGCACTCATCTGCGCGCTTTCTGCCTCAGCCACCACTTCGCCCCGTCCGGTCGAAGAGGCCTGCACCGACATCGCGTTCTTCCACGCATTGTAGCGGCCAAAGAGATAGAGGTTGTAGCCTGTGTCAGACACCATCTTCTCTTCGCCCAGAATGGTGCGCACGTGGTATTTGAAACCCGGCTCCGCGTAAAAGAACATGCCGCTAAACAGGCTGCCCACCAGCATCAGCAAACCGGTCGCTTTCACAAACCATCCGGCGATGTTCACCGTGCCATCCACATTGGGTTTGTCCGGGAACTCAATAGAACGCCGCAGCACATAACCCGCAGCAATGACAAAGATCGAAATTATTGGCAAAAATAGCAAATTCTGCTCTCCCTGTTGTTGTTTCACCTGTCTGCCATATAGGCATTCCGGCACCTGCATGCCGTGAAACAGGCGGCTCAACCGCTAAATCCATGATGTCTTAGAAAGCCTGTCGTCTCTCCTTTAGGTAGTATTTATTGCCCCTCAGACGCGCATGTTGCACAAAAGCCACTGTTTGAAATCTGTCCCGCGATCGCCCGCATTTGGCCGCCTGAAACCGCGCTTTTAAGGCGATTGCCTCCACCATTTGACAGCCCTTAGAGGACACAGGCACAATCGCCCTGTAATCCGAAAGGAATTTGGTATGCGTCATCTGTTTCTCCCGGTCACCGGGGCCATTGCTTTGTCCTGCAGCGCCCTCTTCACCGGCCCCGCCTCTGCCCAAGACATCGCCGACACGATCTATTCCGGCGGCACCATCCTTACGATGGATGACAGCGCGCCACGGGCGGAGGCGCTGGCCACCAAAGATGGCCGCATCCTCGCTGTCGGCACGCGCGCGGATCTTCTGGCCCATCAGGGCGAGAGCACCCGCGCCTATGATCTGGACGGGCGCACCATGCTGCCGGGCTTTGTAGACAGCCACGGCCATGTGGTGATGGGCGGTCTTCAGGCGCTTTCGGCCAACCTGCTGGCCCCACCTGACGGGGGCGTGACGGATATCGCCAGCCTGCAAGAGGCCCTGCGCGGCTGGATGGCGGACAATCAGGAGGCCATTGCCGCCTCCAACCTGATTGTCGGTTTTGGCTATGACCAGTCCCAGCTCGCAGAACAGCGCCACCCCACCAAGGCGGATCTGGATGCGGTGTCTACCGATGTGCCGATCATCCTTGTGCATCAATCCGGCCATTTCGGCGCAGTGAACACGGCCGCGCTTGTCGCCAATGACATCACCAAACGCACCCCGGTACCGCCCGGCGGCATCATCCGCTATGGCGCGGATGGCGAGCCGGATGGCGTACTGGAAGAGAACGCCTTCTTCATGGTGCTGGGCCAGATGCTCGGCGGGGTCGGGGATGAGGGCTTCAAGGCCTTCGCCCGCGCGGGCGCCAAACTCTGGGCAAGCTTTGGCTACACCACCGCGCAGGAAGGCCGCGCCACACCGCAGGTCGCCGCCATCGCCCGCGAAGTTGCCGCCGAGGGCGGCATGGGCGTGGATGTGGTGGTCTATCCCGATGTTCTGGTGGATCGGGATTTCATCCTCGCCAATCAATCCGCCACCTACGACAACGGCGTGCGCATCGGCGGCGCCAAACTCACCATCGACGGCTCCCCGCAAGGCTTCACCGCGCTGCGCGACCGGCCTTACTTTGATCCGGTTGGCACTTATCCCCCGGGCTATGCGGGCTATGCCTCCGCCACCCCCGAGCAGGTGCAGGACGCCATCAACTGGGCCTTTGGCAACAACATTCAGATCCTCACCCACGCCAATGGCGAAGGGGCCTCTGACATGCTGATCGCCGCCATCGACGCCGCCGAGGCAACCCACGGCCGGGCGGACCGACGCCCGGTTTTGATCCATGGCCAGTTTTTGCGCCCCGATCAGGTGGCTGCGCTGGACCGGCTTGATGTCTTCCCCTCGCTCTTCCCGATGCACACGTTTTATTGGGGAGACTGGCACAGGGATCGCACAGTGGGGCCAATCAATGCCGACAACATCTCGCCCACGGGCTGGGTGCGCGAGCGAGGCATGATGTTTGGCACCCACCACGACGCACCGGTGGCCTTCCCCGACAGCATGCGCGTGCTCTCCGCCACCGTGACCCGGCGCACGCGCTCTGGTGACATCCTTGGCCCGCACCAGCGCGTCGACGTGATGACCGCGCTCAAAGCCATGACCCTCTGGCCCGCTTATCAGCACTTTGAAGAGGCCGAGAAAGGCTCCCTCGAAGTCGGCAAGATCGCCGATTTTGTGATCCTCTCCGACGACCCGACTGCGGTTGACCCTGAGGCGCTCGACACCCTCAAAGTGGTCGCCACCATCAAGGACGGTAGCGAAATCTACCGGGCCAAAGACGGCCCGCAAAAGACATTGCTGGTGCCGCCGGTGGGCCACCATGTGCTTGATGTCGCCCACGCTGCCGCACGCAAAAACTGAGCGCTAACGGGCAGAGCGGCAAAAAACACCGCTCTGTTCAAACACAAAAAATCAAAATTTTTCGCAATTATTATCAATGCCTTAATTCATTTTTGTGCGCATGAGTTGAGTTTTTTCTGATCCGCGCCGCCGTTGCCGTCCGTAGCTTTCACGTCAACATTGGAGAGGATTGAACATGTTTAGACGTACATTTATGGCCACTGTGATCGGCGCATCTTTGGCCATTGCGGGGGCCACTTCGGTATTCGCCGACGGCCACGGCAAGAAAATGGATATTGTCGACACCGCCGTTGACGCGGGCTCCTTCACCACCCTGGTTGCCGCTGTTCAGGCTGCCGGTCTGGTGGACACCCTGAAGGGCGAAGGTCCGTTCACCGTGTTTGCCCCAACCGATGCCGCCTTCGCAGCGCTGCCGGAAGGCACGGTTGAAAACCTGCTGAAGCCTGAGAACAAAGATCAGCTTGTGCAGATCCTGACCTATCACGTGGTGCCAGCCAAAGTGATGGCCGGTGACATCGACGGCAAGAAAGCCAAGGTCCTGACCGTGGAAGGTGAGCGTCTGGACGTGAACGCCCGCAATGGCGTGAAGGTGAATGACGCCAAGGTGACTGCTGCGGACATCACAGCCTCAAATGGCGTGATCCACGTGATCGACAAAGTGCTGATCCCAGGAACCTAAAAGGCTTTCCGTGGCACGCGCCGCTTGTCTGAGAGGGGATCGCAAACTGATGCGATGCAAGGCAAACGGTGGCGCGACATACAAAAAAGGCGCGGATCGCTCCGCGCCTTTCTCATTTCTCTAGGGCCTCAAATCAACCTTTGATCAGGCCGAGACTTTCCAGCTTCAGGATCACCTGATGCGCGCAGTTGTCCACGTCGGCACCTTCGGTTTCCACACGCAGTTCTGGATCGACAGGCACGTCATAGGGGTCGGAAATCCCGGTGAATTCCTTGATCTTGCCTTCACGTGCAAGCTTGTAGAGGCCCTTGCGGTCACGGCGTTCACATTCCTCGATCGAGGTCGCAACGTGCACTTCTACAAAGGCACCAAACTGCTCGATGTCTTCGCGCACGGCGCGGCGGGTGGTGGCGTAAGGCGCGATTGGCGCACAGATCGCGATACCACCGTTTTTGGTGATCTCGGACGCCACATAGCCGATACGGCGGATGTTGAGGTCACGGTGCTCTTTGGAGAAGCCCAGCTCGGAGCTGAGGTTCTTACGCACGATGTCGCCATCCAGAAGCGTCACAGGGCGGCCGCCCATTTCCATCAGCTTCACCATCAGCGCGTTGGCGATGGTGGATTTGCCGGAGCCGGAGAAGCCGGTGAAGAACACGGTGAAACCCTGTTGCGCACGTGGCGGACGGGTCTTGCGCAGCTCTTTCACCACCTCAGGGAAGGAGAACCACTCAGGGATTTCCAGACCTTCGGCCAGACGGCGACGCAGCTCGGTGCCGGAGATGTTCAGGATGGTGACTTCATCCTTATCTTTGATCTCATCCATCGGCTCATACTGTGCGCGCTCCTGCACCCACACCATGTGTTTGAAGTCGACCATTTCGATGCCGATTTCTTCTTGGTGCGCGCGGAACAGATCCTGTGCGTCATAGGGGCCGTAGAAGTCTTCGCCTGCGGAGTTCTTGCCGGGGCCTGCGTGGTCGCGGCCAACGATGAAGTGGGTGCAGCCATGGTTTGCGCGGATCAGACCATGCCAGACCGCCTCACGTGGGCCCGCCATACGCATCGCCAGGTTCAGCAGGGACATGGAGGTGGTGGAGGCTGGGTATTTGTCCAGCACCGCCTCATAGCAGCGCACGCGGGTGAAGTGATCCACATCGCCCGGCTTGGTCATACCGACAACAGGGTGGATCAGCAGGTTGGCCTGCGCTTCTTTTGCGGCGCGGAAGGTCAGCTCCTGGTGCGCACGGTGCAGCGGGTTGCGGGTCTGGAACGCCACAACTTTGCGCCAGCCCATCTTGCGGAAATAAGCGCGCAGCTCGTTTGGCGTGTCGCGACGGCCGCGGAAATCATAGTGCACAGGCTGCTGAATGCCGGTGATCGGGCCGCCGAGGTACACTTTGCCTGCGGTGTTGTGCAGGTAGTTCACTGCCGGGTGCGCATCGTCATCCGCACCAAAAACCTTCTCGGCTTCGCGCGCTTTGTTTGGCACCCAGTTGTCGGTTACGGTCATGGTCGCGAGGATCACGCCCTCTTGGTCGCGCAGCGCGATGTCCTGCCCCGCTTCCAAAGAGCCTGCGAACTCTTCGTTCACATCCAGAGTGATCGGCATTGGCCACAGGGAGCCATCCGCCAGACGCATGTCTTCCACAACGCCGTTGTAGTCTTCTTCTGTCAGGAAGCCTTTGAGCGGGTTGAAACCGCCGTTCATCAGCAACTCAAGGTCACAGATCTGACGCGGTGTCAGATCCCAGCTGACCAGATCAGCCGCTTCGACTTTCAGTTTCTGAGCGCTCTCATAGGAGACATAAAGCTCAGGAATAGGAGCCAGGTTGTTTTGCATTGGATGTGTCCTGTGTTTGATGGGGACAAGGCCGCTTGCTGAGCCTGTCAATTCCGCATGGAGTGCGTTGTATTCTGCCAGCTTGCGGGCAAGGAATTGGTCGGTGAGGCGCATCTTCTCCGTCGCCCCACGGGTGGTCAGCGTATAGGCAAAGCGCTGGCGCTTGTCCGGCCCGGCCCTGTCGCTGATCGTGATAAGCCCCGCGTCCGCCGCCGCGCGTAATTGCGCGTTCAGCCGACCCAACGAAATGCCCAGCGCCTGCGCCGTCGCCCGCTGAGACGCATCCGGCGCAGCATCCAGCTGGCGCAGGAGTCGGAAGATCAGATCTTCCTCGTCTGGGTTGGGTTTGACTGTGGTGTCGGACATCTCAACGAGACTCAAAGTATGTTCACTCGTGAACACATTGCACAGCACATTTCAAAAAGAAAGCCCCCACACTCCCTAAACTTGTGAAATTTTAGCGACACAGCAGGTGATCACACAGCTGTGTTCGCCTTTTGCGCATTCGGCTGCCTTACGCGGCGGCCTCCTGATCAAGAATTTCACGCAGATCACTGCCAATCTGCACAGGCAGCGCCAACACCGGCTTTGACACCCCGCGCAGCTCCAGAATCTCCAGATCCAGCCGATCCACATCCTGACCAACCGCGCGCAGCACATTCTCTGACACCAGAAGCTCCACCCCAAGGTCCTTGGTGGCCCCCTCAAGACGGCTCGCCGCATTCACCGTGTCGCCAATGATGGTGCGCGGCGCGTGCTGCGCAGCGCCGATTTCCCCGATCACCAGCGTGCCCAGGTGCACGCCCATGCCGATGGCAACCGGCGCGGCTTTTTCCGCTTTCAGGGCCTGATTGAAGGTCGCCAGCGCAGAACTGATGCCAATCGCCGCCTCCATCGCCGCCCGCGCACTTGCCGCCTCATCTTCCTGCTCAAACACCGCCAGAAGCCCGTCGCCAAGGTATTTGTCCACCGTGCCACCGGCCCCAATGACCGAGGGCACAATGGCATCAAAGAAGCGGTTCAGCAGAAAGACCACATCATAAGGCAGCTGGCCCGTGGTGCGCGCGGTAAACCCGCGCATGTCCAGAAACAGGATCGCCATATTGCGCTCTTTGCCGAGGCTCTGGTGCGCCCGCACCCGTCCGCCATCGCTGTTAAAGACCCGCAAAACCGTGGCAGGCTGCACCGGCCGCAATTGGCAAGCCAGCCGCGCATTGGGCGGTGCATTCACCGCCGCCAGACTGGCCTCCTCCTCCGGGCTGGGCGGCGGCAGATGCTCAGCACCTTCCTCAACGATCACGCGGCAGGTGGTGCAACGTCCACGCCCGCCACACATCGCCAGATGCGCCACACCCGAAGCGCGCGACATCTCCAGAAGTGTCATGCCAGGCTGCCCCGAAATCTCAGGGCCGGAGACATATTTGATCCGCACAGCCCCCCGCCGCGCCAGAAGCCGCCGCGCTGCCATGGCGATAACCACCACAGCCAGCACCGCTGAAAATGCCCAGATCGCGATGGTGCTCCGGTGATGCAGCGTGGCAAAGGCCTCCGCCGACAGCCAGTTGTAATATTCCGCAAGCGCCGGAAACACATCCGGGTCTTGCAACGCCGCAGATTGCAACCGCCCCTGCACCATAAAGCCAGCCAGCGCAAAGGCCGGCACCAACACACCAAAGGCAATAAACGCCGGCAGCACCCGCTCCCAGAAGTCCTGCGTGCGCAGCCAAAAATGCACGCCCATACAGCCGTGCGCCCAGGTGATCAGCAGCAGCGCCGCCTGCTTCCAGCCGCTGCCGGTGTTCCAGATCAGCCCGACGATATAGCCCATCTCGTCATTGAGCAGGAAAACCTCATGCGCCATCCGCGTATGCACCACATGGGTGATGAGCAGGAAGGGGATCGTCAGCCCCAGCGCCACCTGAATCCACTCCCAGATCGGCACCCGCAGCGTCCGCCGCCGCGCCAGACGCCACAACGCCAGCCCGCCGTGCAACAGAAACGCGCCATAAAGCACCACACTGCCCAGAAAGCTGCGGTGCACCAACTCGCGCATGTCCTGAAACGCTTCCGCCAGATCCAGCGAAACCAGCCCCAAGCCGATGTTGAGAAAATGCACCAGCACATAGGCAAACAGGATCAGGCCGGACACAATCCGCACCCGCACCCGCCAGTTGCCTTTCCAAAGAGTATTCATATGCGCCCGTTCAAAAATGTTGCCCTGCCTCAAACTGGCCAACACCCCCACCAGCGTCAAGATCACCCTCTGCGCCCTCGCGCAGATGTGCTGTGCGCGCGATCTTTCCAACACGCTCTTGCCCAGCCGGCTGCATCACACCCCGTTTTCTGATAGACTTGCTAGATCAAGCCCCCAAAAGCCCGCCGTGCTGCACCCCGACATGCGGCATACTCCGCACTGCTGTTGTTTCTCTGGTATCTCGTTTTTCAGGAGTCCCCCCATGACCGCACCCGCTTCCCCGCTCAGCGATCTCAACAGGGATCTGGGCGATCTTTACAACGACATCGATTATTTCTCGACGCCGCTCAAAGACGTGCATGATGCGCTCAACGCGCTGGAGCGGATCGAAAAAACTCCAAACCGCATGAAAGACAAGGTCAAAGAGATCCACTCAGTTCTCTCCAACCTGCAGAAAGCCTGCAAAGCCGCCACTTGGCTGCCGGAGGTTGGCGAAGAAGCCAAATTCGCCGCTGAAACGCTGGACAGCATCAACACGGTCCTTGGCGAGGTGCAGACCGTTCTGGGCGACATTCAAAAGGATGTCGACAAGGCCACAGAAGCGTTTTTTGAACTAAAAAAACCGGTCGATACCTCCTGGGCCGCAATCGCAAATGTCGAAGGCTTTCTGGAACGCGCCGAAGCCGTCACGGCAGACCTGCTCAAACATTATGAGGGCTGCGAGACACCCGCTTCCGTCAACCGCTGCGCCGCTGCACTGGATCAGCCGCTCACCCCCATTGTGCGCCCCTTAAATGATGCCAAAGATGAGGCGCAGAGCGCCCTCAATGCGGCAGAGCGCGCGGGAGAGGCTGTGGTGAACGCGCTCACGAAGGCGGTGGATTTCAGCGATTTCATCGAAAAGGTCTATGCGGGCCTCAAACCAATCCGCGACGCCATTCACGCCATCAGCTCCGCCCTCGCCCAACTCGCCCACTACGGAGAAGCCACAATCAAAAGCTTCCTCGCCCTTGGCGAGAAACTCGGCGGCAAAACCTACCGCAAAATCAAAGGTTTTCTCGATCAAATCGACCGCGAGTTTCACAAGCTCAAAAAGAAGTTCACCGATTGGGCCTTCAAACCGATCCGGGATGCGATGAAAAAAGCGCGGGAAATGCTTCAGGATGCGCTTGGCAAACTGCCCGATTTTGACCCGGCCAAGGCTGCCATGGCCGCGGTGCAGGCGCTGCTGGCGCAAATTGAACAGGCGATCAACGGCTTGGCCAGCACCTGCGCCGATCTCTTCTCCGGCAAAACCCCCATCGGCAGCGCAGCCTAGGGGCGCCGCCTCCTTGCCTGATCAGAGATTTGGCCACTCTGGGGGCATTTCTGTCGGCTTCATTCTGCCACAAATACTCCGGGGGGGGGAGCGTGGCGCAGCCACGCTGGGGGCTGGCCCCCTCCGACGATCAAAACAAACGGGGCCGCAGCATGTGTCGCGACCCCGCCTGTGTTTCGTTGTCAAACAGCTCAGCTGTTTTCAGCCACAAAACGCTCCGCATCCAGCGCCGCCATACAGCCCATGCCTGCGGATGTGACCGCCTGACGATAGACGTGATCGGTCAGGTCACCTGCCGCAAACACGCCGGGGATAGAAGTTTTGGAAGTGCCCGGCTCAACCAGCACATAACCGCCGTTGTGCAGCTCCAGCTGGTCTTTCACCAGCTCGCTCGCAGGCGCGTGGCCGATGGCGATGAACACGCCTTTTGCCGGGATCTCGGTGATCTCACCGGTCTCCACATGCTTCACCTTCACGCCGGTCACACCCTTGGGCATCTCATCACCCACAACCTCATCGAGTTCATGGAACCAGAGGGTTTCGATCTTCTCGTTCTTGAACAGGCGGTCCTGCAGGATCTTTTCTGCACGCAGCTCGTCCCGACGGTGGATCAGGGTCACTTTGGAGGCAAAGTTCGTGAGGAACAGCGCTTCCTCAACAGCGGTATTGCCGCCGCCCACAACCACGATCTCCTGACCGCGATAGAAGAAGCCGTCACAGGTCGCACAGGCCGATACGCCAAAGCCTTTGAAGGCCTCTTCGCTTTCCAGACCCAGCCATTTGGCGCGCGCGCCAGTCGCCAGAATGACCGCATCAGCGGTGTAAAGCGTGCCGCTGTCGCCTTTGGCTTTGAACGGGCGCTCGCTCAGGTCGAGATCGGTGATGATGTCGCCGATGATCTCACAGCCCATCGCGCGGGCGTGCTCTTCCATCTTCTGCATCAGCTCCGGGCCCTGCACCTCCACGAAGGAAGGATAGTTCTCCACCTCGGTGGTGGTGGTCAGCTGGCCGCCGGGCTCAATACCCTGCACCAGCACAGGCTCCAGCATTGCGCGGCTTGCATAAACACCCGCAGTATACCCCGCAGGCCCCGACCCGATGATCAGAACCTTGGTGTGTTTTGTCTCGGCCATGAAGGCACCTTTCTGCATTGCAAAATCTAAGTCGGTAGCCGATATAGCCATCCCCGCCCCGCAGGGAAAGCCCAAGACCCAAAAGCGGAACACTCTGCTCAACAAACAAGCGTGAGTAGGAAATCCGCAAAAGGATATTGCGCTAACACGAAACAATATTGCGCGCGCGCCCTTTGGTGATATAACAACCGCGAATTTGACCAATGAGACAGAGACATGCCCGGACACCGGCTTGATCCGATTGATCGCAAAATCCTCGCAGAGCTTCAGGCCGACGGCCGCATGACCAATGTCGAACTCGCCAAACGAGTCGGCATCTCTGCCCCGCCCTGCCTGCGCCGCGTGCGCACGCTGGAGGACGCCGGCTATATCCGTGGCTACCACGCCGATGTGGACAGCCGCGAACTTGGCTTTGAGGTGCAGGTCTTTGCCATGGTCGGGCTTGTCTCTCAGGCCGAAGTGGATCTCTCCGCCTTTGAAGAGCGCTGCCGCCAATGGCCGCTTGTGCGCGAATGCCACATGCTCAATGGCGAGGTGGATTTCATCCTGAAATGCGTGGCGCCTGATCTCAGCACCTTCCAGACCTTCCTCACCGAAGAGCTGACCAGCGCTGACAATGTGGCGAGCGTGAAGACTTCTCTGGTCATCCGTGGTGCCAAAGACGCCCCCGGCGTGCCGTTTGAGGTGCTCGAAGAACGTCTCAGCCGCGACGCCTGAGCCCGCATCCAAGCTTTGTGACCGTATCCACGCGCTCTCGGCGCGTCATAACTGCTGTGCAAACCAGCTCTGTATCATCTCAAGCAATGCGGAAGAGGCCGGAGACAGCGCAGAAACAGGCCGATAGGCCGCCGAGGCGCGCCACACAGGCTGCAATGCGCTTTGCGAAAGCACCCGCAACCGCCCATCCTCCACATAAAGCCGCAGCAAATGTCGCGGCGCGCAGGTCAGCATATTCCCGTTTTGCACCACATCCATAATCATGTCGTATTGATCCGTGGTCAGCGTGGTGCGCAGCGGCTCCTCTGACGTCCCGCCCATCGCCGCAATCTGCGCCTGCAGATCACTCGGGATTTCCGGAAGGCTGAGCGGATAGGCCGCGATATCCTTGAGCGAAAGCGCCTGCACTCCCTGCAACGGATGCGCGGGCCGCGACGCGATCGGCATCGGCTCTTCAAACAGCGGCGAAGATGGCGAAAACCGCTGGGTCGCGGAGCTGGTGAATCACGTGGTCTACGCCGATCCCGATAATGAGCAGGACCGCAGCGCGCTGGACAAGCTCATCCTACAGGAGGCGGGTTTCATGTGGCTGGCCACCACCGGCGAGATCAAATTCACCGGCAATCCACTGGCCTTTCGCAAGCTGATGGGAATGATGGACGACTTTGACCCATGGTTTAACATCGTTACGCCATGAATTCAGACCGGACGCCGCGGCGGCATGGCCCGCTCCGGCGTCCGGCTCACACCAGAGCCAGATACTGATATTGACGCACGCGGTTGTGCCCTGCGTCCTGAGCCGCACTCAGCCCCTGATCCGCGCGCCGCATCGCTGAATCGATATCCTCATCCCCTTCGCGATACTCCACGCCAATCGACACTGTGCAGGACACGCTGCCCTGATCCGCTGGCAAAGCCTCCTGCTCCACCGCGCTGCGAATGCGCTCAGCAAAGTCCAAGGGCGCACGCCCCCGATCATCAGGCAGAAACACCGCAAATTGCGCGCTGCCCACCCGCGCCGCATAGCCGCCTGCCGCGGTCTGCACCTTCAAAACCTGCGCCACCATGGCAATCACCTGATCCCCGATCTTATGGCCATGGTTCTGGTTGATGGCTTTGAAGCTGTCGATATCCACCAGCAGGATCGCCCCGCGCCCAAGAGCGGTATCGGATGCAAAGAGATCAAAGAACGCAGCCCTGTTCAGCAGACCCGACAGGCTATCATGCGCCAAAATCCGCGCGAGTTCACGGTTGAGCTCATAGACACGCCACATCTTTTTCGCCGCCCAATGCGAAGCCAGAGGCGCAACAATCAAGGGGACAGTCACAGAAGGCAGAAGCGCCTGAGGCGATAGGCCGGTGGGCGACAGCACAGAGGTCAGTGCTAATGAGCCTATCAGGGACGTCACGGTCACGACAAAAACCAAAATCCATCGATCGCGGCTGTTCTTAATATTCACGCGCCAGAAACCCTTACTCATTCCCTGTCCCTTTATGCGCCAAACACGGGCGAAGCCAAATAGATTGCGATCGCCCTCATTTGCATGACCAAACATAAAGAAAATCATTCCGCCAGTATGACAGCGGCCTCCGCCTGCAAAATCTCCGCCAACACCGCCGCTCCGCGTGTGGGTTCCGACCGCATCGGCTCCATCAGAGCAATATCGCGGTGCGCCTCCGGGTGATCGAGCCTGCGCAGCCCCACATTTGTGCCCCGCCGCACCTCCGTCGCCGCATAGACACTGGGCAGCACCGCCACCCCCGCGCCGCTAGCCGCCATCAGCCGGATCGCATCCAGACTGGTGCCCTCATATTCATCCGACACCCGCCCGCCCGCGCGCAGGGCCAACCCTTCCACAATATGCGAAAGCCTGTGTTTGCGCCCCAGGGTCAGCAGGGTTTCATTCTCCAACACCTCAAGCGCCAGCGCCGCCCCCTCAGCCTGCGGATGATCGAGCGCAAAGGCCGCCCAGAGCGCCTCGGTAAAGAGGGGCATGGCCCGCGCGCCCATATGGTCCTCAGGGGTGGAGATGATCATATCAAGCCGCCCGCTGCGCAGCCCTTCTTCCAGATCATGAGTACTTTCCTCCCGAATCACGAGGCGCAGGTCCGGATGTTCCTCATGCAGGCGACGCACCACGCCGGGCAGCAGATACGGACCAATTGACGGCAACACGCCCAGACGCAGCCGCCCCTGAAAAATCCCGCCCCCGCGCGCCACCGCGCGCAAATCCTCCATCTCATGCAGGATCATCCGCGCGCGGCGCACCACCTCTTCTCCAACGGGAGTAGGCTTGGCCCCACCGCGCCCGCGCAGGAACAAGGTGGTGCCCAAATCCGCCTCCACCTCGGCCAACTGCGCAGACAGACTCGGCTGGCTCACATTTAACCGATCCGCCGCCACACCAATCCGCCCGGTCTCAGCCACCGCCACGATATATTCCAACTGCCGCAATGTCGGGCGCATTACATAGCCTCAAACTATACTAATCGAAGAAACCTTATATTTGAACAAATGTTTCACACAAGAGATATGAGGCCAAATGCAATGCCTCCCGCTGCCTGATCTCTTTGGCGGCATGACCAAGGACCGCTCTATGGATCACCGACGACCCGCCCCGCACTGATCCTCTGATCACCGGCACCTCCCCCTGAAAATTCAAGAAAGTCTCGCTTATGGACCTCTCCCTCGCTGCTTTGGCGGGCAACTTGCTTGCGCCCACAATTCTGTTTTTCCTCCTCGGCCTGATCGCCGCTTTTGCCAAAAGTGACCTCTCCATTCCCGAAGGCGCAGCCAAGATCATGTCGATCTATCTGCTGCTCTCCATCGGCTTCAAAGGCGGGGCCGCGGTGGCTGTCAGCGGGATCAGCAACGCGCTGATCCTTTCGCTCGTCGCCGGGATCGTGCTCTCCTTTGTGCTGCCCTTTGTCGCCTTTGGCCTGCTCTCGATCATGACCCGTCTTGACCCGCTCAACGCCGCTGCGGTGGCGGGGCACTATGGCTCGATCTCCATTGTCACCTTTGTGACCGCGGTGAGCCTGCTCGAAGGGCGCGGCATTGACAGCGAAGGCTTCATGGTCGCCGTCGCCGCCGTGATGGAAGTACCCGCCATCATGTCCGCCCTCTGGCTTGCGGCCCGCAAAGGCGGCGGCGCGAAATTTGACAGCAAACTGGCCCACCACATCCTCGGCAATGGCTCGATTGTGCTGCTGCTTGGCGCCTTCGCCATCGGCGTCACCACAGGTCAGGAGGGCCTTGCACAGATGGAACCCTTTATCATCGTGCCCTTCACCGGCGTGCTTGCCCTGTTCCTGCTGGACATGGGCCTCTCCGCTGGTCGCAGCCTGATTGAACACCGCAAGGAAATCTCCGGCGGGGTTCTGATCTTTGGCTGTGTGATGCCCCTGATCGGGTCCCTCTTTGGCTGGGGCGCGGGGGCGCTTGTGGGCCTGTCGATGGGCGGCACCTTCCTGTTGATGGTGCTCTGCGCCTCTGCTTCCTACATCGCCGTGCCCGCTGCCATGCGCCTTGCGCTGCCGCAGGCCAAATCCGGCATCTACCTGTCGCTGGCACTCGGGGTGACCTTCCCCTTCAACCTGACATTCGGCCTGCCAATCTACTTCTATCTGGCAAGCCTCACCGGCTGATACACGGGCTCTATCGTGTGGCGGGAGCCCCCAGGCTCTCGCCCTGCTCTGCCTGCCGATAGGCGCGCGGCGACATGCCGGACCAACGCTTGAACGCGCGCGAAAAGGCGCTCTGCTCGGAAAATCCGGTGAGAAAGGCAATCTCGATCAGCGAATAGGACGAACCCAGCACCAGCTGTTTGGCCAATTGATGCCGCGCCTCATCCACCAGCGCCTGAAAGGTCTGCCCCCGCTCAGACAGCCGCCGCTGAAAGGTGCGCTCCCCCAGCCCCATGATCCCGGCCACCTCGGCCAGCTGAGGCACACCACCGCTGAGCAGCTTGGTGATCTCCTCCACCACCAAGGCATCAAACGGGCGCGCCTTGCTGTCTTCCTCTTCCAGCGCCTGATCCAGATGCGCTGTCAGATATTGCCAGATCGCCGCATCCCCCACCGCGCAGGGCTGCTCAACCTCGGCCATGTCAAAATGGATCGCATCCCGTAGGGCATCAAACTCCGGCATCACACCAAAATGATCCAGCAAAGCCGCCTTGCTACCCTCGCGCGTGTGGCTGAATTCCACCTTTGTCGGGGTCAGCGCTGTCTGTGTCGCCTCCCGGCACAGCACCAATGTGGTCGCCATCGCCGCCTCATTGGACAGCGCACTGCCCAGCCGCGCCACCGCCGGTCCCTTCATCGACCAGACATAGGCGTCCCCCTCAGGTTCCGCCGCAAACTCCGACACCCGATTGTGCAGCCGCACATATTGCTGAAGCCGCTGCAATCCCTGCCGCACAGTCGGCGCAGATTTGAACGCAAGCCCGAACACGCCGAACTCATCGCAGCGCATGCTCTGGCTCGTGCGCATATGAAACTGCAGATCGGGCCACTCGCTCTGCGCAATCGCTTCAATCAGGCTCAGATAGGCCGCAATCGGCACCATCACCGCAGGGTCCTGCACCTGCTCCGGAGTCAATTCGATGATCTTATAAAGCGGCGCCTTATCGGGCAGCTTCACAGCCTGCTCGATCTGCTTGCGCGCATACATCGCTGACACTGCCGTCACGCGCCTGCCCCCTGTTCACCCATAAATTGCATCAATCACGCGCACCGCCCACCGATCACGCTTTCGTGATCGACACTTTGACCTTTGGCATCTGCTGTCAAGTCTTTGGCACGTGGCGTCAATATTTGGCGGCTGCCCTGCGGTATCTCTGAGCACATCAGACACACACCGCCCAAGCGCTCCTCCACGCAGACGGCGGGTTCCATTCAAAACCGCGCGTCCTCCCCGCGCCAAACAGACCAAAGGAATACAACCATGACGTTTTCCATTCCGCAAATTGGCAAATCTCTGGCCCTCGCTGCTCTGGGTGGCAGCCTCACCATCACCGCAGGCGCGCTGATCCTCGGCCTTGGCAGCTCTGCCGCAGGCGCGCCCGGCCTGCCATCCCCCACCGAGATCGCCGCCCTGCACGTGCCTTTCGCACTCTGACATCCCATTCGGGGTGATCCCTGTCCCTATGTACACCCCGATCCGGCAGCCACACTTCCCCCCTCGCGCAACCCAAGCGCCTCCCGTGGCTGCCCCGCACCGCCTCCGACAGTGGCTCTCCTTCGCTGTCGGGGGCGGCACAGGCCCTTACACGCCGTCGCTTCAAAAACCTGTCTCACACAGCGAGTTTTTCCATGCATGTTCTCACCGTATTAGATCACCCGACCCCCACCTGTTTCGCAGCCGGTGCCGCCAGACGCTTCATCGCCGGTCTCAAATCCGCCGGCCACACCACAGAGCTCGCCGATCTGCACGCCGAAGACTTCAATCCGCTCTGGTCCCTTGCCGACATCTCCGAAGAAGGCGCGGAGGATGTCGCGCAGGAGCAGGAACGCGTTGCCCGCGCCGATGCGATCTGTCTGGTGTTTCCGCTCTATTGGTGGGGCATGTCCGCCAAGATGAAAGGCTGGGTCAACCGCGTCTGGATGCCCAACGACGCCGCCAATCAGAACACCGCGCCCACCCTGCGCGACTCCCATCTGAAATCCGGCCTAATGCTGGTCCCCGCCGGGCCACGCAGCGACCGGGTGGAGCGCAAAGGCCATGCCCCGGCGCTGGACACGACATGGATGATGGGGGCCGCTGGCGATTTTGGCGCCCTGCCCCGGCGGCTGGAATTGCTCATTGGCAGCTCCGCCTCAGAGCAACGCCGCGACATGCTGCTTGAGCGCTGTTTCACCATCGGCCAGACCCTGCCAGCACCGGCCAGCATCCGCAAAAATTGACAACAGCTCTGGTGGGGGCCTGCGCATTTTAGGGCTGGGCAGCAAAGCTGCGATGCCCGGCCCAAAATCGCCCTTCCCCCGCGCCGCAACCCATGGCAACGTCGCGCCATGACACAGCCTCTTACCAGCCCCAACGGCACCCCCATCAGCCGCTTCGCCTTTGGCACCATGCAATTTGGCGAAGGCGCCAGCGCCACAGACAGCGCCGAAATGTATGAGGCCTGCCGCGCGGCGGGCATCAACCACTTTGACACCGCCCATGTCTATACCTCCGGAAAATCAGAGGAAATTCTGGGGGCGTTGATCAAGGACCACCGCGACGATCTGGTGATCGCCACCAAGGCGGGCTACACCGGCGGCGCAGGCGCGGCCAATCTCGCCGCGCAATTTGAACTCTCCCGCCAGCGGTTGCAGCTTGATCAGGTCGATATCCTCTATCTGCACCGCTTTGATGAGGAGACCCCGCTTGCAGAGACCCTCGAGTTCTTTGCCGAGCAGAAGTCTGCCGGAAAAATCAGATACGTTGGCCTCTCAAACTTTGCCGCATGGCAGGTGGTCAAAGCCGCATGGACCGGCGCAGCAAAAGACCTATCCATCGACGTGCTGCAACCGATGTACAGTCTCGTGAAACGTCAGGTGGAGGTGGAAATCCTGCCCATGTGCGCTGATCTTGGCATCCTTGCGGCCACCTATTCGCCACTTGGCGGCGGGCTGCTCACCGGCAAATACAGCGCGGAAACTGGCGCAGGACGCCTGAGCACCGACAGCCGATATGCCGCCCGCTATGGTGTGGACTGGATGCACACCGCCGCCACGCAGCTCACAGCCATCGCCGCTGAGCGCGATGTCCACCCCGCCACGCTGGCCGTGGCCTGGGCCGCGCGCCACAGCACCGCACCCAGCCCGATCCTGTCGGCCCGCACTGCCGCGCAGCTTGCGCCCTCACTGGCAGCGGTCTCCTTTGACATGGACAATGCGCTTTATGAACAGCTCACCGCGCTGACACCCACACCGCCGCCCGCCACCGACCGGCTTGAGGAGGCATGATTGATTTCCTGATCATCGGCGGCGGCATTGCCGGGCTCTCTGCGGCGGCGCGGCTGGCGCCGATGGGCAAAACTCTTGTTCTTGAACGGGAGATCGCGCTTGGCTATCACGCCTCCGGGCGCTCGGCCGCGATGTTTGAGCAGAACTACGGCCTGCCCAGCACTGTCGCCCTCAGCCGCGCGAGCGCGGATTTCTTTGCCACAACAGACGGGGGCTTCCTCTCCCCCCGTGGCGTGATGTTTCTCGCCAAATCCGAGGACCGCGCGGCCTTTGAGCAGGCCTGCGAGAGCTTTGAGGCCACGCCAATCTCCACAGAAGACGCCTGCACGCGGGTGCCCATTCTGCGGCCAGAGATCGCAGCCTTCGCAGCCATGCACGAAGAGGCCTCTGACATCGACACAGATCGCCTGCTGCAATGGTGCGCCAAAACCTGCCGCGCCCATGGCGGGGAGGTGCGCACCGGCCAGACCGTCACCGGGATCACGCGCACCAAATCAGGCTGGCAGGTGATCACGGAGGGAGAAACCTATGAGGCCAAACTGCTCCTGAACGCTGCCGGAGCCTGGGCCGATCAGATCGCGGCGCTTGCAGGCATTGCCTCGCTCGGCATCACCCCGATGCGCCGCTCCATGGCGCGCATACCCGCCCCCGGAGGCCATGATCTGCGCCACTGGCCCATGCTGCTGGATGTGCATGAACACTGGTACGCCAAACCCGATGCCGGCAGCCTGATTGTCTCCCCCGCCGAAGAGGACCCGATGGCGCCCTTTAACGCGTGGCCCGATGACATGGTGCTGGCCGAAGGCCTTGCCAGATATCAGGAATTTGTCTCTGAGGAGGTGACACGCCTTGAAGCCAGCTGGGCTGGGCTGCGCAGCTTCACGCCCGATCGCAATCTCGCCCTTGGGCCGGATGGCAATGATGCGGCCTTTATCTGGGTCGCCGGTCAGGGCGGCTATGGGTTCCAGTCTGCACCAGCCGCCTCCCAACTGATCGCCGATCTGATCGCGGGCCAACCCTCAGAGCTCGACACCGCCACCCGCAACGCCCTTGACCCAAGGAGGTTCTCCCGATGCCCCGCCGCCTAAACCTGCCTGACAGCGCCTCCGTGGCCACGCCGGACACCGCTGGCAAACTCTTTGCCCCCTCTGCCGCGCGCAATGTCAGCCCTCTGATCGACGCGTTGAAAGACCTCCTGCCCGCAGAGGGCGAGGTTCTTGAAATCGCCAGCGGCACCGGACAGCACATCGCCGCCTATGCCGAAGCCTTCCCGGCGCTCACATGGCGCCCAACCGAAATCGACGCCACCCGCCGCGCCAGCATTCAGGCCTATGTGGACGAAAGCAGCCTCACGAATCTCGCCGCCCCTCAGGATCTGGACGCCACCGCCCCCGGCTGGGCGGCGCAGGTCGGCGCACCAGATGTGATCCTGCTCAGCAATCTTTTGCATCTGATCAGCACAGCGGAAGCACAGACCCTGATTGCCGAAGCCGCCAAAGCGCTGGCCCCGGGCGGTCAGCTGCTGATCTACGGCCCTTTCAAACGCGATGGTGTGCTGGTCAGCGAGGGCGATCAGCGCTTTGATGCAGACCTGCGCGCACAGGACCCGGAGATCGGGTACAAATCCGACACCGACGTCGATGCCTATGCCGCCTCACACGGGCTTTCCAAAGGCACCCTGACCGAGATGCCCGCCAACAACCTGCTGCTGCAACAAAAGAAACCTCTGTAATCGCAGGAAAAACTGGACTGACGTGGCGGCTGTTTGATCTCGGTCAATTTTACATTCAAAAATCGGAATATGGTGGCGCCATTGAGAGAAGGAGCCACCATGAGCTGGAACGAAAAACTCGCAGCCACCCGCAGCCAATTGCGCGGGTTGAACAAAACCGTCCCCGACACCGCCAAAGCCTTTGGCGCATTGGGCAAATCCGTCAAGGAAGGCGGTGTTCTGGACTATAAAACCAAAGAATTTGTCGCCCTCGGCATGGCTGTGGTCAGCCGCTGCGAACCCTGCATTTCTCTGCACTGCGCTGCACTGGTCAACGCCGGTGCCACCAAGGAAGAAGTCGCAGATGTGCTCGCAATGGCGATCCAGATGGGCGGCGGTCCGGCCATGATGTACGCGGGCAAGGCACTGGAATGCTTTGAAGAGCTTTCCGCAGGCTGACATCCCGTGCGCCACGCCCTAAGGTGCACACAACCATAGCTAAAATGATTGGATCTCCAATGCGCACATCTCTGATTTGTTCCGCCCTGCTCTCGCTTGGGCTCGCTGCAGCCTCCCCCGCCCTCGCCTCTGACGATTGGGATCTGGACGCGGATGGTACCATCACCTGGGCTGAGATGGAAGAGATGCGCAAACGCACTTTTGAGGCCTTTGATGCCAATCAGGACGGCAAGCTCGACAACGCCGAATACAGCGCCTTTGACGAGGCCCGCGCCAAAGAGGCCGAGGCCCATCCAACCTCGCTGTCCAACCGCGCCGTGCAGGGGCTGAGCCGCGCGACCACCGACCTCAATCTGGACGGCATGGTCACCCGTGACGAGATGAACACCCGCCTGCGTGAATGGTTCTCCAGCATCGACAAAGACGGTGACGGCGTGATCACCAAAGGCGAATATTAAGCGCCACGCGCGGTTTCGCACCGCCCCGACCAAAGAAAAACGCCCCGCAAATCTGCGGGGCGTTTCTTGTTTCGTAAGTGGGCTTAGCCGTCTTTCCGAATGGTTTCGTTCTTCGGATCATATGGGCTGTCACAAGTCACAACCGCATCCCACAGCTTGTCCTGCATCTTCACTTTCAGCTTGGTGCCTTCCACCGCCAGCTCAGGCTTCACATAGCCCATGCCGATGGATTTCTCGAAGGCCACGGAGTAGCCACCGGAGGTCAGACGGCCAACGCGCTCACCTTCTGGGGTGTAGAGCACTTCACGGCCCCAAGGATCCGCATCTTCCGGCCCGTCGATCAGCATGGTGCAGCATTTGAAGCGCACGCCCTTGGCTTCCATTTCGGCCTTGCCGTGGAACTCCTTGGACAGGTCGATAAAGCGCGGCAGGTCCGCCTCTGCCGGAGTCGCATCGCGGCCCAGCTCGGTGCCAAACGCACGGTAGGATTTCTCCTGACGCAGCCAGTTCTGCGCACGGGCGCCAACCAGCTTCATGTCAAACTCCGCACCCGCGTCGACCAGCAGATCCCAGAGGTAGTTCTGCATCTCGATCGGATGGTGGAGTTCCCAGCCAAGCTCACCGGTGTAGGCCACACGGATCGCGTTCACAGGGCACATGCCCAGCTCGATCTGGCGCGCAGACAGCCAAGGGAAGCGCTTGTTGGACAGCGCGGAGCTTGGATCGGCGTCGCTGATGACCTTCTTCAGCACATCGCGGGATTTTGGCCCGGCAATCGCGAACACACCCCACTGAGTGGTGACGTCTTGGATTTCGATGTAGCCGAACTCTTCCATCTTGTCCTCGGCCGCTTTGCGCAGGAAGTCTGCGTCATATTCGGTCCAGGCGCCTGCGGAGACGATGTAGTAGTTGTTCTCGCCGTTGCGCACGATGGTGTATTCGGTGCGGGTGGTGCCTGCTGCGGTCAGCGCATAGGTCAGGTTGATACGACCGACCTTTGGCAGCTTGTTACAGGTGAACCAGTCAAGGAACTGGGTCGCACCGGGGCCTTTGACAACGTGTTTGGTAAAGGCGGTTGCGTCGATCAGGCCAACACCTTCACGGATCGCTTTGGCCTCATCCACGGCATACTGCCACCAGCCACCACGGCGGAAGGAGCGGTTTTCCTCGTCAAAGTTCGATGGCGCATCCACTGGGCCGTAGTAGTTCGGACGTTCCCAGCCGTTCACCCAGCCAAATTGCGCGCCTTTTTCTTTCTGGCGGTCAAAGGCAGGCGAGGTGCGCAGCGGGCGACATGCCGGACGCTCTTCATCTGGGTGGTGCAGGATGTAGACGTGCTCATAGCACTCTTCGTTCTTGCGTGCCGCAAACTCGGTGGTCATCCAGTTGGAGGAATACCGCTTCGGGTCGAGGCTCGCCATGTCGATGTCGGCTTCGCCGTCCACCATCATCTGTGCGAGGTAGTAACCGGTGCCGCCTGCCGCGGTGATGCCGAAGGAGAAGCCTTCTGCCAGCCACATGTTGCGCAGACCCGGTGCCGGACCCACAAGCGGGTTGCCGTCTGGGGTGTAGCAGATTGGGCCGTTGAAGTCGTCTTTCAGGCCGGATTCGGCACAGGAGGGCACACGCTCGGCCATCGCCATGTACTGATCCGCAATCCGGTCGAGATCCAGCGGGAACAGGTCCGCACGGAAGCTGTCTGGCACACCGTGCTCAAAGCGCGCAGGTGCGCCTTTTTCGTAGATGCCGAGGATCCAGCCGCCACGCTCTTCACGTGCATAGGATTCGTTGTCGGCGTCCCGCACAACAGGGTGCTCAGGGTTGCCCGCTTCACGCCATTTGACCAGCTCAGGGTCCTGATCCATCACGATGAAGGTGTGCTCCACCGGGATCGCTGGCATCTTGATGCCCAGCATCTTTGCTGTGCGCTGTGCGTGGTTGCCCGACGCGGTCACAACGTGCTCGGCAGTGATCACCACCTGTTCGTCGGATTCAATCAGGTTGCCGCCCTTTTCCACCATCTTGGTGCAGGTGACTTCCCAATGCGTGCCGGTCCAGTGGAAGGCATCGGCCTGAAGCTTACGATGAATTTCCACACCACGCTGGCGGGCACCTTTGGCCATCGCCTGGGTCACGTCAGCCGGGTTAATATAGCCGTCTTCGGTGTGGTAGATAGCGCCTTTCAGGTCGCCGGTTTCGATCAGCGGCCAGCGCTCTTTGATCTGATCCGGTGTCAGCCACTCATATGCCACGCCGCAGGTTTCCGCGGTGGAAGCATAGAGCATGTACTCGTCCATACGCTCTTGAGTCTGCGCCATACGCAGGTTGCCCACAACCGCAAAGCCCGCGTTCAGGCCGGTCTCTTCTTCCAGTGTCTTGTAGAAGTCGACCGAGTACTGGTGGATATGTGTTGTCGCATAGGACATGTTGAACAGCGGCAGCAGGCCAGCTGCGTGCCAGGTCGAGCCAGAGGTCAGCTCGTCCCGCTCGATCAGCATCACATCGTCCCAGCCCGCTTTGGCCAGGTGATATGCAATCGAGGTACCGACGGCACCACCGCCCACTACCAGCGCTTTGACATTCGTTTTCATAAGACAGGCGACTCCCCGCAGAAGAATGATTTTCGCTGAGTCTAAACGATTGGCCACGAATCTCTCGGTCCAGCCGACGCAATATTGTGCGAATGCGACGTGGCGTATTGGTTAGGGTCAGGATGCATTGATTTTGCATCTGTGGCATTCGAAAGGCAATAAAGCCGCTGTTTTGAGCGCGTCGGAACTGGTGGATCCAATTTCAAGCGCTCAAGGCTGTGGCTTTGCCGCATTTCGAATGTCCCAAGGATTGCTCAGCTTTTGCCCCTGAGCTGCGTTACAGACCTATGAAAGAGAACCACTATTTCAGGCGGCCCGTGCCTTGTCAGGAACAAAAACTGAGCAACCACAGATACAAGATTAATACATCCTGCCCCTAAACCCCTTGCTGTGCACCCGCAGCATCGCTACACCCTCCCCACCTTAAATGGAGACAGACCAGTATGCTGATCTGCCGCTCAGTTTCGGAATGCCGCCAAGCGATCGCAGGGCTGCGCCAAAATGGCCAAAGCGTCGGTATGGTGCCCACCATGGGCTACCTGCACGCAGGCCACATGAGCCTTATCAAAACCGCCCAAGCCCACGCCGACGCCATTGCCGTGTCGATTTTCGTGAACCCCACCCAGTTTGGCGAAGCCGCCGATCTGGACGCCTATCCACGGGATGTGGAGCGCGACCTCGCCCTGCTCAAAGAGGCCGGCGTCGCTGTGGTCTTCCTGCCGGAGGTGGAGACCATGTACCCTTCCGGCGATGAAACCATCGTGGAAACCACTCGCCTCGCCAATATGCTGCACGGCGAAGTCCGCCCCGGCCACTTCCGCGGCGTGACCACCGTGGTTGCAAGGCTGTTTAACATCGTGCAACCGGATGTGGCTGTCTTTGGCGAGAAAGACTACCAGCAGCTTCAGGTCATCAAGCGCATGGTCGCGGACCTTCACATGCCCGTGCAGATCATCGGCGCGCCCACCGTGCGCGAAGCCGACGGGCTCGCCATGTCTTCGCGCAACGTGCGCCTGTCGCCAGAAGACCGCGCCGCCGCGCTGGTGCTGTCACGCGCGCTGGATGCGGCTGAGGCCGTGGCCGCAAAGGGCACAGGCACGGTTGCAGAGCTGCAGGCCGCCATCGCCGACACAATTTCAGCTGAGCCCCGCGCCGCCCTTAAGGGGCTGGACATCGTGGCCGCCGAAACGCTCAATACCCTCACCGGGCCGCTCACCGGCCCCACCGCCATCATGATCTCCGTTGCCTTTGGCGACATTCTTCTGATTGACCAAAGAGTAGTGACCCCATGAGCAAACAGACCCAGATCCGCCGCACCACCGTCCCTCAGATTGCCGCGCGCAAAGGCGGCGAGCCGATTGTCTCGCTGACCTCCTATCACGCACACACCGCCGCGATCGTGGACAAATACGCAGACTTCATTCTGGTCGGCGACAGCCTTGGCATGGTCATGCACGGCATGGAAAGCACCGTCGGCGTGCCGCTCGACCTGATGATCATGCACGGCAAAGCCGTGGTGCGCGGCACCCAGAAGGCGCTTGTGGTGGTGGACATGCCCTTTGGCACCTATGAGGAAAGCCCCGCCGTGGCCTTCCGCAATGCCGCCAAGATCATGAAAGAGACCCAATGTGGCGCGGTGAAGCTTGAGGGCGGCAAACGCATGGCCGAAACCATCCGCTTCCTGACCGAGCGCGGGATTCCAGTGATGGCCCACATCGGCCTCACCCCACAATCCTCAAACGTCATGGGCGGCTTTAAGACTCAGGGCCGCGATGAAGACAGCTGGGCGATCCACGAAGAAGACGCCCGCGCCGTGGCCGAGGCCGGTGCCTTTGCCATTGTGCTCGAGGGCATGGTCGAGCCGCTGGCCGCCAAGATCACCAAACAGATCGCCATCCCCACCATCGGCATCGGCGCTTCCTCCGAGTGTGACGGCCAGATCCTCGTGCTTGAGGACATGCTCGGCCTGAACGAATGGACGCCAAAATTCGTGAAAGTCTACGGCGACCTCGGCCCCGCCATCGAACGCGCCGTGAGCCGATACGCCGCAGAAGTCAAAGACCGCAGCTTCCCCGGCGAGGATGAGGTCTATCGGTGATCCAAATACCAAGACAAAGCCCCGACCTCTGCGTCGGGGCTTGGTTTTTCGCGCGCCACGCACCAGCATTCTGAATTATGTCGCGCTCTTAGACGGAGACCCGCGCTCAGGAAGCCCCCAAATGGCTTTGCTGAGCATCGCCCCATTGCCTTGGGGATTGCCCGTACATCCGCTTGAACTCGCGACTGAATTGCGACGGGCTGACATAGCCCACATCCATCGCCGCCTCATTGACGGCCACACCGCTGGCGATCTTCATGGCCGCATTGCTCAGGCGCATGGACTTCACAAACTGGATCGGCGCCATGGTCGTGACCTGCTTGAACTTGCGGTGAAACACGGCCCGGCTCATGCCCGCGCGGGTCGCCATATCGTCAATCGAAATCGGCGCATCCAGATGCGAGGACACATGGGCAATCGACCGCGCAATCGCATTGCCAGCCCCAAAGGCCTGCCGCGCAAAAACACCCGCCTCCCCCTTCAATATCGCGTAATACAACTCCCGCAGCCGCGGCTCCCCCAGAACAGCCGTATCCGTTTGACTGCGCCCCAGTTCCAAGAGCCGTTGCAAAGCTTCGGTAAAGGCCACATCCCACGCCGCCAGCCGGATCCCCTGCGCCCGCATGTCGCCTTTCATTGGCGAAAGCAGCTCTCCGGCTGTTTCCATCTCCATCGACATTTCGGTCATCCGGCGCTGATCAAGCGCGATTAGAACACCGTAAAGCGGCCGCTCCGGCGACGCCATCGGGGTGCCTGCTTTCACCGGCATCGACATCGGGCAGCACAGGTATTGGCGCTTATCATAAAGGTATCTCTGGCCGTCCAGCACAGCCTCTTTCGCACCGCTGACGATGGCCACCACACAGGGTTCATAAACCGCTGGGACACATGGGATCTCACAAGTGGCACGAAACAGACGCACCCCGGCAATGCCGGTTTCCGTCAGCCCATCCCGCTCCGTGCGTGCCGCAATGAGGTGTTTGATCGCTTTTTGGCTCATGTGACCGATCTAACGCCGCTCAATCGGCCATGACAACCGCATTGAGACAATCAGGCAAGCATTCAAGACAAACACGCCTATTTGGGCCGCTAGACGAGAGTTATCTGCAACTTGAGGACACACATCGCATCAAGCGACTTGAAGCTTTAAGGAGACACATCATGCCCGACACCACTTTTGGCCCCCAAGGCTGGACACCGGAACGGCTCGGCCCGCAAACCGGCAAAACCTATGTGATCACCGGAGGCAATGCCGGTGTCGGGTTTCAGGCCTCCCGCATCCTTCTCTCCAAAGGCGCAAAGGTGGTGATGCTGAACCGCAACCCCGAGAAATCAACCGCCGCCATCAGCGCATTGAAGCAGGAGTTTGGCCCCACCGCCGATATCAGCTTTGTGCCCATGGACCTCTCTGAGCTTGCAAGCGTGCGCGCAGCCGCCAAGGAAATCCTGCAAACCGTGCCCCGGATCGACGCGCTGATCTGCAACGCAGCCATCGCACAGGTGCCGCGCCAAAAGCTGACCGTCGACGGTTTTGAAAGCCAGCTTGGCACCAATCACTTTGGCCATTTCGTGCTGTGCGGGATGCTGTTTGACCGGATCGAAAAGACCAAAGGACGGATCGTGGTGGTTTCAAGCCTTGGCTACAATATGGGCCTGAAAACGATCCAGTTTGACGATCTCAACTGGGACAAAAACTACAGCGCCAACCCTGCCTACAGCCAATCCAAGCTGGCACAGATGATGTTTGCTTATGAATTACAGGATCGCATTGCCACCGCTGGCAGATCGGTCGAAGTCTATGTGTGTCACCCCGGCTCCTCCGCCACCTCGCTGATCAGCACCAGCGGCGGTGTTTTGACCCGCGCGATCTGGTGGTTGATGACCAAATCCCCGATGGTTCAGACCGCGGAACAGGGCGCATTCCCCGAACTCATGTGCGCCACCGAACCAGACCTGCAACAGCGCGCGCTCTACGGCCCCACCGGTCGCATGGAATTTGTCGGCCCTGTCGGCAAAGGCACACTCAACGCCCATGCTTATGACAAACCTGTCATGGTCAAATTGTGGGACGTGTCGGAACAGGCGACGGGCTTTTCCTGGGTGTTGTAACCCCAAAGCCTCTCTGCAACGTATCAGGGCAGGAGACCAATCGTGGCGCCCTCCTGCCCGGCCAAGACGCAACGTTAGATTTGTTTGACACCGCAAAAGAGACCAGATGTGTGGCTCGATTTCGCACAGACCCCCGCTCCGACAGCGTCTCAAGGACAGGTAGTTAGACACCATGGCCGATCACATCCCTCCCCGTTCAAATGCGCAAAATCCTCCTGTCACAATCTCGGTCTATCGCCGCATCCTGCCCGGGCGTGAGGCGGCCTATGAGGAGTGGATCCGCGGCATTTCCGAAGTGGCCTCCCATTTTGAGGGCCAGCAAGGCATCAACATTCTGCGCCCCTCCGAGCAAACCGGCGGGCGTTATGTGGTGATCTACCGCTTTGACACCTACGAGCACGCCACCGCCTGGGAAAACTCCCCTGTGCGCACCGAGTGGATCGCCAAGCTGGAGGGGATCACCGACGGCGAACCCGACCGCGAAAGCGCCACGGGCCTTGAAGTCTGGTTTGACCTGCCCGAAGCCCCCCGCCCCGCGCAACCACCGCGCCACAAGATGGCGGTTGTCCTGATTGCCGTGATCTTTGCCCTTGTCTACGCGCTTCAGCTCTTGCTCGGCCCCGTCATGACAGGCCTGCCACGCTGGTCACAAACCCTGATCATCGTCACCATTCAGGTGCTCGCCATGACCTACCTGATCATGCCCGTGATCACCATGCTGCTTAAAGCCTGGCTGTTCCGCAAAAAGAGCTAGTCGCAAGGGCCGGAGCGGGTATTGCCCGCTCCATTTGCAATGTCTCTACGATAAGGTGCAGTGACCGACGAAGACCTTTACTTGGGGTTCAAGCGGAAGATCAGAGCTATGAATTGTAAGGCTCGCAGGAGGGGTTTGGGCATCATATCCATCTGGGTGCGGAAGAAATGGGGCTGTGTGAATTATTAAGGTGTAAACCTGTCCGACAATTGAAGTCGCGAATGCGAAGTTATTGATCGGTGACGATAGGTTTGGCACGAAGAGACCAGAAACTTTCGTGCCATTGATTTCAAGAGAAATCTCCGACTCTGAAACTGCATTGACGCCTATGTTAAACGGTTCTCCGCTGGGATCAGCTAATGCGCAACTGAAGTGCTGCTCTTGTCTCAGTTCGCCTTTTGCGTAAACGCTCCCGGCCAAAATCACCGTGTACAAGACAGCGGCCCAAAAAAGGACTTTGTAGCCTCTAAAATGCCAAATCCACATGACTTTGACCTATGCCTAGCGAATGCCTGATGCAAGCCGCGCGCGCGTAAAGTTTGGTCAACCAAGCCTAACCCCTATCCCCTTCCAACACCCTCAGAAAATCTTCCCCGGGTTCATAATCCCATCCGGGTCAATCGCGGCTTTCACTGCGGCCATCACATCGACCGTGCCGCCAAGCTCTTTGCGCAGGTAGGGCTTCTTGCCCTGCCCGATGCCATGCTCGCCCGTGCAGGTGCCGCCCATGGAAATCGCCAGATCATTGAGCCAGCTGACAAAGCCCTCCGCCTTGGCGACCTCCTCGGCATTCTCCATGTCAATGAGCGGCAGCGTGTGGAAATTGCCGTCGCCCACATGACCCACAATCGGGGCCAGCAGGCCAAGCTCTGCCGCTTTTTCAGAGGCCGCCGTGACACATTCCGCCAGCCGTGAAATCGGCACGCAGACATCGGTGGACACGCCTTTTGCGCCGGGGCGCAGCTGCAGCGAGGCCCAATACATATCGTGGCGCGCCTGCCAGAGCTTGGTGCGGTCCTCGGCCTTTGTGGTCCATTCAAAGCCTGTGCCGCCCATCTCCTCAGCGATGGCGCCAAACATCTCTGCCTGCTCGGCCACGCCAGTCTCTGAGCCGTGGAACTCCAAAAGCAACAGCGGCGTTTCCGGCAGATCGAGCTTGGAATAGGCATTGGCCGCCTTCACGCTCATCGCATCCAACAGCTCGATCCGCGCCACCGGAATGCCGTATTGAATGGTGGCCATCACCGCCTGACAGGCCGCATCCACGCTCTCAAACGAGCAGCGGGCGGAGGACATGGCTTCTGGAATGCCCTGCAATTTCAACGTGATCTCGGTGATGATGCCCAAGGTACCCTCTGCCCCCACCATCAGGCGCGTGAGGTCATAGCCTGCACTCGATTTCTTCGCCCGGGTGCCGGTGCGGATCACCTCACCTGACGGCAGCACCACCTCCAGCGCCAGAATATTGTCTTTCATCGTGCCATAGCGCACCGCATTGGTGCCGCTTGCACGGGTGGAGGCCATCCCGCCCAGCGAAGCATTGGCCCCCGGATCAATCGGGAAAAACAGGCCGCGGTCCCGCAGATGGGTGTTGAGCTGCTCGCGGGTCACACCGGGCTGCACCACGCAATCCAGATCCTGATCATTCACGGCGACGATCCGGCTCATCTCTGTGAGGTCGATGCACACGCCGCCCGCCGGCGCATTCACGTGCCCCTCAAGCGAGGTGCCCGTGCCATAGGCGATCACCGGCACCTTATGGGTGGCGCAGGTTTTCACAATGGCGGAGACCTGCTCAGTCGATTTGGCAAAGATCACCACATCCGGCGCTTGGTTGGGCAGCCAAGTGGTGGTGTGGCCATGTTGTTCGCGCATGGCTTGGCCGGTCTGAAAGGCCTCGCCGAACTGCTGCTTCAGCACCCCAAGCGCTGCCGCAATACCCGTCTCATTGCGCTCCAAAACCTCTGCGTTTGCCATGCCTCTCCCCTTTGCAGCTCGCACCGGGCCACAGGCAAACGCAGAGCCCTTTGCTCAGATGCGCTTATTCGCCATAGGCCACCCCTTCGCGGCGGTTGTCCGCCCCGCCCTGCAACCCATCACCAATTGCGATGGCATGCAAGCCAGAGTTCAGCCCACGCACATTCACCTCAAAGCCCATCTGCGTCAGAGGGGCCTCAAAATCAGCCGCCGAGGTGCCTTCTTCCACGTCATAGGTGCCAAAACGGTTCACCAGATGCGGCAGATCAATCGCCGCCTGCACATCCATTCCCCAATCCATATGGGCAATGATGGTCTTGGCCACATAGCCGATGATCCGGCTGCCGCCCGGGCTGCCAATCACCAACACTGGCTTGTCGTCTTTCAGCACAATCGTCGGCGCCATGGACGAACGCGGGCGTTTGCCCGGCTCAACACGGTTGGCCACCGGCACGCCGTCATTGTGGGAGCGGAAGGAGAAATCGGTCAGCTCATTGTTGAGCAGATAGCCCCGCGCCATCACCCGGCTGCCAAAGCCGTTCTCAATGGTGGTGGTCATCGACAATGCGTTGCCATAGCTGTCCACAATCGAGATGTGGGATGTGGAGGGCTGCCCAAAGGTCTGCCCGTCGCCCCAGTTCAGCGCATGGTCAAATTCCGGCGTGCCCGGAGCCACGCTTTCCAGCGCCTTGTCACCCGCGAGCAACTCTGCCCGCGCCGCCAGATAGTCTGGCGCCACCAGTCCCGCGGTGGGCACCGGCACAAAATCACTGTCCGCCATGTAACGCCCACGGTCGGCAAAGGCCAAACGCGAGGCATCCCCGATCAGCCGCCAGGCATCCGCACTCTCCGGCCCCATGCCCGCCATGTCATAAGACCCAACCAGCCCAAGGATCTGCCCCACGGTCAGCGCGCCCGAAGAGGGCGGCCCCATGCCACAGACATCATGGTCGCGATACTCCACACAGACCGCATCGCGCTCTTTCACCTGATAAAGCGCCATATCCACCGTGCTCAGCACACCGGGATTGTCAGCGCTGCGCACCGTCGCAACAATATCCGTGGCGATCTCGCCCGTATAAAACGGATCCGCGCCATGCTCCGCCATCAGGCGCAGGCTCTCTGCATAATCTGCGTTCTGCAAAACACTGCCTTCCGCCAGTGGCGCGCCACCGGGCAGGAAATAAGCCGCCGTGGTCGGATGGCTTGAGAGTCGCTCCGCGTCTTTGGCCACCGCGCCAGCAAGGCGTGGGGAAACCGCAAAGCCGTTTTCCGCATGGCCAATCGCGGCCTCAAGCAGGCCGGGCCAGGCGCTGCGCCCCCAGCGGCGATGCGCTTCTTCCATCAGCATCGGCGTGCCCGGCACCCCGACAGAGCGCCCACCAACCACCGCATCAAAGAACTTCATGCGCTCGCCGGTCTCATCCAGAAACAGCTTCGGTGTGGCCGCAATCGGCGCTTTCTCCCGCCCATCGAGCGTGGTCACCGTGCCGCTCTCAGCATCATACCAGACCAGAAACGCGCCGCCGCCAAGGCCAGAGCTTTGCGGCTCCACCAGCCCCAGCACCGATTGCACAGCCACCATGGCATCCGCCGCAGAGCCCCCGGCGCGCAGCACATCTGCGCCCGCCTCAACCGCCAGCGGATTGGCCGCCGCGACCATCCAATTTTCCGCCGATGTGGGGCTGCCTGCCTCCTTGGCCTGCTGCGCCGCCATCAAGGCTTCGGGGATTTGCCCGCCAAGCTGAGTCGCCCCCTCCGGCGCAATACTGTCCGCCGCCTCCTGCGCCAAACTCATGCTTGCCATCAGGCAAGCCACTGAAACACTTAATGAAAAACGCTTCATTCCACTCTCCCTAACTCGGAAACCAAAAGGCCAATTCTCGCTCTCAAAATCCCGAGCGATCCACCTAAGGACAGCTTAGGTCAGAGCGGCGGCATCACCAACAGCGGATAATCGCTGAGAACCTCATACTGCGCGCCCTCCGAGGTCAGATGCGAGCGATAGAGCTCAAATTCAGACACGGTGACTGGCCACATATCGTAATGCGCGCCGCGCGAAATCGCACCTTGGATTTTCTCCGGCGCATGCTGCCCATCGCGAAACCGGCTGAGCGTCACATGCGGACGAAAGCGGCGCTTCTCGATTTTCATGCCCACCCGCCGCGCGGCGCGGACCACATCGGCTTGCAACTCCATCAGCGCCGGATCGGGCGCCACCAACAGCGCCAGACAGCGGCTTTTCGCGCCGCCCACGATGTCGATGCCCTTGAGGGTCATCTCAAAGCCCGGCGCGCGGATCATCTCCAGCTCTTCATGCAGCATCTCAAGCTGCGCCACCGGCTGATCATCCAGAAAGGCCAGCGTCACATGCAAATTGGCCACAGGCACGGGGGTGCCAACGGCCAAACGGTCCTGCATATCCAGCAGGCGGTCTTCTTCAGGGCCATCCAGCGGTATGCCAACAAAGGCGCGCATGGGGTCAGGGCCGCCCGCTTACAGCATCGCTGGCACAACCAGATCCGGTGGGCGGTGGCCGTCGTCAAAGGTCTTGATATTGATCAGGACTTTCTCGCCCATCTCAATGCGCCCTTCCACGGTGGCCGAGCCCATATGCGGCATCAGCACCACATTAGGCACACCGCGCAGATCGGGATGCACCTCATGGCCATGCTCATACACGTCGAGCCCCGCACCGGCGAGATCGCCGTTCTTCAGCGCCCGCACCATGGCGTTCTCGTCAATCACTTCCCCACGGGAGGTGTTGATGATGACAGAGGAGGGCTTCATCAGCTTCAACCGACGCGCGTTCAGCAAATGGAAAGTCGATGGCGTATGCGGGCAATTCACGGAAATCACATCCATACGCGCCAGCATCTGATCGAGGCTCTCCCAATAGGTCGCCTCATATTGCTCTTCGATTTCAGGGCGCAGGCGGCGGCGGTTGTGATAGTGGATCTGCATGCCACAGGCATGCGCACGCCGCGCCACAGCCGTGCCGATGCGGCCCATGCCCAGAATGCCCAGCCGCTTGCCGCTCACCCGGCCACCCAGCAGCGTGGTGGGGGCCCAGCCGTCCCACGCACCCGACTGCATGCGCTGCACACCTTCGCTCACGCGGCGGGTCACACCAAGGATCAGCGCCAGCGCCATATCCGCCGTGTCATCCGCCGACACACCCGGCGTGTTGGAGACCAGAACACCACGCTGACGGGCCGAGGCCACATCAATGTGGTCCACCCCCGCGCCATAGTTGGCAATCAGCTTTAGCCGCTCGCCGGACTGCGCAATCATATTTGCGTCGATCTTGTCGCTCAGCGTTGGCACAAGTACATCCGCGTCCTTCATGGCCGCCGCCAGTTCCTCGCGGCTCATCGGGGCGTCATCCTCCCGCAACCGCACATCAAACAGCTCCGACAGCCGTGTCTCAACCGCTTCTGGCAGACGTCGCGTTACGACAACACTCAGACGTTGCTTTGGCATTCGATGCCTCCCAATGCTTTCCAAATCAGCCTGTTGATGTCACAGTGCAACACAGGCCAGCGGGGCACAAGAACCCCTCCGCACCTTCAATGCAGAAAATAACAGGCAAAATGTTCACCTTGGGTCGAAAATCTCTTGTGAGCTTGGCCGCAGCTTTGCTGTTGGCGCTCACAAATTCCGTTGCGGCAGAAGTACAAGCCGACCAAAAGCGCGGGCCGGTGACCAACCTGCCTTTGCCGCGCTATGTGTCTTTGAAAGCCAGCAAGGCCAACGTGCGGCGCGGCCCCTCGCGCACGCACCGGATCGACTGGGTTTTCACCCGCAAATCCATGCCGCTTCAGATCACCGCCGAATATGGCCACTGGCGCCGCGTGCGCGACATCGAAGGCGCGGGCGGCTGGGTGCATTACTCGCTTCTGTCCGGCGTGCGCACTGTGATTGTCCAGAAAGACATGCTGCCGCTCGCCATCCGCCCGGAAGCCGAAACACAGGCCGCCGCGCATCTTGAGCTGGGCGTGATCGCGAAACTTGAAGAATGCAATCCGGACTGGTGCCGCCTGAAGGCCGGCGGCTACAAAGGCTGGGTCCAGAAATCCGACCTTTGGGGCGTCTCAGCCGAGGAAATCCGCGACTGATCTGCCCGCTGTTGCGCTGCTGCATATGCCATCAATGAGGCCAAAGCGACGGGTGCTGCACTTTGGACCAGCGGCGGCTTGTCCGGCTGACTTCATGGCGGCGAAACCTATGCTCCAAAGCTTGCGGAGCAAGATAAACAATACAAACTTCACTACGCTATCGTATGTTCATTAACAGCTTGGCAGCAAAACCAATCAGGATGACGCCGGAGATTTGTCGGAACCTGTTATACCGCGTCTGCGTCATGAAACGGCTCCTGAAAAAATGCGCGAGCGTCGAATAGGTGCTGAGTGATAGAATGGACAGACCACAATAGGTCAGAATGAGAATGCTCGCTTGTGACGCCAATCCCCGCTCCGGGTTCAAAATCTGTGGGAACAGCGCCATATAGAACAGCAGTGCTTTGGGATTGGTGACTGCCAGTAGAAACGCCTCCAAAAAAAGGGCGCGAGCTGGAACCGTTACGTCAGTCTGAGAATTCAAAGACAGCGTTTCTTTCCTAATCAAGAGTTTGACGCCAAGCCAAGCCAGATACGCCACACCCACCCACTGGAAAAGGAACCAGAGCAAATCTGACGCCATCACAAAGGACGTGATGCCCGCTGCACAGATGGCTCCGCCTACGGCCAGGCCCAGCGCATTGCCAAGTATCGTGGGCGCAACCTGGAACATGCCCAACTGCATTGCGCGCCGCACCGTATTCAGGTTCGCCGGTCCCGGTGTAACGATGTTCACGGCGGAGATAGTCGCAAAAGATACCCAAAGTGCCCAGTTCATTATCGTTCTCAAATTTCTGCAGTCATTGGCATGCAAAAATAGAGCGTGAATGCAGAGATGTGCTTTCTGAAAAGAAAGCAGATGGATGGTTTTAGGCGTGAAATAGGAGGTACTTTCTGGTACCTGCATTTAAATGGAAGAAATTGTAGATGACCTTGATCGCTCTATTCTCAACGCGTTGGTAGATGATGCGCGCATCAGTTGGAAAGACCTTGCCGCTGATGTGGGGGTCTCTTCTCCAACGATCCGTGATCGGGTCCGGCGATTGCAGGACAGAGGTATTGTACAAGGGTTCTCAGTTGAAGTTGCACCGGCAGCCCTAGGGTATGCTCTTGAAGCTGTCGTCAGATTTCGACCGTTGCCGGGAAAGCGCCATATGCTTGAGCAACAGATTCAGGATACGGATCGGATCGTGCAGTGCGATAAGGTTACGGGTGAGGACGGGTTTGTGGCCCGCGTGCTGTTGAAAGATATTGGTGAACTGGATCCACTTCTTGAAACCTTCGGGCGGATGGCAACAACCAATACTTCGATTGTAAAATCCAGCCCCGTCAGAATGCGGCCCCCACCGTTTTAGAGCCGAAGCAGGCATTGGCGACCAGCGTAGCAAATTGGCGCTTTGTCCCACGCACCTACCTTCGCAACCACCAAACCAAACACCGCCGCCTGACGGCCTAAAAAAGCCTCCCGTCGAGCGCCACACTTCCATGACGCTCAACAGGCACTCATTGCGCGCGCTTACTGCGCCGCCTCTGCCGCTGCGCGGATGGCGCGGATGTTGTCGCCGTAGACCTGCGCCTGATCGACAGAGCCGCCTTTGAACACGGCAGAGCCTGCCACCAGCACATCGGCACCGGCCGCGGCCACCAGAGGCGCGGTTTCCGTGGTCACGCCGCCGTCGATCTGAATGTGGATCTCGCGATCCCCGATCATCTCGCGGCAGCGGCGTGTTTTCTCGACGCCGGAGTGGATGAACTTCTGCCCGCCAAAACCGGGGTTCACGGTCATGATCAGCACCATATCCACCAGATCCATCACATGCTCGATGCTCTCCAGCGGCGTGCCGGGGTTGAGGCTCACACCGGCCTTCACCCCCTGCGCTTTGATCGCCTGCAACGTGCGGTGAATATGCGGACCTGCCTCCACATGGGCGGTGATCATATCGGCACCGGCCTCGGCATAGGCCTCGATATAAGGGTCCACCGGCGCGATCATCAGATGCACATCCATGAAGGTTTTGACATGCGGACGGAACGCTTTCACGGCGGGCGGGCCAAACGTCAGGTTCGGCACAAAATGGCCATCCATCACATCCACATGCACCCAATCCGCGCCCTGATCCTCAATCGCGCGGATCTCCGCGCCAAAGTTGGCAAAATCCGCTGACAGGATGGATGGGGCGATCTTAATCTTGCGATCAAAGCTCATATCTGGCTCCTCTCCGGCCACGCCGGGATCTGAAGGGCTGCGGGGTCAGGCGTGTTGTCAGACCGCGCAAAATGGCGACATCGCCCCTTCTGAGGGCGATTCGAAACTGGCGGCAAAATGGCGAGACAGAGGGCAAATTTCAATCGAATTGGCATCTGCGCCGCAAAGTTCACAATCCGCCTAATTTTTCATCTTAGGTTTTCAGTTAGCGCAAAAATTGCACGCACCACACAAATGCGCTCAAAAATCGGGCAGTCTCACTTTCCGCCCGGCGCAACCGATGCGAGTCAAAGGCAAATTCCCTGCCGAAAGACCGGAGAGTGCCATCACCGCGCTGACACCCATATCACGCCCAGAGCCCGCCCTGCCGCCCACGCAGCAGCAGCCGCGCGCGCAAGGCAGTGCCGACATCCGCAGCAAACTGCGCGAAGGCAGCTCCGTTCTGGATGATCTGCGCCTGTCCGGCTCCAGCCGCGTCCTGTTTCCACACGCCAATTACGCACGCGGCCGCACCAAGGCGCTTCAGGCGGTTCTGCTCAACACCGCAGGCGGCATCACCGGAGGCGACCGTTTTTCCGTTGCCGCCGCCGCAGGCACGGGCAGCCATCTCACCGTGACCACCCAGGCCGCAGAGCGGGCGTATCGCAGCATCGACGCAAAGCCCGGCCAGCTGGACAGCACGCTCACCCTGTCTGAGAACAGCCAACTCGATTGGCTGCCACAGGAAACCATCCTGTTTGACGGTGCTTCAATTTCCCGCAACCTGACCGTCGACATGCATGAAACCGCGCGTTTCCTGATGGTGGAGCCGCTGATCTTCGGCCGCACCGCCATGGGCGAAACCGTGCGCAAAGCCGACATCTTTGACCGCATCACCTTGACCCGTGGAGAGAAGCTGCTGTTTGCAGACCGGATCAAACTCAGCGGCAATATTCAGGCGCAGCTTGACCGCCCCACCATCGCAGGCGGTGCCCGCGCCATGGCCACGCTTTTGCTGGTCGCTCCGGATGCGGCCCGCCATCTGGACGCCCTGCGCGCCCTGCTGCCCGCCACGGCAGGGGCCAGCGTGATCCGCGACGGCCTCCTCTTTGCGCGCATTCTGGCCGAAGACGGCCACGCCCTGCGCCAATCCCTCATTCCCGCGCTCACGCTTCTGCACGGCGCTGATATTCCCCGAACATGGATGCTCTGACCACATGCAACTGACTCCCCGCGAAAAGGACAAACTGCTGATCGCCATGGCGGCCGAGGTCGCCCGCAAGCGCCTCGCGCGCGGCGTAAAGCTGAACCACCCAGAGGCCATTGCCCTGATCACCGACGCCGTTGTCGAAGGCGCACGGGACGGCCGCTCCGTGGCCGACCTCATGCAATCCGGCGCGCAGGTCATCACGCGTGAGCAGTGCATGGAGGGCATCCCCGAGATGATCCATGAGGTGCAGGTGGAGGCCACTTTCCCCGATGGCACCAAGCTCGTCACCGTCCACAATCCGATCCGCTGACCAAAACAGAAAGACCCATCATGCAACGTTTTGCCGTCACCGCCCTCGCTGCCGCAAGCGCATCACCTGCTGTCGCCCATTCTGGCGCACACCTGCATCCCCATGCGGACCACCCGATCTGGCTGCCCCTGCTTCTGGGATCCCTCGCTGTTGGCGCGTTTGGCCTTTTCATGTGGAAGAAAAAATGATCCCCGGCGAACTGATCCCCGCAGAGGGCGAACTCACCCTGAACGAACACGCCGAAGTCACCACCCTCATGGTGGCCAACACCGGCGACCGCCCCATTCAGGTGGGCAGCCACTACCACTTTGCCGAAACCAATCCGGCTCTGGAATTTGACCGCGCCGCCGCCCACGGCCTGCGTCTGGACATCGCCGCCGGCACCGCCGTGCGCTTTGAGCCGGGCCAACGCCGCGAAGTGAACCTCATCCCGGTTTCAGGCGCCCGCCGCATTTACGGATTTAATCAGAAAGTCATGGGGCCCCTCTCATGACATAACCCCAAGGAGATTTTGATGCAGACACTTGCCATGGGCTCTATCACGGCCTCACTGAACGGGTTTATCTTCATGTCGCGCATGATGGAGCGCAACATGCGCACCTCTCATGCCATGACCAAGGCCATGATGACCTCCATGGGCCTGCGCCGCCCGGATTCCGTCTCAGAGGTGTCTGCACCTTTCGCCGCACCGCCTGCCGCCGAGGTGGCCAAGCCGGTCCCGGTGACCAAACCTGCCGCCAAACGCCCGCCCCGCCGCAAAGCCAGCACCGCGACCAAACCCAAAGCGAAGACCACCCGCCCAGCATCACGCGCAGCCGCCAAGCCCGCGCCCACGGAGCCGAGCTTCAAAACAACCAGCGCCAATGTCGCGACATCACCTGCGCCAAAACTCGCCAAGACCGCCGCGCCGGAAACACCAAAGGCCAAGCCCGCGCCAAAAGCCAAGCCCGCCACCAAGACGGCGAAGACCGCAAACCCGCCTACTGCCAAGGCCGCCACAACCAAACCTGCAGCCGCCAAAGCTGTCGCCAAACCAACGGTGGCCAAAACCGCAGAGCCCAAAACAGCCGCGCCCAAGGCCAAACCCGCACCCGCGGCCAAAACCGCAACGCCCAGCGCCGAGCCTTCAGCGACACAGGCACAGCCACCAGCGCCGACGCGCAAACCCAAACGCCAGCCTTCCAAGCCTCCGACCATGCCGCAGGCTTCAAAACCCAAAAAGTAATCCAGAGACGGGTCCCGCCCGTCCTCTGCGCAACCAACAGAGACGTCCTTAAATGCCAGCCAAAATTTCCCGCTCCGACTATGCCGCCATGTTTGGCCCCACCGTGGGTGACAAGCTGCGCCTCGCTGACACCGATCTTGTGATCGAGGTGGAGCGGGATCTCACCGCCGAGAAAGCAGGCAACGGCAATGCGCTGAGTTACGGAGAAGAGGTCAAATTCGGCGGCGGCAAGGTGATCCGCGACGGTATGGGGCAGGCCCAGACCACCCGCGCCGATGGCGCTGTGGACACGGTCATCACCAACGCGCTGATCGTGGATCACACCGGCATCTACAAAGCCGACGTGGGCCTTAAGGATGGGCGCATCGCCAAGATCGGCAAGGCAGGCAACCCCGACACCCAGCCGGGGGTGGACATCATCGTCGGCCCCGGCACCGAGGCCATCGCAGGAGAGGGCAAAATCCTCACCGCAGGCGGTTTTGACAGCCACATCCACTACATCTGTCCGCAGCAGATCGAGGATGCGCTGCACTCCGGCCTCACCACCATGCTCGGCGGCGGCACCGGCCCGGCCCATGGCACGCTGGCCACCACCTGCACCCCCGGCCCATGGCACATTGGCCGTATGCTGCAATCCGCTGACGCCTTCCCGATGAACCTCGCCTTTGCAGGGAAGGGCAACGCCTCGCTGCCTGCGGCCATCGAAGAGCAAGTGAAGGCTGGTGCCTGCGCGCTCAAACTGCACGAAGACTGGGGCACGACGCCCGCCGCGATTGATTGCTGCCTCTCGGTGGCGGATGCCATGGACGTGCAGGTGATGATCCACACCGACACGCTCAACGAAAGCGGCTTTGTCGAAAACACCGTCGCCGCCATGAAAGGCCGCACCATCCACGCCTTCCACACCGAAGGCGCAGGCGGCGGCCACGCCCCGGACATCATCAAGATCTGTGGCGAAGAGCATGTGCTGCCCTCCTCCACCAACCCCACACGGCCCTTCACCGTGAACACGGTGGATGAGCATCTCGACATGCTCATGGTCTGTCACCATCTCGATAAATCCATCCCCGAGGACGTGGCCTTTGCCGAAAGCCGCATCCGGCGCGAAACCATTGCCGCTGAAGACATCCTGCACGACATGGGCGCGTTCTCGATCATCGCGTCCGATAGCCAGGCCATGGGCCGCGTCGGCGAAGTGCTGATCCGCACATGGCAGACCGCTGACAAAATGAAGAAACAGCGCGGCCGCCTTGCTGAAGAGACCGGCGAAAATGACAACTTCCGCGTCCGCCGCTACATCGCAAAATACACGATCAACCCCGCCATCGCCCATGGCATCGCCCATCAAATCGGCTCCATTGAGGAAGGCAAACGCGCCGATCTCGTGCTGTGGAACCCGGCCTTCTTTGGCGTGAAGCCTGAAATGGTGCTGATTGGCGGCTCGATTGTCTGCGCCCAGATGGGCGATCCCAACGCCTCCATCCCAACGCCCCAGCCGGTCTACTCCCGCCCGATGTTTGGCGCCTATGGCCGCGCCGTGGAAAACGCCGCTGTGGTGTTTGTGTCAGAAGCGGCACAAGCGGAAAACGTCGGTGCGTCACTGGGCTTGGCAAAACAAACCATCGCGGTTCAGAATACCCGCAAGATTGGCAAGTCGGATCTGAAACTGAACGCCGCCACCCCGGAAATCGAAGTCAATCCAGAGACTTACGAGGTGCGCGCCGACGGCGAACTTCTGACCTGTCAGCCTGCCGAGGTGCTGCCCATGGCACAGCGGTACTTTATGTTCTGACCGGAGGCCTTATGCGCGCACTTCTTCTCGCCCTCACCTACTTTGCCAGCCCTCTCGCTGCGCAATGCCCAACCGCTTCTGACATGGAAACCGGCATCCGCCTGGTCGACATGGAAGGCACCGTGGAAACCTATGAGGCTTTCGGCGAAAACCACATTCGCGGCGCGTGGGAAGAAGGCTCTGAAGTGCTGTCGAAGTTTGTCCTGCTCAAAGGCATCTATCTTGTGGAGTATTTTGATGTGAGCGACGGCAACGCCATCACCAGCTCCCGCAGAACCCACAGCTACCCCCTGTCGCCCGAAAAAGCGCCGCTTCCGGTCGCCGGCGGGCGCTGGGACACCAAAGTGGTGACCATGGACAGCGAAGGCGTCGTCAGCGGCACCGAAAGCTACCTCTTCGGGGAGCCGACACAGGTCACCCTTGGCGGCTGCAGCTACGACATGATCGCTGTCACCGCCATCTACCATGACGACGACGGCTATCAGGAAACCCTGCACTACCTGCCCGAACTCGGCTTCTCCTACCTCTCAGAGTCCAAATCCAAAGACGCAGAGCCAGACCGCTATGTCTATGTCCGGATCGAAGCCGCAAACTAATCCCCACCCTGCGCTGACGCTGCATTGCAGCAAACGCAGGCCAGCTATGACGAAAGACCCCGTGCACATGCCCCTCCATTTCCCCCATATAAAGCGCCAGGGGAGGACCGAACGTTTTACTCAAACCGAGGTTCATCATGGCACTGACCGACACAACATCCGCCGCACCGCTCACTCTGGGCAAAGTGCTGGCCGCACCGTTCCGCGCAATCGGCAATGGCTTCGTTTCGCTGATCGAAAACAACAGCCGCATTCAGCAGGTCGACCGACTGAACGCACTGACCGACGCCCAGCTGGCCGCACGTGGCCTGAAGCGCGAGGACATCGTGCAGCACGTCTTCCGCGATTACATGCATCTCTGATCCTGCGGGCAACCGGGGGGGCGTCATGACCGCTCTGCCAACCGCCCGCGCCTATCACGGCCACGCCCATGCCCCCTCTGCGGGGCAGGTGGCCCTGACCTACGAAGACCGCTTCCTGCGCCGCAAAACCCTGCGGCTGGAAGACGGCACCCGCATCCTCGTCGATCTGCCCAAGACCACATCGCTCGATCACGGCGGTGTTCTGGTGCTGACCGACGGGCGCGAAATCACCGTGACCGCCGCGCCGGAGCCGCTGCTGCAGGTCACCGCCCCCGATCTCACCCGCATCGCCTGGCACGTCGGCAACCGCCACACCCCGTGCCAGATCGAAAGCGCGCGCCTGCTGATCCAGCCTGACCACGTGATCAAAGAGATGCTGACCCTGCTCGGCGCCACCGTGACAGAGGTCTGCGAACCCTTCACCCCCGAAGGCGGCGCCTATGGCCACGGCCGCACCCATGGCCACGATCACAGCCACCCGCACGCCCATGACCACGCCCATGACCACAGTCACGGTCATGACCATCCGCATGAGCACTGATCCGATCCTCACATTGGCCCAATGGCTCTCCCCCGCCTATCCGGTGGGGGCCTTCACCTACAGCCACGGGCTGGAGGCGCTGGTGGATTGCGGCACGGTCCACAATGCCGCCAGCTTTTCGGATTGGCTGCGGGACACGCTTGTGCATGGCGCAGGCCACAACGACGTGATCCTGCTCGCCGCCGCTTACAACGCTGACGATCTAACCGCCCTGACCGAGGCGGACGATCTTGCCCGCGCGCTTGCACCATCTGCCGAGCGTCTGTTGGAAACCGATCAGCAGGGCGCGGCCTTTGTGCGCACCGCCAGCGCCATTCACGACCTCGACCTGACACAGCTCACCTATCCGGTGGCCGTGGGCCGCGCCGCGCGCCTGCAAGACCTGCCGCTGCCAGAGACCGCCCGCTTCTTCCTGCACGCCTTTGCCGCCAACCTCACCTCCGCCGCCACCCGGCTTGTGCCTTTGGGACAGACCGAGGCGCAAAGCGTGCTCACCGCCCTCACCCCGCTGTGCCAATCCATCGCAGATCAGGCGATCACCGAGCCGCTCTCCGCCATCGCCGCCACCACATTTGCCTCCGACATCGCCTCGATGCGGCATGAAACCCAATACTCCCGGCTGTTCCGGTCCTAACCTCACAGGAAACCCACATGACCTCCTCCGCTTCTCCTCATGGCCCGCTCCGCATCGGCATCGGCGGCCCCGTCGGCGCCGGCAAAACCACACTCACTGCCAACCTTTGCCGTGCCCTGCGCGACAAGCTCTCCATCGCCGTGGTCACCAATGACATCTACACCCGCGAAGACGCCGAGGAACTGATGCGCCAGCAGGTGCTGCCTCTGGATCGCATCAAAGGTGTGGAAACCGGCGGCTGCCCGCATACCGCGATCCGCGAAGACGCCTCCATCAACCTCGCCGCCATTGACGAGCTGACCAAAGAGATCCCCGATCTCGACATCGTGCTGATCGAATCCGGCGGCGACAACCTCTCCGCCACCTTCAGCCCCGAACTGGCCGATCTCACCATCTATGTGATCGACACAGCCGCCGGCGAAGAGATCCCCCGCAAAGGCGGCCCCGCCATCACCCGCTCCGACATTCTGGTGATCAACAAAACCGATCTTGCGCCCTATGTTGGCGCCTCGCTGGAAGTGATGGAGCGCGACGCTGGCAAAATGCGCGGCACCCGCCCTTTCCTCTTTACCTCCCTGCGGCACGGCAAGGGGCTTGAGGCCCTGCTACCCCTGATCGGCGAAATCGGCGGCGTCCCCGCCCTCATGGCCGACTAAGCGGAAAACTTTCCCGCCAAACACGCCCCTCAGGGCTTCTCATTCCCGAAATATCCCCGCCGGAGGCATCCTCCGCTTCAACCGGCGCGCGCCCCGCGCTATGAGCGCAGCAGGCAGCAACCGGCGGGACCCCCATGATCGAGCTTCAAAACGTCAGCCTCTCTTTTGGCGACCGCGAGGTCCTCAATGACCTTTCGCTCACCCTGTCTGAGCGCCGCATCGCCATCATCGGGGCCAACGGCTCCGGCAAATCCACCCTCGCGCGCCTCCTCAATGGACTTGCCCTGCCCTCCTCAGGCGATGTGCTGATCGACGGGCTCAACACCCGCAAAAAAGGACGTGAAGTGCGCCGCAAGGTCGGCTTTGTCTTCCAGAACCCCGACAATCAGATCGTCATGCCCGTGGTTGAGGAAGATCTCGCCTTTGGCATGAAAAACTGCGGCTTCTCCACTGCTGAAATCGCCGCCAAAACCGATGAAATCCTCGCCCGCTATGATCTGAGCGAGCTGCGCGAACACCCCGCCCATCTGCTCTCAGGCGGGCAGAAACAGCTGATCGCCATCTCCGGCGTGCTGGTGATGAACCCCGACATCGTGGTGATGGACGAACCCACCACGCTGCTGGATCTGCGCAACAAGCGCCGCATCGCCCGCGCCGTGGCTGCACTGTCCCAAACCGTCATCATGGTCACACATGATCTTGATCTGATCGCCGATTATGACCGCGTGATCGCCATTGATGAGGGCCGCGTCTTTGCCGACGGGCCGCCTGCCGAGGTCATCCCCGCCTATCAGGAGCTCATGGCCTGATGCTGGATCTCTACTCCCCCGGCCACTCTCCGCTGCACCGCATGCGCCCCGCGGTCAAAATGGCGGCGCTGATGGCGGGCGCCACCCTGCTCTTTATCAACCAGAGCTTGGTCGTGACCGCCGCCGCCACGCTGGCGATCCTTGCGCTCTACCCGCTGGCGCAGCTCACCCTGAAACAGGCCTTTGCCCAGATCCGCCCGCTTTTGTGGATCTTTGTGCTCTTCTTTGCGGTGCAATGGTATTTCTCCGGTCTCACACTGGCGGCCTATGTGGTGCTGCGCCTCGCCGCCCTGATCCTGCTGGCCAGTCTCGTGACCCTGACCACGCGCTCCTCGGATATGATCGACACCATGACACGCGCGCTCAGCATCCTGCGCCCCTTTGGCGTCAACCCCGCGAAGGTCAGCCTCGCGATCTCTCTGGCGCTGCGCTTCATTCCGGTTCTGGCGCAGATCATGCGTGACGTGCGCGAGGCTCAGAAGGCGCGCGGACTGGAGCGCTCGGTGATTGCCGTGGCCATGCCCATGGCGATCCGTGCCATTAAGATGGCGGATGATATTTCTGATGCCATCGATTCCAGAGGATATCGTTCCTAAGTCCGCCCCGTTAGCGCCTCATGCCCTTGAGCACCCAACGGCTTTTGCGCACCCCTCCCGCCAAACAGATTTCTGACAAGGGACGGATCAGATGGACACCGCAATGAAACAAGGCTTCGCGACCAAAGACATCGTCTATATCGCACTTTTTGCCGCCCTCACCGCCGCACTTGGCCTGATGCCCCCGATCCATTTCGCAGGCGCCGCCCTGCCTCCGATCACCGCTCAGTCGCTGGGCGTAATGCTCGCCGGTGCCGTGCTCGGGTCCAAACGCGGCGGCCTTGCGCTCCTGCTCTTCATCGCGCTGGTGGCCGTGGGCCTGCCGCTTCTGTCCGGTGGCCGCGGCGGCTTTGGTGTGCTGATCGGCACCTCCGGTGGTTTCCTGCTGGCATGGCCGCTTTGCGCCGCCCTGATCGGCTACCTGGTGGAGCGCGACACCGACAACAGCGCCTTTAAAACAGGTCTGAATGTGGCCCTTGGCGGCATCGTTCTGATGTATGCCGCAGGCATTCCTTGGATGGCGTTCATCGGCAAACTGGGCATGACCAAATCCCTCGCGATCATGGTGGCCTATGTCCCCGGCGATCTGGTAAAGGTGGTGCTGGCGACAGTGATCGCCCGCGGTCTGCGCCGCGCCTTTCCAGCCCTCTGAGGACGCGCTTGCCTTTACGCCACGCAATAGATCATCACGCCCGCCAGCGCCCCGACGCGCTGGCGGTTGCGCTTTCCAAGACCCGCCTGACCTACGGCGCGCTGCACCGCAAGCTGCAACGCCTGCACGCCGCCCTCAGCGCTCTGCCCGCCCAGCCGCGCGCTGATCTGAGCTTGCCCGAAGGCGCACGCAACTTTGCCCTCTCTGCGGGCAACCACCCCAACGCGCCTGCCCTGCTCGCCACAGCACTGGCCACGCCCCACGCCGTCACCCTGCTTGATCCGCAGTGGCCCGACGCCCTGCACCAGCGCGTGCTGGCCAAACTCCCCCCCGATGCGCTGTTCTGCCTCTCCAGCCAGACCGCCCTGATCGCCGCAGCCGAACGCCTCGGCATCCCCGCCATCCGCATCGACACCGCCGATTTTGACGCCTTCCTCACCGCCCCTGCCGAGATCCCTTTCACCGATCCCCGCGCAATCTTCATGGTTGGCTTCACCTCCGGCACCACATCCGAGCCCAAGGCCTTTGCCCGCGCCCGCCACAGCTGGCGCGCCTCGCTCGATGCCAGCCGCCTCGCCTTTGCGCTGACCGAGCAAAGCAACACATTTGCCCCCGGCCCGCTCGCCCACGGCATCACGCTTTATGCACTCGCCGAAACACTGGAACTCGGAGCCGCCTTCCACGCCCTGCCGAAATTCGACCTCGCCGCCGCCCATGCAGCCATGGCAGAGACCCGCCGCATCGTCGCTGTACCGAGCCTCTTGGGCGCGCTCTGCCACGGCACGCCGCTCAACCAGATCGTTGAGATCACCACCGCCGGGGCCAAGCTCGACCCGGCACTCTTGGAAAAAGCCCGCGCCTTCTTCCCCCGCGCACGTGTGCATGAATACTACGGGGCGTCCGAGCTGGGCTTTGTCAGCCTCAACACCCACGGCCGCGACAGCTCTTCTGCCCCTGCCCATTCCGTGGGCCGCCCCTTCCCCCACGTCGAACTCTCTCTGCGCCAGAACGGCCAAGAGGTTGCGCAGGGCGAAGCTGGCACCATCTTTGTGCGCGGCGATCTGGCAATCGACAGCTATCTCTGGGGCGGGCGCAACTCCGGCTTCCGCCGCGAAGGCCCATGGGCCACTGTCGGCGACGTGGGCAAGCTCAACAACGACGGCAGCCTCAGCCTCTTGGGCCGCGAAGGCGGTATGGTCATCACCGCAGGCCACAACGTCTACCCGCAGGAAATCGAAACCGCGCTCTCCGAAATCCCCGGCCTCACTGCCGCCGTGGTCCTCGGCGTCGCCCATCAGTCACGCGGTCAGGAACTGGTCGCCATTGTCGAGGGCGACACCCCGCTCGACGAGCTCCGCTCCCAGCTCGCCATCCGTCTGCCGCGCTACAAACTCCCGCGCCATTTCTACCGCACGCAAGACTGGCCCCTCACCAGCTCCGGCAAACCCGATCGCGGCCGCCTGCTTTCATGGCTCAGCAAAAAGGACGCGCGCCTTGTCCCTGCTGCCACCTGAGCGACAACCGGTCATTATCGCCGCCCGGCGCAGCGCCATCGGCCGCGCAGGCGGCATGTTTGCCTCCCTTGAGGTGGAAGACCTCGCCGCTCCCGTGCTGCAAGCTACCCTCGCTGACGCGCACCTCTCCGCTGACCAGCTCGACGACGTGATCCTCGGCAACGCCGCAGGGCCCGGCGGCAACGTGGCCCGCCTCGCCGCACTACACGCAGGTTTCCCCACCTCCATCCCCGGCGTCACTGTGGATCGCCAATGCGGCTCCGGCCTTGAGGCCGTTATGATGGCCTGCCACCTCATCATGGCAGGCGCAGGCACAACCTATCTCGCAGGCGGCGTGGAAAGCCAAAGCCGCGCGCCCCTGCGCAACCTGCCCGCCAGCGGCAGCCTGCCCGAACACAGCTACAAACGCGCGCGCTTTTCCCCTGACGCGATCGGCGATCCCGACATGGGCGCTGCCGCCGACACGGTGGCAAATGAATTCAACATCTCCCGCGCCCGCCAAGACGCCTTCGCCCTGCGCTCCCAAGAACGCGCTGCAAAAGCCCGCGATGCCGGTCGTTTCACCGGTGAAATCACCCCCATCGCAGGCCACGCCACCGACGAATGCATCCGCGACAGCATGACGGCCGCGCGCCTCGCCCGCCTGCGCCCCGCCTTCACCCAAGGCGGCAGTGTCACCGTCGGCAACGCCTGCCCGCTCAACGACGGAGCCGCCGCCCTCCTGATCACCAGTGCCGCCAAAGCCCGCGCCCTCGGCCACAGCAAAGCGCTTGCTTACCTCGGTGGCGCAGCGGCGGGCGTAGACCCCAATATCCTCGGCATCGGCCCCGTCGCCTCCACCAAAAAACTGCTCAAGCACCACCCAAACCAGCGCCTCTCTGACCTCACCCATCTGGAGTTCAACGAAGCCTTCGCCGCGCAGGTGCTGGCCAGCCTCGACGCGCTGGGGATCGACGAGACCCTGCCCAACCAAGACGGCGGTGCCATCGCCCTTGGCCACCCTTTCGGAGCCTCCGGCGCAATCCTCGTGGTGCGCCTGTTCAGCCAGCTCATCCGCCAAACACCGCCAGAAAACGCCCTGGCCATGGCCATGATCGGCATCGGCGGCGGCCAAGGCCTAACAGCCGCTTTCCAGCCCACACGCCTTTAGATTTTAAGTGCCGACAGCCAAATCGCGCAAAGCGGGTAACCCGCTGATGCACAACCTTTTTCTTGTCATTTTCCCGAACACCACCATAATCTCCGGCACTTAGTTTGTTTAATGATTGGTACCTTTGCTATGAAACATTTTCTAATTCTCTCCACCATTGCTGCCTTCGGTCTCACCGCATGTGACACCGCGCCAACCCCACCATCAGATGCGCCCGCATGGCTCTCCGTAGTCGACAAGACTCTTGTGAGTGGCAACACCTCAGTCGTGCTTGGCTCTGACGGTTCCGTCTCTGGCGATGGCATCGAAGGTGTCTGGGAAGAGCGAGAAGGCAAATATTGCCGAACCCTCACAAAACCTGAGCGGTTTGCGGGAACGGAGTGTCAGGTCGCCACACTGGACGGTGATCAGATCACCTTTGACAATCAACAAGGTCGCACATCGACCTGGACCATCCAATAGGCCCACAGCTCTATCGGCGCATACACTCGAAATGCGCCCTCAAAACCAAAACGGGGCCGCATATGCGACCCCGTCTCTTTATCTCATATCAGACGTGCTTACTCGTCTTCGTCATCCAGCATGCGCACGGCGCCCAGCGAGGCGTTGGACACATGCGCCGCATAGACTTTCAGTGCCTTGGACACCGCACGAGGACGCCCTTCGGCTTTCCAGAACTTCTTGTCCGCCTGCGGGTGGTTGTCACGGCGGCGCTGCAGCTCCTCGTCGCTCACATCCAGATGGATGGTGCGGTTTGGCACAGAGATTTTGATCTTATCGCCATCTTCCACCAAACCAATCACGCCTTTCTCCGCCGCTTCCGGCGAAGCGTGGCCAATCGACAGACCGGCGGTGCCGCCAGAGAAGCGGCCATCGGTCAACAGCGCACAGGTGGTGTCGAGCTTCTTGGATTTGAGGTAAGCGGTTGGATAGAGCATTTCCTGCATGCCCGGACCACCTTTCGGACCCTCATAGCGGATCACCACCACGGAATAAGGCTTCACCTCATTCTGCAGAATGCCATGCATCGCGTCTTCCATGGATTCAAAGACCTTTGCGGTGCCTTCAAACTCGTACATCTCTTTGATCACGCCTGCGGTCTTCAGGATACAGCCCTGCTCCGCAATGTTGCCAAACAGCACGCAGAGGCCGCCTTCCTGAGAGTAGGCATTGGCAAAGTCGCGCACGCAGCCGTCTTCGATATCAAGATCAAGCTCAGTGTACATGCGTGACTGGCTGAAGGCTTCCGTGGTGCGCACACCACCGGGGGCCGCGATGAACAGATCGCGCGCTTCATTGCCCGCGGTTTCGCGGCGCACATCCCATTTGTCGATGAACTCGCCCACGGTGCGCTCATGCACGGTGGCGCAATCCCGGTGGATTTTGCCTTCGCGTTCCAGCTCCCCCATGATCCGCGCAATACCGCCTGCGCGGTGCACGTCTTCCATGTGGTACTTCGGTGTCGAAGGCGCCACTTTGCTCAGATGCGGGATCTCTCGGCTCAGACGGTCCATATCCGCCATGGTGAAATCCACACCACCCTCATGGGCAATCGCCAAGAGGTGCAGCACGGTGTTGGTGGACCCGCCCATGGCAATATCGAGCGCCATGGCGTTCTCAAAGGCTTTGAAATTCGCAATGCCACGGGGCAGCGCGGTCTCGTCACCTTCTTTGTACCAGCGGTCACACAGCTCGATGATCTTGTGACCGGCTTCCTCAAACAGCCCGCGGCGTTTGGAGTGGGTCGCCAGCAGCGAGCCGTTGCCCGGCAGCGCCAGACCCAGCGCTTCGGCCAGACAGTTCATGGAGTTTGCGGTGAACATGCCGGAGCAGGAGCCACAGGTCGGGCAGGCGGAGCGCTCGAGCTTATCCACCTCTTCCTGGCTGCGGTCTTCGTCGGTCGCGCCCACAATCGCGGTCACAAGGTCAGCCTTGTGCTCGCCGTCTTTCAGGATCACCTTACCGGCTTCCATCGGGCCACCGGACACAAAGATCGCCGGAATGTTCAGGCGCATCGCCGCCATCAGCATACCGGGGGTGATCTTGTCACAGTTGGAAATACAGACCAGCGCATCGGCGCAATGGGCATTGGCCATATACTCCACTGAGTCGGCGATCACTTCGCGGCTTGGCAGGGAATAGAGCATCCCGTCATGGCCCATTGCGATGCCGTCATCTACCGCAATGGTGTTCATCTCTTTGGCCACACCACCGGCTTTCTCGATTTCACGCGCCACCAGCTGGCCCATGTCCTTGAGGTGCACGTGGCCGGGCACAAATTCGGTAAAGGAGTTGACCACAGCCACAATCGGCTTGCCGAAGTCCTCAGTTTTCATACCCGTCGCCCGCCATAGCGCGCGCGCAGCCGCCATTCGGCGACCGAATGTGGAGGTCTTGGAACGAAGATCGGGCATTTTGTGCTCTCCTGAGGATGGCGTTGGCACCCACGTGGGCGCCCCTTTCATTTCTGGTCTGAACGGGTGCCATTCAAGGGGCCGAAATGCAAGTATGTTCGGAAATTTTATTGCCAGAAACACCCCGCCAAAATTGCGAAAACAACGCAACTCGCGCAAAACCTGCAACCTCCTGCTTGGAAACCACCGTCTGGGCGCAAAACACAAAGGCCCGTCGGAGCCCGCGCCCTTCCGTTCTCCCAACCATTCTACCCAACCGTCAGATGCGCCAGCAGCTCTGCGGCGTTCTTCACCTCAAACCGCTTCAACAGCCGCGCACGCACGTCTTCCACGGTCCTCGGCGACAGCCCCAGCTCACGGGCGATCTCCTTGCTGGTCAGCCCGCGCCCAAGGCCGCTCACCACCTGCCGCTGCCGCGCGCTCAGCGACAGGGGCGGGCCGTCATGGATCACCGCGATGCTCATCACCAGCTGCGCCAGCGGATCTTCCGGCGTGCGCGTCTGTGCGCGAAACCGGCACCAGATCTGCCCGCCGTCACGCCGCCGCAACATGCGCTCATCACTATAGGCCGTGTCCGCCCGGAGCGGCGCCATCCCAATGTCACGCACCTGCTCAAACTCCTCCGTGGTGCCATAAAGCAGGCGAAAGGACTGCCCGATCAGCTCCGCCTTCTGATACCCCAGCATCTGCGCAAAGCTCGCATTGCAGCCGCGGATCACCCGATGCTGCGTCACCACGATCCCCACCGGGGCCGCATCATATGCCAGCAGATCCCAATCCATCATACGCTCCCCGCAAACCGTAATCCTACGGTATTGATACCGTATCCACTCGCAAGCCATTCTGCCAACACAGCTTTTCCTCTTGCCCGAAATATCCCCGCCGGAGGCTCCCCAGCTATCCACACCCGTCAGCAGCCGAGGTTTTGCCATGCCCTTTGACACAGACCGTTTGATGACGCGCATCGACGCCATGCGCGAAGAGCTGATAGCCCTGACCCAGGATCTGATCCGCATCCCAACACTCAACCCGCCCGGCGAGTGCTACCGCGACATCTGCGACTACCTCGACACCCGCCTCACCCGCCACGGCTTTGACACCCAGCTGATCCGCGCCCATGGCGCACCGGGAGATTGCGACAAATACCCCCGCTGGAATGTTCTGGCCCGCAAAGAAGGCCATCACCCCGGCGAATGCGTGCATTTCAACAGCCACACCGATGTGGTCGAGGTTGGCCACGGCTGGACCTTTGACCCCTTCGGCGGGCAGGTGTCAGACGGCAAAATCTACGGGCGCGGGGCTTGTGACATGAAAGGTGGGCTGGCTGCCTCCATCATCGCCGCCGAAGCCTTCATCGCCGAATTTCCGGATTTCTGCGGCGCCATCGAAATCTCCGGCACGGCCGATGAAGAAAGCGGCGGCTACGGCGGCGTGGCCTTTCTGGCAGAGCGCGGCTTCTTTGCGCCGGAACGGGTGCAGCATGTGATCATCCCCGAACCGCTCAACAAAGACCGCATTTGCCTGGGCCACCGCGGTGGCTGGTGGGCGGAAATCGAAACCTTCGGCGAAATCGCCCATGGCTCCATGCCCTTCCTTGGCGATTGCGCGGTGCGCCACATGGGGGCGGTACTCGACAAGTTTGAGAGCGATCTTTTCCCCGCCATGGCGGCCCGGCGCACCGATATGCCGGTGGTGCCCGAAGGTGCGCGTTCCTCCACCATGAACATCAACTCAATCCACGGCGGCCAGCCCGAGATGCCCGAAGATTTCACCGGCCTGCCCGCCCACTGCGTGCCCGACAGCTGCCGCATCGTGATCGACCGCCGCTATCTGGCCGAGGAAAACCACGCCGGGGTCGCAGGCGAAGTGCAAGGCCTGCTCAACGACCTCTCCGCCCAGCGCGAGAACTTCCGCTATGAAATGCGCGAACTCAACCATGTCGCACCTTCCATGACAGACCGCGCCGCGCCTGTTGTCACCACCGTGGACCGCGCCATTCAGGATGTGCTTGGAAAATCACCCGATTATGTCGCCAGCCCCGGCACCTATGATCAAAAACATATTGATCGCATCGGCAAGCTCAGAAACTGTATCGCCTATGGGCCGGGTATTTTGGAATTGGCCCACAAACCAGACGAATACATCGGCATCGACGATATGGTCGACAGCGCCAAAGTCATGGCCCATAGCCTGACTCAGCTTTTGTTGCCGTCAGAAGATGCTACATAGATTTATCCGGCCTGCCTCCTCCGAGGCTGTGCCCAAAAATAATAAAAACCAATAAGATAAGGGAGAGATAAAATGACACTTCACACGTCAAAGCTGGCCCGCACACGCCTGATCGCCAGCACAACCGCCCTCACCGCAGCTCTATTTGCGGGCGCGTCCATGGCACAGACCGACCTCACCGTGGCCCTGCAGCTGGAGCCACCGCATCTGGACCCGACCTCCGCCGCCGCAGGCGCGATCGACAGCGTGCTTTATTCCAACGTCTTTGAGGGGCTCACCCGCTTTGCCAGCGACGGTGCGGTCATTCCGGGCCTCGCCAAAAGCTGGGAGATTTCCGAGGACGGCCTCACCTACACCTTCATGCTCAACGAAGGGGTGACCTTCCATGACGGCAGCGCCATGGATGCGGAGGATGTGAAGTTCTCGCTGGATCGTGCCCGCGCCGAAGACAGCGCCAATGCACAAAAAGCCCTGTTTGCCGGGATCACCGATGTTGCCGTGGTCGATCCGCTCACCGTGAAGATCACTCTAGAGGCGCCCAACGGCAGCTTCCTCTTCAACATGGCTTGGGGCGATGCGGTGATCGTGGCCCCTGAAACCATCGAGGACATCAAGACAACCCCCATCGGCACCGGCGCTTTCAAATTTGAAAACTGGGTGCAGGGCGATCAGATCACGCTGACCCGCAACGAGGCCTATTGGGGCACGCCCGCCGCGCTCACAGATGTGACCTTCAAATTCATCTCTGATCCCACCGCCGCCTTTGCCGCGATGATGGCCGAAGACATTGATGTCTTTGCCGGCTTCCCAACGCCTGAGGCGCTGCCACAGTTTGAGGCCGATCCGCGCTTTCAGGTGCTGGTGGGCAGCTCTGAGGGGGAGACCATCCTCTCCACCAACAACCAGCAGCCACCGCTCGACAATGTGAAAGTGCGCAAAGCCATCGCCCATGCGATTGATCGCTCAGCGATCATCGACGGGGCCATGTTTGGTCTTGGCACCCCGATTGGCACCCATTTTGCGCCGCACAATCCGGACTACGTCGATCTGACCGGCAACTCCCAATACGATCCGGAACTGTCCAAACAGCTTCTGGCCGAAGCAGGCTTTGCCGATGGCTTCAGCACCACACTGAAACTGCCCCCACCCTCCTATGCCCGCCGTGGCGGTGAGATCATCGCAGCCCAACTGCGCGCCGTGGGCATTGAGACCGAGATTTCCAATCTCGAATGGGCGCAATGGCTGGAGCAGGTCTTCCGCGGCAAAGACTACGGTCTGACCATCGTCAGCCACACCGAGCCCTTTGACATCGGCATCTATGCCCGGCCGGATTATTACTTCCAGTATGACAACCCGGAGTTCCAGCAGATCATGGAAACCCTGAACAAAGCGACCCTGCCCGCCGAACGCAGCGCGCTTTTGAAAGTGGCACAGACCATGATCTCCGAGGACTATGTGAACGGCTACCTCTTCCAGCTGGCTTTCCCCACCATCGCCAAAGCGGGCGTGCAGGGCCTCTGGGAAAACCAGCCCACCCAAGCCACCGATCTCACCGCTGTCACCTGGGCAGAGTAACACCCTCCTGACCGGAGCCGCCCGCGCGCGGCTCCGGCATTTGCCTCATTGACCTAGAAGGGTCTTTGCCATGATCGACCATATCCCCGCCGGGAGCCTGCCAAGCCGCGCAGGCGCTCCGGAGTATTTCACAGGCACGGTGCGTCTTGACCCGATCACCGAAAGCCGCCCGCCGTCTGAGCTCTTTGCCGCACGTGTCACCTTTGAGCCCGGCGCGCGCACCGCCTGGCACACCCATCCCGTGGGCCAGACCCTGCATGTGCTCTCCGGCGTCGGTCTGATTGCCCTGCGCGGCGAAGCCCCCCGCACCATCCGCCCCGGTGACACCATCTGGATCGAACCCGGTGTGGAGCATTGGCACGGCGCCGCACCTGAAACCGGCATGTGCCATCTTGCCATGCAACAGGTCAAAGACGGCTCCGGCGCGGACTGGCTCGAACATGTCACCGACGCAGACTACCTGACACCACCAACCTGATGCCCGCCGCCGCAACGATCTGAAACCAACCACTCTAACACCCAAATGCTCCGCTACACTCTCAAACGCGCGCTCTCTTTAGGGCTCAGCCTGATCGTGGCCTCCCTCGTGATCTTCTTTGTGATCGAGGTGGTGCCCGGCGATCCGGCGAGCTTCATGCTGGGTCTCAATGCCCAGCCCGACACCATCGCAGCCCTGCGCGCAGAGCTGGGTCTGGATGTGCCCAAGTTTGAGCGCTACCTCACATGGGTGGGCGGCATGTTGCAGGGCGACTTTGGTCTCTCCTACACCTACCGCACACCTGTGACAGAGATGATCGGAGACCGCATCTGGGTCTCGCTGCCACTGGCGCTCTATGCGCTCACGCTCTCCACCCTGATTGCCTTCCCCGCAGGCATCTACGCCGCCTCCCGCCGCGGCAAGGCTGGCGACATGGCGGTGATGGGGGCCACCCAATTTGGCATCGCCGTGCCAAACTTCTGGTTTGCGATGATGCTGGTTCTGATCTTTGCCATCAACCTGCGCTGGTTCTCTGCTGGGGGCTTTGTTGGTTGGGAAAAAGGCTTTGGTGCGGCGATGAAATCTCTCACCCTGCCCGCCATCGCACTGGCGCTGCCGCAATCCGCCATCCTCGCCCGCGTCATGCGCTCCTCGCTTCTAGATGTGCTCGGCGAAGACTTCATGCGCACCGCCCGCGCCAAGGGTCTCTCCCGCCGTCAGGCCCTGCTGCGCCACGGACTGCGCAACGCCATGATCCCGGTGCTGACCATCATCGGCATGCAGTTTTCCTTCCTGCTCGCAGGCGCCATCATCATCGAACAGGTCTTCTTCCTGCCCGGCCTCGGCCGTCTGATCTTCCAGTCGATCTCCGCCCGCGACCTCATTGTGGTGGAAAGCGTGGTCATGCTGCTGGTGTTCTTGGTGATCCTCGTCACCTTCCTCGTCGATCTCGCCTACGCCGCGATTGATCCCCGCCTGAGGTCCCGCACATGAGCCTGTCGCGCAACATCCTGCTTGGCGGGCTGCTCTGCCTGATCGTGGTCAGCGCCGCGCTCCTCAGCTTTGTCTGGACGCCTTATGACATCACCACGATGGACATCCCCAACAAACTGCAAACGCCCAGCGCTTTGCATTGGTTTGGCACAGACCACTTTGGCCGCGACATCTTTTCAATGATCATGGTCGGCGCACGCACCTCGCTCGCCGTGGCGCTGGTGGCGGTGGGCATCGGCATGGGCCTTGGCGTGCCACTAGGCCTCTGGGCCGCCGCGCGCCAAGGCGGCTGGGCTGATGAGCTGATCATGCGCGGCAATGATCTGATCTTTGCTTTCCCCAGCCTCGTGATCGCCATCCTAATCACCGCCATTCTCGGCCCCGGCGCAGTCAACGCGATCCTCGCCATCGGCATCTTCAACGTGCCTGTCTTTGCTCGCCTCACACGCGCAGGTGCGCTCCCGCTCTGGCAACGTGATTTCATCCTCGCCGCCCGCGTCGCAGGCAAATCCCGCGCCCACATAAGCGTCGAGCACATCCTGCCCAATGTCGCCAACCTCCTGATCGTGCAGGGCACCATCCAGTTCTCCCTCGGCATTCTGGCTGAGGCAGGCCTCAGCTACGTCGGCCTTGGCGCACAGCCGCCCACGCCCTCTTGGGGCCGCATGCTCGCGGATGCGCAAACCATGGTCTCCTTCGCGCCCCACCTCGCGCTGATCCCCGGCCTCGCCATCATCTCCGGTGTGCTGGGCCTCAACCTCCTGGGCGACGGGCTGCGCGACTGGCTTGACCCCAAAATCCGCGTGGTGCGCACATGAACCTGCTTTCTGTGCAAAACCTCTCCCTCACCATCGGCTCTGTTCCGATCCTGCACGATGTCACCTTCTCCATAGACCCGGGCGAAATCCTCGCGGTCACCGGCGAAAGCGGCTCCGGCAAATCCATGACCGCCCTCGCGGTAATGCAGCTCCTGCCCGACACAACCGAAACCCGCGGCCACATCCTGCTCAACGACACCGATCTGCTGAACCAGTCCGAATTCGACCTCTGCACCATGCGCGGCAATGACATTGGCATGGTGTTTCAGGAGCCCATGACCGCGCTCAACCCGCTGCAAACCATCGGCACACAGGTGGCAGAGACCATCCGCATCCACACCGGCGCGCCCAAGGCCGAGGCCATGGCGCAAGCCGCCGTCATGCTCTCGCGTGTGGGCCTGCCGCAAGACCGCTTCCCCCTCAGCCGCTACCCCCATGAGCTCTCCGGCGGCCAGCGTCAGCGCGTGGTCATCGCCATGGCCATCGCCCGCCGCCCGCGCCTTCTGATCGCCGATGAGCCGACGACTGCGCTCGACGTCACCACCCAGGCCCGCATCCTCGATTTGCTCAAAGATCTCGTTGCCGAGTTTGACATGGGTCTTCTGATGATCACCCACGACCTCGCCGTGGTCGCCGATATGGCCGACCGCATCGTGGTCATGCGCAAAGGTGAAATTGTCGAACAAGGCGCCACCAAACAGCTGCTCGCCAATATGCAGCACCCCTACACGCGCGCGCTCTTTGAGGCTTCAGGCCACACCGTCGATCTGCCAGCGCCGCAGGACACACCGGCTCCGATCCTCACGGTGCAAAACGCCGTCCGGGACTTCGCCCTGCCGCGCACCCGACTCTTTGCCCCCCGCGCCTTCCACCGCGCCGTCAACGATGTGTCCTTCACCATTCACCAAGGTGAACGGGTCGGGCTGGTCGGCGAGTCCGGCTGCGGAAAATCGACCCTAACACGGGCCATTCTGGGGTTGGAGCCGGTGCAAAGCGGCCATATCACCGCCTTTGACCACCCGGTCGGCGCAGCCATGCCAGCCGCGCTGCGCCTCAAAACGCAGGTGGTGTTCCAGGACCCCTACAGCAGCTTCAACCCGCGCCACCGCGTGGCCCGCATCCTGACCGAGCCCTTCCATCTGGTGCAAAACCCACCCAAAGGCGCAGCCCTGCAGAGCCTCATCGGCGAGGTCCTCACCGATGTCGGCCTCACACCTCAGGACGCGCAAAAATACATCCACGAGTTCTCCGGCGGCCAGCGCCAGCGCATCGCCATCGCCCGCGCCCTCATCACCCGCCCCGAACTCATTATCTTTGACGAGGCGGTCTCCGCACTGGATGTCTCCATCCGCGCGCAAATTCTCGACCTGATCGCCGATCTCTCCCGCCGTCACAGCCTCGCCTATCTCTTCATCTCCCACGACCTTTCTGTGGTGCGCACCGTCACAGACCGCGTGCTGGTCATGCAAAACGGCGAAATCGTCGAGGAAGGTGAGACCGAAGCGGTCTTTGCCACCCCGCAACACAGCTACACCCAAAGCCTGATCGCCGCCGCCCCTGTCCTGCCCAAACTCGCCATTGAGGAGGCCCCCGCATGAGGCTTCTGATCAATGGCGTGCGCCTGTTTGTGGATTTTGACGGGCCGGAATGGATCGCAGACGGCCCCACGCTGCGGCAGAAACCCACGCTGATCCTGCTACACGGCGGCCCCGGCGCGGATCACTCGATCTTTAAGCCCCATTACGCCGCCGCACTCTCTGACCTCTGCCACATCCTCTATCTTGACCACCGCGGCAATGGCCGCTCTGACGATGGCGACCCCGCACTCTGGACACTTGATCAATGGGCCGATGATCTCGCCACCCTCTGTGACGCGCTGGAGATCACCGCTCCGACCCTCTACGGCGGCAGCTTTGGCGGCTTTGTCGCGCAGGCCTTTGCCACCAAATACCCTGATCGCCTCGCGGGCCTCATCCTGTCCAACACCACCGCAAAGGTCGATTTCCCCACGATTTACAACGCCTTTGGCCACTTGGTCGGCCCGGAGGCTCAAGCGGCTGCACAAAACTACTGGGGCAATCCCACGTCCGCCTCCCGCGCCACCTACGGCCGGATCTGCGTCCCCCACTATACCCAAACCGCGATAGAGCCCGACTTCTGGTCCCGCGTGATGATGAAGGACCCAGTGGCCCTGCATTTCAACGGCCCCACCAATGAAATGGGCCGCTTTGATTTCCGCGCAGCGCTCGCCAAGGTCACCTGCCCCAGCCTGATCATCAGCGGCGACAAAGACCCGATCATGCCCAGCGCCTTTTCCGAAATCCTCACCGCCGCGCTCACCCACAGCGACGCGGCCCACCATTGCCTGCCAAACTGCGGCCACCTGCCGGAGTTTGACGCCCCTGACACCTATTTCAACCTCTTGCAAAATTTCCTCCAACGCATTCCCTCAAAGGATACTAAATGACTTCCGATCTCTGGTTTGACCCATCCAAATGCCTCATCGGCGGCACATGGCAACCAGCCCTCTCCGGCGGCACACTGGCGCTGACCAACCCCTCAGACGGCAGCCCGCTGGCCACCATCGCACGCGGTGCCAAGGCAGATATCGACGCTGCCGTGGCCGCCGCACAGGCCGCGCGCAACAGCGACTGGGGCCGCGCCACCGCGGTGGAGCGCGGGCGCATTCTAACCCGCATCGGCCAGCTTGTGATGGAACACGCCGAAACCCTCGCGCGGCTTGAGGCACAGGACGTGGGCAAACCGCTGGCACAGGCGCGCAACGATGTCACCGCATTGGCGCGCTACATGGAGTTCTACGGCGGCGCAGCCGACAAGGTGCATGGCGAGACCATCCCCTACCTAGATGGCTACACCGTCTACACCCTGCGCGAGCCTTTTGGCGTGACCGGCCACATTGTGCCGTGGAATTACCCGATGCAGATCATTGGCCGCTCGGTCGGGGCCGCGCTCGCCATGGGCAACGCCTGTGTTCTGAAACCCGCAGAAGAGGCCTGCCTCACCGCGCTGGCCTTTGCCGATCTGGCGCAACAGGCGGGCCTGCCGGACGGCGCGCTCAATGTGGTGCCGGGTCTGGGCGCCGAAGCCGGGGCCGTGCTCGCCGCCCACCCCGATGTGAACCACATCTCCTTCACTGGCTCGGTGAACACCGGCCGCCTTGTGCAGGCCGCTGCCGCCGAAAACGTCGTACCAGTCACGCTGGAGCTTGGCGGCAAATCCCCGCAACTGGTCTTTGCAGATGCCGATCTCGATGCCGCCCTGCCCTTCCTTGTGAACGCAGGCATCCAGAACGCAGGCCAGACCTGCTCGGCCTCCTCCCGCATTCTGGTGGAACGCAGCGTCTATGAAGAGGTCAAATCCCGCATGAGCGCTGCCTACAAAGCCATGCGCGCCGCACCTGCCATGGAGGATGCCACCCTCGGCCCGCTGATCTCCGCACGGCAAAGAGACATCGTGACAGACTTCCTCACCAAAGGCGCAGACCTGACCATCGCCGCCCAAGGCGAAATCGCCACCGACGCCCCGGGCCACTACGTGCCCCCCACGCTTTTCGCCGATGTGCCCCCCGATCACAGCCTCGCGCAGGAGGAAATCTTCGGCCCGGTGCAGGTCCTGATCCCCTTTGACACCGAAGATGAGGCGCTCGCCATTGCCAACAGCACAAAGTATGGCCTTGTGGCCTCGGTCTGGTCCCAAAACGGCGCGCGCCAGATGCGTCTGGCCAAACAGCTCAACGCCGGTCAGGTCTTCCTCAACAACTACGGCGCAGGCGGCGGGGTAGAGCTGCCCTTCGGCGGCACCGGCCACTCCGGCCACGGCCGCGAAAAAGGCTTCGAAGCCCTCTTCCACTTCTCCCAACTCAAAACCGTCGCCGCTCTGCACGGCTAGGCTTCTCATTCCGCAAATATCCCCGCCGGAGGCATCTCTCTATGCCCCGGCCCCGACAAAACCTGACACAAAGGATCCGCCCCATGCGCCTTCAAAACAAAACCGCCATCATCACCGGAGGCGCCCAGGGCTTTGGCGCGGGCATCGTCGACAAATTCCTCGCTGAGGGCGCCAAGGTGCTGGTGGCGGACATCAACGGCGAGGCCGCCAGTGCCAAAGCCGCCGAGCATGAAAACGCCACCCCCTGCACCGTGGATGTGGCGGATGCCAGCAGCGTGCAGGGTATGGTCGACACCGCGCTTGGCGCTTGGGGACAGATCGACATTCTGGTGAACAACGCCGGTGTCACTCATCTGCCCGCCCCGATGGAGACTGTCACGGAGAGCGATTTTGACCGGGTCTTCGCGGTGAACTGCAAATCCATCTACCTGATCGCTCAGGCGCTTGTGCCGCATATGAAGTCCCGCGCTGCCGGTGCGATCCTCAACATCTCCTCCACCGCAGGCCTCTCTCCGCGCCCCAATCTCAACTGGTACAACGCCTCCAAAGGCTGGGTGAACACCGCCACCAAAGCCATGGCGGTAGAGCTCGCCCCCCATGGCATCCGCGTCAATGCGCTCAATCCCGTGGCGGGCGAAACCCCACTCTTGAAGTCCTTCATGGGTGAAGACACCCCTGAAATCCGCGCCAAATTCCTCGCCACCATCCCGCTCGGCCGCTTCTCCCAGCCCGAAGACATGGGCAACGCCGCAGCCTTCCTCTGCTCTGATGAAGCTTCCATGATCACCGGGACGCTGATGGAGGTCGACGGCGGGCGCTGCGTCTAAAACGATGCATTAGTCAGCAATCCACCTTCAAACCGCTCAAAAACCAAGCAAAACACTGCGTCACACCCGCCGCGCAGGCCTCCCCTGCGTGGCCCTTCGCTGCACTGCGGCACTATCACGGGGCAACCGCCACAGCCGCCCCGGAAACAGCCACCCGTGACAGCCAAGCTCACCATCCTCGTCGTGGAGCCCGACAAACATCGGGCCGAAGCCATCATCGACAGCCTGACCGAGACCGGAGACCACCACATCCGGGTGCTCTCTGAATCCACCGGTCTGGCCCGCTCTGTGGCTGAGCTGAACCCCGATCTCGTGCTGGTGGATGTGGCCAATCCCAGCCGCGATGCGATTGACGCGCTCACCCTGGCCTCCTCGCCGCTGGAGCGCCCGGTGGCGATGTTTGTGGACCGCTCAGACGACAGCCTGACAAAGGCGGCCATCGAGGCGGGCGTGTCGGCCTATGTTGTGGACGGCATGCACCCCGATCGCGTCAAACCGGTGCTCGATGCCGCCATCGCCCGGTTTCACATGTTTGCCCGCATGCGCAACGAGCTCGCCGCCACCAAACGCGCGCTTGAGGAACGCAAGATCATCGACCGCGCCAAAGGCATTCTGATGCGTGCGCGTGGCCTGCCGGAAGAAGAAGCCTACGCCCTCATCCGCAAAACCGCCATGAGCCAGGGCAAGAAAATTGTCGATGTCGCCCAGGCCCTTGTGACCGCATCGGAGCTTCTGTCATGAGAACCCTGCCGCTCTCCGTGGGCTTCATGCCGCTGGTCGATGCCGCCCCGCTGATTGTCGCCCATGAGCTGGGCTTTGCCGAAGAAGAAGGCCTCGCGCTCAATCTGCAAAGCGCGCCAAGCTGGTCCACCCTGCGCGACCGCCTTGTGCTCGGACAGATCGAAGCCGCCCATATGCTGGCGCCGGTGCCGGTGGCCATGGCGCTGGGTCTGGGCGGTGTGCCCACCAAACTCGACGCGCTCTGCGTGCTCTCGGTCAACGGAAATTCCATCGGGATTTCCAACGGCTTGGCCGCCGAGCTCTCTGCCAAACATCCCCTGCCCGATTTTCTGGACGCCACTTTGGCCGGTCAGGCGCTGGCCAATCTGGGCCGCACCCTGCGCGTCGGTGTGCCCTTCCCGTTTTCCATGCACGCAGAGCTTCTGCACTACTGGCTGGCCAGCTCCGGCCTCAACACGCCCGAGGCGCTCGACATGCGGATCATCCCGCCCCCGCTCATGGCCCAAGCCATTGCCGCGGACGAGATCGACGCCTTCTGCGTGGGCGAGCCATGGGGCTCCATCACCGTGGAACAGGGCGGCGGGCGGCTTTTGCTCGCCGGGGCCGCGATCTGGAATTTCACCCCGGAGAAAGTGCTGGCCGTGCGCCGCGATTGGGCGCAGGCCGAGGATGATCTCAACGGCCGCCTGATGCGCGCGGTCTGGAAGGCTGGCCGCTGGCTCGCCGATCCGGCGAAACGCTCCACCGCCTCCGACATTCTGGCTTGGCCCGAATATCTCGACGTCTCCGCCGAAATTCTCGACCGCGCGCTCAGTGGCCAGATGCTCACCCACCAAAGCGCGGCCAACCACTGCGTGCCGCGCATGCTGGAATTCTTTGACAGCGCCGCCACCTTCCCATGGAAAAGTCAGGCCGCCTGGATCGGCACCCGCATGGCCGCCCGCTTCGGGCTGGACCGCGCCCAATCCGCCGCCACTGCCGCCTCGGTCTTCCGCTCCGATCTCTACCGCCGCCACCTCGCCCCCCTGGGCGCTGTGCTGCCTGCGGCCTCTGAGAAATGCGAAGGCGCGCTGGCGCATCCAACCGCCATGAAAGCCACCAATGGCCCGCTCACCCTTGGGCCGGATCGCTTCTTTGACGGGCGCATCTTCGACCCGGCCCACCCTGAGTGATTAAAAAATAAGCAATCACCCCGCGTCATGCGGCGACGCAGCAAGAAACCGGCGATTCGCGCTTGAGCCAACGCACCGTGATCCGCCAAATGGTCTCAAGACGGAACAAGGGCGTTCCGTAAAATCAGCCCCCGAAGCCGGGGACACTCTGAGCAAAGCCGCTCGACCTGACACCGCACTTCCTCCCGCGGTCTCTTGGTCAGCGGCTTTTTTCGTTCCCCGCCCATCTCCTCCAACAGGGCAAACAAAAGGACAGTCTAGATGAAACGCATTGCCTCCATCCTCGCGGCCACGACCATGTTCGTGACCCCGGCCATGGCCGAATTGGAACTTGAGAAAGACGAGCTGACATTCGGCTTCATCAAACTCACCGACATGGCGCCGCTCGCCGTGGCCTATGAGCAGGGCTACTTCGATGACGAAGGCCTGTTTGTCACGCTGGAAGCACAGGCAAACTGGAAAGTTCTTCTGGACGGTGTGATCGACGGTCAGCTGGACGGCGCGCATATGCTCGCAGGTCAGCCGCTTGCCGCCACCATCGGTTACGGCACCGAGGCCCACATCATCACCCCCTTCTCCATGGATCTGAACGGCAACGGCATCACCGTTTCCAACCAGATCTGGGAGGAAATGAAACCGCACGTGCCGCTGATGGACGATGGCCGCCCACAGCACCCGATCTCCGCAGCCTCGCTGAAGCCGGTGGTGGAAAAATACACCTCTGAGGGCAAGCCATTTAACATGGGCATGGTGTTCCCGGTCTCCACCCACAACTACGAACTGCGCTACTGGCTCGCCGCCGGTGGTCTGGAGCCGGGCTACTATTCTCCTGAAAACATCACCGGCCAGATCGGCGCGGATGTTCTGCTCTCCGTGACCCCACCGCCTCAGATGCCAGCCACCATGGAAGCGGGCACCATCTACGGCTACTGCGTGGGCGAGCCTTGGAACCAGCAGGCCGTCTTCAAAGGCATCGGCGTGCCTGTGATCACCGACTACGAACTCTGGAAGAACAACCCGGAGAAAGTCTTCGGCCTGAACGCCGAGTTTGCCGAGAAATATCCAAACACCACGCTGGCCGTGACCAAGGCCCTGATCCGCGCCGCCATGTGGCTCGATGAAAACGACAACGCCAACCGCGAAGAAGCGGTGCGCATCCTCAGCCAGCCGGAATATGTGGGCGCGGATTATGACGTGATCGCCAACTCCATGACCGGCACCTTTGAATATGAAAAAGGTGACAAGCGCGACGTGCCGGACTTCAACGTGTTCTTCCGCTACAACGCGACCTACCCGTTCTACTCCGACGCGGTCTGGTATCTGACCCAGATGCGCCGCTGGGGCCAGATTGCAGAGGCCAAGCCGGACAGCTGGTATGACGAGGTGGCGAAGTCTGTCTACAAGCCTGCGATCTACCTCGAAGCCGCCCGCCTGCTGGTGGATGAAGGTCTCGCCAACGAAGCGGACTTCCCATGGGACAGCGACGGCTACAAAGCGCCGACCCCGGCTGAGGACATCATCGACGGCATCACCTATGACGGCCGCACCCCGAACGCTTACCTCGACAGCCTGCCCATCGGTCTGAAAGGCGACCAGCGCGTCGTCGGCACCGAAGTACAGGGCTGATCGGCTCCGTCGCCGGAAGGATCGCTCCCCTTTCCGGCGACGCAACGCACGGGCGATTAAGTTTTGCCCGTGCCGCGTTTTTCCACCTACGCGAAACAGTCGCGATACCGACGCAATACCGACGTGCCATTTCGCCGTTAACCATTCACGCAACAGCGCCCCAAGCCACTCAAAGCTGCCACGCAAAGCCACGGACATATCCATGACCACAATCGACCCCCAATCCATTGCTGAGGAAGACCGCGAAGCCAAGCGCGCCCGTCTCTTCACCCGCATCAACAAGGCCGACGCTTGGTTCCAAGTCCTCGGCCTGAGCTTCATCACCCCGATCCTGAAAGCCGCCGCAGGCGACAACCCAAAGGCCCAAGCCACTGAAATATGGCGCCTTTTGGGCGTGCCACTGCTCGCCATCTGCGTCTTTCTTGTGCTCTGGGGCAACCTCGCCCCCAAGGTGCAAACCTCCCTCGGCGCGGTGCCCGGCCCCAAAGAAGTCTGGACCGAAGCCGTCAATCTGCACGAAGACGCACAGGCCAAGGCCGCCAAAGAAGCGAAATTCATGGAGCGCGTCGAGAAGCGCAACGCCAAGTTCATCGCCGCCGGTCAGCCGGAAAAAGTCAAAGATATCAAGTACACAGGCAGCCCCAGCTACTATGATCAAATCTGGACTTCGATCAAAACGGTGTTCTTTGGCTTCCTGATCGGCTCCGCCATTGCGATCCCTCTGGGCATCATGGCGGGCCTCTCGCTCTACGCCAACGCCGCCATCAACCCGCTGATCCAAATCTTCAAACCGGTCTCTCCGCTGGCATGGCTCCCCATCGTGACCATGGTGGTCTCCGCCACCTACACCGTGGACGACGGCCTGTTTTCCAAAAGCTTCCTGACCTCCGCGATCACCGTAACCCTTTGTTCTCTCTGGCCAACTCTGATCAACACCTCTCTGGGCGTGGCCTCCATCGACAAAGATCTGGTGAACGTCTCCAAGGTTCTGAAGATGAACACATGGACCAAAATCACCAAGCTGGTGCTGCCGTCTGCCCTACCTCTGATCTTCACCGGCCTGCGCCTGTCGCTCGGTGTTGGCTGGATGGTTCTGATCGCCGCAGAGATGCTTGCCCAGAACCCGGGTCTTGGCAAATTTGTCTGGGATGAATTCCAGAACGGCTCGTCCAGCTCGCTCGCCAAAATCATGGTCGCCGTCTTCACTATCGGCATCATCGGCTTCCTGCTCGACCGCCTGATGTACGCGATCCAGTCGCTCTTCACCTTCAGCGCAAACCGGTGAGGTCGAAGAGATGAGTGTTCTGAAATTTGAAAATGTTTCCAAGAGCTTCGGGGAAGGCACCCACACCACCCACGTGCTCAAGGACATCAATCTCGAAGTGCAGGAGGGCGAGTTCCTCGTTCTCCTGGGCTTCTCCGGCACCGGCAAAACCACGCTGATCAACCTCATGGCGGGCCTTGAGATGCCCACCAAAGGCACCGTCAGCTTCAAGGACAAACCGATCACCGGCCCTGGCCCGGAACGTGGCGTGATCTTCCAAAGCTACTCGCTAATGCCCTGGCTCACCGTGAACGGCAACGTCCGCCTCGCACTGGACAGCGTCTTCCCGAAAATGCCCAAGGCAGAAAAGGAAGAGAAGGTCGCGCATTACGTCAACATGGTGGGTCTCAGCCACGCCACCGCACGACGCCCGGCAGAGCTTTCCGGCGGCATGCGCCAACGTGTGAACGTCGCCCGCGCACTGGCCATGAACCCCGAAGTTTTGCTTCTGGATGAACCCCTTAGCGCGCTTGACGCCCTCACCCGTGCCAATCTGGCGGATGAGATTGAGGCCATCTGGGACGCTGAGAAAAAGACCTGCGTGCTGATCACCAACGATGTGGACGAAGCCATCATTCTGGCCGACCGCATCATCGCGCTGAACCCTGACGGCACGCTGGGCCGCGAGTTCAAAGTCAACATCGAGCGTCGTCGTGACCGGATGGAAATGAACCACCACGAGGGCTTCAAAAAGCTGCGCGCCGAGGTGACGAAATACCTGATGGACGTGGGCATCGAGGCGAAGGCCGAAGGTACCAAGGTTCTGCCTGACGTGACCCCGATCCACGGCGTGCCTGCAGCGGTGAAAGATGCCCAGAAGGGTATGATCGACCACAACTTCCTCGACTTCTCCCAGCTGCATAAAATCTACCCCACCCCCAAAGGTCCACTGACCGTAGTAGAGGATTTCGACCTTAAAATTCAACGCGGTGAGTTCATTTCGCTGATTGGCCACTCCGGCTGCGGCAAGTCCACAGTGCTGACCATGGCCGCCGGTCTGAACGCCATTTCCAAAGGCGGTATCCGTCTGGACGGCCGCCACGTTGAAGGCGCAGATCCGGAACGCGCGGTGGTGTTCCAATCCCCCAACCTCTTCCCTTGGCTCTCCGCCAAAGAGAACGTCGCGATTGGCGTGGATAAGGTCTACCCCAAAGCAAGTCAGGGCGAACGTCAGGACGTGGTGGAATACTATCTGGAGCGTGTTGGACTGGCCGACGCCATGGACCGCCCGGCGCATTCGATGTCCAACGGCATGAAACAACGCGTCGGCATCGCCCGCGCCTTTGCCCTCTCCCCCAAACTGCTGCTCTTGGATGAGCCTTTCGGGATGCTTGACAGTCTCACCCGCTGGGAGCTGCAGGAGGTTCTGATGGAAGTCTGGGACCGCACCAAGGTGACCGCCATCTGCGTGACCCATGATGTGGACGAAGCCATCCTTCTGGCGGACCGCGTGGTGATGATGACCAACGGCCCGCAGGCCACCATCGGCAAAATCGTCGATGTGGATCTGCCCCGCCCGCGCAGCCGTCAGGCGCTGCTCGAGCATCCAGACTATTACCGTTACCGCCAGGACGTTCTTGATTTCCTTGAGGAATATGAACACGGCGCGAAGCCAAAGCCCAAAGTTGCCAAAGCCATCGCTGCGGAGTGAATATGACACAGAAACTTATCATCATCGGTGCAGGCATGGCCGCTGGCCGCGCTCTTGAGCACCTGTTTGAACAAGCGCCGGACGCCTATGACGTCACCTTGTTCAACGCCGAACCACGCGGAACCTACAACCGCATCATGCTCTCTCCCGTCCTCTCCGGAGACAAGAGCTTTGAGCAAATCGTCACCCATACCGCGGAGTGGTATGAAGAAAAGGGTGTGACCTGCCGCTTTGGCGAGAAGGTTGTGAACATTGATCGCGCAGCCAAAACCGTGACCTCAGACACCGGCGATGTGCTGCCTTATGACAAGCTGGTCATTGCCACTGGTTCGAACCCGTTCATCATCCCGCTTCCCGGTCATGATCTGGACGGCGTGATTGCCTACCGCGATCTGGAAGACACCAACGCCATGATCGCCCTGGGCGACAAGCCAGGCGCCAAAGCCGTGGTGATCGGCGGCGGCCTGCTGGGCCTTGAAGCCGCGGCTGGCCTTGCGCTGCGCGGCGTGGCTGTAACCGTCGTGCACATCATGGGCCACCTGATGGAACGCCAGCTTGATGAGGCGGCAGGTTACCTGCTGCGCAAGGCGCTGGTGGACAAAGGCATCACCGTCAAATGCTCTGCCAACTCCAAGGAAATCCTTGGCGAAAACGGCAAAGTCAAAGCACTTCTGCTGGATGACGGCACCGAATTGCCCTGTGATCTTCTGGTGATGGCGGTGGGCATCCGCCCCTCCGTTGCACTGGCCTCTAACGCCGGACTCGCAACCGGACGTGGCATCCACGTGGATGATCAGATGATCACCTCCGATGAAAATATTCTCTCGCTTGGAGAATGTGTTGAGCACAACGGCGATGTCTTTGGCCTCGTGGCGCCGATCTTCGATCAGGCCAAGGTGCTTGCAAAAACACTGCTTGGAGAAGAGGCCGCATTTGTGAACAAAGAGGTGGCAACCAAGCTCAAGGTGACCGGCTGCGATCTCTTCTCCGCCGGTGATTTTGCCGATGGCGAGGGGCGCGAAGACATCGTGTTCCGCGATCCGGCCCGCGGCGTCTACAAGCGTCTGGTGATTGAAGAAAACCGCATCGTTGGCGCGGTGATGTACGGCGATACAGCAGATGGAAACTGGTTCTTCGGGCTGATCAAAGACCGCGAAGACATTTCTGAGATGCGCGACACGTTGATCTTTGGCCCAGCCTATCAGGGGGGCGACTCCCTGGACCCTATGGCGGCCGTTGCAGCCTTACCGGCTGACGCAGAAATCTGCGGCTGCAACGGCGTATTTAAAGGTCAGATCGTGGACGCCATCGGCAATGGCGCGACCACTTTGGAAGATGTTCGGGTAGTGACAAAGGCCTCCGGGTCCTGCGGAACCTGCACCGGGCTTGTGGAGCAAGTGCTTTCGGTCACTCTGGGTGATGATTTTGTCATGCCAACGGCCAAATCTGTATGCGGCTGCACCGACCTCACACATGAGGATGTGCGGCGTCTGATCAAGTCCCGCGAGTTGAAATCCCAGCCGGCTGTCTGGCAGGAACTGGGTTGGAGCACGCCAAACGGCTGCCACGTGTGCCGTCCGGCGATCAACTACTACCTTCTGGCGGATTGGCCGCTGGACTATGCGGACGATCCACAAAGCCGTTTTGTGAACGAGCGCAACCACGCCAACATTCAGAAAGATGGCACTTATTCGGTTGTGCCGCGCATGTGGGGCGGGATCACCACCCCAGACGAGCTGCGCGCGATTGCAGACGCGGCGGATAAGTTTGACGTGCCAACGGTCAAAGTCACCGGTGGCCAGCGTATCGACCTGCTTGGCGTGAAGAAAGAAGACCTGCCCGCAATCTGGTTTGATTTGAACCAAGCGGGGCTTGTGTCCGGTCATGCCTACTCCAAAGGCCTGCGTACGGTGAAAACCTGCGTCGGCACCGACCACTGCCGCTTTGGCACACAGGACAGCACAGGGCTTGGCATCAAGCTTGAAAAGCACCTTTGGGGATCTTGGACGCCGCATAAACTCAAGCTCGCTGTCTCTGGCTGCCCGCGCAACTGCGCGGAGGCGACCTGCAAGGACATTGGCGTGATTTGTGTGGACTCTGGCTATGAGGTCTCCGTTGCCGGTGCTGCAGGCATGGAAGTCAAAGAAACCCAACTGCTTTGCAAGGTGGCCTCAGAGGAAGACGCCATCGAGGTGATCTCTGCCATGACGCAGATCTACCGCGAGAACGCCAAATATCTCGATCGTATCTGGAAATGGGTCGACAAGGTCGGGCTTGATTGGGTCAAGGAGCAGATTGTGGATGATCTGGAGAACCGCAAGGCGCTGGCCGAACGGTTCGAGATTTCCCAATCCGTCTACCGCACCGACCCGTGGGCAGAACATGCGCGTGAGAAGGCGGAAACCTATCAACCGATTGCAAACCTGACACTGGAGGCTGCGGAATGAGCTGGATCGACATTTGTGACGTGACCGACATTCCCTTGCGCGGGGCACGCATTGTCAAAACGGCCGTGGGCTGTGTTGCGGTGTTCCGCACCGATGACGCCGAGGTCTTTGCCACCTCCGATCGCTGCCCACACAAAGGCGGCCCCTTGTCGGAAGGCATCGTGCACGGCAAGAAAGTCACATGCCCGCTGCACAACTGGGTGTTTTCCTTGGAAACCGGTGAAGCGCAGGGGGCGGACGAAGGTCAGATCGCCACCTATGCAACGCAGGTTGTTGAGGGACGTGTCTTGCTGGATGCCAGCGCGCTGACAACAGGTGTGGCTGCGGAATGAGCCAGACTGTCTGCACCACCTGCCCTTACTGCGGCACAGGCTGTGGGGTCTTGGCGACACCAACGGAGGATGGGGCGCTCACGGTCAAGGGTGACCCTGAGCATCCCGCCAATTTCGGGCGTTTGTGCTCAAAGGGCTCTGCTTTGGGAGAAACCGTTTCCAACGAAGGTAGGCTGCTAACGCCCCTGATCGACAAAGAGGCGGCAAGCTGGGACAGCGCACTGGATCTGGTCGCAGAGAAATTCCGCAAAACCATCGCCGAGCATGGTCCTGACTCCGTGGCGTTTTATGTATCCGGGCAGTTGCTGACCGAGGATTACTACGTCGCCAACAAACTCATCAAAGGCTACATGGGCACAGCCAATATCGACACGAATTCGCGGCTCTGCATGGCCTCGACCGTGGCAGGCCATAAGCGCGTCTTTGGCACAGACACCGTTCCTGGCACGTATGAGGATCTGGAACTTGCAGATCTGATTATTCTGACCGGCTCAAACCTGGCGTGGTGTCACCCGGTTCTCTACCAACGGATTGCGGCCGCGAAGGCAGAACGTCCCGAGATGAAAGTCGTGGTGGTCGATCCGCGTCGCACAGCCACCTGTGACATTGCCGATCTGCATCTCGCCTTGCGCCCGGGCACAGACGTGGCGCTGTTCAATCACCTTCTTCAGAAGTCCCACGAACAGGGCGTAGTAGACACGTCCTTCGTTGGGCAGCACGTTGCTGGCTTTGACAAAGCACTGGATGCGGCGAGCGGTTCATCTGTTGAGGCAACAGGCCTGTCTGCGCATGACATTGAAACCTTCGTCAAGCTCTGGCTGACAAACGAAAAAACCGTCACCGTCTTTAGTCAGGGTGTAAATCAATCAGATCACGGCACCGACAAGGTCAATGCGATCCTGAACTGTCACCTAGCCACCGGACGCATTGGTAAAGCTGGCATGGGGCCGCTTTCTGTCACCGGGCAGCCCAATGCTATGGGTGGGCGCGAAGTGGGCGGTTTGGCAAACATGCTCGCGGCCCATCTCGACATCGAAAACGCCGATCATCGCGCAGCCGTACAAAACTTCTGGCAGTCGCCAACACTTCCGGAAAAAGTCGGCTTTAAGGCCGTCGATCTGTTCCGTGCGACTGGCGATGGCAAGGTGAAGGCACTCTGGGTGATGTGTACAAATCCCGCCGTCAGCATGCCTGATGCCAAAGCAGTGCGCGCCGCTATTTCCGGATGCGACTTTGTCGTGGTCTCCGATATGTTTGGGGACACTGATACCGCCGAACTGGCGGACGTGGTGTTACCCGCGACGGGATGGGGCGAAAAGGACGGCACCGTCACCAACTCCGATCGCACAATCAGCCGCCAACGCGGCTTCCTGCCACCTGCAGGAGAATCCCGTCACGACTGGCAGGCGATCTGCGGCGTGGCCCAACGCATGGGGTTTGCTGAGGCGTTCAATTTTGAAACACCGGCACAAATCTTCCGCGAACACGCAGCCCTATCAGGAGTTGCCGCGGCACAAGGCAAAGACTTCGATATTTCTGGCTTCGCGGATTTGTCCGACGCAGGCTACGACGCTCTGCAGCCCACGCGCTGGCCGTATCCGGCAAATAAGACGTCTTCAGAGCGCATGTTTGAACATGGTGATTTCTTCACCCCAACGCGGCGGGCCAATATGCTCCCTATCGCGCAACCGGCTTTACAAGAGCCATCAAAAGACGCGCCATTCCGTCTCAATACAGGCCGCATTCGCGATCAGTGGCACACAATGACCCGCACCGCGCGGGCGTCGCGCCTGAACCAGCACTATGGCGAGCCGTTTCTGGAGATACATCCAGAAGACGCGCTTGCGCTTGGTTTGAGGGCTGCGGATTTGGCCAAGGTTAGCAATGAACACGGACACTCAATCCTGCGCGTTTTGATCACGGATCGTGTGGCAAAGGGAGATGTCTTTGCTCCGATACATTGGACCGCCACAACCGCTCCAAGCGGGCGCATTTCTGATGTTGTGACGCCCAAAACAGATCCGTTTTCCGGGCAGCCCGACAGCAAGGCCGCCAAAGTGGCCATTCATCCCTTCGCGCCCAAATGGTATGGGTTTGCGGTGTCTCAGCGCGAGCTTCAGCCAAATTCAGACTACTGGGCCAAATCGCGCGTCGAAGCTGGCTGGCAATATGAGCTGGCGCATCAAGACACACCAGAGTGCTGGGAAAGCTACGCCCGTGCGCTGTTTGAGGCACCGGATGCGGAAATCTCCAGCGTTTTGGACACATCCCGTGTTTCAGCGCGCATTGCGCTTCACAAAGATGGCGTCCTGATCGGCGCTTTGTTTGTTAGTGACCGCCCCGTTTCGGTCTCCCGAGGTTTCGCGGGAAGTCAGCTGGGCACCACAAGCGAAACTGTGTTGCTTGGCCGGCCAAGCGCGGGACAACCCGATCCCGGTCCAACTGTTTGTGCGTGTTTCAGTGTCGGGGTGAACACCATTCTGAGCGCGATCGAAACGCAGAACCTGATGTCGGTCGACGCGATTGGTGCAGCGCTTTCGGCGGGCACAAACTGTGGTTCGTGCAAGCCGGAACTCGCCGCGCTGCTGCAATCGGCCCAACGGAGTGTGGCGGCGGAGTAGCCACCTTCGCGCGCCAAAAATCCACGATCTGCGGTCAACTCGAAAGGCGTTGATCGCAGGCTTTGTGGCTACAAAGCAACACTTCAGGGGCGACACTCGCCTGTTTTGAGTGCAAACGAGGGCCAAACCGGCGATACATTGCCTGACGCGCATACCTCTCTGAACCCTACAATTTTTTAAATGGCCATTTAATATGTCGGTTTCAGTGCGCAAAAGGCCGGTTTTCGAATACCCCCATTTCACAGAGTTAGCGGGCGTTTTGCCCCTCTAAAAACTTTGTCAGCCCTGCCACATTTTCCTTGCTTTGAGTCGCGTTCGGATCGCAGCATGTCAGAAAACGACAAAATCAGCATGGGAGTCTCCAAATGAACAACGAACTTAAGTACCTGAGCCGCCAGGCGGCGTTGGGGAAACTGTCACGCCGCACCTTCCTGGGTCGTGCTGGCGCGCTTGGTGTATCCGCTGCCGCAGCCAACACAATGATGTCCACCGCAGTTCATGCAGCAGGTCCTCAAAAGGGCGGCACATTGCGCATCGGTCTGCAGGGCGGCTCCACCACGGACAGCATGGATCCCGCACTGGCGACCAACACCGTTGCCGTGAACCTGATTCGCATGTGGGGCGAGCCACTGGTTGAATTGACCGACGATGGCGGCCTGCAGGGCAAAGTCGCAGAGAGCTTTGAAGCTTCTGCCGACGCCAAGACCTGGACCTTCACCGTTCGCAACGGCATCACCTTCTCCAACGGTCAATCCGTGACCGCAGAAGATGTGGCAGCGACCATTGATCGTCACTCCGGCGAGGACACCAAATCCGGTGCGCTTGGCCTGTTGCGTGACATCAAAGGCGTCCGCGCCGACGGCCGCAACGTGATCATCGAACTCAACAACGGCAACGCTGACCTGCCGTATCTGATGAGCGACTATCACCTGATCATTCAGCCAAACGGCGGCAAAGATGCGCCAGACGCGGCCATCGGTACCGGCCCATATATCATGAAAGAGATTGATATGGGCGTGCGCTTTGTTGCTGAGAAGAACCCGAACTATTGGGGTGACCTCGGCCACGCGCAGACCATCGAAATGCTGGTGATCAACGACAACACTGCACGTGTTGCTGCGCTGCAATCCGGTCAGGTTGACATCATTGACCGTGTGCCTCCGCGCACCGCCGGTCTTGTGGCACGCGCGCCAAACATCACCGTCGCCTCCACCGCAGGCCCCGGCCACTATGTGTTTATCGCACACACAAACACAGCGCCATTTGACAACCCAGACCTGATGATGGCGCTGAAGCACGGCATCAACCGTCAGGAAATGGTCGACAAGATCCTGTTCGGCTACGGCTCTGTTGGCAACGATACGCCCATCAACGCCGCGTATCCGATGTATCAGGAAATCGAGCAGCGCGAGTATGACCCGGAGAAAGCCGCGGAATACTTCAAGAAATCCGGCCACTCCGGTCCGGTTCTCCTGCGCACCTCCGACAACTCTTTCCCCGGCGCGCCGGATGCTGCGGCTCTGTTCCAGCAGTCTCTGAAAGCTGCTGGTATCGAGCTGGAAATCAAGCGTGAGCCAAACGACGGTTACTGGTCTGAAGTCTGGAACAGCAAACCGTTCTGCACCAGTTACTGGGGTGGCCGCTCCACGCAGGATCAGATGTTCACCACAGCGTATCTGTCCACCGCGGACTGGAACGACACACGCTTCAACAACGAACAGTTTGACCAGCTGCTGATCGCCGCACGTGCGGAGCTTGACCAGACCAAGCGTAAGCAGATGTATGCAGACATGGGCACCATGGTGCGCAACGAAAGCGGCCTGATCTGCCCGATGTTCAACGACTTCATTGACGCCTACACCGACAAGCTCGGCGGCTGGGTCGAAGGCGTTGCAGGCTTCTCGCTCATGAACGGCTACGCGGCACAGCGTATGTGGGTGACCGCCTGATATGTCGCTCCTTTTGAAACTTTTGGCCCAGCGCATCGCGCTGGGCCTCCTTCTGCTCTTCCTCGTCTCGATCCTGATCTTTGCTGGCACGCTGATTTTGCCAGGGGACGTGGCACAACAAATTCTCGGTCAATCCGCTACGCCTGAGGCACTCGCCAACCTGCGCGAAGAGCTCGGCGTGAATGACCCACCCGTACAACGCTATTTTGACTGGCTCGGCGGCCTTGTCCAAGGCGACCTCGGGACCTCTTTGACCAGCGGAAAGGCCATTACAGAATCCATTGGCAGACGCCTTGGGAACACATTGTTCCTTGCGTTCTGGGCAGCCATCATTGCTGTGCCTCTCGCGATTTTGCTGGGCCTGTTGGCCGTGCGCTACCGCGAACGCTGGCCAGACAAGATGATCTCCGCTGTTACACTGGCTTCGATCTCCGTCCCTGAGTTTCTGATCGCTTATGTGGCCATCTTCTTCATTTCAGTTCGCCTGAGATGGGCGCCATCGGTGACAACGATCAACGACAGTATGAGCCTTGGTGAGAAGCTGCACACCATCAGCATTCCCATTGCCGTTCTGACCCTTGTTGTCTTGGCCCATATGATGCGCATGACCCGCGCGGCGATCCTCAATGTGATGCAATCCGCCTATATTGAGACGGCTGAGCTGAAAGGCCTGCGCATGTTCACCATCATCTGGAAACATGCCTTCCCCAACTCCATCGCGCCGGTTGTGAATGTTGTCATGCTCAACCTGGCTTACCTTGTGGTTGGCGTTGTGGTGATCGAGGTGGTCTTCACATATCCCGGCATGGGGCAATACCTGGTGGACCACGTGTCCAAACGCGACATTCCTGTGGTGCAGGCCTGCGGCTTGATTTTCGCAGCGGTCTACATCGGCATGAACATGATCGCCGACATTGTCTCCATCGTCACAAATCCGCGTTTGCGGCATCCGAAATAGGGAGGTCTCCAGATGAGAATACCCATCGCCGCCCTGATCGGGCTTTTCTTCACCGCGCTGTATTTCCTGGTGGCCATCTTCGCCCCATGGATCGCGCCTTATGGTATGGCTGAAATTGTCAGCCGAGATGTGTGGTTGCCACCTTCCAGCGAGTTCCTGCTGGGCACGGATAACCTCGGCCGCGACCTGCTGAGCCGTATGATCTACGGCGGGCGCACCACAATCTTTATCGCGACCGCAGCCACCATTCTGAGCTTCACCACTGGCTCCGTCCTCGGCTTCCTTGCCGCTGTTCTTGGTGGTTGGGCAGATCAGGCCATGAGCCGGTTTGTCGATCTGATCATGTCGATCCCATCGCTGATCTTCGCACTTGTGGTGCTGTCAGTTACACCTGTGACCGTTCCTGTTCTGATCATCGTCATGGGTCTCTTGGACTCCACGCGCGTCTATCGTTTGGCACGTGCTGTGGCCGTCGACATCAACGTCATGGACTATGTGGAAGCCGCCAAACTCCGTGGCGAGGGCCGCGGCTGGATCATCTTCCGCGAAATCCTGCCAAACGCGCTCTCCCCGCTGATCGCGGAAATGGGCCTGCGCTTTATCTTCATGGTGCTTTTCGTCTCCACGCTGTCCTTCCTTGGTCTCGGTGTGCAACCGCCGCAAGCGGACTGGGGCGGTATCGTGAAAGAGAACGCTGACGGCATCGTATATGGCATCGGCGCAGCCCTTTATCCGGCTGTGGCGATCGCCACACTCGCGATCTCCGTCAACCTCGTTGCGGACTGGATCCTGAACCGCACCACATCGCTGAAAGGAGGCCGCGGATGAGCGACAAGCTTCTAAAAGTCCAAGACCTCAAGATTGGCGCGACGGTGTACCCTCCCGGCGAAAAGCCACACGATATTGAAATCGTGCACGGGGTGAGCTTTGAGCTGGAAAAAGGCAAGGTGCTTGGCCTCATCGGAGAATCCGGTGCAGGCAAGTCCACCATTGGCCTAGCCTCTATGGCTTACGGCCGTGGCGGCGTCAAAATCACCGGTGGGGAAGTCTGGGTTAATGGCCGCGACATCCTGAAATCCGGGCACGGCGACATTCGCAGCCTGCGTGGCGGTGAGGTCACCTATGTCAGCCAATCCGCTGCAGCCTCTTTCAACCCAGCCAAACAGATCATGGATCAGGTGATTGAAGCTGCCGTGGTTCAAGGCAAGTTCTCCAAGAAGGAAGCTGAGGCACGCGCCGTTGAACTCTTCCGCAAGCTTGGCCTGCCGGACCCGGAGAACATCGGCAATCGCTACCCCCACCAGGTTTCCGGGGGGCAGCTGCAACGCTGTATGACAGCGCTTGCGCTCTGTCCCGAGCCGGATCTGGTTGTGTTTGATGAACCAACCACCGCGTTGGATGTGACCACGCAGATCGACGTGCTTATGGCGATCAAAGAAGCCATCCGAGACACGGGCGTCGCCGCGCTTTATATCACGCACGACCTCGCGGTTGTGGCGCAGGTGAGCGACGATATCCTTGTGCTCAAGATGGGCGACATGGTCGAATATGGCCCCGTTGATCAGATCATCAACGACCCTCAGGAGGATTACACCAAAGCGCTCGTCTCGGTTCGCTCGATCGACCATCAGGAGAAAGAGGCGACCCCTGAGCCGGTACTTAAAGTTCAGAACATCACCGCGCGCTACAAAGGCACCAACTTTGACGTTCTCAAGAACATCAACGTCGAGCTTCACCCCGGTCAAACCCTCGCGGTTGTGGGGGAAAGCGGGTCCGGCAAATCAACGCTGGCCCGGGTGATCACAGGGCTTTTGCCGCCCCAAAATGGGACCATCCATTTTGCTGGCCGCGATCTTTCCCCTGATCTTGATGGGCGTTCGCGCGAGGATTTGCGTGAGCTCCAGATGATTTACCAGATGGCGGATGTCGCGATGAACCCGCGCCAAACCGTGGGAACGATCATCGGACGACCGTTGGAGTTCTACTTCGGTCTCAAAGGCGCAGAGAAGCGCAAGCGCATCATCGAGCTTCTCGATGAGATCGAAATGGGCGAGAAGTTCATTGATCGGTATCCAGCGGAGCTTTCTGGCGGCCAGAAACAACGTGTGTGTATTGCCCGCGCTTTGGCTGCAAAGCCCAAGATGATCATCTGTGACGAGGTGACAAGCGCGCTCGATCCGCTGGTGGCGGATGGCATCCTGAAATTGCTTTTGGATCTGCAAAAGATCGAGGACGTCGCGTATCTCTTCATCACCCACGATCTGGCCACGGTGAAGGCGATCGCAGACTCGATATCCGTGATGTATCAGGGCGAAGTTGTCAGATACGGCGGCAAGACCGACGTGTTGAGCCCGCCATTTGACGACTACACCGATCTTTTGCTGAGCTCTGTACCGGAAATGAAACTCGGCTGGCTGGAAGACGTCATCGCGCACCGCAAAATGGAAAGCGCCGGGAACTAATTCCAAACGCCAAAATGAAAAAGTTGGGCGATGTCATCAAGACGTCGCCCATTTTTATTAGCCGGACCTAGATTGTCGCATTTGCAATAGTTCTTGAAAGCGGAACCGGCGACCGTGGACCGGACGGAAAGGGAGACTCAGATGGACCGGAAACTCTTGCTTATCATTCTGGACGGCGTGCCTTGGCGCAATTGGGAACGCCTGTTTGGCAATCTTGAAGGTTGGGTTGCAGACGGCACCGCCCAAAAATGGAAAATGCGTTCGGTTCTGCCCTCTACATCTGCAAGCTGTTACGCGTCGATCCATACAGGCGTTACGCCGCAGGAACACGGCTGCACAGGCAATGGCAACGTATTCCGGATCAAACAGCCAGATGTCTTTGGACAGGTGCGCAAGTCAGGTGGCGTAACCGGCGCAGTCGCGCATTCGTTCTGGTCGGAATTCTTCAACCGGCATCCTTTCGACTATGTGCGGGATGTGGAATATGACGAGCCCGAAAGCGAAACGATCAACCACGGCCGTTTCCACTCCATGACGGGCTACGGCATGGCCAATCAGATGACACCTTCGGATGTGGACCTTTTCGCGACGCTGACGAACCTCTGCCTGAAGCGCGGCCTGAACTACGGCATGTTGCACACCTGCACGCTTGATAGCATGGGGCATCGCTTCCAACACGACAGCCACGAAATGGATCACGCCTGTTTTGTGATGGACGAGATGCTTGCGCCGTTCATTCCGAAGTGGCGTGCTCTTGGGTATGAGGTGATCGTGACGGCGGATCACGGACAAGATGCACGGGGGCATCACGGCGGTCGCGACCCACTGCAGCAGGAGTTCGCGCTCTACTACTTCGGAGATGCAAAAGGTCCCGAGACGGATACGGTTCTCGATCAGCTGCAGCTGGCCCCCACAATCCTGTCGCGCCTTGGCGCTGAGATCCCGGAGACCATGAGGGCTGCCCCCTTCCTAGGCTGAGGGCAGCACCGCACTAAACGCTGCCTCAAGCGAATCACAGATCAATGGGATATGGGCGTCTTCCAAAATGAACGGCGGCGCAAGCAGCACATGCGCCCCGTTTTGCCCATCGATTGTTCCCCCCATCGGATAGCAGATCAGGCCCGCCTCAAAGGCTGCAGCCTTGAGCTTCGCCGCAATGCCAAGGGAGGGATCAAAGGGCGCCTTGGTTTCGCGGTCCGCCACCACTTCAAGACCAAGGAAAAGCCCTCTGCCTCGGATGTCGCCGATGTTGGCGTGCTGCCCAAACCGCTCTGCAAGAGCAGAACGCAGTTTGGCCCCCTTAGGGGCAACCTGCTGAACAATACCGTCATCCACCAAGCGCGTGAGTACAGCAAGCGATGCAGCCGCAGCGGTCGGGTGGCCATTGTAGGTGTGACCATGTTGGAAAAAACCCGAACCATCCCGGATGGTGTCATAGATTTCGGCTGAGCAGAGCATCGCACCGATGGGTTGGTAGCCCGCCCCGAGCCCTTTTGCGACCGCGCAAATGTCCGGAGTGACGTCGTCCTGCTCACATGCAAACAACGTACCGGTCCGCCCCATGCCACACATGACCTCATCCAAAATCAGCAAAACGCCGTTGGCGTCGCAAATCTCTCGGATGCGTTTGAAATAGCCCTCAACCGGCGGTACCGCGCCCGCCGTTGCGCCCACGACAGGCTCCGCGACAAAGGCCAATACGTTTTCCGCGCCCAGTGCGTCTATGGCCTCCTGAAGTTCATTGGCCACGCGCTGGCCATAGTCGAAGGCCGTTTCACCGGTTTCTTGGCCGCGATAAGCATAGCAAGGTGAAATGTGGTGGGTGTTCATCAACAGCGGCGCAAAGGGTGCGCGGCGCCATTGGTTCCCGCCTGTCGCAAGCGCACCAAGGGTATTGCCATGGTAGCTCTGACGCCGGGCAATCACGTGGCGGCGGCGCCCTTCGCCCTTCTCAAACGCATATTGGCGCGCGAGCTTCAGCGCGCTTTCCATCGCCTCAGAACCACCTGAAACGAGGTATACGCGATCCAGCCCTTCAGGCGCGTTCGCCACGAGCTTTTCTGCCAGAGCTTCCGCCGGTTCTGAGGTGAAGAAACCAGTGTGTGCGAAGGCGACAGTATCCACCTGAGCCTTTATCGCCTCTGTCACAGCTGGATCAGAATGGCCAAGACAAGAGACAGCCGCTCCACCGGACCCATCGAAATAGGCTTTACCCGTGGTGTCATACAAAAATGGCCCCTCACCTCGTGCCACTGTGGGCAAGGTTTTCTTTGAGTGCCGGGGAAAAACAAAACTCATGAGACTGTGACCTTTTTCAAAAGCGGGCGGCCCAAAGCCTGCGCCGCATCTACTGCGTGGCGAATGTTCTCCGCGTTGTCTTCCGCCAACGTGCCATCAGGGCGTTGGATGTTGTTTTCAAAACCGATGCGTATGTGCCCGCCAAGCTTGATCGCAGCTTCAGCAACCGCCTGTTCATTTTGCCCAAAAGCGCACACCGTCCAGCGATCAGCGATTTGTTCGGCACCAGCGGCAAATGGTGCAAGCTCTGCAACTTCGGCCAATCGCGGCGGGGTATAGCGACCCAGCACCAGCAGAACATCAGATTGGCTACGCTCAACTACAGCGGCGTTCTGCCAACGGGCAAGCAGTTCCAGATCTTTCCTGTCGTACAAAATGTGCTGGACCTGAATGCCTGCTTCTCTGGCAAAAGCATAAACCCGAGGGGCCAGTGCCATATCACGCGACATTTCCCGTACCGACACACTCGCGGCCTGCGGAACCAGCTCTTTCAATGCAGAAAACTGCTCTTCGACATTGTACTTGCCAGCAGCTTCCGTGGTAATTTGAATGCCCAAGTCGGGCGCGGTCTCCGCAATTGCCGATATCGCCTCACGATAGCGGCCTGCATCAAGAGAATGGGCTCCGCTGTCGTCGCGGACGTGGAGATGAATCTCGTCAGCGCCCGCATCTGCACAATTTTTAGCCGTTTTGGAAATTTGATCTGTTGTAATTGGCAGCTGTGGATGATCTACCCGCCCGCGCCGGGCTCCGTTGGGGGCGACGGTAATTTTAAGCGGCGCCATTGTCTGCCAGTTCAAGGTTTCTTCAGGCAAGTGCACAGTCATGAGGTCTCTCGTTTTGCTTCACGCTGACGGATCGCAACGCATGAAACAAGTGTTCCAATTGTTGACATCCGTTAAAACAACTGCATAACCTGAGTCAATAGGAGGGACACGTGAGCAACGCCAACCGTCTTCAAGAGCGGGTTGCTGAAAGCTATGCCGGCTTAAGCGTCAAGCTTAAGGCTGCAGCTGATTACGTCGTGCACAATCAGATGGATGTCGCCACACGCTCTCTCAGATCGGTATCGGCGGCAAGCGGCGTCTCACCTGCCACGCTTTCACGGCTGGCCCGAAGCCTCAGCTTTGAGAGCTATGAAGACATGCGCGAGCTGTGCCGCGAAGCGGTGGGAGAGCGCTCCTTGTCTTTTGCGGATCGCGCTGAGCAGCTCACAAGCGATCCTCAGCCCGACCAATCCATGCTCGATCGGCAGGCCGCTGCTTGCGTGCTGAACATCTCAAAACTCAGAGAAGAGCTGAACCAAGATCGGTTGAAAGCTGCCGTTGAGGCGCTGAAACACGCCAGAAGCGTTGTTTTGTTTGGTGCCTTTGGCTCGACCGGGATCGTCGAGTACATGGCTTATTTGGCCAACTATTTCACCACCAACTGGACCCTTGCCGGGCGCATGGGCTCTTCTCTTGGCGCAGCGTTGTCCACACTGGCAAAAGAAGATGTTCTCCTCATAGTCACCAAAACGCCTTACGCCAAAAAAGCGGTGCGAGTGGCGGAATCTGCCCGCGCTTCGGGCGCGACGGTCATCGTTATCAGCGATAGCCACGCCTGTCCCGCGATTGAGTTTGCAACTTTTCCCTTTATTGTTCCGTCAGATAGTCCACAATTCTTCTCGTCCTATGCTGCGACTCTGTCTCTATTGGAGACCATGATTGCCATGTTGGTCGCACAGTCAGGCGAAGACGCAAGCCGCCGTATCCGCGACGTAGAACGCCGGAACCAAAGCTTGGGCGAATTCTGGAACGACTGACAACAACACTAGAATTACTCAAACCATCATCAACTAGGGAGCCTAAGATGATTTCGAAACTTAAACTGGCGGGCGCCGCCATTATTGCCTCCATGGGCATCTCCGCGGGTGCATCCGCACAGGAGTTTATCTCCATCGGTACAGGCGGCGTGACCGGCGTCTATTACCCAACTGGCGGCGCGATCTGCCGTCTGGTGAACAAAGGCCGCAAAGAGCACGGCATCCGCTGTGCCGTGGAATCCACCGGTGGTTCTGTTTACAATATCAACACCATCAAAGCCGGTGAGCTTGAGTTCGGTGTTGCGCAATCTGACTGGCAGCACCACGCCTATAACGGCACTTCCAAGTTCGCAGACAACCCGTTCCCTGACGTGCGCGCGGTGTTCTCTGTACACCCGGAACCGTTCAGCGTGATTGCACGCTCTGATGCCGGTGTGAACAGCTTTGCGGATCTTAAAGGCAAGCGTGTAAACGTGGGCAACCCAGGCTCCGGCCAGCGCGCCACCATGGAAGTTGTGATGGAAGCCTATGGCTTCACCATGGACGACTTTGCTCTCGCAACCGAATACAAAGGTTCTGAGATGGCGAAGCAGCTGTGTGACGGCAACATCGACGCGATGATCTACACCATCGGTCACCCTGCCGCGGCCATCAAAGAGGCCACCACCACTTGTGATGCGAACCTCGTGAACGTGACCGGCCCGGAAATCGACAAACTGGTTGCCGACAACCCGTTCTACCGCGTCGCAACCATCCCAGGTGGCATGTACAAAGGCACCGATGGCGACACCACAACCTTTGGTGTGGGCGCAACATTCGTGACCTCCGCAAACATCTCTGACGATGTTGTCTATGTGGTGGCGAAGTCTGTGATGGAAAACATCGAAGACTTCCGCAAGCTGCACCCGGCGTTTGCTAACCTTGACCCCAAAGAAATGGTTAGCGACGGCCTGAGCGCACCAATCCACCCAGGTGCGGAAAAAGCATACAAAGAACTCGGCCTGAAATAACTCGGGTTCAAATCTCTAAAAAACTACAAATGCGCCCCAGAAATGAGGGCGCATTTGGCCAAGGGCTAGACGAGGACAAAAATGGTTCAGGACCCCAATAAAGATGGCGCTGCTTCCGCCGATGCTATGGTCGCAGAAGTCGACACCGGTGCGCGCAATGCCACGGGTTTTCAAGGAAAACTCATCATCGCGATCTGTATCATCTGGTCGTTGTTTCAGCTCTATATCGCGTCCAAACTCCCCGGCACGCTCGCCCAACTCACCGGGCTTTCTGATTTTGCGAATGTGGTCAGCCAAGCGCGCTATATCCACCTCGCATTTGCGATGTCACTGGCGATTCTGGCCTTTCCGATGTTTAGAACATCGCCGCGTGACCGCATCCCGCTTTATGACTGGCTGCTCCTGATCATCGGTGTCAGCGCCTGTCTTTACCTTGTCTTCTTCCGCTACCAGATCGCGGATCGTCCCGGCCTCTGGACCAGCACCGACATCACCATGTCCGCTCTTGGCATGATCGTTTTGATGATCTGCGTGTATCGCTCGCTCGGCCTGCCACTTGTGATCATTGCTGGGGCCTTTGTGCTCTTTGCCTTCTTTGGCGGCAACTCCGAGTGGGTGCGCGAGATCACCAACTACGGTGGCGCCTCCTTGTCCAAGGCGCTTGGCCATTACTGGATGCAGACCGAAGGCGTCTTTGGTGTCGCATTGGGTGTCTCCACCACAATGATCTTCCTCTTTGTGCTTTTTGGCGCATTGCTGGATCGCGCGGGGGGCGGCAACTGGTTCATCAAAGTGGCCATTGCCCTCCTTGGCGCGCTGCGCGGCGGCCCGGCCAAGGCCTCGGTGCTTAGCTCCATGATGACCGGCATGATCTCCGGTAGCTCGATTGCGAACACCGTCACCACCGGCACATTCACCATCCCGCTGATGAAGCGCATTGGCTTCCCTGCTGAGAAAGCCGGCGCGGTTGAGGTGGCCTCTTCGACCAATGGTCAGCTGACCCCGCCTGTCATGGGGGCCGCAGCCTTCCTGATGGTTGAATATGTAAACATCCCCTACATCGACGTGGTCAAACACGCCTTCTTGCCTGCGGTGATCTCGTACATCGCGCTGCTCTACATCGTGCATCTCGAAGCGCTGAAAATGCAGATGCAGGGTCTGAAGAAGGCCGGTCGCCACATCGGACCGATCATGATCCTCGTGTTGTTCCTGACCGGCTTCATCGGCCTTGGCGCAATCACTTTCGCAATGATCGGGATCCGCAATGTGCTGGAGCCAATGGTGGGCGACAGCATCTATATCGCGGTCGCACTGGTTGCCGTGATGTATCTTGGTTTGCTCTATGTGGCGTCAAAATATCCAGACATCGCAATGGATGATCCAAACGCCCCATTGGCAGCGCCTCGTCTGACACCAACCCTTTTGGGTGGGGCTTACTATGCGCTGCCGATCTTCATTCTGGTTTGGAACCTGATGGTGAAAACCGAGAACCTGGATCGTTTGTCCCCGGCGCTCTCGGCCTTCTGGGCGACGATCTTTATGATCATTGTGGCGGTGACACACCGCCCGATCAAAGCGTTCTTCCGTGGCGAAACGGCCGTGAACGCCGCTTTCACCCAAGGCTGGAACGACTTTGTACAAGGCCTGATCATGGGCGCTCGGAACATGATCGGGATTGGCGTGGCGACCGGTGCTGCAGGCATCATCGTTGGCACCATCAGCCTCACCGGTGCTCACCAAGTGATTGGTCAGGTGATTGAGGTCATCTCTGGCGGTAACCTGATCATCCTGTTGCTCCTGGTGGCGGTTCTGAGCCTGATCCTTGGCATGGGCCTTCCAACCACTGCCAACTACATTGTGGTCAGCTCGCTGATGGCACCTGTTATCGTGGGCGTTGGTGCGCAAGCCGGCTTGGTTGTGCCGCTCATCGCGGTCCATATGTTTGTGTTCTACTTCGGCATTTTGGCGGACGACACGCCACCTGTGGGCCTTGCTGCCTATGCGGCGGCTGCGATCTCAAGAGGCGATCCGATCAAGACCGGTGTGCAGGGCTTTGCCTATGACATCCGGACGGCACTTTTGCCCTTCATGTTCATCTTCAACACAGATCTTCTGCTGATTGACGTGAGCTTTGGAAAAGCTGTTCTGGTGTTCTTTATCTCGCTCATCGCGATGCTGATATTCGCGGCCGCAACCCAAGGCTATTTCATAGCTAAATCCCGCAAATGGGAAAGTGCGGCGCTGCTGTTCATCGCTTTCATGCTCTTCCGACCGGATTTCTTCCTCGACCAGGTGTCAGAGAAGTATCAGACCATGGTTGGACCGGAAGCGGTGCAATTGGTCGGCGCACAGCCTGAAGGTGCGCTGGTGCGCTTTAAGGTCGAAGGCCCGGACTTTGACACCGGCGATAACCGCACCACCACCGTCACGATGATCTATCCCGGCGGCGATGCTCTGACGGCGATGTCAGACGGCGGCCTAAGCGTGTTTGAGGAAGACGGTAAGCTGCTGCTCGAAGAGCCCTTCCCCGGCACGCCCTACTTTGGCCAGTTGGGCACCGAGTATGATTACTACGGCGATCAGCCTGTGGTGATCTCGCAGGTGCAAGTCGAGAACGAGCGGATGCCAAAAGAGCTGTTTTTCATCCCGGCGCTGCTTCTGCTTGCAGGCTTGATGATGATCCAGCGGCCACGCGCCACACAACCGGCGTTCTAAGGAGAGAAAGTCATGTTTAAGACAATCTTGCTAACCGTGGACGTCAACGATCTGAAAGGCTCTGAGCGCCCCGCAGAAGCCGCGCGTGTGATGGCAATGGCGGATGGGGCTGAACTGCACGTCATGAACGTCGTGCCCGACTACGGCATGTCAATTGTTGGCTCCTTCTTCAGCCAGGATCACAACAAGCTGATCCTGAAAGAAGCCAAAGCGGCATTGGAGGATTGGGCCAAAAGCGCGCTGGCAGGTGTAGAGAACCTGCGCCTGCATGTGGATCAGGGTACAATCTATGATCTCGTTCTAAAGGAAGCCAAAAGCGTAAAGGCCGATGCGATCATCGTTGGCGCCCACAAATCCCAGCTGAAGGACTATCTGATTGGCCCCAATGCCGCACGTATCGCGCGGCACGCCAAACAATCGGTGTTTGTGATCCGCTGATCCGGCACTTTCAAAAAAGGCCCGTCGCGCAGTGCGGCGGGCCTTTTGTTTTTGCCCACGTGCTGAGATCAGAGACGTGCCACAGTGCTTTCCCAGTGTTTGGCAAACACCTCTGCGCCATTCTCGGATGTTTTCAGATCAGCCGTGATCAGGAAGTTCTGCCCATCGGTGCGCATGGAAACATCTGCATAGATCTCAACTTTCCAATCCCCGCGCGCCATAGTGCGCCGCCATGTGAAGTGGTTTTCAGCGGAATTCGGATCACGCTCGACAATCGAGAACCGCTCTTCCACACGGGCTCCGGATATGAGGCCGGTGCCCAGATCCTCTGTAAGACCCGTATCACCCACAATCTCCAGAGTAAGCTGTTGGGAACCCACATCCTTGGTGACTGTCTTCATATTTTCCGACGCAGAAACCTGACGTGTGCGCCGCGGCTTCGCCGCCTTTGGCAGATCAAAGGAAACGGATGTTTCCTCCGCTATTTCTTCGCGCACCGGCAATGAGAGAATACCGCTTTGCAGCGTCAGCACCGCCGTTTCTGCCTCTGGCCAGACATAGGGCCAATAGCTCGAAGACAAGGCCAGTCGGAGCTGATGCCCGGCAGGCAGCTGATAAGCGCAGTGGTCCAATGTCAGCGTCACATCCATGGGCTGATTGATCGGCAGATCGACAAAAGCCTCGTGTCCATCACGATGCCGAAGATTCAGCACGCCATGTGTGATCAAAGTGCTTTGCCCGTCAGGGTGCACATCGCACAAACGCGCAATCAACTGCGCCTTTGGCTTGTCCGCCGAGAGCTTCAATCGCACTGTGGGCGCGCCAACAATCGCGCGGGCAGCGGTGACAACCTCTGTCTCAAAACAGCAGGACAAAGCGTCGTCTTCGCGCTGATCAGCAGGCAATTCCCCCGGCGCTGTCCCGGCAGGTGCCAGTGAAACCGGGAAATACTCGCCAGTGGCCTGTCCGCAGAACAGAGCGGGCGCAACGATACGCTCCGCTGGGCCTTCGGTCTCTGAAAGTCTCTTTCCGGTCAGGAAAAAACTCTCAGCTGGCGCGTTGACGTCTTTTGCGGAGTCCGTAATCCATCGCCCTGGGCGCTCATCATAGATGGTCGCCGGTGGCACGCTGTCCATCACCCATCGGCGCATGTCGGGCAGCGCTTCTACACCGTTGTCGATGCCCTTAAGCCAGCGATCCCACCACCGCAGCATTTCCCCCAGAAAGTCGATCTGTGGTCCCGGCGCAGCAAAATGAGGATACTTATGGATCCAAGGCCCGATGAGGCCTTTCACAGGTGCGTCGAGGTTTTGGACGAGATGCGCGATGGTGTTGCGATAGCCATCGTGCCAGCCGCCCACGCTCAAAACTGCGGCCTTGATCGCACTATAGTCCTCACAAACGGACCCATGCTTCCAATAGCCATTGCGCGCTTGCTCCTGCACCCATTTCTCCGCAAGGAATGGCGTGTTTTGCAGCCGTTCAAGCCAGACTTCCCGCCAGCTCTCACCAACGATTTCTGGATCAGGAGGCAAGGCAAACCACCCCAGGACGGTTGCCGCCCAGCCGGTGTTTTCGCCAAGCATGACGCCGCCTTTGTAGTGGATGTCATCGGCATATCGGTCAGTGGTTGAGCATATGCTCACCACAGCCTTAAGTGCTTCGGGTGCTAGAGCCGCGATCTGAAGACCGTTGAAACCGCCCCAGCTGATACCCACCATACCAACGCTGCCAGAGCACCACTCCTGCGCCGCCAGCCATTCGACCACCGAGACGCCATCTGCAAGCTCTTGTGGTGAGTATTCATCGTCAAACAGGCCTTCGCTGTCGCCACAGCCGCGCATGTCCACGCGAACACAGACATAGCCGTGTCCAGCCATATAGGGATGGGTCAACGCGTCCCGTTCAGCAGTGCCATCCCGTTTGCGGTAAGGCAGGAATTCGAGGATTGCGGGCAGTGGTTCATCGGTCTCAGGTCGCCAAATCCGGGCGGACAACAGGGTGCCATCTGGCATTGGAATTTGAACATGCGGATGCTCATTCACTTGATAGGGAAAATCTTCCACCGTTTGCATCTCAAACTCCAGTGCTTGCGGTCACAACTTTTTGTCAATCTGTACAAACATTTGCATCCCCGCAAGAAAAAGCGAGATTGGTCCAACCTCTGGACAGCTCACTCTTCTGCAGCGATCAGCTGTTTGATGAGGATGAGACGCGCAATCAACATCAGCACAAAACAGAGAGCGAAGGAGAGCGTTCCGCCAATGGTCGGTGCAGACAGCACATAGATACCGCCGCCAATCAGCGAAACCGTCGCATAGAGATCTTCTTTCAGAACCGATGGGGTCACATTGCAAAGAACATCGCGGATGATACCGCCCACGATACCCGTGATACAGCCGATCACCACAGCAATGGCGGGATGGGTGCTCATATCCAGCGCGACACGCACGCCCACAAGAGTGAACAGTGCCAACCCTATGGCATCAAGTTGCATCAGAAGGCGCAAACGTCTGCCATTGCCTGACGGAAGGCGTGTGGCGACAAAATACATGGCAACGGCTACGGGCACCGCAGTGGCGAGATAACTCAGATCCTCAATCCAGAACACCGGCGTGCGGCCAAGCAGCAGATCCCGAAGCGTGCCACCACCCACGGCGGTGGCGACACCGATCAAAGTGGCACCAAAGAGATCCAGCGTATGTCGCACCCCTTGGATCGAAGCAGAGGCCGCCATAACGGCGGTCGCGATAATTGTTGTGAAGGTGACAAACTGGGTAAGCGGGTCGATCATAGGTAGCGACTTTCAAGTGGCCCCAAATGGCGCAGATTGATGCGCAACGACACATCTAGCTGACATTATTAAGGGGGCCGAACGCCCCCCATTCTTTTCACCTGCCGGTCCCTGTTCCCAAACGCCATCTGCCTTATTTTCTGCGGCGCGAGGAGTTGCTTTCACTATAGGAGCGGTGATTCGCTCCCGTCAACTGTCTGGGATCTCAAATCGCAAATCTGCCAACCAGAGCTTGGCAAGATGCATAACATTAGCCGTTTTCGCGCAGCACAGCGCCTGCCAGATAAAGCGAGCCGCAAATCAGGATGCGCGCTTCCGGGGATTGCGCCGAAATGGTCGCTATCGCCTTGGCAACACTTTCAGCGACATGTGCCGTAAGCCCGGCCGCATTCGCATGTTCGGCGGTTTCTTCTGCCAGGAGCGTGTTGGCTTCTCCCGGAATGGAAACCGCGTGCAGGCTGTCGGACACCTTAGCCAAGGGTGACAAGTACCCAGAGACGTCTTTGGTGTTCAGCATGCCACAGATGAGATGTGTTTCACGCTTGGGCAACCCTGCGATATGGGAAGCCAAAGCCTGCCCTGCCGCTGCATTGTGCCCACCGTCGAGCCAAAGCTCAGCGGAGGCAGCCGCCTCCACCAATGGCCCCTTGCGCAAGCGTTGCATACGCGCAGGCCAGAAAACATCCCGCATGGCCGCTTCGCAGGCTTCCGCATCGCAACCGAGGTGGCGCAACGCCGCCAAGGCCGCACCGGCGTTTTGGATCTGATGTGCACCTGGCAAGGCAGGGAGCGGCAGATCCAGCAGGCCAGTTTCATCCTGATAAATCAGGCGGCCGTGTTCCTCATAAACATGCCAATGCTGCCCATAGGCGATCACCGGAGCTCCCAAACGGGCTGCGGTTTCTTCAATCACCTCCATCGCCTCTTCCGGCTGAGGACCAACCACAACAGGGATCCCGCGCTTGATGATCCCAGCTTTTTCAGAGGCGATCTTGGCAAGCGTGTTCCCGAGGAACTGCTCATGGTCGATAGAAATTGGCGTGATCACGCACAGCTTGGGATCGTCGATCACATTGGTCGCATCCAGACGGCCTCCAAGACCGACCTCAAGCAAGGTGTAATCTGCCTGCACGCGCGAAAATGCGAGCAGAGCCGCGCAGGTCGTGATCTCAAAATAAGTGATGTTCTGGCGCTCGTTGGCCTCCCAACACTCATCCAGCACCTGTGTCAGATGCGCCTCGTCAATCAGCTCCCCTGCGAGCCGGATACGCTCGTGAAACCGGGCGAGATGGGGGCTTGTATAGGCATGGACCGTTTTGCCGGCACCTTCCAACCCGGCGCGGATCATCGCCTGTGTGCTGCCCTTGCCGTTGGTGCCCGCCAGATGGATAACCGGAGGCATCTTCTTCTCCGGATTTTCAAGCGCATTGAGCAATCGCCACATGCGATCCAACGTCAGATCAATGATCTTGGGATGCAGCGCCAGCATCCGGGCGAGGATGGCATCTGATGTGTCTGAAGTGTGGGTCATTTGCGCCTCCGAAACAGTGAGCCCGCCCTAAATGAAAGCGGGCTTCCGGTCAAACAAACCGAAAGCCCGCAGCTCAATAAAATTCTGAAAACTTACGCGTCCTGCGCAGTGTCCTCTTCGGCCTCGCCCAACTCTTCCTGGGTTGGCGCCGGCAGGTCTCCTTTGACGGCCGGAGGCATGTCCATCAGCATGCGGATGATCGTCACCAGCTCGTCCTTCATTTCGGTGCGTTTAGTGACGCGATCGAGCATACCGTGATCCAGCAGGTACTCCGCGCGCTGGAAGCCTTCTGGAAGCTGTTCACCGATGGTTTGCTGAATGACCCGTGGACCTGCAAAACAAATCAATGCGTTTGGCTCAGAGATCTGCACATCGCCGAGCATCGCGTAAGACGCCGTCACACCACCTGTGGTCGGGTGGGTCAAAACCACGATGTAAGGCAGACCGGCTTCTTTCAGCATCTGCACAGCAACCGTTGTGCGCGGCATCTGCATCAGCGAAAGGATACCTTCTTGCATACGCGCGCCGCCTGCGGCTGAGAACAGCACCAGCGGGCGTTTCATGGCAACCGCACGTTCGGCAGCGGCTATGATCGCATTGCCCACATACATGCCCATGGAGCCGCCCATGAAAGAGAAGTCCTGACATGCAGCAACAATCGGTGTGCGCCCGATTTCGCCTTCTGCCACCAGCATCGCTTCTTTCTCGCCGGTCTTCTTCTGCGCCGCCTTCATGCGTTCCGGATATTTCTTCTGATCGCGGAACTGCAGAGGATCGGCCAGCGGTTCGGGCACCTCGACCTCAACAAAGACACCACCGTCAAAAAGTGCCTCAAAACGGTCGCGGGCTGTGATCGCCATGTGGTGGCCGCATTGGGTGCAAACGTTCTGATTGCCCTTAAGCTCGCGGTGAAACAGCATCGTGCCGCATTCGTCGCACTTGGTCCAAAGGTTGTCCGGCACCTCACGGCGCGAAAAGATCGAGTTGATCCGCGGGCGGACATAGTTTGTGATCCAGTTCATGTGATCAGGGTCCTCTGGCTTCCAATCAGGCACCGAAATAAGACGCCACGTCAGGAATTGCAATCTATGGCGTGCTCTCACCTGCGGGAACGGTCGAAACCAGCCTGCTGTGATTGGCGTTTCCTGCTCCCAGGGCGCGCTGGCGGCGGGGCAACACTTTGTCAGCAAATGTGAATTTGTGTGCCCCAATTGATGAATGGGCGTTTGTCTCATCTCAATCAATTGGGTAGATAATAGAAAATCGAGCTGCGCATCGTTTCGCAGCCAGAAACAATTGAGCGGGACTCACTAATCGATATGGCACGTAGCAAGCGCGTTCTTCAGCAGTTTTTTCAAGCTGGCCTGGCACGCTATTGGGCGCGTGTCGCAAGCAAAGCAGCACATGAAGACTTAACCCGCCTGCGCCGTCAGCGACGGCGCGCACGGACTTTGCGCCATCATCTCGACATGGTGATTGCGATTTCCGAGAGCCGGCTGGCGTTGCCCATAATCGGCTCCAACGCCTTTCCTAAACCCCACGGAACCGATTGGTCTTGGCGTCCGGCCCTGTGGCGCGAACCCAATCCCACGAAGGGCTTGGCTGGCGTTCAAAACAAAGAAAAACTCGGCGACGAGGTTACGCTGTTTCATGATTGCCGCATCTCGGAACTGACACTTCGCCAATTACGCAATCATCGCGAAAAGGATCTCGCACCGTTTGGCCTGCGCATGGATGTGTTCCGTTTTGACGGCTCGTTTCTCTCTCTGGTGATCGACCTGCCACCGGAGTCAGTGGCCGGTCTCCGCCGGGAGCATGTCCTGCGGCTCGATACCATTGTGGAAATGGAAAAGCCGCTTGAAATTTTTGCCCGTCTCAACATCCGGCACGGGCCAAACACCGAGCAAATTGTGCGGGAGCTGCCACTGCATGACGAGGACATTCGGGTTGAGTTCGATCTTGCTTATTCCAACCTGAACGAAAAGCGGGTCGAAAAGATGTGGATCGACCTGATTTTCGAAGGCCCTGAGATGAACCAAGTTGTCCTCAGAGATGTGACATTTGCCCGCCGCCCCCGCGCAGAGTTCTAAGCCTGCTGTGAAAAGGATCGAGATATGAGTGAGTTAACGCTGACCAAGACCCGCCTTTTCGAAGGTGTTTGGGAAGGTGTCCTGAAATATGAGAACGGTCAGGGACCGGTTCCAAAGGTTGACGTCACCTACCTTGGGGATCCGGTCAACGGGGTGCAGATTGACGCCACCGACACTCAAGACAGCTGGCGGCTCCGCTTTCCGCTGCCAAAGGAAAGCCTGTCAGATGGCGTGCAAACCCTGCTGATCACTGATCAGCTGAGTGGGGACCGCCTTGAAACCTTAAGCTTTGTTGCAGGCGAAGCGCTTGCTGATGATCTGCGTGCTGAAATCGATTTGCTGCGGGCAGAGCTCGACATGCTCAAACGGGCCTTCCGGCGTCACTGTGTCGAAACGATGTAAGCGCGCGCTTTGAAACGTGATACTTAGATTTCCAGTCAACGATAGGATCTTCTCATCACCGATCTGTTTCCAATGAGTCAGCCGCAACAGCTGTTGTGGGGCACCGTGGTGCTTAGTGCCTGCGCGATCATTCATGTCGGCTTTTTGTCTCTGATGATCGAAGCGCTTGAGAAAATTGGGAAATGGGTGACGCAGAGATCAAGGTTCCTCAGAACAGCGGTGGTGACCGGTGCGGCCTTCGCCATGATTGTCGGATCTCACACAATCCAGGTCTGGCTCTGGGCTTATGTGCTGATCTATATGGGCGCGTTTTATTACCTTTATGACGCGCTCTATTTCTCGCTCGTGACCTATACCACCGTCGGCTATGGCGATGTTGTGCTGCCCATTCAGTTTCGCGTCTTTGGGGCCTTTGGCGGCGTGACCGGCATTCTGTGCTTTGGCATTTCCACCGCGTTTCTCGTTTCCCTGATCAGCCGGCTGTTGCCGCGCTCGCTCGACTGAGCAAAGGCAATATGCCTCAGTTGAAATCCGGCCTCTGAAACCTAAAATTAGATCATGATGAAAATTGCATACACGATGGCGCATGGGCGCGGGAAACTGGATTTGCTGCTCGCGGAGCTGGCAGATCGGCTGAATGATCGCGGTTTGACCGCACGTGGTATTGTGCAGACCAACACGGGCTGTGAGACCGATCAGCGTTGCGACATGGACGTTCAGGTGCTGCCGAGCGGACCGATCATTCGCATTTCCCAAGACCTTGGCAAAGAAGCCAAAGGCTGCCGTCTTGATCCGGACGCCATGGCCACGGCAATCACCGCTGTGTCGCAATCCATGGAAGAGCCTTACGACGTGTTCCTCCTGAACAAATTTGGCAAGCAGGAAGCCGAAGGAAAAGGATTCCGGGATCTGCTGGCAGAAGCGTTGGAGAATGGCGCGACGGTGATCGCGGGCACCAACCCGCTGAATGCCGCAGTGTTTGAAGAGTTTGCCGGGGGCATGGCCACGCAAGTGGAGCCCAACATCGACGACCTGCTTGCCTGGTATGATCAGGTAAACGCTTAAACCGCCTGCGCTCAACCGAGCAATGCGCGGCGCATCAGGTTGAGCGAGGCGATCAGCAAAACGACGAGTGTGGCCTGTCGGAAGCGGCGTTGGTCGATGCGATCAGAGATACGCCCCCCAAACCACATGCCCAAAATGGCAGGCAAAACCAGTGCGAGCGACAGGGGGGCGGTTTTGCTGGTCAGCACACCTGAGCCGATATGGGCAAAGAGCAGCACAACCGAGCCCAACCCGTAGATCACGCCCTGAATGCGCATCTGCTCGGATTTCTCGGTGCCAAGTGCCGTCAGATAGGCCACCGTGGGCGGCCCCCAAACACCAGAGATGCCGCCAATTGCCCCCGCAACGCCACCGACCACCATCTCGCCACGTGCTGTTGGCTTTGCGATGGTGATGGAACGCCCCATCAGTTGCAGCAGAGAAAACAAAAACACCGGCACACCGATCACCAACAGCAAAACGTCCCCGGGAAGAATGCGGACAAACTGCGCGCTGATCACCATGACAGCGCCACCCGCCATCAAAAATCGCCGAAAACGCTTAACCGACCGCCAAGCCGCCGCACGCCCCTGACGCAACGCCTGCATGCTGTTGGTGGCCAATGTGGGCAGGATCAGACCGGCCAAAGCCAGCTCCGGGGCGAGGAACGAGCTTAGTCCCGAGATCAGGACCATAGGCATGGCAAACCCGACCATCCCTTTGATAACTCCCGCCAAAACAGCGATTCCCGCGCAAAGTAGCCACGCAACGGGCGGTAGGGTTAGAATGTCGAAATCCATATCTTCCTATAGTGCCTGACATCCTGTCGGGCAAAGATTTGACACGAAATAAACAATCAAAACGCAACGTCTTCTGGCATTTTTGTTGCGCTGCACCTGCAAAACAAATATGCACACTGCAGAAACAGAGGATATTGCAACATGGCCCATGATGGACAGGATTTGACGATGGCGACTCCGGTGATTCTTCCCGATCTTCTGAAATTGACCGGCGCGGCTGTGGCCCCGGTTGAAGCCATTTTGGAAACCGCCGTTGCGCGCGTGAAGGAAACTGTCTCCGAAGACGGCCGTGTTTCCGGCAAGCTGATTGAGGAAAACCAGACTGCTGCACATGGCCTGAGCTGGCTCGCAACTTACGCGCAATCGCTGAAACAGATGCAGGCTTGGGCAGAGAAGCTCAATACAGACGGCAAGTTTGGCGAGATCGAACAGATCATTCATCAGATCGCGTTTGGCGAATACCTCTGGCAGGTGTATGGCGGCATTCCGATGAGCCAGGGCGAGATCATTCGCCTGCAAGACCTCGGCCTAACGCAAGACGAAATGCGTGGCCTGATGGCGCCGGATGTGATGACCCTCTGCACCGAGGGCAACAGCCAAGCGGCGCGTATGCGCCTTGTAGAGCTGATGCAGGAGCAGGCGGCAAACATCACTGTTGGCACTTCTGGCCTTGATGAAGAGCTGGAAATGATCCGCGAACAATTCCGTCGCTTTGCGGTGGATCGCGTCGAGCCAAACGCCCACGAATGGCACCTCAAAGACGAGCTCATTCCAATGGAAATCATTGAAGAGCTTGCCGAAATGGGCGTGTTTGGCCTGACCATCCCGGAAGAATACGGCGGGTTTGGCCTTTCCAAAGCTTCCATGGTTGTGGTGTCTGAAGAACTGTCTCGCGGCTATATCGGTGTGGGCTCGCTGGGCACACGTTCCGAGATCGCGGCTGAGCTGATCCTATGCGGCGGCACCGAGGAGCAAAAGCAGAACTGGCTGCCGAAACTGGCGAGCGCAGAGATCCTGCCAACCGCTGTGTTTACTGAGCCAAACACCGGGTCTGACCTCGGCTCCCTGCGCACCCGCGCGGTGAAAACCGAGGACGGCAACTGGGAAGTGACCGGCAACAAAACCTGGATCACCCATGCGGCGCGGACCCATGTGATGACCCTGCTGGCACGTACAAATCCTGACAGCACCGACCACCGCGGTCTCTCCATGTTCCTGGCGGAAAAGACCCCTGGTACCGATGAGAATCCCTTCCCGACCGAAGGCATGACCGGCGGTGAGATCGAGGTGCTCGGCTATCGTGGCATGAAGGAATATGAGCTGGGCTTTGATGGTTTCAAAGTCAAAGGCGAGAACCTTCTGGGTGGCGAAGAAGGAAAAGGTTTCAAACAGTTGATGGAAACCTTCGAGTCGGCACGCATTCAGACTGCGGCCCGCGCAGTGGGTGTGGCACAGGCCGCGCTGGACGTGGGCATGCAATATGCGATCGACCGCAAGCAGTTTGGCAAATCGCTGATCGCCTTCCCGCGTGTGGCAGGCAAGCTCGCGATGATGGCCGTGGAGATCATGATTGCCCGCCAGCTGACCTATTTCTCTGCCTGGGAAAAAGACCACGGCCACCGCTGTGACCTTGAAGCGGGTATGGCGAAGCTGCTGGGCGCACGTGTGGCCTGGGCAGCAGCGGATAATGCGCTGCAAATTCATGGCGGTAACGGCTTTGCGCTGGAATACACCGTGAGCCGCATCCTGTGTGATGCGCGTATTCTCAACATCTTTGAAGGTGCGGCTGAAATTCAGGCGCAAGTGATTGCAAGACGTTTGCTGAGCTGACACCCGCTCTCAGTTGGACAGCAGACCCGGCGCGGCTCTCCCTCGGAGCCGCGCTTTTTTTTGCGCCCGTTAACAAAGTCGCTGATTCGCAAAATCCGCAAAAATCGCGTGTTCGGTATCGCGTCGGTATTGCGTCTGTATCGCGGAGGTGCCGATTTCGGTGATCTTTTCGCAGGTGCAGCAATAAACACACCGCACGTTGTTGCGTGAAATGGCGCAACATTTGGTCACACTCCCTTTGTGCCTGTTGCAGTGCAGCATTTGCGCTCCTACGCTTCCATCATGACAAAGCGACTTTCACAGCAGGATTGGCTGCAGGCGGGATTTGAAGCGCTCACCGAGGCTGGGCCGGCCGCCTTAAAGGCCGAGCCACTGGCACGGCGGCTTGGCACAACCAAGGGTTCCTTCTACTGGCACTTTGACGATGTACCGGGATTTCACGCCGCATTGCTGGCGGCCTGGGCAGACTATGCCGAAGCGGTGATCACAACCCAGCGGGAAGACACAGGTACGGCTGTGCAGAAGCTGCGCGATCTGGCGCAGATTGCCGAGCAAGAGACAGACAGCGAGACCGCCCTGCTTGAGCCAGCGATGCGGGCCTGGGCACGGGACAATGCAGATGTGGCCGCTCAGATCACAGCGGTTGATGAGGCACGCATGGGCCACATCAAGACCCTGCTGTCGGAGATTGGCCTCACCAACCCGGAATTGACCCGCTTGCTCTATGGCGCCTTCCTTGGCATGGAGACCCTGTCTGCGCATGATGGTGTGCAGAATGGCCCGGCTCTGGGCACATTGGTTGATTTGATTTTGGCATTGCACGAGGCGGAATGATGCGGCGGATTGCTTGGGTTTTGGCAGCGGGTTTGGGCGTGGCCGCCTGCGCAGCGTCTGAGACGGTGACACAATATGGTGGCGCCGACTACACTTGGCAGCTGCTAGAGATCGACGGCATGGCTGTTGACTATGAAGCCAGCCTCTTGCTGGAAGAAAACGGCCGGGTGATGGGCCAAGGGCCCTGCAACAGCTTTCTGGCAACGCAGGACGCGCCCTACCCTTGGATCAACATCAAGGTGGATGTGGTAGAACAGATCTACTGTCCGGACATCGACCGCGAAGAGGCCTATCTGACCGCGCTGCAGGAGATGAGCCTTGTGGAGGTCTCTGGCCCCACACTGGTGCTGAGCAATGATGCCGGGCGGGAGATGGTGTTCAGCGGGCTGACAGCTGACGCGCAAACCGATCAATAAAGCGCGCGCGCGCATCCGGCAGCGGCTTGTGCCCCAGATCGGGGGCGAGCTTTTCTGACAGGAAGTAGCCCGTGGTCGCCAGCGCGGCCAGCACCTCCTCATCTGGTGCGCTGCCTTCCCCGCGCATGACGGGTGTCAAAGGCAGCAGCCTGTCTGCCCACTCTCCCGCGCCTTTGGCAGAGACCGCGCGCCCTGATTTGGGCGAAACATAGACCAGCGCGTCAGAGCTGCCTGTGACCGCACATGAGGTCAGATCAAGCCCGTAGCCGAGCTCCGTCAGCAGCGCCATTTCCCAGCGCAGATAGGCCAGCGGCCAGAGCTCGTGCTGCCCCAGCAGATCCAGTAGCTGCACGCTTTGATGATAGAGCGCCGGGTGCGGTTCGCGATCTGGCAGGCAGAAAGACAAAAGCGCCGTCACCGCATTGAGCCCGGCCAGTGAAAAGCGGTCACTCAGCACCGCCGCGCGGGAGCGCAGCGGCTCTACCGAATAGGTGCCAATATGATCTGACAGGCGCGCGCGCCATGTGAGATCAACCTGCCCGCCAGGTTGTAGGATGGGGGTCATCTTGCGGCTGATGCCACCGCGCACGATGCCTGCATGGCGGCCCTGTGTCTCGGTGAAGGCCTCCAGAATGACCGAGGTTTCCCCGTGTTTTCTTGTGCTGAGCACAAAGCCCTGATCACGCCAGTCCATCGCCCTATCCTTTGGCTCAGAAAACCGCGCAGAGGGCAAAAAGGAAAGCCCATTCCAGCTTCATTCTGCCAAAAATACTCTGGGGAGATCACAGCTTTGCTGTGAGCGGGGCGAAGCCCCTGTCACGCTCAATCCGACAGACCCGGCTCATCCAGCAGGTGGCGCCCCTGGCGGTCCTCAACCTCGATCACCCAGGCGTCCGGATCAAAGCTGCGCTGACGGGCCAGCGCCGCATCCACCTCAGCCTCATCGCCCTCAGACAGCACAACCCATTTGCGCTCCCCGCTCATGAGATCAAAGCTGCGCTGAAACACCGTAGCTTTGCCATCCAGCGTGTTGAGTTTCACCAGAACCGCGCCCGCCGTGTCATCGCCATGGGCCACAACAAAGGCCGGGATGTCCGCCAGCCGGAGCCGCGCAATATAGGCGTGCACCCAGAAATCAGCGGTCAGGCGCATGGGCGCTCCTTCAGGCGTTGCCGTCTTTGAAATCGAGACCCATTTCGGAATAGCGCTCTTTTTCCTCAAGCCAGTTCGGGCGCACTTTCACCTGCAGGAACAGGTGGATACGACGGCCCATGAACTCTTCAAGCTCTTCGCGAGCGGCTTTGGAAACCGCCTTGATGGTCTCACCCTTGTTGCCCAGAACGATGCCTTTGTGCCCGTCACGCATCACATAGATCATCTGATCTACGCGCGCGGAGCCGTCTTTGCGCTCTTCCCAGTTCTCGGTTTCCACCGTCATCTGATAAGGCAGCTCCTGATGCAGACGCAGGGTGAGCTTTTCGCGGGTGATTTCGGCGGCGATCATGCGCATGGGCAGATCGGCGATCTGGTCTTCGGGATAGAGCCACGGGCCTTCGGGCAGTTCTGCGGCCAGCCATTTGCGCAGATCGGCGCAGCCGTGGCCTTTCTCAGCGGAGATCATGAAGGTCTCAACAAAGGTGAAGCGCTCGTTGAGGTCTTTGGTCAGGGCCAGAAGCACATCGGATTTCACGCGGTCGATCTTGTTGATCGCCAGTGCCACTTTGCGGCCCTCTGCGATCTCTTCCAGCTGCTCCAGAATGGCTTCGACACCTTTGGTGACGCCGCGATGCGCCTCCACCATCATCACGATGACATCGGCATCCGCAGCCCCGCCCCAAGCGGCGGCAACCATGGCGCGGTCGAGACGGCGGCGCGGGCGGAAGAGGCCGGGCGTGTCGACAAAGACAATCTGGCTGTCGCCTTCAAGCGCCACACCCCGGATGCGCGCGCGGGTGGTCTGCACCTTATGGGTCACGATCGAGACCTTCGCCCCCACCATCTGGTTGGTGAGCGTGGATTTGCCCGCATTGGGCTCTCCGATCAGGGCAACGAATCCGGCGCGTGTGGTCATGTGAATGCCTTTGTGAGTCAGCTGTGGCTGGTTAAGGGGCGTCTGTAGCGGAATTTGCGAGCTGGGGCTAGAGGCATAAGAACAGGGCAGCGCCTAACCGCGGGTGGGCTCAAACCACGTATGTGTGTGGCAGTTTATGTTGCGACATGTCTGTGACGTGGATTTAGGCGTGACGCTTCAAAAGCGCCTGCCCTTGCGGGCGGTCAGGCGCTGGCCCGGCGGCGCAAGCGCCTTGGCTCCGGGCCTAACCGCTCACCTTTTCCAAGAGTGCCTTTGCGGCGGCCTGTTCTGCTTTGCGCTTGGAGTTGTCTGTCGCCTCAGCCGATGCGCCATTCTCTAGCTTGGCGGCAATGGTGAAGACAGGCGCGTGGTCAGGGCCGGAGCGTTTGACCAGCTCATAGCGCGGCGGCGGCAGTTTGCGCGCCTGCGCCCATTCCTGCAACGAGGTCTTGGGGTCGCGTGCGTCGGCCTCGACCGATTTCACACGGTTGCCCCAGAGGCGCAGGATCAGCGCCTTGGCGACTTCAAAACCCGCGTCGCGATAGACTGCGGCGATCACCGCCTCCATCGCGTCGCCCAGAAGCGCCTGTTTGCGGCGGCCTCCGGACATCATCTCGGAGCGGCCCAGCTTCAGCGCAGCGCCCAGATCAATCTCGCGCGCCACGTCGGCGCAGGTTTCCTTGCGCACAAGCGCGTTAAAACGCGGGGCGAGCTGACCTTCGGCGGCGGATTTGTCGTGCTCCAGCAAGGCTTCGGACATGACAAGGCCGAGCACCCGATCACCCAGAAACTCCAGCCGCTGGTTGTCCTGCCGTGTGGGCGAGGACATGGAGGAGTGGGTGACCGCGCGCACCAGAAGATCGGGGCGGGAGAATGTGTGCCCCAGTCGCGCTTCAAGTGCCTTGAGTTCCGCTGCGAGTTTCACGTGACCCTCACTCAATCCCTTTGAAGAAACGATCCCCGCGCCATGTCCAGAAGGCAAACATGGAGCGCCCTGCGGAGGAGAACATCACCCGGTCGGCGCGGCCGATCAGGTTTTCATATGGCACAAAGCCCACCCCACGCGCAGATTGCGGCACGCGGCTGTCGGTGGAGTTGTCGCGGTTGTCCCCCATGAAGAAGTAGTGGCCTTCGGGTACGGTGTAGATACCGGTGTTGTCGGACTGCTGGTTGGTGATGTTGAGCGTGGCGTAGCTCACACCGTTTGGCAGGGTCTCGATATAGCGCGATTTGGCGCAGATGCCGCCATCCCCGACGGGACCGTTTTCACAGCGCGGGCGGTGGCCTTGTGGGCCTTGCGGGCCGTATTCCTCGCGGAAGACCCCATCGGCCTTGCGCTTCACCGGCACGCCGTTGAGGTACACCACGCCATTTTTGATCTGCACCCTGTCACCGGGCACCCCGATCAGGCGCTTAATGAAGTCATAGCCGGTCACCGGATGGCGGAAGACCACAACATCGCCGCGCTCAGGCTCGCCGCCCAGCAGACGGCCATTGTTGCCGCCAAGCCAGCCGCAGAGGTCTTCGGCGTCGATATTCACGCCCACCGCAGGGATGCGCACCGACGGGCAGGAGGCGTAGGAATAGCCGTAGGTCATCTTGTTGACGAAGAGGAAATCCCCAATCAGCAGCGTGTCTTTCATGGAGCCTGACGGGATCCAGAAGGGCTGAAAGAACAAGGTGCGGAAGACACCGGCAATCAGCAAAGCCCAGAAGATCGTTTTGATGGTCTCGACAATGCCGCTTTCGCTTTTGGCTTTTTCCGCCATGGGGAATGCTCTCCGCTCGTTCTGCCAGTGTTTTTTGGTCTGAGTTTACATGCGGGCGCGGGCGCGAGGTGTCAAGCAGACTGTCCTTGCGGCGCCGCAATTGGGCGGGCTTCGATCACCACAAAGGCCTGTGCCCAAGGGTGATCATCGGTCAATGTCACATGAATGATCGCCTCATGGCCGGGCGGGGTCATCTCTGCCAGCCGCTCTTTGGCCCAGCCGGTGACCTCCATCACGGGCTGCCCCGTGCGCATGTTTTTGACCGCCATGTCTTTCCAGCTGATGCCCATGGCCAGACCTGTACCCAAGGCCTTGGAGCAGGCCTCCTTGGCGGCCCAGCGTTTGGCATAGGTGCCCACGGTGTCGCGGCGGCGCTCGGCCTTGGCCTGTTCCACCTCGGTGAAAACACGGTTTTTGAAACGGTCCCCAAAGCGCTCAATGGTGCCGGAGATGCGGTCGATGTTGGCAAGATCGGTGCCGATACCAAGGATCATTGAAGAGTTGCGCCTATGTGCCCGGTGGCTTGGTTGAGGGTGAAGGTCAGTCGCGCGCCACCAAAGCTGTCGCTGTCCGGCAGAAAGCGACGCACGTTGATTTCAAAGACCAAGCCAACAGCCGGATCATAGCTGGCCTCAAGACTGGAGAAATCGGCACCAGAGAAGCCGATACCCTCCGCCATCGACACAGTGCGGCACTGTCGACCACCGACTTCATCATAGGGCGGCGAGAGCACCAGTATATGGAAAGCGCCTGCTGCAGGCTCAATGGTGTCCAGCAGTGCAAGGCGGACGTCGCCATTCGCGAAGGTACGGGTGTTGTTTTCCCAAGGCTCCACAATGGAGTCCGCGCGGGCCTGCCATTCGCATTCATAGGCCTCTTGCGCAGCAGCAACGCTGGCGAAGCACAGAGCCGCGGCGGTCAGTGCAGGTTTGACAATCACTTCAACCCTCCAGTTTTGCGGTCAAAATTTTGAAGCCAGCAAAACCGAAAAACCCGGCAAATGCGAGATCAAAAATACGACTGGCGCGTTGGTAGCCGCGCACGATGGCTGGGGAGGAAAACAGAAATGCATAGCCGATGAAGATCAGGATCGAGCCCACATACAGCAGGCCGAAATAGCCAAAGAGCGTGGCCGGAGTGGCATCCGCAGGGGCAACGATGGCGTATATGGAGGCCCAGCTGAGGATGGCTTTGGGGTTGGTGATGTGGATCGCAGCACCCTTGGCAAAGAGGCTGCGGGCGCTGCCGGAAAAGGGCGTGCCAACGGCGGCGGTTGTGTCTTTGGCCACAGCGCGTTTGAGCGCCTTGAAAGCCAGCCATCCAAGATAGACGGCTCCGGCATAGCGCAGGATTTCAAACACCCAGACATTTGCGAGCATTACAGCAGAGAGGCCAAGTGCGGCGGCAATGCCCCAGCTGGCGGAACCCGCAAGGATGCCGAGCGCAAAGGCCAGTGCTGAGCCGCGACCCGCAGATATGGCGGTGCCTGCGATGCCCATGGTAGCCGGCCCCGGAGAGCCACCGGCCATAAGCCATGCAATCCAGATCGCGATGAACTCAGGAGTGATCATGATTTGTTTGCTTCCAGCTGTGCTAGTTTCATGCCGTGGCGCACTCCAGACGGCAAAAAAACTCTAATCGTCAGATATATAAGTGACACATAAAACACCAAGAACAACAGCCAATACAGAGGCGGTAGCATAGCAAACACCGCTGAGGCGGACAGCCCCCAAATAGGCAATACAGCTGCCTTAAGTGCTGCGACTAACGCCTGTATGCAAATTGCAACTGCGGTCAGTGGCAGTGCATATTTCCACGCCGCCCCTTTGGGCAAAGCCGCGCGAGCTCGTTTTCCGTGCTTCCTCCCCAAATCTTGGGCTGCGGTAGCAGCAGGGAGCCAAAGACTGATACTCGCGAGCCAATCAAGGCGACCATAAATCGCCAACACCATCTCACACACCACCAAGCCTAAAACCCACACGCTATAAAACCGAGCGAAGAGAAGTAGGTCCAACTCCATGGAGGTGTGTTCTGGTCTCATCCCCGTGCCTCATCCATCAGGCGGCGCATTTCCGCGATGGCGGGCTGAAGGCCGCGGAAGATCGACTCGCCAATCAGGAAGTGGCCGATGTTGAGCTCCATGAGCTCTGGCAGCGCCGCGATGGGGCCAACGGTTTCATAGGTCAGACCGTGACCCGCGTGGACCTCAAGCCCCAGTGAATGCGCAAAACGTGCCATTTCCGTAAGGCGCACAAGCTCTGCATCGCGCTCTTCAAAACGGCCTTCGTAGTGGAAGTCACAATACGCACCCGTATGCAGCTCGATCACCTGTGCGCCAATCCGGTTAGCTGCTTCGATCTGGGCCTGATCAGCGGCGATGAAAATCGACACCCGGCAGCCCGCCTCGCGCAGCGGCGCGATGAAATGCGCCAGTTTGTTTTCCTCACGTGCGACCTCAAGCCCGCCTTCGGTGGTACGCTCTTCGCGCTTTTCCGGCACGATGCAAACCGCATGAGGCTTGTGACGCAGGGCGATGGCCTGCATTTCATCGGTGGCGGCCATCTCGAAGTTGAGCGGCACCGAAAGCGCCTCCATCAAGGCATCGATGTCGGCATCGGCAATGTGGCGACGGTCTTCGCGCAGGTGCGCGGTGATGCCATCTGCCCCCGCCTCTTCGGCCAGCTTGGCCGCGCGGACCGGATCCGGGTAAGCAGAACCGCGCGCATTGCGCACGGTGGCGACGTGGTCGATATTCACCCCAAGACGCAGCATGATCTCAGTCCTCATCTCGCTAATGTGTCTGTGGCGACCCTATGCCGGGTGCCGCGCGAGGAAAACCGATTTTTGATCAAAAGATGTGATAGGGTCTTTCAGGATTTACGTGTCTGACTGGACGTTGGCGGCCTGCTCTTCGGCGCGCGCGCGCGCCTTGGCAATGCGTTCTGCAAACTTCGCGGAGCGCCGCTTCTGATAGGCACGGATCACCGGCACAGAGAGGTAATACATGACGGTGGCCGCGATGATGCCCGGGATGATCCCGCCGATCATGTAGGGGTAGAACACCTCGTCATAGAAGATACGCAGGCCCGTCCAATCCGGCACCTCATCGGTAAAAAGCGCAAAGAGATTGTGCCACAAATCTGCGCCTGCATTGGCAAATTTGCCGCCCAGCGAGCTTTTGTCACCGGCTTCAAATTCGGTACCCAAAATGAAGTGGCCGGTTTGCAGAGAGGCCACGCCGATGGGCACATAGGTCAGCGGGTTGCCAAAGAAAGTTGCCAGCAGCGCGGCAAGGATGTTGCCGCCCAGGATGCGGGCCAGAATGGCAGCCACAACAAAGTGCAGCGTGTAAAACGGCGTGAAGGTTGTGAACACCCCGGCCCAGATGCCGCGACCGATGGTTTCCGGCGAACCGGGCAGACGGTGCACACGATATTTGACATAGCGAAAGGCGCGACCCCATCCGCCACGCGGATAGAAAAACTCTCCGAGCACTCGGAGGAAGGGTCTTCTATCGCGGCGTTTGAATACCACCGGGTCTGTCCTCAGTTACGTCAGGGCGCCAGCGCGGAGCGGGCCCTCTCCGGGTTTCTGTAGCGTTCAATCTCGGCCACGTCGGTTTCCGCTTCCAAAGCCAGCATCAGCTTGTGCAGATGCTCAGCATCGCCGAGGTCCACACTTATCAGGAGGCGGTAAAAATCCGGTTTCCGGTCAACGAACTCGAGGTCAGAGATATTGGCGTTGTTCTCGCCAATCAATGTGCAAATACGCCCCAGTACGCCCGCGTCATTGCCAATGGTGACAAAGAGCTGCACCGCATAGATCGGTTTGTGTTTGCCAGCATGCCAATGCAGATCGAGCCAGCGGTCGGGCTGGTCTTCGTAGTTGGACAGCGAATCGCAGTCGATGCTGTGCAAGACCACGCCCTGACCGCGGTAGGTGATGCCCACAATGCGCTCGCCGGGCAGCGGCTGGCAGCAGGGTGCGCGCTGAAAGCTCTGATCCGCGGACAGACCAATCACAGCACGTTCCGCACCAATTTCATCGGCCTCGGAGGGGGCAAGATCGGGGTAAACCGCCTGCAGCACCTGCTGCGCGGTCAGCTCGGCAGAGCCAAGGCGCGCAAGCACTTCATCGCGTTCTTTCAGGCGCAGGTGTTTGGCGGCCATATCCAGCACTTTGTCGGTGGATTTCTTGCCCACATGCTCAAAGGCGGAGCGCGCCAGCTCCGAGCCGAGCTTCACAAAGCGTTCGCGGTCCATTTCCCGCAGGGCGCGGCGAATCGCTGTCCGGGCTTTGCCGGTTTTGGCCATATCGAGCCAGGTCGCCTGCGGGACCTGCCCTTCCGCGGTGATGATCTCCACCGATTGGCCGTTCTTGATGCGGGTCCAGAGCGGCACGCGACGGTGATCCACTTTGGCACCAACACAGGCGTGGCCGATCCGGGTGTGGATCGCGTAGGCAAAATCAACCGGGGTGGCACCACGGGGCAGCTTCACCACTTCGCCTTTGGGCGTGAAACAGAAGACCTGATCGGAGTACATCTCAAGCTTCACAGCTTCGAGGAAGTCTTCGTGATCCTCCTCGGCGTCAAACTGTTCGGTCAGCCCGGAGATCCATTTCACCGGATCAACGGCAAAAGGGTTCTCGCCACGCACACCGTCTTTGTAGGACCAATGCGCCGCCACACCGGATTCGGCCACATCATGCATTTGACGGGTGCGAATCTGCACCTCAACCCGGCGGCCGTTGCGGCCTGACACAGTGGTGTGGATCGAGCGGTAGCCGTTGGATTTCGGCTGGCTGATATAATCTTTGAAGCGCCCCGGCACCGCGCGCCAACGCTGGTGGATCACACCAAGCGCACGGTAGCAGCTGTCTTCGGTATCGGTGATGATGCGGAAGCCGTAGATGTCGGATAGGCGGGAGAAGCCCTGATCCTTTTCCTGCATCTTGCGCCAGATCGAATAGGGTTTCTTGGCGCGGCCAAAGACCTCGCCGGTCACATTAACGGCGGCCAGTTCCTGGCGCATGTCGGCGGTGGTTTTCTCGATGACGTCGCCGGTTTCTTTCTGCAGCGTCACAAACCGGCGCATGATCGAGGCGCGGCCATCAGAGTTGAGCACCTTGAAAGCCAGATCTTCCAGCTCGTCGCGCATCCACTGCATCCCCATGCGGCCAGCAAGAGGCGCATAGATGTCCATGGTTTCGCGCGCTTTCACAGCCTGCTTTTCAGGGCGCATGGCCTTGATCGTGCGCATGTTGTGCAGGCGGTCGGCCAGCTTGACCAAGATCACCCGCAGATCCTTGGACATTGCCATGAAGAGCTTGCGGAAGTTCTCGGCCTGTTTGGTCTCGGAAGAAGACAGCTGCAGATTTGTCAGCTTGGTGACGCCATCCACCAGACCGGCCACCTCTTCGCCAAAGCGCTCTGCCACCAGTTCATAGGAGGCTTTGGTGTCTTCGATCGTGTCGTGCAACAGCGCCGTGATGATGGAGGCATCATCCAAATGCTGCTCTGCCAAGATGCAGGCGACTTCGATAGGGTGGGTAAAATAGGGTTCGCCGGAATGGCGGAACTGACCATCGTGCATCTCGCGGCCAAACTCATAGGCCGCGCGAATAAGATCATCGTTGGTCTTAGGGTTGTAGGCGCGAATGTGGTCGACAAGTTCGTCAGCAGGAATCATTAGCGCCTACCGTAGTTGCTGGGGCTTAGCCCTGGCCTTGCGCTTCCATAAGGGCACGCAGGAGTTTCTCTTCGGACATATCGTCTTCCGCCGGGGTATCGGCTTCGGCACCCATCAGAAGCGCCATGCGGTCTTCTTCTGGTTCGTCCACTTCGATCTGGCTCTGGTTGGATTCGATCAGGCGCTCACGCAGCTCGTCAGCGGTCTGGGTCTCTTCCGCGATCTCGCGCAGGGCCACGACTGGGTTTTTGTCGTTGTCACGATCCAGTGTGATTGCGGCGCCAGCCGAAATTTCACGGGCACGGTGCGACGCGAGCATCACCAGCTCAAAGCGGTTCTGAACTTTGTCTACGCAGTCTTCAACGGTCACGCGGGCCATCAGGCACTCCATTCGTTATGGATCGGGTCGGAAGTCGTGTATGTAAGCGGGATTGTACCCCTTGACAAGCAAGATTCACAGAGGCTCCGGCTCATTGCGCTCGGTTTCGGGCAATTGGGCAAACATTTCTGCCACCGTGAGGCCAATAAGCGGGTGCCGCCAGTGCGGGGCGACGTCCAGAAGCGGGGCCAGAACGAAGGCGCGGTCCTGCAGGCGCGGATGCGGGAGAATCAGTTCCTGGGGCGCTTTGGTGGCCTGTGTCTGCAGATCCAGCTGCCGCCAGCGGGTCTGCACATCGGCGTCCGGCAGCACCAGATCGTCCAGCGCAATAAGATCAATGTCCAGTGGACGTGTGCCCCAGCGTGTGAGACGCTCGCGCCCAAACTCTGCTTCGATGTCATGCAAACACACAAGAAGCTCGCGCGGGTTCAAATCCGTGTGAATGGCAACTGCCGCATTCACAAAATCAGGCCCAGCCCCCGCCGGAAAACAAGGGGTTTGATAGAATCGGCTGATTGCGCGAATATGGATGGAATTACCACTCAATACCTTGATACATTGAACTATTGTTTCTTTGGGAGTCCCGAATTTAGATGGCAAGTTGCCGCCGAGGGCTAAGAGGCCGTATCTGCTCACTTAAGTAGCTCCGAATTACGCGAGTTATGGGCGATATGTCGCGAGCGCTTGAAGGCCCGGAAAGATACCTATATTTTAAACAACGCTGTCGCGCCTATCCAAATAATTTCACTCACGGGACATGCCAAGCGCGACAGAGCCAGAAAGGACATTTTGATGTTTTACAAAGACGAACGGCTTGCGCTGTTCATAGACGGTTCGAATCTGTACGCGGCCGCCAAGTCGCTCGGTTTCGATATCGACTACAAGCTTCTGCGGCAGGAATTTATGCGCCGTGGTAAGCTGTTGCGTGCGTTTTACTACACCGCGCTATTAGAAAATGACGAGTATTCGCCAATTCGACCTCTGGTTGATTGGCTGCATTACAACGGCTTCACCATGGTGACCAAAGCTGCCAAGGAGTACACCGATGCTCAGGGCCGCCGTAAGGTCAAGGGGAACATGGATATCGAGCTGGCGGTGAATGCTATGGAGCTCGCGCCGCATGTGGACCACATTGTGCTGTTTTCGGGAGATGGGGATTTCCGGCCGCTAGTGGAAAGCTTGCAGCGTCAGGGCGTGCGCGTATCGGTTGTGTCAACGATCCGCAGCCAGCCGCCAATGATCAGCGATGAGCTGCGTCGTCAGGCCGATAATTTTATCGAGCTCGACGGGCTGCGCGAGGTTATCGGACGCCCACCGCGTGACCCGATGCCAGAGCCGGGCCGCGAAGCGGAGATGGTTGGCAACTGAGCCTGCCACACAAGAGATAGAATCGAACCGGGGTGCTGTGCGCCCCGGTTTTTCTTTGTCCGGTCACATGGACACAGTCATTCCGATTGCGCGTTCATGCTGTTGTGCATTTCAATCACCTGGTCGGGCCAGGTGCTTTTGATAAAGGCCAACACATCCAGAATGTCCTGATCGGCCATGCTGTCAGCGAATCCCGGCATATTGCTTTGATAGCCCTGCCCCACAACTGCCTCCGTGCCCAATTTGGTGATCCTAAAGAGCACCTCGTCTGGATGGTGCCAGGTGTGGCCGCTTGCGTCATGCGGCGGGGCTGGCATCAAACCGTCTACATCGCGCTCGCGCCAATTGGGTGCGCCTTGCAAAGCCGCGCCGTGGCAGACCGCGCAATTCTCGGCATAAAGTTCTGCGCCCTGCGCAACGCGCGCGGCCTCGTCATAAGGCAGCCGCAAGGCGGCGGCATCCGCGTCTGAAGCGCCAAAGGCAAATTGCCAGACAATCGCGGCGACAGCGACAGTGGCTGCAGCTGCGACGGTTGCTTGCTTGAAAGACATGACCTCTCCATTCGTCGTTTGCCCGCTGCTAGCAGCCTCCCACACTGGAAGGTCAAGCACTGGACGGCGCGCTGGGAAATCACTACCTGTGGGAAACGACCAATGTGGAGTTGAGCCGATGAGCAAGCCGCCTCTGACCATTCACCTTGCTGCCCCGCGCGGCTTTTGCGCCGGAGTGGACCGGGCCATTAAGATCGTAGAGATGGCTCTCACGAAATGGGGTGCGCCGGTCTATGTCCGCCATGAGATCGTGCACAACAAATATGTGGTCGACGGGCTGCGCGACAAAGGTGCGGTGTTTGTCGAAGAGTTGGACGAATGCCCGGATGACCGTCCGGTGATCTTTTCGGCCCATGGTGTGGCCAAGGTGGTCCCGGCGGAAGCTGAAAGGCGCAATATGATCTATGTGGACGCCACCTGCCCGTTGGTGAGCAAGGTCCACATTGAGGCGGAGCGCCATTCTGAAAGCGGGCTACAGATCATCATGATTGGCCACGCCGGGCATCCGGAGACCATTGGCACTATGGGGCAATTGCCAGATGGTGAGGTGCTTCTGGTGGAAACCGAGGCGGATGTGGCCGATGTGGATGTGCGCGATCCTGACAAGCTCGCGTTCGTGACGCAGACCACGCTTTCGGTGGATGACACCAAAGGCATTGTGGCCGCGCTCAACCAGCGCTTCCCCAATATTGTGGGCCCACATAAGGAAGACATCTGCTACGCCACCACCAACCGTCAGGAAGCGGTGAAGGAAGTGGCCCCCAAAGTGGATGCGATGCTGGTTGTAGGCGCGCCCAACTCCTCCAACTCCAAACGCCTGGTGGAAGTGGGTGCGAAAAACGGCTGTGATTACAGCCAGTTGGTGCAGCGCAGCACAGATATCGACTGGCGTGCGCTGGAAGGGATCTCTGCTCTTGGCATCACCGCCGGTGCCAGCGCACCGGAGGTGCTGGTGAATGAGGTGATCGACGCCTTTCGCGACCGTTTTGACGTGACGGTCGAGATCGTGGAAACCGCGGTGGAGCGGGTGAACTTCAAAGTGCCGCGCGTGCTGCGCGATGTGGAATCTGCCTCTTAACGTCCTTGCAGAAGCGGGGAGCACCTGTTGCACGGACACTGAACTGCCCCCTTGGGGAATGTGCCTATGCGCCGCGACATACAGCGCTGCGCGTACTATTTCTCGCAACCGATCCCGTCTTTATCAGCGTCCAGCCGATACGGATCAGGCCCGACAACCCGAATGGGGCCTTGGACATAAATCGGGCCATTTCCGCTGCCACCGGCACAATCCACGTCCGGACCATTTGGCGGCAGGCACGCGCCTTTGTAGCTGGGGTGGCAAGGTTGCGCGGCAGCGACGGTGGCGCCTATGAGCTGCGTAATGGTCAGCACCAGCAGCGCGCGTGTGTTTAGTCTATTGATCGTCATCACGCTTGGGTAGTTTATTGCCTATGGGCACGGAAGAGATCGCGTGCATATTGACGTGACGAAACAGTAAAAATGCAGAGAGGTGAAGATGTTAGGCATTCCAAAGGCGCCATTGGCACTGGGGCTGGCCGGATTGATCCCGTTTGTCTGGGGGGCGCTGTCCTACCTGAACCCGGATCTGGCGCTTTGGGGAACGCAGGCTCTGGGACCGCGGTTTGTCGGGCCTTACATCCAGCTCTACTACGGTGCGATCATTTTAAGCTTCATGTCCGGCGTGTTGTGGGGCTTTGCCACCAAAGCGGAAGGCGGACGGGCGGCGACAGGCTATGCGCTCTCGGTTGTTCCGGCACTCTGGGCGTTTTCTATGACCGGCGGCGGACCTGTGAGTGCAGGGACCAATCTGTTGTTTGGGTTCGCTGGGCTTCTGCTTCTGGACTATGCGTTTTTCAAATGGGGGCTGACACCGCCATGGTGGATGCGGTTGCGACTGATCCTGACAGCGGTTGTGGTCAGCTGTCTGGCGATCAGCGTAGTTTATTGAGCGCATGGCGCGCTGCGCTTGTGGCCGAGTGGAGGAGTTAGGATGATGTCATTGCAGTTTTTGATCACCGCTTTTGTGGTGGTGATCGCGCCCGGCACCGGGGTGATTTACACGTTGGCCATGGGGCTCGGCCAAGGGTCGCGTGCCGCGATCTGGGCAGCCCTTGGCTGCACAGCTGGTATTTTGCCGCATTTGCTGGCCGCCACATTGGGGTTGGCGGCAGTGCTGCACACTTCTGCGGTGCTCTTCAATGTCGTGAAATTCGCGGGGGTGGCTTACCTCCTGTATCTGGCCTGGCAGGCGCTGCGCAGCGATGGCGCCTTGCGCGTGCGTGCTGAGCGCGAGGTGCAAAAGGGCGCAGTGATTGCGCGACGCGGAGCATTGATCAATATCCTGAACCCGAAACTTTCAGTGTTTTTCCTCGCACTGCTGCCACCCTTTTTGAGCGGCATTCCTGCTAGCGCCACCGCAGAGATGGCCTTGCTCGGCGGGGTTTTCATGGCGATGACCTTCGGCGTTTTTGTGCTCTATGGATTGTTTGCGGCCAAGGCACGGGATGCACTCTTGGGCAGTGAGCGAGTGATGGCTTGGCTTAACCGCAGTTTTGCCACGCTGTTTGTGGCGCTGGCCGGACGTCTGGCACTGGAGCGGGCATGAGCGACAAGGAAACCATGCAGGTTTATGCGCAAGCCGCCGAGGACTATGCGGAGCGATTTGCAAAGGTCGCAGAGGGCGACATCGATCAGTTCAGCGATCTCAAGGCGCTGTTTGAACTGTTGCCCGACGACGGGCTGGTGCTGGATCTGGGATGTGGCCCCGGGCAGTGGGCGGCCAAGATCCGTGATGCGGGATATCGGGTTGAGGCCATGGATGCCTCACCAGAGATGGCGAAACTGGCCAAAGAGCGGTTTGATCTGGACGTGGCAGTGGGCGTGTTTGAAGATCTGACGGCAGAGGCCAAATATGATGGCATCTGGGCCAATTTCAGCCTGCTGCATGCGCCCCGTGCTGACTTCCCGATGCATCTGGCTCGGGTGTACCGGGCGCTCAAACCCGGCGGCGCATTTCATATCGGCATGAAGCTGGGTGAGGCTGAGGCGCGGGATCGCTTGGGGCGGTTTTACAGCTACTACGGCGAGGCAGAGCTGATTGGCCTGCTGGAAGCGGCGGGCTTTACGGTCATCCGAAAAAGGCGGGGCAATGGCCAAGGATTGGCTGGCGGCGACGACACATTTGTCATACTGACCGCCCATGGCTGATTTGATTGCATATACCGATGGCGCATGTTCTGGAAACCCGGGTCCAGGGGGCTGGGGCGTGCTGTTGCAGGCCAAGGATGGCGACACCGTGATCAAGTCACGTGATCTGTCTGGCGGGGCACCGGAGACCACCAACAACAAGATGGAGCTGATGGCCGCGATCATGGCGCTTGAAACGCTGGAACGCGCGAGCACCATCACGGTTGTGACGGACAGCACCTACGTGAAGAACGGTGTCACCGGCTGGATCTTTGGCTGGAAGAAGAACGGCTGGAAGACTTCCGCCAAGAAGCCGGTGAAAAATGTTGAGCTGTGGCAGCGGCTTGATGCGGCGCAGGCGCGCCACTCTGTGACCTGGGAATGGGTCAAAGGCCATGCCGGCCATCCGGAAAACGAACGCGCCGACGAGCTTGCTCGTGAAGGCATGGCCCCGTTTAAGGCCGGAAAGTAGCGCTCAACCCTATACCGCGACAGCCTGCTGTTCTTCGCCCTCAGTCCAGCGCGCCTGATAGTCCGTCTGATAGACCTTTGTGCCTTTATCAGCGCGCTTCTGAAGCGGTTTGCGAACAGCGTATGATAAGATGACCGGGCCATCAGGCAGTTTGCCAAGCAAACGGGGACGCACCCCGGTTTCGTTGGGGTTCGTTGTCCCTACGCTCCGGTGCGCAAACATGGGGAGCAACGGCTGCAATTCGCATTCGAGCACTTCATAGCCGAGCGTTTTTTCCCAGAACCCATACACCATTTCCGGCGTGATTTGATAAAATCCGTGGTTTATCCAGTTGTTGCACGGGCTGTGCCCGATCAAAACGCCACCGGGCTTCAGCATCCGGTCGATGTTGCGATAAGCGGTTGGCAGATCAAAGACATGCTCGCATGTGCCGCCATCATAGATCACATCAAAACGCCCACGCAGTTTTTTGGGGAGCTTACCGGCAAGATCCTGCACGATGCTGGCATTTTCAAAATCAGAGACATCCATACTGTCCACCTGATCAAAGCCCAAACGCTCAAAGAAGGTTTCGGAGTATTTGTTGTCCGGGCTGGCGAAATCTTCCTCAGACAGATCCGGAAAACGCGCCTTAATCGTGTCTTGAAACAGTCGGGCGGAACGCTTGCGACGGCTCCCAACCCAGCGCTGACGTCCCAGCATTAAAAAATCGCCGCCAAGTTCGTGATCGCCTACGACATTCATAAGTCGCACGGCGAGCGTGTCAGGGATTGCCATGATATTCTCCTAACTGCGTTTCTATCGTCTTAGGCCGCCTGATCGGTGCCATCACTTGAGAGTTCGATCTCCTCCTCATCGGGTATGTGCCCGCCGGAAAGCATGCGATCCAGATGCACAACAAAGGCGCGGCCTGGGCGTTTTCTACGCGCCATTTTGGCCATAGCCCGCGCGCCCTCAATCGCCTCTTCATGCCGTCTACGGACAACAGGATCGTCTAGCATCGCTTCTTTGATCGGCAGGGCTTTGGCGAAGCCTTCTGCCAGACTGTGATCTTCTACCTCGTTGCGATCAAATTTTTTCCAGTAGGCGAGCTTGAGGTTCCCGCCGACATGATTGGCGCGCCCTCGGCGCTGCTTGTTCAAAAACGCATCTTTGGAGCGCAAAGCATAGTGATTGAGCTGTGCAACTTCATAGCCATAGCCGTCACTCACATGGAGCGCGCCGGGCATATTCTCATCGGGAATGCGCGTGCCATCAGCGGTGATCCAGACAATATCTGAGGCGCCGCGTTCAAGAAACGGACGGTGCACCCCCATGCGGTTGAATTTCTCGTTGTTGCGAAACAGAGTCTTAAAAAAGCGGCTGCGGCGTTGTGGGTTAACTTCGGCCCCTTCGCACTTCACGAACTCTTCCGGCACAGGGCGGTCTGAGATGTGCTCAATTCCCGCGTTACCAAAGATGCGCCACACAAGAGAGATCGCATCTGCGCCTTTGTGATGATCGATCAGCGCTTTGAAAGTGCCGTCTCCGACCTTGATGTCGAGGTATTCGTCCACATCAACCACCAGCAGCCAATCCGCATCGCGCACCACAGGTTCTTGTTCCGCCCACATCAGCGCGCTTTTGTGCGGCCCGCGACGCATCACACGGTTGAACCGGTGATGGACATAGCCCAGCCTGTTGAGATTTCGCAGAATCTGGTCGGTGGGGTCACTGCAGTCATTGGTGAACACAACAATGTCAGTTGCACCAAGGGCCTTGTAATGCGCAACCCAATCAAGAATGTAAGGACCTTCGTCCTTCATGGTGGTCACAACCGTGACCTTTGGCGCAGCGGAATCGCTGCCAAAACCCAAAATCGCCATTTTTGCTCGCCTCAATAAAGCATGCGGCTTTGGTGCCGCTTATATGAATCGAGCATAATCGAGGTTTTGGCCAACGGTCTACAATTTTAAGAAATTCTTAATGTAGCGCAGGCGCTTGTGTCTTTCGGGGCACCGGTGTGCCGGGATTTAGCGGCGGTAATGGGTTGGCACGATGATGAGCGCGCCGATGGAAGACACGATCGCATTCATGCCCGGGCTGCCAAAACCGATGTGAAACATGCGGCTGATCATGAAAAACAAAAACGCCCCGCCAATGCAAATGATGATCGATGGGATGTAGCCATTATGCGTGAAGCGGATGCGCTCTGAGGCATAGCCGATGATTCCGGCGATGATGACGGTTCCGAAGAAGGCAAAGAACATGAGACCTCATGGGCGTGCTAGCGGTGTATTTACCGGCCTACGATTGGGCAAAACGCGCAGCGGGGCAAGAGATGGCCTTGGGGCCGGGAGCATCGGAAAGATGCGCGACGTTGGATTTCGCGGGGGCCAGCCCCCGCACCCCCGGGATATTTGACGAATGAGAAAACGCAGTGGCGGGCGTGTGGGCGATGTTGGGCAGTCCACCAATGCTGAAACACCGGGCGCCTAATTGAGCGACGCTCCTAGATCACATCACCCTTGCTGAGCTGGAAGCCTCGGAGAAACACTTCGGCATCCTGCGCGCCTTTGCCGGCGCGTTGCAGGCGCAGGAGTTGCACAGCGCCGTCGCCGCAGGCCACGGTGAGCGCATCATCTAATAAAGTGCCGGCGTCGCCCTGCCCCTCTGCGAGGCGGGAGGCGAGGAGTTTCACCCGTTGCCCTTCAATCTCCGTCCAAGCGCCGGGGAACGGGGAGAGGCCGCGGATTTTGCGGTCCACCTCAGCCGCCGGGGCGGACCAGTCGATGCGCGCTTCGGATTTGTCGATCTTTTCGGCGTAGGTGACGCCTTCCTCTGGCTGGGGCGTGGCTGTCAGCTCGGGCAATGCCGCAAGCGTGTCGACAATGGCGCCGGAGCCCAAGACCGCGAGGCGGTCATGCAGCTCTGCGGTGGTTTCCTCGGTGCCAATGGTGAGGTCGCGACGTAGCAGCACGGGGCCGGTGTCCAGCCCCGCGTCCATTTGCATGATGCACACACCCGTTTCCGCATCTCCCGCCATGATGGCGCGATGGATGGGGGCAGCGCCGCGCCAACGCGGCAAAAGGCTGGCGTGGATGTTCAGGCAACCCTGCGTCGGCGCGTCGAGCACGGCTTGGGGCAGCAGCAAGCCGTAGGCCACCACAACCCCCACATCCGCCTTCAGATCGCGGATGGTCTGTTGCACCTCATCGGTGCGCAGGCTTTTGGGATGGTGCACCTCAAGACCCAGTTCCAGTGCGCGGGCATGGACCGGGGTTGGGCGGTCTTTTTTGCCTCGACCCGCCGGGCGCGGCGGTTGGCAGAAAACGGCAGCGATCTCGTGACCTGCCTCCACCAGAGCATCAAGCACGGAAACTGAGAAATCGGGGGTTCCCATGAAAAGAATGCGCATGGTTTGGCTCCTGCGGGCGTGGAATGGAAGTTGGGCGTCAGCGGCGTTTCTGAGCTTTTTTGATCAACATCGCGCGTTTGGTTTTGCTAAGGTGATCAAAGTACATCTTGCCGTTGATGTGGTCGATCTGGTGCTGCACGGAGGTGGCCCAGAGGCCGACAAAGTCTTTCTCAACGGTCTGACCGGACTCATCCATATAGCGCACGGTCACCGCGCGGGGGCGGGAGATTTTGGCAGAAACACCCACAAGGTTCGGGCTCGCCTCTTCATGCTCGCGCGGCTGAACCGAGGCGTGCAGGATTTCCGGGTTGGCCATGCGGATCGGCTGATTGCCCTCTTCGGTGGCGTCGACCACGATCAGGCGCTTGAGTACACCAATCTGGTTGGCGCCCATGCCAACGCCGGGCATGGCGTACATGGTGTCAATCAGATCATCCCAGACCTGACGAACCTCATCGGTGATCTCTGCCACGGGTTCGGAAACGGTGCGCAAGCGTTTGTCTGGCCAAGGCAGGCAGGGGCGAACAGTCATGGGGCGGTATATCCTTGCAAAATCTCGGTGCGGGCGGGCTCGGATAGGTGATCAAGCGTCACGCGGCCGTCAAGATGATCCATTTCGTGTTGAATGCAGCGGGCTTCAAAGCCGTCAAAATTACGCTCATGCGTGCCGCCAAGCTCATCCATCCACCGCACTGTGATCGCCGCGGGGCGGACAACAGGCACCATCAGATCAGGGATCGAGAGGCAGCCTTCATCAAGCGTATCCTCATCCTCACTCTGCGCGATGATCTCCGGATTGAGAAAAGTCATTGGCGTGTCTGCGCCCTCTTTCCAGGTGCAATCCATCACAAAGACACGTTTCATCACGCCCACCTGTGGCCCGGCCAAGCCGCGACCGGGAGCAGCATACATGGTGTCAAACATATCTGCGATCAGGGGGCGCAGGTCTTCGTCGGTGACCGGATCTGTTACCGGGGCGCAGGGCTGCGCCAGCCGCGCGTCGGGATAGAAGACCAGCGGCAGAATGCTCATCCGCGTGCCAGCTCGCGCTTCAGCTTTTGAGACTTGCGGGTCATCATCTGGCGCTTCATCGGGCCAAGATAATCGATGAAGAGCTTGCCGTTGAGGTGGTCGATTTCATGCTGCACGCAGGTCGCCCAAAGGCCATCGAAATCTTTCTCCTGCGGATTGCCATCCATATCGATCCAGCCCACACGCACTTCAGCGGGGCGGGTGACTTCGGCAAACTGCTCCGGGATAGACAGGCAGCCCTCCTCATAGACGCTCAGATCCTCAGAGCTGGACAGCACCTCAGGATTGAACATCACCACCGGTTCCGGCTCGCCCTCTTTGATGCAATCCATCACGATCAGGCGCTCAAGCACGCCAACCTGCGGCGCGGCCAGGCCGATGCCCGGCGCGTCATACATGGTTTCCAGCATGTCTTCGGCCAATGTGCGCAGATCGTCGCTCAGATCGGCAACGGGCGCGCAGAGTTTTTTAAGGCGCGGATCGGGGTGGATGAGAATGGGCTTAATCATGGCCCTCATCTAGGACAGACGCGCCCTGCGCGCAACGGGTTAGGCTCCGTGCAATAGCGCCCAAAGGCTGGAGAAAGCGGCTTTTCTGACACAGACCGCCCGCGAGCCCCTCAATAGATGCGCAATTACAATTCACTAGAGCGGCATCAGACAAAATATCCTCAATTCCAAAGAGCGCAGATGTGGGTTTTTTGCAAGATGGGTTGCGCCGCGCCCGCTTTTCGCTAGCGTGCCTTGCGATGTTAAGCAAAGGACGCACCACATGAGTTTTGACGAAATCATCGACCGTTTTGGCACCCACTCTGTGAAATGGGACATGATGGAGCAGATCTATGGCGTGCCGGCCGATGACGGGATCGCCATGTGGGTTGCGGATATGGATTTCCGCCCGCCGCAATGTGTGGCGGATGCAATTGCCAAAATGCAAGCGCAGGGCATCTATGGCTATTACGGCGATGAGACCGCGTATAACGAAGCGATCTGTTGGTGGATGAAGACCCGGCACGGCTGGGAGGTGGATCCGGCATCTGTCTTCACCACCCATGGGCTGGTGAATGGCACCGGCATGTGTGTGGACAGCTTTACCAAGCCGGGCGATGGCGTTGTGCTGACCACGCCTGTGTATCACGCCTTTGCGCGGGTCATCACTGCGGCAGGCCGCGAGGTGGTGGAATGCCCGCTGGCGCTGAACGAGGGGCGCTATGAGATGGATTTTGCAGCCTGGGATGCGCAGATGCAGGGACATGAAACCATGTTCATTCTGTGTTCGCCGCACAATCCCGGTGGCCGTGTCTGGACCCGCGAAGAGCTGCAAGGCGTGGCCGATTTCTGCAAACGCCACGATCTCATTCTGGTGTCTGATGAAATCCACCACGATCTGGTCTACCCGGGGCACACCCATATCCCGATGACCAACGTGGATGAGAGCATTCTGCACCGGTTGGTGATGATGACCGCCACCACCAAGACGTTCAACATCGCGGGCAGCCATTCCGGCAATGTGATCATTCCGGACCCGGCGCTGCGCGCCAAGTTTGCCACCCGCATGGCCGCGCTTGGACTGTCGCCCAACAGCTTTGGCCTGTTCATGGCGGAAGCGGCCTATTCGCCGGATGGTGCCGCCTGGGTGGATGATCTGATCACCTATCTGGATGGCAACCGGAAGATTCTGGATGCGGCAATTGCGGATATTCCGGGCGTGGCCTCCATGCCGCTTGAGGCGACATATCTCAGCTGGGTGGATTTCACCGACACCGGCATGTCGCGGGCCGAGTTCACCAAACGGGTGGAGCAAGATGCCCGCATCGCGGTGAACCACGGGCCAACCTTTGGCAAAGGCGGCGAGAACTTCCTGCGATTCAATATCGCCACGCCGCGGGCGCGCGTGGAAGAGGCCGCAAGCCGTCTGCGCGCGGCATTCGCTGATATGCAGTAAAACAAAAGCGCCCTGCTCGCTACTCAAACGGGCCGGGCGCTAACTGCAGTGCGGATCAGCTCTGCTGTTCCAGCAGAGCGACCGGCGAGGGCTCTTCCTGATAAAAATCGACCGGCGCACGTTCCATTGCCGGGGTGGAGCGCTTGAACTCATAGCGCATTTCGCCGTGTTCTTCATCTGCGGCAATCACCAGACATTGAAACAGGTGTTTGCTGCCGTCATAGAGATCAACCAGCCCACGCAGATGTGGTGCGGTTTCGGCATCCAGCGTGAAACCGGTTTCCCAATGACGCAGCACACGAATGCTTTGACCATCAGCTTCTATACGAAGGCGATGGCGCTGTTTCAGGGCTTTCTTGCGGGCGGCATCCAGGCCAGCCTGCACTTCAGCGGAAACGAATGTACTCATCGAGAATCTCCAAAATCGGCCTCCATCGTCGCGACCCATTAGAGCTGGGTCAAGCGAAGATTTTGTAAACATACGCCACCGTTCGGAAAGGCAACGCCTTGTAAAAGCGCGATATCCCAAGCGGTCTTACCCGGTTCTTCTGTGCAAAAATGCGCAGCCAGCGCGCGGGTATGCCGGTGTTATGACGCCGCTGTGGCCACTAGATTACTGAGCAACATCGATGACGACACCACCTCGGAAGGGAGCACGCCATGGGGCTTTTGGTTGATGGGAAATGGACCGATCAATGGTATGACACCAAGTCCACGGGCGGCAAATTTGTGCGTTCGCAATCGCAGTTTCGCAACTGGATCACCGCGGATGGCAGCTCCGGGCCCAGCGGCACGGATGGCTTCAAGGCCGAGAGCGGTCGCTATCACCTTTATGTGTCCTATGCCTGCCCTTGGGCGCATCGCACGCTGATTTTTCGCAAGCTGAAAGGGCTTGAGGATCACATCAGCATTTCGGCGGTGCATCCCGACATGCTGAGCGAAGGCTGGACCTTTGAGAAAGACGATGCCGGCGCGACAGGCGACACGCTTTATGGCCTGCCGTTTGCCCACAGTCTCTATTCCAAGGCGGATGCGAGCTACTCAGGCCGCGTGACCGTGCCAATTCTTTGGGACAAACAGCGGGAAACCATTGTGAGCAATGAAAGCTCCGAGATCATCCGCATGTTCAACAGCGCCTTTGACGGGCTGACCGGCAATACACTGGATTTCTGGCCTGAGGCCGAGCGTGACGCGATCGAAGCGGTCAACGTGCGGATCTATGACACGGTCAACAATGGCGTTTACAAAAGCGGCTTTGCCACCTCACAAGCGGCCTATGACGCCGCTGTGCATCCGTTGTTTGACACGCTGGACTGGCTGGAAGAGCGCTTGTCGCAAAACCGCTATCTGATGGGCGATCACATCACCGAAGCGGATTGGCGGCTCTTCACCACGCTTGTGCGTTTTGATCCGGTCTACCACCTGCATTTCAAATGCAACCGCAAACGCCTGATCGATTACCCGAACCTCTGGGGCTACACACGCGAGCTCTATCAAGTGGAAGGTGTGGCTGAGACCGTGAACATGGATCACATCGTGGGTCACTATCACCGCAGCCATGAAAGCATCAATCCGCACCGTATTGTGCCGATCAATCCGGTACTGGATTTTGACGCACCGCACGGGCGCGGCTGAGCACCGCTTGCCAAACGCCGCCTTCGTGGTGTAGCCGCGCTCTGAACGAAGAGGAGCGCGGCGCGATGCAGGCGGGAAGAGAATTGGTTTCAGTCATGCTGCCGCGCGATCATGGCGGCGGCATTGATGCAGCGGTGGCCAGATGGGGTGGCACGCGCGACAATTGGCTGGATCTCTCCACCGGGATCAACCCTGTGCCCTATCCTTTGCCAGAGTTTACCGCAGCGGATTGGAATGATCTGCCAGATCAGGCGGCGCAGGATGCGCTGATCCGCGCGGCGCGGGATTTCTGGCAGGTGCCGGAGGGTGCTGCGATCCTTGCGGCTCCCGGGGCCTCGGCTCTGATCGCACGTATTCCCGCTCTCATGCCAGCGGGCATCGTGGACATCCCTGCCCCAACCTACAATGAACATGCCGCCGCCTTTGCCGCGCAGGGCTGGGCCTTTGGCAACAGCGCACCTGATGCGCGGGTGCTAGTACATCCCAACAACCCCACCGGCAAACGCTGGCAGGCAGAAGATGTGGATGCGCCGTTGGTGGTGATCGACGAAAGCTTTTGTGACGTCTGCCCGGATGACAGCCTCGTGCATCTGGCCGATCAGCCGGGGCGGATCGTGCTCAAAAGTTTTGGCAAGTTCTGGGGGCTGGCTGGGATGCGGCTCGGCTTTGCGATTGCCACACCTGACACCATCGCCAAGCTAAACGCCCTGAGCGGCCCCTGGGCAGTCTCCGGCCCGGCGTTGCGCACCGGTGCAGCGGCGTTGCAGGATCACAGCTGGGCCGCGGATACACGCGCGCGGTTGAGCAAAGACAGTGACCGTCTGGATGCGCTGATGGCAGCCAAAGGCGCGCGGGTTGTGGGCGGCACCACGCTGTTCCGTCTCTATGACGTGCCGGATGCAGCCAAATGGCAGGAACAACTCGCTGAACACCACATCTGGACACGGGTTTTCCCATATTCGGAGACATTCCTGCGCCTTGGCCTGCCTGCGCCGGATCGCTTGGGACAGCTTGAGAATGCATTGACAACAATGGAGGCAGGCGCATGAGCACGGCATGTGTTTTGGTTGGTGCGATGCTTCTGGATGCCGCGCTTGGGGAGCCACGCTGGCTTTGGCAACGCCTGCCCCATCCGGCGGTTCTGATGGGCCGAGTGATTGGCCTCGCCGATGCACGCTTCAACACCGGTGAGGCTGGCCGCGTCAAAGGCGCGCTTGTGGTGGTTGGTCTGGTCATCGGCGCCATGGTGCTTGGCAAGGTGATTGGGCTGTTTGGCTGGCTGCCGGAGCTGCTGATCGCGGCGATCCTGCTGGCGCAGCGCTCACTGGTGGATCATGTGCGCGCCGTGGGCGACGGGCTGCGGCTGTCGCTCGGGGATGGGCGGCGCATGGTGGCGCGGATTGTCAGCCGCGACACCGCCCATATGGATCAAAGTGCGGTGGCGCGCTCCGCCATCGAATCCGGTGCGGAAAACCTGAGCGACGGGGTGATTGCCCCGGCCTTCTGGTTCCTTATTGGCGGGCTGCCCGGCCTGCTGGTCTATAAGGTGGTGAACACCGCAGACAGCATGATCGGCTACCGCTCTGAGAAATATCTGCACTTTGGCTGGGCCGCTGCGCGGCTTGACGACGTGCTGAACTGGGTGCCTGCCCGCATCACCGCAGCCCTGATTGCCGCCAGCCATGCAGGGCTGTCCCAGTGGCAGGCCATCAAAGCGGATGCGCGCCTGCACCGCTCGCCCAATGCGGGCTGGCCTGAGGCCGCCATGGCCCGCGCGCTCGGCATCTCTCTGGCGGGGCCGCGTGCTTATGACGGCAAGATGCAGAGCTTTCCCTTTGTGAACCCTGAGGGCCGCAAAGAACTCGGGCCCGATGATGTGGACGCCGCCTGTGGCGCGCTGTGGCGCAGTTGGGGCATCACGCTCGCGGCAGCCTTGATACTGGCCCTGCTCTGAGCGCTTGCCCAGCCAGACGCCTCTGGCTATGTCTGAACGCAAATTTTGCTTCAGGGACTTTCAGATGCGTCTTTTGCCTGCGCTTGCCGCCGCGTTTCTTTCCATCACCACCGCCAGCACCGCAATCGCGCAATGCGGCGGGTCGTTTAACAGCTTCGTCAGCGGTCTGAAGCAGGAAGCCCGCGCGAAAGGCTATGACAAAAGCACGGTGAACGCGTTTTTTGCCAATGTGCGCCAAGACCCGGCCACCATCAAAGCGGACCGCAGCCAAGGCGTGTTTCAACGTCCGTTTCTGGATTTCAGCCAGCGCCTGATTAGCCAGAACCGCATCAATGTTGGCCGCAAAAAGGCGCAGCAATATGCCAGCACCTTTGATCGTATCGAGCGCCAATATGGCATGTCACGCGGCGTACTGCTCGCGTTCTGGGCATTTGAAACCGACTACGGCGCGTTTCAGGGGGATTTCAACACGTTGAACTCTCTGGTGACCCTGTCCCATGATTGCCGTCGCCCGGAGCTGTTCCGCCCACAGGTGTTTGCGGCGCTGGAGCTGTACAAACGCGGCAACTTCATCCCGACCAAAACCACAGGCGCCTGGGCCGGTGAGATTGGCATGGTGCAGATGCTGCCAGCAGACATCATCGAGAACGGCGTGGATGGTGATGGCGACGGCAAAGTGAGCCTCAAGACATCGCCGCAGGATGCGCTGATGTCTGGCGGTAAGATGCTCTCCCATCTCGGCTGGCGCGCGGGCGAGCCTTGGCTGCAGGAAGTCACAGTGCCCGCCAATCTGGATTGGTCCAAGTCCGGGCTGGACACCACATTGCCTGCAAAACAATGGGCCAAGATGGGGGTGAAACCCCGCGAAGGACAGCTGGCCAACCTGCCTGCGTCACTGTTGCTGCCACAAGGGCGCAAGGGACCGGCCTTCCTCGCCTATCCCAACTTCAATGTGTATTTTGAATGGAACCAAAGCTTTGTCTATGTGACCACTGCGGCCTATTTTGCCACCCGTCTGGAAGGGGCGGCGCGCTATGACGCGGGCAATGCCGATCCCGGTCTGAGCGGCGCGCAAATGAAGCAATTGCAGACCAAACTCAAGGCGCGCGGCCATGATGTTGGCAAGGTGGATGGCATTCTCGGCAAGCTGACCCGCCGTGCGGTGCAGGCGGAACAACAGCGGTTGGGCCTGCCTGCGGATGCCTGGCCCACGCAGCAATTGCTGAACGCGCTCTAAAAGCTGGATCAGGAGTGCGCGACAACCTCGCGCACTGGAAAGCGCATGCCGTCTTTGGTCTGCAGCACGAGGCGGCCGCCGTTTTCAACAATGCGGTCACAGCGCTCCACGCCGGTGACAAAAGTCACGCAAAACGTGCTGTCCGCGGCGGCCTTCCAATGGCCGTACCAGGTCCCGCCACCGCCATAGGTGTATTGATACTGGCCATTGCTTTCAAAGACCGACCGCCCATTGTCAAAGAAAACCAAGGTCTGTCCTGACAGGCGCTCGGTCAGGCCTGCGCTGTCAAAAGCTGTGTCGCCGGGCTGGGTTTTCCAGTCCTGTGCGGCCACTGGCGCGGCCAACAGCATCAAAACCCCGATCATCATCCGCATCACGCATCCTCCATGCCGCAACCTTAAACCGAGCGGGCGGAGTTGCTGCGTCACAAAGCGGTGAGCCTCTTCATTCTGCCAAAAATACTTCGGGGTGAATTGGCCGTCAGGCCAAGAGGGGACTGGCCCCTGAGCGTTACGCCACCAGCGTCTCTGCCGCCTTAAGATCAACCGACACAAGCTGGCTCACGCCCTGCTCCACCATGGTCACGCCAAAAAGGCGATCCATCCGCGCCATGGTGACAGCGTGGTGGGTGATGATCAAAAACCGCGTGTTGGTGCGGCGGCACATCTCGTCCAAGAGGTCGCAGAACCGCGTAACATTGGCGTCATCCAGCGGTGCGTCGACCTCATCCAGCACACAGATCGGGGCCGGATTGGCCAGGAACACCGCAAAGATCAGTGCCATGGCGGTGAGGGTCTGTTCCCCGCCGGACAGCAGGGACAGGGTGGAGAGCTTCTTACCCGGCGGCTGGCACATGATTTCAAGGCCTGCCTCCAGCGGATCCTCGCTTTCCACCAGAACCAGATTGGCCTCGCCCCCGCCAAACAGATGGCGGAACAGCAGAGAGAAGTTGCTGTTGACCTGCTCAAAGGCTGTAAGCAAACGCTCGCGCCCCTCTTTGTTAAGGCTGGCAATGCCGCTGCGCAGGGTGCTGATCGCGGCTTCGAGATCGGATTTCTCGCTGGTCAGCGCGTCATATTCTTCCTGCACCTCTTTGGCGTCTTCTTCGGCGCGCAGGTTGACCGCGCCAAGGCTGTCGCGCTGTCGCTTGAGGCGGTTCACATCGGCTTCAATGTCACCTGCGTCCGGCATTTTGTCTGGCTCCACTGCAAGGCGTTCCAGAAGGTCCGCAGGTGTGACTTCCTGCTCTTCCATGATCCGTTCCGCTGCGTAGACCACGGTCTCGCGCGCCGCATCTGCGCGCGCTTCAGATCGCGCGCGGGCCTCACGGGCCTCACTGGCCGCGCGTTCCGCGTCCCGCTCCGCATGCTCCGCCTCACGCAGCGCACCTTCCGCCTCTGCCAAGGCATCCGCGGCGGTGCGGCGGCGCTCTTCGGCGGCCTCGATGGCATCGGTCAGCTCTTCACGCTTGGCTGCGATCTCTTCAGGAGCGGCACCTGCATCAATCAACTCCTCTTCGGAACTGTCTTTGCGCTCCCCGAGTTCGTTCATGCGTTTTTCAGCGGTCTCAAGGCGGTGGCGCCAGCCGCTGATCTCTTTGATCACCTCTTGAGAGCGCTTCAGTCGCGCCTCGCCCTCACGGCGCAGCTCATCATGGGCAGAGCGGCGTGACATCATCATGATGCGGGCGGCTTCGACCGTCATTTTGATGTCTTCAACGCCCTGACGCGCGGCATCCAGATCGCCGAGATCCGCCAAGGCGCGTTCCGCCTCATTTAGTTGCGCACGCGCGGCCATGGCCTCTTCTTCGTGGCGCGTCACCGCAAGGCCAAGGCTTTCCAGCTTGCCTTCAGCCAGATTGCGATCCGCCTCCGCCCGGCTCAAGGCGCGGTTGGCATCCGCCACGGCCCGGTCAGCAGCACGGCGGGCTTCGCGGGCGGCCTGATCAATGTCAGACAATTCCCGCAAGCGGTTTTGCAGCGTTTCATGGGCATCCACGGCCCCATCGGTACACGCGGTGGCGCTGGCCATGGCTTGTTTGAGTTCCTCAAGGCGGTTGAGTTGCTGCAGGCGAAGCGCGGCCGCGCTCGGCGCATCTTCGGCCCAGGCGCGGTACCCATCCCACCGCCACAGGTCGCCTTCGATAGAGACAAGGCGTTGACCCGGCTTCAACAGCGGCTGCAGCTGCAAGGCATCTTCGGTGGCGACCAGACCGATCTGGCTCATACGGCGCTCAAGCACCTCAGGCACGGAAACGTGCTGGGTCAGCGAGGTGACCCCATCGGGCAGCGGCTGCACATCACCGTATTGCGGCAGCACGTACCACCCGGATGGCCCCTCTTCTTCCACCTCCGGCGCGCGCAGGTCATCCGCCAAGGCTGCGCCCAGCGCTTTCTCAAAGCCCTGCTGCACCTGAAGCCGATCCAGAATCTGACCACCTTCAGCGGTGTCGCGCTCTACGAGCTTGGCCAAAGCCGTGGTTTCCGCCCTGAGCGCGTTGAGTTCGCCTTCAGCCTCAGAGCGCTCGGCGCGGGCTTCGGCCTCACGGGATTGGGTTTCCGCGCGCTCTTCTTCGACGGCTGCGAGCCGTTCCTCGGCGTCTTGCGCCGCCTCAATCGCCTCTTCTTCGGCCTCGCGTGCGGTCTCCAGCTCTTCAGCCGCACGGCTGAGGGCGTCTTTGGACTCCGCAACCGCAGCGCGGGCGCGGGCGGCTTCCGCTTCGCTTTTTTCCTGCGTCTTCTGACTGTCGTGCAGCAGACGCTGCGCGGATTGGTGGCGCGCGGCCAAACGGGCCACATCTTCGGTCAGCTGGGAAAGCTCGGCTTCGCGGTCTTGCAACACGCTGGCAGCTTCACGGGATTCATCAGAGGCCGCTTCGAGCTTCTCCGCGTGGCCTTCGCTGGCCTTACCCAGCTCGCGCTGCTCCCATTCCAGCCGCTCAATGGTGTCAACGGCATCGCGGTTCAGACCGGCCTCGCGCTCCATATCACGGCTGAGTTGCAGAATGCGATTCTTGAGCGTTTCAATGATTTGAAGCGCGTGGGCTTCCTGATCGTTCAGGCTGTCGCGCTGCACCTGCAGGCGCTGCAGGATCGCAGAGGCGATGGCTTCTTCTTCGCGCTTGCCCGGCACAAGATCATCGCGTGCCACCCGTTCTTTGGCCGCAGCGCGGGCCGCGATTTCCGCCTGACTGGCCAAGGTGGTGCGTTCACGCAGTTCGTCGTCCGCCTTCGCACGGGCCTCATCAGCTTCGCGCCAGCGGCGATAGAGCAACAGCCCTTCGGCCTGACGCAGCTCATCCCCGATCGCACGGTAACGCGCCGCCTGTCGGGCCTGACGCGCCAGCTGGCTCAATTGGTTGGCCAATTGCTCGATCACGTCATCGACACGCGCGAGATTGGTTTCAGCCCCTTTGAGCTTCAACTCGGCCTCATGGCGGCGCTGATAGAGGCCGGAAATGCCTGCCGCTTCTTCCAGAATGCGGCGGCGGGCCTTGGGCTTGGAGTTGATCAGCTCGGCAATCTGCCCCTGCCGCACCAAGGCCGGAGAATGCGCGCCGGTTGAGGCATCGGCAAAAAGCATCTGCACATCGCGGGCGCGCACATCTTTGGTGTTCACCTTATAGGCGCTGCCCACGTCACGGGTGATGCGGCGCACAATGTCGAGCGCGTCATCATCGTTAAAGCCTGCCGGAGCCAGCCGTTCGGAGTTGTCGATCTGCAGCGACACTTCGGCAAAGTTGCGAGCGGGGCGCGTGGCCGCACCGGCAAAAATCACATCCTCCATGCCGCCACCGCGCATGGCCTTTGGACGGTTTTCTCCCATGACCCAGCGCAGGGCCTCCAGCAGATTGGACTTGCCACAGCCGTTTGGTCCCACAACGCCGGTCAGACCATCAGCGATGATCAGATCGGTGGGATCCACGAAGCTTTTGAAGCCTGTTAGTCTGAGTTTGGAGAAGCGCAAATTATCTGCGGCCCTATGATTCCCGTGATTTTGAGAAGTCTGCAAAGGCTTGTGGCGGGGAGTCAACGGCAAACCACATGATGTGGCAAAGGCGGCGGATTTATCCACGAGATATTGCTACTTAGGTGAAGATAGCCCTGCGCAGGCGCATAAAAAGCTCGACAAAGCTGATCGCGCAAAGCGCCATGATTCTATGCAATCGCAAGGACCGGACAGCGAAAGGGTGGTACAAAACCTCCCTATGGGCACGTCTCTTCTGGACTTGGCTGAGAACTGCTGCCAGACAACCGCAAGGTCAGATGACAGCTTGCAATGACAGGGGGCAAACATGGCACAAGACACATCGCAGATTGCAGTCGTGCCTGGTGATCCACGCGATCCGCAGGCGACCGCGCTGCTGCAGGCCAGCCATGCGCTGATGCAGAGCCTGTTTGCGGCTGAGGACAATCACTTTCTATCGATTGATGAGCTGTGTGTTCCGGAAATCAGCTTCTTTGTGGCCAAAGAAGGCGACACCACATTGGGCTGCGTCGCGCTTGCGAACAAAGGCGCCTATGGCGAGATCAAATCCATGTTTGTTGACCCAGAGGCCCGCGGCAAAGGCATTGCCCATAAGCTCATGGCGCAGCTTGATACGGCCGCACGGGATCAAGGCCTTGCAGAGCTGAAACTTGAAACCGGAGACAAGCTGAGCGAGGCGCACAGCCTCTATCATACGCATGGATTTGAAGATTGCGGGCCATTTGGGGACTATGAAGCCAACAGTTCTTCAATCTTTATGACAAAGACCCTCACCTAAGCAGTGATCCAACGGGGCTTGCCCTCTGTGGAATGGCGTGGTCAAATTACCTGACCAGTTTGATGTGCTCATTTTGGGCCAGAAGGAAAGTCATGCCGTTTCAAAAGGTTCAGCCAGAAAAACTCTCCACCTCCGTTGTGCGACAGATCGAGTTGCTGATCCTGCGGGGGATTTTGCGCCCCGGAGAGCGGCTTCCGGCCGAACGGGAACTGAGCGATCGGCTGGGTGTTTCGCGCCCGAGCCTGCGTGAAGCGATTGCGATGCTGCAGGACAAAGGGCTGCTGACGTCCAAAGCCGGGGCGGGCATTTTTGTCGCCGATGTTCTGGGCAGCGCGTTTTCGCAAGCTTTGGTGCAATTGTTTTCGGCCCATGATGAGGCGGTGTTTGACTACATCGCTTTCCGCCGTGACATGGAGGGGTTGGCCGCAGAACGCGCCGCGATGCTGGCATCTGATACGGATCTGCAGGTCATTCAGGCGGTGTTTGACAAGATGGAAGCCGCCCACCCCAAGCGCAATCCCACGGATGAAGCGCAGCTGGATGCGGATTTTCACCTGGCGATCATTGAGGCGAGTCACAATGTGATCATGCTGCATATGATGCGTTCGATGTATCAGTTGCTGCGTGAAGGTGTGTTTTATAACCGCATGATCATGTTCAAGCAGCGCACAACCCGGGGCGAGTTGCTGGAGCAGCACCGGGCCATCAACAAAGCGCTGCAGGCGCGTGATGCCAAAGGCGCACGCAACGCGGTGATTGCGCATCTGGATTACGTGGAAAACGCCTTGTCCAACCACAAAAAATCCACACAAAACGAAGAGATTGCCAAACAACGCTATGAGCATGAGCTCAGCCGATAGGCCTCATTGCGGCGAGGTTTGGCTGAGGTTACGGTCTCTCGTTTTGGCGGGAATTTGTTTTAGCGGGTGTCGCTGTTTTCGTTGGGGTCAAAGCCCCGCGCCATTAGGCCAAGGCCCATACATGCGCTTAGTGTCAGCAGTGTAATCATCGCTTCATTCCTCCACGCCCCACTGCACGGTGCGGATGGAAGAGGGCAACAATGTGGCCAAAGCAGGCAAAATCGCCTAGTGCTCAGATAGTTGGCCAAGCGTGATGTAGATTTACCGCACGCTCGGCCCGCTCAAAGGCGCTTACTTACCTTCGCTGCCGACATTCTCTGCGAAGGCTTTTTCAAAGTCCTTCTGCTTTTCCGGGCTGGCGTCTGTTTGGTAGTTGGCTTTCCACTCTGCCATGGTCATGCCGTAGAACAGCTCACGCGCCTCTTCCTTACCCATTTCGATGCCGCGCTCATTGGCGGCCTCCTGATACCAGCGCGACAGGCAGTTGCGGCAGAATCCGGCAAGGTTCATCATGTCGATGTTCTGCACATCGGTGCGCTTTTCCATCAGATGCGCGCGCAACGTGCGGAATGCTGCGGCTTCCAGTTCGATTTGAGTTTGCTCGTCCATGTCACTCTCCTCAGAGCAGGGTGTTTTTCAAGGCCTAACAAGCGCAGAGACGCGCAGCAAGCCGGTCAGAGGAGCCGTAGGGCAATCCACGGCACCAATGCGAAGACAAAAATCAGCAGCTTATAGGCGCCAAGCCACTGGAAGTAGAGCGGCGCCAGGCTGTCTTGAGGCACGCCGGTGAGCCGCGCATGAATGGCCGTCACCCGCCCCCGCATCCCATAGATGCCAATGGATGCGACCAACAGGAGCGCGACGTGAAGCACAGTCATCCAGCCGAAGAAGCTTGTGAGCATTGCATGGGACATTGTGAGCCTCCTTTGTGGCAGCAGCGTTTCCTTACCCAAAATATGGGGATGGCAACGGTCTGGAACAAGGGAGGCGATACTTAGCGCAAGAGGTTAAAGGCCGCTTTCCTCAAGGGTTTCCTGCAGGATCACAGCGAGCCGCTCCGCCCATTGGTTTTGCTGCTCAGCTGTTTCAATCTCATCGTTGCGCAACTCTATCAGCGCGTTCAGGCGGCCAGATTGCAGCGCGTGCTGGTCGATGCTGTCACCGGGCAAATCGCCGTCATAGGGCTCGTTGTCGCCAACGGTCAGATCGCGCTCTTTGGAAAGGTGCGACAGAAGGGCGTGGCCAAAGCGGTTTTCGGGTTTGGCATGCAACACGGCGATTTCCCATGGGCGCGGTGCGCGGCCTTTATATTGGGGCGTAAAGCTGTGCATGGCGATGATCACAGGGGCCGTCCGTGCAGCGGCAAGTCCCTCCAGCGCTTCGTGGTAGGGCTTGTAGTGCGCCTCAACCCGGCGGGCGATCTCGGCGTCATTCACATGACGGTTGCCCTCAATGACGGAGCCATCACACAGCCGCATCACAAGTGTTGGATCATCCATGCCCCGGTTGGGATCAATACAGAGGCGCGAGAAATTGGTACAGATCACCGGCGCATCAAGCAGCTCCCCCAATCGCAGAGACGTGCCGCGAGCTCCCACATCATAGGCGATGTGGCGCGCCATATCTTCGGCTGGCAAACCAAGGTCGCCGCCCGCGATGTCGCTGGGCACATGGTTGGAGGCGTGGTCACAGGTGATGAGCCAACGCGCGGGGCGATCCGCGCCATAGATAGAAAAAGGAGTGTATGTCATGGGCCTGTCATTGCTATTTGCACTGAGTTAAGAGAGTTCGACCTAAAAAGGAATTCCATAGAGGTAAAACTTGCATTTGTTAGCGTTAACATGTAGCGCAAACCGCAAGACATCCCGAAACGGAATGACCGCGCGCCCGACAGGCAAAGCCAAAGAAAGACCGATCATGCGACGACTGAGAAACGTGAAAATCGTGGCCACTCTGGGCCCATCCTCTGAAACCTATGACATGATCCGCGCCCTGCACGAAGCGGGTGCCGATGTCTTCCGGCTCAACATGAGCCACGGCAGTCACGAAGAAATCCGCGAAAAGCACCGCATCATCCGTCAGGTGGAAAAAGACCTGCAAAGCCCGATTGCCATTCTGGCCGACCTTCAGGGTCCGAAGCTGCGTGTGGGCGTTTTTGCCAATGGCGCTGAAGACCTCGTAGAAGGTGCCAAGTTCCGCCTCGATCTGGACACGGCAGAAGGCGACATCCATCGCGTCTGCCTGCCGCACCCGGAAATTTTCGCCGCGCTCAAGCCCGGCGCGAACCTTCTGGTGAATGACGGTAAGATCCGCCTGAAGGTCGAAGACTGCGGCGATGATTTTGCCAATTGTGTCGTGACCACGGGCGGCACGATCTCCAACCGTAAGGGCGTGAACGTGCCTGACGTGGTGCTGCCGCTGGCCGCGCTGTCAGACAAGGACCGGGACGATCTGGAATTTGTCTGCGGTCTTGGCGTGGACTGGCTGGCGCTGTCCTTTGTGCAGCGCCCGGAAGATGTGACCGAGGCACGCGAGCTGGCGCAGGGACGCGCGGCGATCCTGTCCAAGATTGAAAAGCCGGCCGCCGTGGAAGCCTTTGACGATATTCTTGCGGTCTCTGACGGGATCATGGTGGCGCGTGGCGACCTGGGTGTGGAACTGCCGGTCAGCGCCGTACCTCCGATCCAGAAACGACTGGTGCGGAAGTGCCGCCATGTAGCCAAGCCGGTGATTGTGGCAACCCAGATGCTGGAAAGCATGATCGACAGCCCGATGCCGACCCGCGCGGAAATCTCGGATGTGGCGACTGCGATCTATGAAGGCTCTGACGCGATCATGCTGTCCGCCGAATCGGCGGCAGGCAGCTATCCGATTGAAGCGGTTACAACGATGAACAACGTGGCTGTGGAAGTGGAGAACGACCCGACATACCGCGAGATCATCGAAGCCAGCCGCACGCAGCCGCGTTCCGGCGTGGCGGATGCGATCGTGGCCGCGGCCCGCGAGATTGCGGAAACAACGCAGGTCGCCGCGATCTGCTGTTTCAGTCAATCGGGCACCACGGCGCTGTTGATTGCGCGGGAGCGTCCGCGCGTGCCGATCATCGCCATGACCAGCCTGCGCGGCACCGCGCGGCGTCTGGCCCTGAGCTGGGGCACCAACTGTGTGATCACTTCCAATGTCAGCCGCTTTAAAATGGCGGTTGTGGCCTCGGCCCGCGCCGCGCGCGATCTTGGCTATGCGCAGGAGAGCGATCAGATCGTTGTGACCGCAGGTCTGCCGTTCAATGTGCCTGGCACAACGAACATTCTGCGCGTATCGCCCTGTGACGAGCGTTTGATTTTCAACGTCGAGTCGGAGTAGCGTCGGCCGGTAACAACCGGACCACAGCATGACCACGGACTATCTGATCACCATCGGACTTTTGGTTGGGGTGTTTTCCATCCCAGCCATGATTTCCGCCTATGCGGACGACCGCTTTCCACGCGCGCCGATGGCCGCGTTTGTGCTGTCTGCGGCGGTGATCACGCTGGCCGTGCTGCTCAATCCGGCGCGCTACAGCTTTGGGGAGTTGCCCAATGTTGTGGTGCGCGTGATTGCCGACATCCTGCACTGAGACACCACAGGCCGCTGTCATAGCGACAAACGGCAGGAAATCGGCGAATTACCCCTTGCGCCACAGCAATGAGCGCTCTATACGGCGCCTCTATTCGCGCGACCGGCTGGATGGCATGCCGAGTCGCGTTTGTCACCGACCGAATACAAAGGAGACGGAAATGCCTAAGATGAAGACCAAGTCGAGCGCCAAAAAGCGCTTTAAGGTCACTGCCTCTGGCAAAGTGAAAGCCGGCCAAGCCGGTAAGCGCCACGGCATGATCAAACGCACCAACAAATTCCTGCGTGATGCACGCGGCACCACAACGCTGTCCGCACCGGACGCGAAGATCGTCAAGGGCTTCATGCCCTACGACCGCTAAGAGGAGATTGATATATGTCCCGCGTTAAAGGTGGTACCGTAACCCACGCCCGTCACAAGAAAGTCGTCAAGGCCGCAAAAGGCTACTACGGCCGTCGTAAGAACACCTTCAAGGTGGCACGTCAGGCAGTTGACAAGGCGAACCAGTACGCAACTCGTGACCGTAAGAACCGGAAGCGTAATTTCCGTGCGCTCTGGATCCAGCGTATCAACGCTGCTGTCCGCGCACACGACGAAGCGCTGACCTACTCCCGCTTCATCAACGGCCTGAACCTAGCTGGCATCGAAGTGGACCGTAAGGTTCTGGCCGACCTGGCCGTGCATGAGCCCGAAGCGTTCACCGCGATCGTGGATCAAGCGAAAGCTGCTCTGGCTGCGTAAGCCGAGACGACACCAAGATTAAGAGGCTCGGAGCGCAAGCTCCGGGCCTTTTTTATTGTGGCCGCTCTCCCAGCTGACACATTGGAAACACGGCCAAAACCGGAACGGATCAGGTCAGCAAGCAGAACATAAGAGAACAAAAGAAAAACAAATTACGATTTATTCACCATTTCAGCCCTAAGATGTCGCCAGCGGCGTGTGTTGCCGCATGAGTGTTAGTATCTGGAGGTTTTAATGGCGCGTATCAGCGAGCTGCATTTTTCCAATGACTTTACCCATCCGACCGGGGGTGAGGATTTTATTGAGGTCACGCTGGACCCAAACGAAGACGCCACAGGTTTCATTGTTTCCTGTTATCAGATCGACGGGCATATCAGCACAGAGATCACGCTCACCGAAGCTGGCGTTCTGACGTTCATTCATTCAGAGAAAAACACGCAGACCTTTGTGATTTCTGCGTCCCGCTTTCCGGTTCTGTTTGCCCAAAGCACGCGGGAAACGCGCATCACGGCGGTGGCTCTGACGGATCTTTCGAGCGGCCGCGTGCTCTGTTTCTTTGACACACGCGCAAACTCTGCTCCGGTGGTGGCCGTGGACGGCGCGGCCGCAGGCGCGATGTCATGCGGCTCCTCTGCAAGCACATCCTGGGCAAACCCCGCCCCTTTGGTGTCGGAACAATCAACCGCCTACGCCACCACAGCCCAGGCCACAACCCCAATCGCCAAAATACGCACCACCGGTGGGCTCGCCTGTTTCACGGAAGGCACCCGCATTCGCACCGAGGTGGGCTATCAGCTGATTGAAACCCTGAAAGAAGGGGATCTGATCTGGACCAGAGACAACGGGCCTCAGCCGATCTTGTGGATCGGAAAGCGCCTTTTGCCCGCGCGGGGACAATATGCGCCGGTTCAGATTGCCCATGAGACCTTTGGCGCCTTTAGGCCGCATCTGGTGGCGCCGGATCATCTGGTCCTGCTCACAGGCTGGCGCGCAGAGCTGCTTTATGGCGAGGAAGAGATCTTGGTGCCCGCCAAGGCCCTGGTCGACAATTGCGATGTGCGCGCAGCAGAGATAGACAAGATCACCTACTATCACCTCGCCTTTGAAACGCCCCAGATCGTCAGCGGAGACGGGGTGCTGAGCCAGTGTTTTCACCCCGATGCGCAGGCCAAAGCGCTATGCGCGCAAGCAGGACGCGCGGAAATGTTTGCGCATTTTCCCGAGCTGGCGACCAAGGTGCATGTCTTTGGGCGCAACCGTCACCCCACCTCAAAGGCGAGCTTAGGGCCGCTTTTGGTGCGCTCAGGTTGATCAAAACAGTTTACGCAGCGTTTTAGGGGTAAAATCAGCCCAAATGGGGGAAAAGCCATTTCCCCCTCTTTCTGTGAGGCGTAAGGAGGCGCCGCAATTTGAGTCGGGCCGCCTTCGCTTGTGCCCGGCACCGCAGCCCCGCTGCGAAAACGACACAGGAAGCCTATGGAACCGACATCAAACGCCGCCGAAGCCGGGGGCGCCTTCGCCTCTTTTGCCAACACTCTCGTGGCCTCAACTGAAACCGTTGTGAACACCACCAACGGGATCTTGTGGGGGTACCTGCTGATATATCTGCTCATCGGCTGCGGACTATTTTTTACCCTGCGCCTGGGGTTTATCCAGTTCACCAACTTTCGCGAACAATTCCGCCTGACCGTGGCCTCCCGCGGCCAAGACAGCGCGGGCATTTCACCGTTTCAGGCGCTCGCCGTCAGCCTCGCCTCCCGCATCGGCACCGGCAACCTCGCCGGTGTGGCTGTGGCGATCTCTCTTGGTGGACCCGGTGCGATCTTTTGGATGTGGGTTGTGGCGCTGGTGGGCATGGCGACCTCATTCTCTGAGGCAACACTCGCGCAGCTCTACAAAACCCGCGGTCCGGACGGCCAGTATCGCGGCGGCCCAGCGTTCTATATGGCGCGCGGTCTCAACATGCGCTGGCTTGGTCTGATCTTCTCGATCTTTCTGGTCTTTGCCTTTGGCCTTGTGGTCAACGGCGTGCAGTCCAACTCCATCGCGCAGGCGATGAACGAAGCCTTCGATCTCCCCAAAACCACCACCGGCATCCTGCTTGCGATCGCAACAGGTGTGGTCATCTTTGGCGGCATCCGCTCTATCACCCGCGTGGCGGAAGTCTTGGTGCCGTTTATGGCCGGGGCCTATATCATTGTAGCGCTTTACATTCTGGCGACCAACTTTGCCGAGATCCCCGGCGTATTGCTGCAGATTGTGCGCGGCGCCTTTGGTCTTGAAGAAGCTGCAGGCGGCGCAGCAGGCGGTATGACCGCAGCGCTTTTGAACGGTGTGAAACGTGGTCTATTCTCCAATGAAGCGGGCATGGGCTCTGCGCCCAACATCGCGGCTGCGGCCACCCCGGTGCCAAATCACCCAGCCTCCCAGGGCTTTGTGCAGGCGTTTGGCGTGTTCATCGACACCATTCTTGTCTGCACCGCGACGGCAGTGATGATCATCGTCTCCGGCGCGCACAAAATGGTGGATGCCGAAGGCAACGCGCTGGAAGGCATTGCCATGACCCAGCAGGCCGCCGCCGCCTTCCTTGGGCCATTTGGCATCTACTTCATCGCCTTTGCGGTTCTGCTTTTCGCCTTCACCACCATCATCGCCTGCTACGGCTACGCGGAGAGCGGCATGGCGTTTCTCAAGCAGACAAGCAAAGCCCGCCTGAACCTCCTGCGGTTGGGTGTGATGCTTGTGGTGTTCTGGGGCGCAGGCCAGTCCGTCGCCGTGGTGTTCAACGCAGCGGACATGGCGATTGGCATCATGGCCTTGCTGAACCTGTTCGCTCTGGCGCTGCTGTCTCCCATCGTGGTGCGTGTGGCCCGGGACTATCAGGCCCAGCGCAAAGCCGGCAAAACGCCAAACTTCAGCATCTCTGAGCACGCCAAAATCGCGCGTGGTGTGGACGCTGACATCTGGAAGTGACACCTTCTGGCGGGTGCCTATAGAGGCACCCGCGCCTCGGTGCTTGCAATCAACAGGCCTTGTGGTAGGAGGTCTGCGGTATTTTCTTCACTTGGGACGGCCCTGCCATGGACGATCTGCGCATCAAATATATCGACGCCATTGCCGCAGCTGCGGATGAAGCCGCGCTGGAAGAGCTGCGCCTGCAGGCCGTGGGCAAAAAGGGCGAAGTCAGTCTGAAAATGCGCGAGTTGGGTAAGATGACCCCGGAAGAGCGTCAGGTGGCTGGCCCCGCGCTGAACGCGCTGAAGAACGAGATCAACTCTGCCCTCGCGGCCAAGAAGGTTGCGCTTGCCGATGCGGCGCTGGATGCACGTCTGGCGACTGAGTGGCTGGACGTGACCCTGCCTGCGCGCAACCGCCGTGTGGGCACCATCCACCCGATCAGCCAAGTGACCGAAGAGGTCACCGCGATCTTCGCCGATATGGGGTTTGCCGTGGCTGAAGGCCCGCAGATCGAAACCGATTGGTACAACTTTGATGCGTTGAACATTCCCGGCCACCACCCTGCTCGCGCCGAGATGGACACGTTCTACACGCATCGCGCCGAAGGGGACGAGCGCCCGCCACATGTGCTGCGCACCCACACCAGCCCGGTGCAGATCCGCTCGATGGAGAAAACCGGCGCGCCGATCCGCATCATCTGCCCCGGTCGTGTGTACCGCGCGGACTATGACCAGACCCACACACCAATGTTCCACCAGGTCGAAGGCCTTGCGATTGGCAAGGACATCTCCATGGCGAACCTGAAATGGGTGCTGGAAGAATTCTTCTCTGCCTTCTTTGGCACCGAGGTGAAAACCCGTTTCCGCGCGTCCCACTTCCCGTTCACGGAACCTTCCGCCGAGGTGGACATCCAGTGCAGCTGGGAAGGCGGCACTGTGAAGGTTGGCGAAGGCGACGACTGGCTCGAAGTGCTGGGTTCCGGTATGGTGCACCCCAAAGTGCTCGAAGCGGGCGGCATTGACCCGAACGAATATCAGGGCTTTGCCTTTGGCATCGGCATCGACCGTCTGGCGATGCTGAAATACGGCATTCCTGATCTGCGCGCCTTCTTTGACAGCGACCTGCGCTGGCTGCGGCACTACGGCTTTGCCAGCCTCGACCAGCCCACGCTGCATGGTGGCTTGACCCGCTAAACGCAGACACAGCTACGACTTCAGAGCGCCTGCGGGCGCTCTTTCCTTTCTGCCCCCATGCAAGACTGACGAAACGAGACGCGCCGTGACACGGATTTTGATTGTCGAAAGCAACACACCTGAGCTGCTGGCGCAGAGCCGGTCCGCGGCGGCGTATTTCCTCAAAGCCTTCCTCGCGCTGGCACCGCATGCGCATCTGCGCGTGGTGAGCCCCTATGCGGCGCCTTTGGCAGCGGATGTCTTTGACGGGATGGACGGCATCGTTTTCACCGGCTCCGGTGTGGACTGGACCACCAGCGACACGCGCGCCGCGCCTCTGCGGGCCGCAATGGAGCAGGCTTTTGCCACCGGACTGCCGGTCTGGGGATCATGCAATGGGATGCAACTGGCCGCTTCGGTGCTGGGCGGGCATGTGGATGACTCCCCCAATGGGCTTGAATTTGGCCTCGCCTCCGGCGTGACCTTCACCGACGCGGGCAAAACGCACCCGATGTTTGCCGGTCGCAACTGTGGCCTTGCCAGCCCCTGTGTGCATTTCCATGAGGTGATCCGTTTGCCCGAGGGCGCTTTGGTGCTGGCTTCAAACGGGCATTCCGAAGTGCAGGCCATGGCCTATCAGCAAAACGGTGTGGATTTCTGGGGCGTGCAATATCACCCGGAAATGACGGCGCTGGATGTGGGCCGGATTGCCAATGCTCTGCGCCTGAAAGAAGATCACGCCGCCATGGTGCCGGATCTGTTGTCAGCCGATGTCGATGCGGATGCAGCACGGCGCCTAGGCGCGCGGCCCGAGGATCTTGCCCCGCAGATGCGGATGCGTGAGCTGTCCAACTGGCTCACCTATATAGGTGCCCGCACCTAGGCTGAGACCATTGGCTTTGGTCAAAAGCCTGCTCCCACAAATATGTGACGTGACAGCGCCTCTCCCTTGGGTAGTGTCAGCGGCATGAAACGATTTGCCCTCACCCTTGCCGCGACACTTCTTGCTCCTGCTGTTTTTGCCATGGGGCCATGGAAAGGAGAGGTGGAACCCTGTGGCGGTGATGTGGCCTGCCCGCTGGGGGAGCGGTCCTACCATGTGATGGAACCTGAGGGGTGGGATGGAGCAAGCCCGCTGCCGGTGCTGCTGCATTTTCATGGCTGGTCCCGAAACGGGGTTCACCCGCAACGCTCGGACCGGGTAGGGGCCTCTGCCAAGCGGCGTGGGGTTTTGTTGGTCACCCCCAACGGGCGCAACAAGACCTGGAGCTTTTGGCGCGCGAGCACAGAGGACGTACCATTTGCCGATGCCGTGCTGGAAGATGTGGCGCAGCGCTATCCCATAGATCGCGAGAAAATCTATGTGTCGGGCTATTCATTCGGCTCCGCAATGGCGTGGCGCTATGCCTGCCAGAGCGGCAATGATGTCACCGCGCTTTTGGCGATCGCGGGCAGCGTAGACCAAGACGAGACCTGCCCGGAGGCCCCTGCAGAGGTGCGCCATGTGCATGGGTTGGCAGATACGGTGATGGATTTCCCGATGGGGCCAGGTGGCGATGTGACTTATCCGGTTGCGCTTTGGCGGCGCGAGTTGGGGTGTACCACCCCCGGCGAGGATCAGGGCGACTGGCAGGCACGCAGTTTTTTGACACTCTCGCGTACGGCCTGGGACTGCGCCGACGGGCCCGTGACGTTGGATCTGCATCCGGGGGGACATTTTATCCCCCATGGGTGGATTGGGCGGCAGCTGGACGAGCTTTTGGGCCTCGCTCCGAGCTATCCGTAGACCTGCATTTGCAGCAAGGCTTGCACATGAGGGCAATCTTTGTCATTGCCTGCTGCAACAAACATGGCTTGCCATAGGACACCGGACAGATGAAATTCACGCTTTCTTGGCTGAAAGACCACCTTGAGACCGACGCGAGCGTCGACGAGATTGTTGAAGCGCTCACCGACCTTGGCCTTGAGGTAGAAGATGTGTTCAACCCTGCTGAGCGGTTGGCGGATTTCACGCTGGGCAAAGTGGTGCATGCAGAGAAGCACCCCGATGCGGACAAGCTGCGCGTTTGTAAGGTGGAAACCGATGAAGGTGAGCTGCAGATCATCTGTGGGGCGCCCAACGCACGCGAAGGCATCACCGTGGTGGTCTGCAAACCGGGTATGTATATCCCGGGTCTCGACATCACCATCAGCGTGGGCAAGATCCGCGGTGTGGAAAGCTATGGCATGATGGCCTCTGAGCGGGAGCTGGAGCTGTCTGACGAGCATGATGGCATCATTGAGCTGCCTTCCGGTGAGGTGGGCGACAAGTTCATCGACTGGCTGGCTGAAAATGATCCATCCAAGGTCGACACGATGATTGAAATCGCGATCACGCCAAACCGCCCCGATGCGCTGGGTGTGCGCGGCATTGCGCTGGATCTCGCCGCGCGCGGGCTGGGCAAGATGAAGCCTGCCAAAACCGCAGAGATCACCGGCACCTACGCCAGCCCGATCAATGTAACCATCGATGAAGACACCGCCACCGATGGCTGCGAAGTCTTTAGTGGCCGTCTGATCAAAGGCGTGAAAAACGGCCCTTCCCCGCAGTGGTTGCAGGACCGTCTGAAGGCCATTGGCCTGCGCCCGATTTCCGCGCTGGTGGACATCACCAATTTCTTCACCTTCGACCGCAACCGCCCGCTGCATGTGTTTGACGCCGATAAGGTCAAAGGCGACCTGCGTGTGCACCGCACCCAAGGTGGTGAGACCCTGATGGGGTTGGATGAAAAAGAATACACCTTCGGCCCCGGCATGGTGGTGATCTCTGATGACAACGCCGTTGAATCCATCGGCGGCATCATGGGTGGTCTCGCAACCGGCTGCACCGAAGAAACCACCAATGTCTTCCTCGAAGCCGCAGTCTGGGATCACGTTCAGATCGCCTACACAGGCCGTGGTCTGAAGATCAACACTGACGCGCGCTATCGCAACGAGCGCGGCATTGATCCGGCTTACAATATGCAGGCGCTGGATGACGCGACCCAGATGATCATCGAGCTGTGCGGCGGCGAGCCATCAGAGATCGTGACCGCTGGCACCGTGCCGGATGTGTCCCGCGCCTATAAGCTCGACACAGATCGTGTGCAGTCTCTTGTTGGCATGGAAATCCCGGCGGAAACCCAGCGCGCGACGCTTGAAGCGCTTGGCTTCACCATCGAGGGCGACATGGCCCATGTGCCAAGCTGGCGCCCGGATGTGCGTGGCTCTGCCGATTTGGTGGAAGAGGTTGCCCGTATCGCCTCGCTGACCAAGCTGGAAGGCAAGCCGATGCCGCGCGCCACCGCTGGTCTGCCAGAGCAGATTCTGTCGCCGATGCAGAAGCGCGAGCAGATCGCACGCCGCACCACCGCGAGCCTTGGCTACAACGAATGTGTGACCTACAGCTTCATCGACAAAGCAGCGGCAGAGCTGTTTGGCGGTGGCTCTGATGCGACCATGCTGGAAAACCCGATCTCCAGCGAGATGAGCCATATGCGCCCATCCCTGTTGCCGGGTCTGCTACAGGCGGCCGCCCGCAATCAGGCACGTGGATTCATGGATATGGCGCTGTTTGAATGTGGTGCCGTGTTCCACGGTGGTGAGCCGGGTGAGCAGGAAAACCTGCTGACCGGTATTCTGGTGGGCCGCACCGTTGGCAAAGACATTCATGGCGAAAGCCGTGGCGTGGATATCTATGACGCCAAGGCGGATATGGAAGCGGTGATGGAAGCGCTCGGCGCGCCTTCAAAGCTGACCTACAATCGTGGCGTAAACGGCTGGTGGCATCCGGGTCGCAGCGCGAAGGTTGGTCTGGGTCCGAAGAAGATCCTTGGGGCCTTTGGTGAGATTCACCCCAAGGTGCTGGATGCGCTGAATGTGAAAGGCCCGGTTGTGGCCTTTGCGATCCACATCACGGAAATCCCACTGCCCCGTAAGAAATCCGCCTCCAAAGGCGCGGTGATCATGTCTGATCTTCAGGCGGTGGAACGCGACTTTGCCTTTGTGGTGGATGCGGACGTCGAAGCGCTGACGCTTGTGAATGCCGCGGCTGGCGCGGATAAAGCCCTGATTGAAAACGTGCGTGTCTTTGACGAGTTCATTGGCGGCGCGCTGGGAGAAGGCAAGAAATCCCTCGCGATCACCGTGCGCCTGCAGCCCACCGACAAGACGCTGAAAGAAGCCGATATCGAGGCCGTGGCCACGAAGATCGTCGAGAAAGTCAGCAAAGCCACCGGCGGCGCGCTGCGTGGCTAATGCACCTCAGCCGCGACAGGCACGGGCCGATGAGGCCCCTGCCATTGCGCGGCTGATTGATGCGGCTTACCAACCTTATCGCGACACAGGGATCGCGCTGCCGGATGTGTCCGGCGGCGTGCCGAATGCGATCGCTGCAAACCAAGTGTGGGTTCTTGAAGACGAAGATCTGCTTGGGGTTTTGATGCTCACGCTCACTCCACCGCAAGCCCATCTGATGAATGTCGCCGTCGCGCCCACTGCACGCGGGCAGGGCATCGGTGGACAGCTCATTCGCTTTGCCATCACCCAAGCCACAGCCGCAGGCTGTGCAGAAATCGCCTTGGCCACGCATGCGCAGATGCCTCAAAACATCACGCTCTATGAGCGCTACGGTTGGCAGATCAGTGCGCGTGACGACGTCCGTATCAGGATGCTGCGCGCGTTGCCCTAACTCCGCGCCAGATGCGCGGCCAGCGTGTCAAACACCAGTCTTATCCGGCGACTGGTGTGTAATTCGCGATGTGTCGTGAGCCAGATCGGAAAGACAATGGGTGCGATGTTGGGCAAGACCTTTTCGATCCCCTCAGTGGCCTCAGCCACCTCAGCGGCCATAGGGGCGATGCCAAATCCTTGTTTGCAAAGCTCCCATGCCACCAACCCACTCTCAGACCCGATCCGGAAATTGCTGTGAGCAATCGGAAATCCCAGAGGATGCAGATATTCCAGCATCCGGCCTACATCGCCTGAACCGATAAAGTCATGCGCCTTGAGGTCCTCCAAGGCTTCTGGACGACCGCGCCGGTCCAGATAGTCCGTTGAGGCGTAAAAAAACCCTTCGGCCTCGCGCACCAAACGCGCGATCAGGTCTGGCTGTTCCGGACGTACATGGCGAATGGCGATATCCGCTTCCCGCCGCATCAAATCCTGCAACTCATCTGAAGCCACGACATCTATCACCAGCTTGGGCGCCGTGGCCTGCAGCTCTTTCAGGATCGGCGGTAGAAGATGTGCGGAATAGACATCAGACGCGGTGATGGCCACGCGCCCCTCAATCGTTTGGCTTTGACCAGAGGCCGCGAGCGCCACACGCTCTGCCGCCTCTCCCATTGCACGCACATGGTCGAGCAGTTCCGCCCCGGCTGCGGTCAGCGAAAGCCCCCGCCCCACGCGCTCAAACAACATCACACCGAGATCTGTCTCAAGCGCGGTCACCTGCCGCCCCAAAGTTGGCTGAGTCAATCCCAAGTCTCGCGCCGCTGCGGACAACGATCCTGTCTCCGCGGTCTTGAGAAACGCGCGGATATGGTTCCAATCAAAAGCGGCGAGCGGATCATTCATGCATTTTCGTATATCACAACTGCGATTTTCGGCAATTTATCTCGCATATCCGCATGACTACCTTGTGCTCGAAAGGAGTATGACCATGCAAGCAACCGCAAAGTTTTGGGACGGAATCGCACAGAAATATGCAAAGTCACCGATTGGGGACATGGAGGCTTATGAGTACACGCTGGGGCGCACACGTTCTTACCTGAAAGACACGGATGTGGCGCTGGAGTTGGGCTGCGGCACCGGCTCCACCGCAATCAAGCTGGCGGATGCCGTTACCGAGATGGTGGCAAGTGATGTGTCAGGCGGGATGCTGGAGGTTGCACGCGATCGTGTGGCAGAAGCAGGTGCGCGCAACATCAGACTTGTGCAGGCCACTCCGGATACCGCGCCTGAAGGACCATTTGATGTGGTGCTGGCGCATAACCTGCTGCATCTCTTGGATGACACCGAGACGTCGATCTCCGCCGTCGCCAAACGGCTCAAACCCGGCGGGTTGTTCATTTCGAAAACGCCGTGTCTCAACGAGAACATGAAATCACTGAAGTTTCGTGTCCTGAAACGCGCCATTCCGTTGTTGCAGTTCTTTGGCAAAGCCCCATTTGTGCGGTTTTTCTCCATCTCGGAGTTGGAAACCATGATCACCAACGCTGGCTTTGACATCATAGAGAGCGGCAATTTTCCGGTGGACCCGTCAAGCCGGTATCTGGTCGCGCGCAAACTCTGATCAAACTGATTTGAAACTGCTTCGCCGGAATGCGGGATTGGAGAGAGGGGTTTCTCAGGCTAAGAACAGCCAAACATTGAGGGAGCTTTCCAATGGCATTGAACGTCTATCTGTCCGGCGAAATTCACACCGATTGGCGCGAACAAATCACCGAGGGGGCCGCAGATCTGGATGTGCGGTTCAACAGCCCGGTGACGGATCACGCGGCAAGCGATGATTGCGGCGTGGCCATTCTGGGCGCGGAAGAGAACAAATACTGGCACGACCACAAGGGCGCGATGGTGAACGCCATCCGCACCCGCAAAGGCATCGAAGACGCCGATGTGGTGGTGGTGCGCTTTGGTGAGAAATACCGCCAGTGGAATGCGGCCTTTGATGCGGGCTATGCAGCCGCATTGGGCAAATCCATCATTGTTCTCTCGATGCCGGATCAGCAGCACGCACTTAAAGAGGTTCACGCAGCCGCTCTCGCGGTGGCTGAGGAGCCAAAGCAGGTGGTTGAGATCCTGCGCTATGTGCTGACGAGCACCCTGCCCTAAGCAAAACAAAGGGGGCCAAGCGCCCCCTTTTTTCTTATGCTTCCGGGCGTGGCGGAATATTCATGCCTGCCTGCACCGCTGGTCGGGCTAAGAACCGCTCCAGATAGGCGTTCACATTCGGGTACTCTGCCAAACCGACAAGCTCTTTGGTCTGGTAATATTCCAGCGCGTTGAGCCATGGCGCGATGGCGATATCGGCAATGGAATAGCTTCCCGTGATCCACTCGCGCCCTTCAAGCTGCTTTTCCAGCACGGACAAAAGGCGTTTTGCCTCTACGCGGAAGCGCTCACGTGGGCGCGGGTCTTCGATCTCTGCCCCGGCAAATTTGGTGAAATAGCCCAGCTGGCCAAACATCGGGCCAACACCGCCCATCTGGAACATCACCCACTGGATCGCCTGATATTTCTCGGCAGGTGTGGTGCCGATGAGTTTGCCGGTTTTCTCCGCCAGATAGATCAGGATGGCGCCGCTCTCAAACAGGGTGACGGCCGACCCATCCGGTCCGTTTGGGTCAATGATCGCAGGGATCTTGTTGTTGGGATTCAGCGCCAGAAACTCCGGGCTTTTCACATCCGCGTCGCTCAGGGTGACCAAATGCGCCTCATAAGGCAGGCCAGTCTCTTCCAGCATGATCGACACTTTCACCCCATTGGGCGTTGGGAAGGAATAGAGCTGAAGAACGGTGGCGTCGTCAGCGGCCCAACGGCTGTTGATTGGATGGTCGGTGACAGTTGTCATTGGAGATCTCCTGATAAGGCTTTGAGGGGATACATAGGCTGATTTTCCCATGAAACCAGCGCGCGCGGCATGCGAAAGGAGCGAAATCTGAGAATTTAAGGGGGAATGGCTTGCGCCTGACGCAGCCACTGCAGTTAAAGTCCTCTTAAATGTTGTCGAACAGGGAGACATCAAATGGAAACGCTTGTTGAGAGTGCACAGGGCTACGCACCGCTGGTTGTGTCAGCTGTGAAAGCACTGGTGGTTCTGGTCATTGGATGGATGGTTGCTGGCGCAGTGAGCCGTATGGTGCGCAATCGCGTGAACAAAACACCGGAAATTGACCAGACACTGGGCAATTTTGCCGCCAGCATCGTGCGCTGGGTGATCCTTCTTATGGTGCTGGTTGCCATCCTTGGCATCTTTGGCATTGAGGCGACCTCTCTGGTCGCGATGTTGGGCGCCGCGACTTTGGCGATTGGCCTCGCACTGCAGGGCACGCTGAGTGATCTTGCTGCGGGCTTCATGCTGATCCTCTTCCGCCCTTACAAAATTGGGCAATATGTGGATGTTGGCGGCACGGCGGGTACGGTCGTGGATCTGAACCTGTTTGTGACCGAGATGGTCACACCGGACAATGTACAGATCATCATCCCCAACGGTCAGGCCTGGGGCTCGATCATCACCAACTTTTCCGCTCATGACACGCGCCGCGTGGATGTGGTCTTTGGCATCGACTACGGCGATGATGCAGAGAAAGCCAAGCAGATCATCCTGGACACCGCAAACGCCGACGCGCGTGTCTTGAAAGACCCTGAGGGCTGGGTGCGTGTCACCAATCTGGGGGACAGCTCTGTCGACATCACCATGCGTGTCTGGTGCAAGGCAGAAGACTATTGGGAGCTGAAGTTCGCACTCACGCAGGCGGTGAAGGAAGCCTTCGACAAAGGTGGCATCTCGATCCCTTACCCACACACGGTGGAGATTAAGCGCGAGGCCTAAGGGCGGCGCCAGTTCACCATGTGTTTGCAGGAGGCGCCCCAAAGGGCGCCTTTTTTGCGACTGCTGAGCAAGTTGGCTAAGCAGCCACTGCCAATGCATAGCCTTACATCAGGATGATGTTGGACACGCCTGCCACCCGACGCAGCGCGTGCACCTCGGCAAATTCGGGATCCTCGATCCAGGCCTTGGCGGCGTCCCGATCCGGGAAGGTGAGGATGACCGTCACGGTTGGTGCAGCGCCCTCCCCTTCGATCAACTCGGCTTCTTTGGAGACGTGCAGCGGCGCAGCGCCGTGCTTTTTCAGCGCCATGCCCGCTTTCTCGCGGTAGGCCTCAAAGCTCTCTGGGTTGGTGATGGTCAGATTTACAAAGGCGTAAGCGGTCATTTTGATCTCCGATGCTAATGTCTTACCGCATACTTAGGTGCCGGTCCGATGTGAAAAAACGATCATTGATGCAACCACTCTGTGCAAATATGATCACCCCTATGCACAACTGGGATGATCTGAAATTTGTTATGGAAACCGCCCGTCATGGCGGCACAAGCGGTGCGGCGCGCGCGCTTGGCGTCAACCACGCCACGGTGGCGCGACGGATCGCGGCGGCAGAGGCCTCTCTGGGCACGCGCCTGTTTGAGCGCCTGCCAAGCGGCTATGTCCCTACGGGGGCAGGTTGGGAGGCGGTCCGCGCAGCCGAAGCCATGTCTGATCTGGAGCGAGGGCTGGATCGGACAATCGCAGCGCGGGACACAGCCATTCGAGGGCCGCTCAAGGTGACAGCTCCTGAACTGCTGATCGAGCGCATCCTGTCGCCCATTTTCGCGGATTTCATAGGCACGCATCCGGAGATCGCGCTGTCTCTGGTGGCCACCAATGAGACCGTCAATCTTGCGCAGCGGGATGCGGATGTGGCCATACGGTTCGCCAAATCACCGCCTGACACTCTGGTTGGCACTCAGCTATTTGAACAGAAAGGCGCGGTCTATGCGAGCCACGCGCTTTTGGCGCGGGACGAAGGCGGTGAGGCGCCATTGGATTGGATCCGTTTTGCCCATTGGCCCGGGCCACCCGAAGCGATCAAAGCCGCCCGGCCAAATCTGCGCACGCGGCTGACCGTGGACGATATGGCTGCTGCTGTGGGGGCTGTCCGTGCTGGGATCGGTGCAACGCGCATGGCCTGCTTTCTGGGAGACAGCGATCCTACACTTGCGCGTGTGCCGGGCCTGCCGCTGTTTCCGCAAATCCCGCTCTGGGTGCTCACCCATGCCGATCTCAGACAGGTGCCGCGAGTGCGCGCTTTCACCGGTTTTGTCACGCAGCGCCTGAAGGCGCTGCGCCCGTTGTTTGAAGGGGCCTGCCCTCAGGATTTGAGCGCAAGAGAGGGCGAAATCACATCAATGCCAAGCGCTTTGCCCACCGCGTAATAGGTCAGCTGGCCAGCGTGCACATTGAGACCGTTGAGCAGATGTGGATCATCCTCGCAGGCCTGTTTCCAGCCTTTGTCCGCCAAATTCAGCAGGAACGGCAGCGTGGCATTACCCAGCGCCTGCGTCGAGGTGCGCGCCACAGCCCCCGGCATATTGGCCACACAATAGTGCATGATGCCATCCACCTCATAGATCGGATCGGCATGGGTCGTGGCGCGGGAGGTTTCAAAACAACCACCTTGATCAATCGCCACATCCACCAGCGCCGCGCCCGGTTTCATCTCTGAGAGCAGGGCACGCGACACAAGTTTGGGCGCCTCTGCGCCGGGGATCAGCACCGCACCAATCACCATGTCGGCCTCACGGACCAACTCGGCCGTGGCACCCGCCGTAGAATATTGGTTTTTGAACGTGCCGCCGAAGACATCATCCAGATACTTCAACCGGGGCAGAGAGCGGTCCAGCACGGTGACATCTGCGCCCATGCCCGCTGCGATCTTGGCGGCATGGGTGCCCACGACCCCGCCGCCGATCACAACAACCTTGGCAGGGGCCACGCCCGGGACACCGCCCATCAACACGCCACGGCCGCCGTTTGCCTTCTGCAAGGTCCATGCACCAACCTGAGGAGCAAGGCGGCCAGCCACCTCAGACATAGGCGCCAGGAGCGGCAGGCCTCCACGATCATCGGTCACCGTTTCATAGGCAATGGCCGTGCAGCCGCTCTCCAAGAGATCTTTGGTTTGCTCTGGATCCGGCGCGAGGTGCAAATAGGTGAACAGCAATTGGCCCTCACGCAGCATTTTGCGTTCAACGGCTTGGGGCTCTTTGACTTTCACGATCATGTCGGCGGCGGCAAAAATGTCTTCTGCCGTCTCGATCATCGTCGCGCCGGCAGCGCGATAGTCGTCATCGGTGAACCCTGCGCCGATCCCGGCACCCACCTGAATGATCACCTCATGGCCGTGGGCCACCGCCTCTCGCGCGGCGTCCGGCGTCATACCGACACGAAACTCCTGAGGTTTGATTTCGGTGGGGCATCCGATTTTCATGGTCTCACTCCTGACTTTACCTAAAGGAAGGTTAGAGTGAGGCCGCAAGAATATGCTTCATTTTTAGGCAGAATGAAAACTCGCCTTTGCAAGATACTTCTAATAGAGAGAAGAAACACGCAAGGAGCTTTCGCAATATGTCTCTTGATCCGACAGATCGTCGCATACTGACCGTCCTTCAAAAGCAAGGCCGGATTTCCAATGCCGAGCTCTCAGAGCGCGTGAACCTCTCTGCCTCCGCCTGTCACCGCCGGGTACACCGGCTCGAAAGCGAGGGATACATCAAGGACTACGTGGCCCTGCTCGACCCGCGTAAACTGGATGTGCCGACAACTGTTTTTGTGGAAATCACGCTGTCAGGTCAAGCAGATGAGGTTCTCGATGCCTTTGAGAAGGCAGTGGCGCGCATTCCTGATGTGCTGGAGTGCCACCTGATGGCGGGAACGGCGGATTACATTCTGAAGGTCGTCGCGGAAAACACCGAGGATTTTGCACGCATCCACCGTCAACACCTCGCACGCCTGCCGGGGGTGGCTCAGATGCAGAGCTCTTTTGCACTACGGACGGTTTTCAAGACAACGGCGTTGCCGGTGTAGCTTTTTGAATCAAAACGGGCGGCACCAACGCACCGCCCGCTCTTTTTTTTACGTACAAGCTGCGCTTTATTCTGCCGCAGGCTCAAGCTTATCCGCTGTGCGGGTTTCAAAATCCTCAGCCGCATGGCGTTCGTGGAGCTGCTTGTCCAGATCGCCCCAGCTGCGGTTGACCATCACACCGCGTTTCACGGCGGGGCGGTCGTTTATTTCCTTGGCCCAGCGCTGCACGTGCTCATAGCTTTCCACATCAAGGAACTCGGCCGCCTCATAAAGACGCCCCAGTGCCAGCGCGCCGTACCAGGACCAGATTGCGATGTCGGCAATCGTGTATTCATCACCGGCGATGTACTTGTTCTCTGCCAGCTGGCGGTTCAGCACATCAAGCTGGCGCTTGGTTTCCATGGCAAAGCGGTTGATCGGGTATTCCCATTTCTCCGGCGCATAGGCGTAGAAATGGCCAAAGCCACCGCCCAGATACGGCGCGCTGCCCATTTGCCAGAAGAGCCAGCTGATCATCTCAGCGCGCTTTTCCTTTGGCCCCAAGAAGGCGTCAAATTTCTCTGCAAGGTGCAGAAGGATCGCGCCGCTTTCAAACACGCGCACTTCTTTGTCGCCGCTCAGATCCATCAGCGCGGGGATTTTGGAGTTCGGGTTTACGCCCACAAACCCGGAGCCGAACTGATCGCCTTCACCAATGTTGATGAGATAGGCGTCATATTCCGCGCCTTTGTGACCTGCCGCCAGAAGCTCTTCCAGCATCACGGTGACTTTCACGCCGTTGGGCGTGGCCAGTGAATAGAGCTGAAACGGATGCTCACCGCGGGGCAGCTCTTTGTCATGTGTCGGCCCTGCGATCGGGCGGTTGATGCTGGCAAATTTGCCACCGCTTTCAGAATCCCAAGTCCAGACTTTCGGGGGGGTGTAGGTATCGGTCATGCTATCGCGCCCTGTGTGAAATCGAATTCTCGTTAACATAAGAACTTTGCCCGGGTTTCAAAGCGCTAGAAGTAAATTGTTTGTCATACCGGCCTGACGGCTATTTGGCGGCGAGACGAGACACCTATACACGCCCAGAGTTTTGGTCTATGAGCTGCGCTTCTTGCCACAAATGATGATGAGAGCGGTTCAGATGATGAGGGAGCCCGCCGACGCCGTCCAGCTGGCACTCCTCAGATGAAAAGTGAACATCACCGTGAAAACCGCACTTCAGGCCGCGCTTGACGCAAAAGGCTATGACAAGCTCACCCAAGTTCAGGAAGCCGTAATGGCCCCGGAACTGGCAGGCAAAGACCTTCTTGTTTCCGCACAAACAGGCTCAGGCAAAACACTGGGCTTTGGCCTTGCGATCTCCTCCACCGTGCTGGGCGAGGCAGAGGCTTTTGATGAGGCCGCCGCACCATTGGCGCTGGTCATCGCACCGACACGCGAATTGGCGCTTCAGGTAAAACGCGAACTGACCTGGCTTTATGCCGAAGCAGGTGCGCGTGTGGCTTCCTGTGTGGGCGGCATGGACATGCGCGACGAACGCCGTGCCCTGGCACGTGGCGCGCATATTGTTGTGGCGACACCTGGCCGTCTGCGTGACCACATTGACCGTGGTTCCATCGACCTCTTGGACATCCGCGCCGTGGTGCTGGATGAAGCGGACGAAATGCTGGATCTCGGCTTCCGCGAAGAGCTGGAGTTCATTCTGGAGCAGGTGCCGGAAGAGCGCCAGACGCTGCTGTTCTCCGCCACCGTGCCAAAAATGATCGCGGAACTGGCCAAGAACTATCAGCGTGATGCGATCCGAGTGGAAACCAAATCCGAGCAAAAGCAGCACGCCGACATCACCTATCGCGCCATGACGGTGCTGGATCGCGATGCGGAAAACGCCGTGATCAACACGCTGCGCTTTTATGAAGCGCCAAATGCAATTGTCTTTGCCAACACCCGCGCCATGGTGGCCCGCCTGACAACCCGCCTCTCCAACCGCGGCTTTCAGGTGGTTTCGCTGTCTGGCGAACTGTCTCAGACAGAGCGTACCCACGCCCTGCAAGCGATGCGCGACGGCCGTGCGCGTGTCTGTGTGGCCACCGATGTGGCGGCGCGCGGCATCGACCTGCCAAACCTTGATCTGGTGGTGCATGCCGAACTGCCCAACAACCACGAAACCCTGTTGCACCGCTCTGGCCGGACCGGCCGTGCAGGCCGCAAAGGGGTCTCCGCGCTGATCGTCACCCGCAAGTCCCGCAAAAAGGCGGAGCGTCTGCTGCGGTGGGCCAAGCTTGAGGCCGAGTGGTCTGGTGCGCCTTCTGCCGAGGAAGTCAGCGCGCAGGATCAGGCGCGGATGTTTGCCGATCCGGACTGGATTGTGGAGACAACTGAGTCAGAATTGCCTCTTATTGAATCTTTGCTTGGAACATTTTCGCCCGAGCAAGTGGCCGCGGCCTATCTGCGACTTTACAATTCCAAACATTCGGCGCCTGAAGAGATTGCAGAAAGCGATGCCAAGCCAGCCCCGCGCAAGGATTTTGGCCCCTCGGTCTGGTTCTCGATCTCCGGTGGCCGCAAGGCAGGTGCAGAGCCGCGCCGCCTGCTGCCAATGCTGTGCAAACTGGGCGACCTGACCAAAGACGACATTGGTGCGATCCGCATCAATCCGGAAGAAAGCTATGTGCAGGTTCTGGAAACCAGCGTGGCAGGCTTCCTCGCCGCCATTGGCCCGAACATGACGCTGGAAGAAGGCGCGAAGCTGACGCAGATGGAGAATGCTCCGGTGCTGGAACGCAGCCCACGTGATGCGCGCGAGGGTGGCAAAAAACCATTTGGTAAAGGCCCGCGTAAAGACGGTGGAAAACCGCATCGCGGCAAAGGAAAGTTCGAAAAGCCACGGCATGACCGGGATGAACAGCGCCCTGAGCGCGGTGAAAAGTCGGATTTTCACAAGCCAAAACGCGATAAATTCTCAGAAAAACCAAATAAATCAGCATCTCCGGTGGACTGGAACGACGATCCAGCCCCACGGCAGAAGAAGCCAAAACCCGGTGCCGCCAAATCCGCACCAAAAGACGGCAAGCCGAAGTCGGCCTCAAAACCGGCATATGGCGCAGCCCCGGGTGGGAACGCGGCACCGCGTCGGCGCGCAATGGCTGATGGCGCATTGAGCGATGCTAAGCCTCACCGCAAAGGCGGCGACAAGCCCAAAGGCCCACCGCCCCCGAAAGGTAAAGCCAACAGCAAGAAGAACAAGGCGCGTCGTGCGGCGGCGGCATCTGCCCCGAAAGGCAAACCGCGCGGTTAAGCCGGAACAGCCTCTGGCGTCAGCGCTTCCAAGGCGCTGCCGTCCGGCGCGGTCAGTGTGAGCATTTGCGTGGCACTGGCCCGCCCGCGCAGGGTGGTCTCCTCCACTGCGGCCAATCCAAGCCCCATCGGCAAAGTGATGTCATTGGCGGTTTCAGCATCCAAAATCACCGAAAGCGCATGCGCCTTGCAGGCCTCCTGCAGGCGCTTGGCGCGGTTGATCGTGTCGCCGATATAGACCACCTGGCGCTTTTCCCAGCCACATTCCCCGACAGCCACCGGCCCGCCGGCCACGCCCATGCGCAATGAAGGCGCGACGCCGTATTTGGCCATGTAGTGGTCATGGCGCGCCGCCACGATCTGAAAAATCTCATCGATGCACTTGAGGAGCCGCATGTTTCCGTCCGGCCCGCGATCCCGCCAGCTCATGATAATCTCATCGCCTACATAGTTGTGGATCACGCCCTGATGTTTCTTGATCACCGGATCGATGTCGAGAAAGAAGCCCGTGATCATCTCAAGCGCCCTCTGATCACCAAGCTTTTCCGTGATCGACGTGGAGCCTTTTAGATCGGCCAAGACAAAGATCCGGCATTCCTCAGTGGGCCGCGCATACCGCCCGAGCAGGAAATAGGTCAGCGTCCGCCCGCCGATCAATCGCCGCGCCTGCAGCATGAACTGAATAAAAATGCCGGTGCAGAAGGCAAACAGGAAATCGGGAAACAGGCCCTGCTGAAACCACATCACATAAGTGTCTTTGTCCCGGATCAGCACCAGATGCGTGGCCGCCAGCGAAAAGAGCAAGATACAACAGGTGATCAACATTCGCAGCGCCAGGCCTCGGCGGAACTTCAGGCTGCGTTGCCACCGCCCAATCGGGCTGTTGCTGATCCAGACCTCAAGGCCAACGGCAATGGTGGCCACGATCACACCGCGCACAGCTCCGCGCCACAGCGCCAGTAGGCCCAGCCCCCAGCCCATCATATCGGCCAACACATAGCTGTAGATCGCGCCAACAATGGCACCAACTGTCAGCACAAAAAGAAAAGATCCTAGGTTGCGAGATAGCATGGCTGCCCTCAATCTTTGCTTCGGGAACGCAATGGGAGCCCCGGTTTTGTCTCGCATCTAAGCACAAAATGCCCTGATGCAACAAAAGACAAACCCCCATGGCCGGGCCATGGGGGTCGTCAATTCTTGTGTCCAAGCTGGAGAGGTGTGCTTAGAGCAAACCTTCACGCTGTGCTTTCTTACGTGCCAGTTTACGGGCACGGCGGATCGCTTCAGCCTTCTCGCGCGCTTTTTTCTCGGACGGCTTTTCGAAATGTTGCTTGAGCTTCATTTCGCGGAAGACGCCTTCACGCTGCAGCTTTTTCTTCAGGGCACGAAGCGCCTGATCGACATTGTTGTCACGAACACTAACCTGCATGTGGTTTTCACCACCTTTCTAAGTTTGAGTTGCAATGAAATTGCAGGAGCCCAGCGTATAGCAAGTCGTCCCGTCTTTGTCTAGTATGGGTGCAACGCCACCTCGCGACAGGGAGAGAGCCCGTGACGGAGACCCCCAACACCGACCTGAAATCCCGCCTTTTGGACGCTGCAGAGATGCATGTGCCCTTTGATGGCTGGTCTGAGGCCACTTTTACCGCCGCCATCGCGGACAGTGGTGTGGATGCCACCGTGGCACGCGCAATTTGTCCGCGTGGCGCGGTCGACCTTGCGGTGGCTTTTCACAAGCGCGGTGATTCTCAAATGGTCGCAGCCATAGGAGAGGCCGCAGTCGCGGAGATGAAAATTCGCGAAAAGATCACCCATGCGGTGCGCCTGCGCCTTGAGCTCTGTCCGGATCGCGAACTGGTGCGCCGAGGCTCGACGCTCTTTGCGCTTCCGCAACACGCAGCCACCGGTGCGCAACTGATCTGGGGCACGGCAGATGCCATCTGGAATGCCATCGGTGACACCTCGCGCGACCTGAACTGGTATACCAAGCGCGCCACACTTTCAGCGGTCTATTCCTCCACAGTGCTCTACTGGCTGGGGGATGACAGCGAAGGCAACACCGCCACATGGGCATTTCTGGATCGCCGGATCGAGAACGTCATGCAATTTGAAAAGACCAAAGCCCGGTTCAACAAAAGCCCCCTTGGTCGCCTGATGGCAGTCCCACTGGAAGCGGCGTCAAAGTTTCGCGCCCCCGATCTGCCCAACAACATGCCTGGCAGCTGGACACCCCCATCGCGCTAAAGCGTCTTCCCGAAAAGGCTTCTCATTCGGGAAATATCCCGGGGTGGCCATCGCTTGCGATGGCCGGGGCAGCGCCCCTTTTGCATGCCCCGGCGCAACAACGCCCTCACGTCAGGTCAGCAAAAGCCTCTGTGCGCGATGCCAGCCGCTCTGCTACACAGTTCCCGAACACAGGAACCCAGAGGGACAGATCATGACAGAGACGATGCGCGCCGTTGAAATCACCAAACCCGGCGCGGCCGATGTGCTGAAACTGACCGATCGCCCGATCCCGACACCCGCCGCTGGCGAAGTTCTGATCAAGATTGCCTATGCTGGCGTCAATCGCCCGGATATTTTGCAACGTGCCGGGCTTTACAACCCACCTGCAAATGCCTCTGATCTCCCGGGCCTTGAAGCGTCAGGCACCATCGCGGCCGTGGGCGCCGGTGTGACCCAATGGTCTGAAGGGGATGCCGTATGTGCGCTGCTGCCCGGCGGTGGCTATGCCGAATATGCGCTGACTCCGGCGGCACATTGCCTGCCCCTTCCAGAAGGATTGGGCCTGAAAGAAGCCGCCTGTCTGCCTGAAACCTTTTTCACAGTCTATTCCAACGTCTTCCAGCGCGGCGGACTGCAAGCGGGAGAGCGCTTTCTGGTACATGGCGGCTCCTCCGGCATTGGGACAACGGCCATCCAACTTGCCAACGCCTTTGGTGCGCGGGTCTTCACCACCGCCGGGTCTGACGAAAAATGCAAGGCCTGCCTCGATCTTGGCGCCGAACGCGCGATCAACTACCGGGACGAGGATTTTGTCAGCGTTCTGCGCGCCGAAGGTGGGGCCAATCTGATTTTGGATATGGTGGGGGGCGACTATCTGCCCCGCAATGTCAAATCCCTGGCGGATGATGGCCGCCTTGTGCAAATCGCCTTTCTGCAGGGGCCGCAGATCGAGTTGAACTTCGCCCATGTGATGATGCGCCGCCTCACAATCACCGGTTCAACGTTGCGCCCGCAAAGCGATCTGGCCAAAGGCAAAATCGCCGAAGCTCTGTTGCGCGAGGTATGGCCCTTGCTGTCATCCGGGCGCATCGCTCCGGTGATGGACAGCGAATTTGCTTTGAGCGATGCAGTCGCGGCGCACCAACGTATGGAGAGCAGCGGCCACATCGGCAAAATCGTCATGAAAGTGGCCTAAACCCAGGTTATAAACACCCGAAACACTGCATTTTTTCTCTCCTCAAACTCTCTGCCATCCGGCAAAAAGGGCGACAAAAGCCAAGCACATTTATGTGCCAAGCCACAGTGGGGAAGACATCTTGAGAAAAATCGGATTGCTTGTGGTGGCCGTAGCACTGGCGGTGCCATTTTTGTGGTGGCCGTCAATCGCGCAGGGCCGCGACGGTGTGGCGCTCTTTAGCCAATATCTGGGCCTGGGCGCTTTGATCGCCATGGCTTTCTCACAACTCATCGCCACCCGCTGGCCCTGCGTTGAAATGCTCTTTGGACCGCTTGATCAAAGCTATCGCCTGCACAAGTGGCTCGGCATCGGTGCCATGGTCGCGATCCTGCTGCATGACACGATTGACGCGGAAATGCGGGGCCTTGGTCGCGAAACCGCCCTCGTGGAGCTTGCCGAAACCTTGGGGGAAATCAGCCTCTACGGGCTGCTGATCCTTGTGGTCATCACCATCGCCACTTTCATCCCCTATCACCTGTGGAAATGGACCCACCGCTTCATCGGCATTTTCTTTGTCTTTGGTGCGTTTCATTACCTGTTCATCCTCAAACCCTTTAACAACGGCGATCCGCTTGGGCTCTATATGCTGTTGGTCTGCGCTGTTGGCACAGTGGCCTACGCCTGGACGTCCGCGCCGCGCGGACTGCGTCCCAGCCGCAGCTATGAAATCGCCCAAGTCACCCAGCAAGGGGATGCGGTTGCTGTGGATCTCGCGCCCAAAGGCCGCCCACTGCGCCACCGCGCGGGCCAGTTTGCGTTTTTCCGCTTTTCCGGGGCCGGATTTACGGAGCCGCACCCTTTCACCATTTCCGCAGCGCCCAATGAAAAGGGCGATCTACGCCTGACCGTCGCGCCACTTGGCGACCTCACCAGCCATGTCGCCCGCAGTTTGAAAGCCCGACAGGCGGTGCAAGTGGACGGCCCCTATGGCCATTTCGGCCGCGCAAAAGGTTCTCAGGTCTGGATCGGGGCCGGGGTTGGGGTCACCCCGTTTGTCGCCCTTGCGCAGGCACTTCCCGCTGAGGCGCCGCCTGTGACTTTCATCTACTGCATCCGTGATCGGGACAGCGCCGCGCATCTGGCAGAACTGGAAAGCCTGGCGGCAAGCAAACCAAATCTCGATCTGGTTCTTTGGCAAAGCCAGACTCGCGGACGTCTTTCCGCCACGACCCTCGCTGCAGAGATCCCGGATCTTGCCACACGCAAAGTGCTGTTTTGTGGTCCCATTGAGATGCGTCGCAGCCTCGCCAAAGATCTGCCAAAGCAAGGCGTCGGCCAGAAGAATTTCCTCTATGAGGAATTTGAAATTCGCACGGGCATCGGCCTGCGCCGCCTGGTTGCCTGGCTCTGGCAGAGTCACCTGGCCAAAAGCACTTAGGCAAACAAAAAAGGCGCGCCCAATCAGGCGCGCCGAATATCCACTTATTGCGCCAGAGCTTAGATCGCAGCCTTACGGCTTTCTTCCAGATAGATCTCACGCAGACGAGTCGCGATTGGCCCCGGTGTGCCATCGCCCAGCGCCACGCCGTCGATCTCCACTACCGGCATCACAAAGGCCGAGGCCGAGGTGGTGAAGGCTTCATCCGCCTCTTTGGCTTCCTCAATCGTGAACAGACGCTCTTCGATCTTCAGCTGCGCCTCAGCCGCCATGCGCAGCACCGCCTTACGGGTGATGCCGTGCAGGATGTCATTGGACAGAGGACGGGTGACGATCACGCCGTCTTTGACAAAATAGGCGTTGTTAGAGGTGCCCTCGGTCACATAGCCGTCTTCAATCATCCAGGCATCATCGCAGCCCGCTTTCTTGGCCATCATCTTACCCATGGAGGGGTAAAGCAGCTGCACGGTTTTGATGTCGCGACGGCCCCAGCGAATGTCTTCGATGGAGATGATCTTGGCACCTTTCTTGGCGGCTGGGCTATCTGCCAGACCGGGTTTGTTCTGGGTGAAGAGCACGATTGTTGGCTGGGTATCTTCACCTGGGAAGACGAAGTCACGGTCACCGTCAGAGCCGCGTGTGACCTGCAGATAGACTAGACCTTCGTCAATTTCGTTGAGCTCTACCAGCTTGCGGTGGATCTCCAGCAGCTCTTCCTTGGTGCAGGGTTCCGCCATGTCCAGCTCATCCAGAGAGCGCTTGAGACGCACCGCGTGACCTTCAAAATCAATCAGCTTTCCGCCCAGAACGCTGGTCACCTCATAAACCGCGTCCGCCATCAGGAACCCCCGGTCAAAGATCGAGACTGTGGCTTCGGTTTCCGGCAGGTATTCGCCGTTCACATAGACGGTGCGGGTCATGTTTGGATGCTCCTTACGGGTTGTTTCAACTCCACCGCGATGCGTGTACGCCACGCCCCTCTGCAATGGAACAAAAATTTAGGCGACGGAGGGGCAATCAGCCCCAAAGCGCAGCACTTGGTGGGTGCACGCCGTTTTCATCAAACACCAGCGGTCTGTCGCGGTCTTCGCCCAGCAACAATGGCCCGTCGAGATCGGTGACCATCACACCCTGCGCAATCAGGGTTGCCGGTGCCATGGCAAGGCTTGAGCCGACCATGCATCCAACCATCACTTTGTAGCCTTCCGCCAGCGCCGCTTCGCGCAGACGGAGTGCCTCGGTCAGCCCGCCGGTTTTGTCGAGCTTGATGTTGACCACATCATATTTGCCTTTGAGCTTGGGCAGGCTGGTGCGGTCATGACAGCTTTCATCGGCGCACACCGGTACCGGACGCTCCATGCCGATCAAGGCGTCATCTTCGCCCGCTGGAAGCGGCTGCTCCACCAGTGCCACACCAAGGCGTACCAGATGTGGTGCCAGATCCGCATAGACCTCCGCGCTCCAGCCCTCATTGGCATCCACAATGATCGTGGATTTCGGCGCCCCCGCCCGCACGGCCTCAAGCCGTGGCATGTCATCCGGCGTGCCAAGTTTGATCTTCAGCAGCGGGCGATGTGCGTTTTTGGCGGCCTGCGCCTGCATCTCGGCAGGTTCCGCAAGTGACAGCGTGTAGGCGGTGATTTCCGGACCAGGCTTTGGCAGCCCCGCCAATTCCCAAGCACGTTTGCCCGCCTGTTTGCTTTCCAGATCCCAAAGCGCGCAATCCACCGCATTGCGCGCGGCACCCGCAGGCAGCAGATCATAAAGCGCCTCGCGGTCAATCTGCGCTGGCAGCCCTTCGATCTCAGCCGTTACGCTTTCCAGGGTCTCATCATAGCGCGCATAGGGCACACATTCGCCCCACCCCACGACGCCATTGTCTTCCACACGCACGGTCAGCACTTTGGCCTCAGTGCGGGAGCCGCGCGAAATGGTGAACACCTGTGCCAGTTTGAACACATCGGGGGTGACGGTGATTTTCATGCGGTCCTCTAAGTCCTGTGGCCGAAGGGCGCGACATACAGCAAGGCGCGCCTCTTCCTCTTGCCAAAAATATCCCGGGGGTCCGGGGGCAGCGCCCCCGGACCGGCCCGTATGAGTTTACAATGCCGCCAGCGCGTCCACCAGCTTGCCCGCACCAAAGCGGAACGGATCGGTGGCTGGCAGCCCCATGTCCGCCTCGATTTGCGCCAGATAGGCCTTGGCTTCGTCCTCTGTCATGTGCTGGGTGTTCACCGACACGCCCACAACCTGACAGGCCGGGTTGGCAACCTGTGCCAATGGCAGCGCCATGTCGCGAAGCGCTTCAAGGCTGGGCTGCTGATACTCCGGCAGACCACGCATGTGGTCGCGGGTCGGCTCATGTGCCAGAATCAGCGCATCCGGCTGACCGCCATGGATCAGCGCCATGGTCACACCGGAATAAGACACGTGGAACAGGCTGCCCTGCCCTTCGATGTGATCCCAGTGATCTTCGTCATTGTCCGGTGTCAGCCACTCAACAGAACCCGCCATGAAATCGGCAATCACCGCGTCCAGCGGCACGCCGTCACCGGTGACCAAGATGCCGGTCTGCCCGGTGGCACGGAAGGTGGATTTCATCCCCCGCTTGCGCATCTCAGCGTCCATGCAGAGCGCGGTGTACATCTTGCCCACGGAGCAATCGGTGCCCACGGCCAGACAACGCTTGCCGGTGCGCTTTTTACCGTTGGCGATTGGGTATTCTACCTCAGGCACACGCACGTCATGCAAAGTGCGGCCGGTTGCTTCGGCAACAGCCACCAGGTCCGGCTCGTCGCGCAGCAGGTTGTGCAGGCCGGACGCGAGATCAAAGCCTTCCTCCAGCGCCATCACCAGCACTTTTTTCCATTCCTGAGAAATCACGCCACCCCGGTTGGCCACACCGATCACCAGCGTTTTGGCGCCGGCTTCGCGTGCCTCAACAAGGCTCATATCGGTCAGACCCATATCCGCCTTGCAGCCTTCCATGCGGAACTGGCCCACGGCGTTTTCCGGGCGCCAGTCTTTGATGCCCTGAGCCACTTTGGCCGCCAGCTGGTCCGGCGCATCACCCAGAAACAAAAGATACGGTGTCTCGATCATAGCGCGTCCTTCCCTGTCATCGTCGCGTAAGTCTTCCTGACCTATATTCTGCGAGCAATGATGAAATTTCCTTGTGAAACCTGCCCGAAATGGCAAAAGGTTCGAAAATTCTTTCGCATTATCCGGATTTGAAGATCTTTTCTCCCTTCCCAAAGCGGAAAGCTGCAAACAAACTGCGCCAGCCCCAGTTTGCGCCGCAACGCGGCGTCGCCTTGCCGCAGATGCAAAATATCCTTGCGCATCGACGCGCAACTTCATACCACAACAGGCGACAAAAACGTAATTTCCTTACCGAGAGGCCGATAGATATGAGTTTCCGCATCCAGCCTGCCGCACCTGCCCGCCCCAACCGCTGCCAGCTGTTTGGCCCGGCCTCCAACACCAAGCTTTTTGCCAAGATGGCGGCTTCGGCAGCAGATGTGATCAACATCGACCTCGAAGACTCTGTGGCCCCGACAGACAAAGACATGGCGCGCGCCAACGCGATTGAAGCGATCAACACCATCGACTGGGGCAACAAGACCATTTCCGTGCGCATCAATGGTCTGGACACGCCGTTCTGGTATCGCGACGTTGTCGATCTGCTGGAGCAAACCGGCGACCGCCTGGACCAGATCATGATCCCGAAAGTGGGCTGCGCAGGCGACATCTACGCCGTGGACGCGCTGGTCACCGCAATCGAAGCCGCCAAAGGTCGCAGCAAGCGCATTGATTTTGAAGTCATCATCGAATCGGCGGCGGGCATCGCCCACGTGGAAGAAATCGCCGCAGCCTCCCCACGCATGGTGGCCATGAGCCTCGGCGCTGCAGACTTTGCCGCCTCGATGGGCATGCAGACCACGGGCATCGGTGGCACGCAGGAAAACTACTACATGCTGCATGAAGGCCAGAAACACTGGTCTGATCCATGGCACTGGGCGCAAGCCGCCATCGTCGCGGCCTGCCGCACCCATGGCGTGCTGCCAGTGGACGGCCCGTTTGGCGATTTCTCCGACGACGAAGGCTATATTGCACAAGCGAAACGCTCTGCAACACTGGGCATGGTTGGCAAATGGGCGATCCACCCCAAGCAGATCGCGTTGGCAAATGAGGTGTTCACCCCGTCTGAGGAAGCTGTCACTGAGGCACGCGAAATTCTCGCGGCCATGGAGCAGGCCAAGGCCAATGGCGAAGGCGCGACCGTCTACAAAGGACGCCTTGTGGATATCGCCTCCATCAAGCAAGCCGAGGTTATCGTGGCACAGGCTGAGCTGATCGCGGCCAGCTAAGCGCAGACATGATTGCACCATTAGGCCTCGCCTGACGGCGGGGTCTTTTTTGTTTCTGCACTTAGGCGCGTTCGTCTTTGGGCGAGCCCATCACCACATAGCTGGTGATCGCATTCACCTGCGGCACAGTGCCAAGGACGTCGGTGTGAAACGCTTTATAAGCGGTCAAATCCGCTGCCTCCACGCGCAGCAAATACTCCACCTGACCGGTGATGTTGTGACACTCGCGCACTTCAGGCGCCATGGCCATAGCCCGCTCAAAGGCCTCTTGGGCGTCTTTGGTGTGTTTGTTCAGCCCCACAGTCACATACGCCACAAAACCGGAGCCGAGGGCCGCGCGGTTGAGAACAGCACGATAGCCGGAGATGATCCCGGCCTTCTCCAAAACCGCAACCCGACGCAAGCAGGCAGAGGGCGACAAGCCAACCTTTTCCGCCAAAGCAAGGTTGCTCATGCGCCCATCGCGCGACAGCTCACGCAATATATGTTCGTCGATATGATCTAGTTTCGCCATTAATTGTGAAAATAGGCACCACTCACACAAAAACGCAACCAAACAGCGTGTGATTTGCATCAAATTGACGCCATGACTTACGATATCCTCACCGCCCTCATGATCTTTGCCTTTGTGTCCTCCATCACGCCTGGGCCGAACAACCTGATGCTCATGGCCTCTGGTGCAAACTTCGGCTTTGCACGCACGATCCCGCATATGCTGGGTGTCGGCATCGGATTTGTGGTGATGGTCGCGCTGGTGGGACTTGGCCTTATGCAGGTTTTTGACCGGTTTCCGATCGCACATACGGCGCTTTCCGTGGCTTCGGTCGCCTATCTTTTGTGGCTCGCCTTCAAGATAGCACGCGCCGGTGCTCCGCAGGATGGCAGCACAAGCGGCACCCCCATGACCTTCATGCAGGCGGCGATCTTTCAGTGGGTGAACCCAAAAGCCTGGACCATGGCGCTGACGGCGATCACGCTCTATGCGCCAGATCGCACAGTGCTCACGATCCTGCTTGTGGCAGGCGCTTTTGGCGCGGTGAACCTGCCTTGTGTGTCGAGCTGGACCGTGCTTGGTCAGCAGATGCGCCGCCTCTTGACCTCTCCTGCCCGCCTTACGGCGTTCAACTGGACAATGGCGGCGCTGCTTGTTGCCTCGCTTTATCCGGTGGTGTTCTCCGGCTGAGGCCCGCGCGTTATTTTGCAGCCAACGGCATGCAGATTTCCGTCAGAAGATCCTCAGGTGCTGTCTCGCGCGGATCGTTGAGATAGATCTCGTAACAAGGCTGATCTGCCGGCTCTTCGCCAGAGGCGGGCAGCCAGTTGCCGTAGAGAGAATGATAGGCCGCCGAGATGCCGGAATAAGGCCCTTTGTAGGTCAGCACGGCGGTTCTGCCACCCGGGAGCGCAAAGTCCTCCATCCCTTCCGGCGTGCCCTCGCCGACGAATTCGGCACCAGCGAGACTGCGCAGCTCCGCTTCTGGCACAACTTCGGGGCTGTCTTGATAGACCGCGATCACCGCGCGCACATTGGGCCAGAGGGCGCGGCTTTCACACATGGCCCCGAAGGCCTCAAAACTTTTGCCAATCTCATGATAAGCGCCTTTGTGGGGCACTCCGACCAGACGGCGGCTGGGTTCATTGCGAATATCTACGTCATGCATAGGGTAACATCCTGTTTTTAAATCTGGATTGAGCAATGCCACCTGCCCTGTGGCGCGATACGCCGACGGGCTGATGCCATAAGCGTCAGAGAACGCACGTGAGAAACTGCCTTGTTTGCCATACCCGGTGCGCGCCGCGATCTCCGGCAGAGACATCTCTCCCTGTGCCAACCAGACCGCCGCGCGATGCAGACGAATGCGCCGCACGGCCTGCGCGCAGGTTTCCCCGGTCAGCGCGTGAAAGACGCGATGCCAATGAAAGCGCGACATCGCCGCCACATCTGCCAGCGCGTCCAAAGACAGGTCTCCATCCGTATTGTCATGGATGTAGGCCAATACCCGCAAGATGCGGTCTTCGTAGCTGGCGGACATGATGCGTGTCTCCCAATGGTTTGGAGTATGAAAACAAAGCAGGATTCAGAGCGATCCCGACCTCACCCTGATGACATGAAGCCAGATCACAAATCTTGCTAACTTGCGCTGCACCCCGTCTCAATATTGGCCACATGGCGCACACCGTTGCAATTACGCTCCGTCAGCGTCATATAGCGGAAACGTAAGGAATGCGCCGGGAGTGCCCAATGACCAACTATCTCGACTTCGAAAAGCCACTTGCAGAGATCGAGGGCAAAGCCGAAGAGCTGCGCGCGCTGGCGCGTCAGAACGAAGAGATGGACGTGGCTGACGAAGCCGCAGCGCTGGATCGCAAAGCCGCTGATCTGCTGGAAGAACTGTACAAAGACCTGACACCATGGCGGAAATGCCAAGTGGCACGTCACCCGGAGCGCCCACATTGCCGCGACTATATCGACACGCTGTTCACCGATTACACCCCGCTGGCGGGCGACCGGAACTTTGCGGACGATCTCGCCGTCATGGGTGGCCTTGCACGTTTTAACGGAAAACCCGTGATGGTGATCGGCCAGGAAAAAGGCAACGACACCAAATCGCGCATCGCGCATAATTTCGGTATGGCGCGCCCAGAGGGCTACCGCAAAGCTGTGCGCCTGATGGAAATGGCGGCAAAATTCGGCCTGCCGGTTGTCACCTTGGTAGACACAGCCGGTGCCTATCCTGGCAAAGGCGCAGAAGAACGTGGCCAATCGGAGGCCATCGCGCGCTCCACTGAAATGTGCCTGCAAATTGGTGTACCTTTGGTCTCTGTGATCATTGGCGAAGGCGGCTCCGGCGGTGCAGTGGCATTTGCCACGGCGAACCGCGTCGCCATGCTGGAGCATTCGGTGTATTCAGTGATCAGCCCTGAAGGCTGCGCGTCTATCCTCTGGAAAGACAGCACCAAGATGCGTGAAGCGGCAGAAGCTCTGCGCGTGACCGCGCAAGATTTGCACCAGCTTGGCGTGGCAGACCGGATTATCGCGGAGCCGAAAGGCGGCGCTCATCGTGACCGCGTCGCGACCATGGAAAACGTCCGCAAAGCCATCGAAGACATGCTTGGCGAACTGGCGGAAATGCCTGCGGATGAGCTGGTCTCCAACCGCCGTAAGAAGTTCCTGAACATCGGAGCCAAAGGGCTGGCAGCCTAATCGGCGCTGCCCCCTTCAAAAACCGATTGGGAAGACGGCTTGCGCCTGAGACCGCAAGCCGCAGCCTCCGAGCTGCTTGTCGTGACGAACATGACTTTGCTGAGACACGCCAACGCGATACTCTGGCGTCATGTTGAACTTGCTCAAACACCCCACCTTTTCACGCCTGTTTGCCGCGCAACTCGTCGCGCTGGCTGGCAGCGGGCTTCTCACAATCGCGCTTGGCCTGCTCGCCTATGATCTGGCAGGAGCCAATGCCGGGGCTGTGTTGGGCATCGCTTACACCATCAAAATGGTGGCCTATGTTGGTCTATCCCCTGTGATGGGCGCGCTTGTGGCCAAGCTTCCGCGACGGGCAGTCCTGGTTGGGGCGGACGCCATCCGCATTGCTGTTGCGCTGAGCCTGCCGTTTGTGGACAGCGTGGCGCAGGTTTTTGGGCTAATTTTCCTACTGCAGGTGGCTTCTGGTATTTTCACTCCGACATTTCAGGCGACGATCCCCGAGATCCTTCCTGATGAAGACGAATATACACAAGCGTTGTCTCTATCGCGCCTCGCGTCTGATCTGGAAAACATCTTATCGCCCGCCTTCGCCGGTCTCTTGCTGCTTTTTATGAGCTTCCATGGTTTGTTTGCGGGCACAGCCGCAGGGTTCTTCCTCTCTGCATTGCTGATTCTCAGCACCAAACTGCCGTCCCGCAAAGCCAGCGCCGACCGCCCGTTTGTGTCACGCCTGACCCGTGGCAGCTGGATCTATCTGGCGACGCCCCGCCTGCGCGGCCTTCTCGCGTTCAACATGGCCGCAGCCGCCACAACAGCCTATGTGCTGGTGAACACTGTCGTCGTGGTGCGCGACACGTATGGCATGGCTGAAAATGGGCTGGCGATTGCCATGGGCGCCTTCGGCGCGGGCAGTATGATAACAGCCCTGATGCTGCCTCGTTTGCTTCATCACATCTCTGATCGCGCGTTGATGAGCGCAGCAGCCGCAGTGCTCGCAGTAATCCAACTGTGCCATGCGGCGTGGGTCTGGGCCAATGGCCCGCTGTCCTGGATCGGATTTTTGGCGATTTGGCTCTGCGCGGGCCTGCTTTATTCCGCCGTCATGACGCCTTCCGGGCGGCTCCTGAAACGGTCAGCACACTCAGAAGACCGGACTGCGGTTTTCACCGCCCATTTTGCCCTCAGCCATGCCTGCTGGCTGATCGCCTATCCTTTGGCGGGCTGGACAGCCACAGCTGGCTCTCAGGCGCTTTCATTGGGTGCGCTCAGCCTGATCTGCCTTGTGAGCGTTTGGATCGGCCTGCGCCTTTGGCAGCCATCTCCTGCCGACATGCCGCATGAACATCCTGATTTGCCTCCGGATCACCCCCACCTCAAAGAGCATGGTGCGCGCAAACATGCGCATGCGATTGTCATTGACGACTATCACCACGCATGGCCGTCGCGGGGCTAATTACCGCGCGAGTAGCCGCAATCCCTGCGTCACATCGGAGCGCACAGCGAGCCGAAGGCCCGGCTCGTCTCCGGCCTTGAGCGCCGCAATAATCAGGCGATGATAGTGGGGAGGCTCCGTGCGCCGCAACCGCCCATAAAGCGCGCGCATAGTTGGTCCAAGCTGCAACCAGACGGTCTCAGCCATCGCCAGCATGGCCGGTGCCTGCGCGCGCAAATAAAGCGTGCGGTGAAAGTCCAGATTGGCGCGGATGTAGCCCACCGCGTCCCCCTTGCTCACAGCCTCAGCCACAGTGCCGTTGATCGTTACCAGCCGGTCGATAAGCGCCATATGAGCCCGTGGCAGCGCGCGGCTGGCCAGCTCCACCTCGATCAGCGCACGCAACGCGGCCAACTCTTCCAGACGCTCACTCGAAAGCTCGGGGGTGGCAACGCGGCCCGAACTGGAAAGAGTCAAGGCGCCTTCCGCCACCAGACGCCGCACAGCTTCGCGCGCCGGCGTCATGGAGACCTCATAGTCTTTTCCAATGCCGCGCAGGGTCAGCGCTTCGGCCGGAGCCAACTCGCCATACATGATCTTGGTGCGCAAGGCGCGGTAAACGCGGTCGTGCGCCGAGGTGGATTGGTCTTGGGAGGGGCGAGGTTGTGGGATCATTCCGCCGTTGTGATCACAAAGCATCGCGACGTCAATGGCTTCACTAAAAGTGACGGCTAAACCCCGTCAAAGCGATATCGATGCAAAACCTGCCCATCAGTGCGCAGCCAGCGGCGCGGCACCTCGTATGGGCCATAGAGTTGTGTCACCACACTCCAAAATGCTTGAGAGTGATTCATTTCTTTAAGATGGGCCACTTCATGCGCGGCGACATAGTCCAGCACATCCGGGGCTGCCATCACCAATCGCCAGGAAAACATCAGCGCCCCCGCCGAAGAACAGGACCCCCAACGCGAGCGCGTGTCTCGCAGCGTCATCCGGCTGTAGGGCAGTCTCAAATGCGCCGCATAGTGATCGACGGCCTCCGACAATCGGTGCCGTGCAAGCTCTTTCAAAAAACCCTGCACTTTGCGCCCAGCCAGATCAGCGCGTCCCGGCACGGCAAGTTCATCCTGTCCCAAAACAACTGACCGCCCCTGCCCGGCCACAACCAGCCGATCCCGACCAGCCACCGGAAGCACGGCACCCGGCGCGACCAGAACCTGCTCTGGCTGTTGCGACAGCTGTCTGCGCAGCCAGTCTTGCTTTTCCTCAGCAAAGCCGAGTGCCTCACGTGTGCTCACCCCGCGTGGCACAGTGAGTGTCACCTTGCCATCCAGTCGCGACACACGCAGGCTGATGCGCCGCGCACGGGAAGACTGACGCAAAGCCACCGTCACAGGTGGTGTTCCGGGGATGATATGTTGCGTCATTTACGCTCCTTGGCCGCGTTTGCAGTGATACCCTTTGACACGCGGCCCTTGATATGGCACGTGGCGCAAACCGTCGAGAGCGACTCAACCGATTGAAGGGGATTACCCATGCCCAAAGAAGAATGGGGCGTCAAACGCGTGTGCCCGACCACCGGCAAGCGTTTTTATGACCTGAACAAAGATCCTGTTGTCAGCCCATACACTGGCGACATCGTAGAAGTAGATGCGGGCAAGAGCCGCATGATTGCAGCAGACGCCGAGGATGCCGCAACACTGAAAGCCAAAGCCGCCAATCTGGATGATGCAGATGACGTGCTGGATGACGACGACGCCGTTGATCTGGACCTCGAAGATGATGTTCTGGATGACGACGAGGACGACAACGTTTCGCTCGATGAGATCGCGGACGTTGCCTCTGAAGACGACGACAACTGATCGTCAGCCGAACGGCAAAAAAACTTCTCCGGGGCGGAATTTTTCGCTTGAACCTGCCCCGGGATACGCCTAATTAGGCGCGCACAGGCTGAGTGGCCTGACAGATTTGGGGCCTTAGCTCAGCTGGGAGAGCGCTACAATGGCATTGTAGAGGTCAGGAGTTCGATCCTCCTAGGCTCCACCAAACCCTTCTAGTTCAACATGTTAGCTGGACACTACTGCGGTGTGACACACAGGTGTGACACATCATGCGGCTACATGCGTATCTTAGTAAATCACGACACGGCATTTTTTACTTCCGCTGGCCATTGCCAAAAACAGGGCCAACTTCATCTCGCAGGACCATTCGATTGTCCCTTAATACGAGATGTCCAAGAGAGGCTGGTACTTTAGCAAGACATCTTGCAGTGTGCGGCGAGACATTAGACCTACCAACAGCAGCTAAGATCATGAACTTCGGTGAACTTAAGTCTAAGGCAGAGCGGTACTTCCGTGCGAACCTAGAAGAGGGCAAGCGGCTTAGAAGCGCCAAGGGTCCATTTACCAGCGAGGAGAAGGCGAGGCTCAAAGACGCAATCTCTTGGCGAGAGATGGACAACGAAGACTATTGGCAACTGTTAGGAAGGGACTTGGCGCGATCCGAACTCAACAAATTTTGTGATGGGGCGGGCGTGGATCAACCAACAACCAAGGAAGATGCGATGCTGATCCTCGGTGAAATCCGGAAGGCTCAACTAGCGCAATTCAATGCCCTACTGGAACACGGACAATCTCTTGAAGAATACGACTTCTCAGAGCCGCAGAGCGCCCCAACAACAGCCCCAGAGCCGCAGGAGGTCTTGCAGCGCACCACGACCCTCCTAGAGGCTGTAGAGACCTTTCTGACGGTCCATGCACAGTCTGAAGGCTGGACACAGGGAACAATCAAGAAGCGGCGCGCGATCTTGGAGGTTGTCCTCGAGTGGTTTGGGTCAGATACCCCTATGGACGCCATCGGGAAGTCTGAAGCGGCGGAATTCAAGAACCGTGTCCTCCTGAACCTTCCGGCCAACAAGAGCAAGCACCGAGAGACCCGCTCCCTGTCACTGCGCGACGCCATTGCGGTAGAAGGCGTCCCGAAGATCGACAACGCCACGATCAACGCATACCTGAGCGCCTGCAAGAATTTGTGGAAATGGGCTGAAGCACACGGCTATGCCAGCGAAGTCCAGTTCGACGGCTTGAACGTGAGCAAGAGGAGTGTCCGATCAAAGGCTCGAGAGCCATTCAGCCAAGATGCTTTGGAGATCGCCTATAGAGCCCTCACAGAGCCTGACAGCAAGTTCTACAGAAAGACCAGCCACAGGTGGGCTACGCTTATTGCGATGTTCTCTGGCGCTCGGCTAAACGAAGTCTGCCAGCTCGACATCGACGACATCAAGCGTGTCGATGATGTCTGGATATTCGACTTCACTGATAGCGGTCACGAACTCAAACGCCTCAAGACCAGTGCCGCACAGCGCCGCGTGCCAATACACAGTGAGCTTTTGAGGCTCGGCTTACTCAAGCTGGTCGAAACACGTCAAGCGCACAGCCACAACCGCCTGTTCCCGGACTTCAAATACACTGAGAAAGCTGGCTACGGCGACCAGCTCAGCAAGTGGTTCAACCGGACCTTCACGGCTGACCTTGGCATCAAGTCTGAAGCCCACGTATTCCATGGCTTGAGGCACACCTTTGCAACACGTCTAGCCCAGTCCGATGTCGAGACTGAACGCATTCAGTTCATCATTGGGCACGAGCGACAAGGAGTGACACATCAGGTCTACATGAGAGAGGGTTACACACTGAAACAGACTAGAAATGCAGTGGAAAAATTCGCCGTAGGAACTTGAAGCCCCGCATTCACTTGTCGAGCCAGTCCGCTATTGCCTCTACCGTAAGCTCTCCTCCTCCTTGCGCGGCCAAGTTATCCGCGAGGAAGACACTGAGCTGAAGCCCATCCATGGCTACGACACCTGATTTTCTTAGTAAGTCGCGACTGTCGCGCGTGAACCTTCCCGTTGTAACAAAAAAGTAGACGACCGGATCGCACACTCGAATATCTAGTTCGGCCAAAGGGTCGGCATGCCCGGCATAGGTTTTGGAGCGGGCAAGGAGCACCGACCCTACCAGCTCTCTGATGTCCTTTGTGGACACTGAGGTTCGAACGTAATGCTTGGCCTGACCAACGAGCCAAGCCGAAAGTTGCTTCTCGGCACCGGCGGGGATGTGCCTTGGGGTCAGCAGAGTTCCGAAAGGAAGGCGGCCGAAAAAGTCCACACCCTGATCCGCGCTAGCACGTGTCACATGGGGTTCTTCTACGGCGAGTAACCCCAGCACTTTGCCACACAGCCGCTCGAAGCGCACTGGGTTCAATTGCTCGTAGAACTCGAGATACCTCTCCTGCTTGGCACGGGCAGCTTTCTCTGCGCGGACAGCCTCGGTATCGCCGCCCTCAACAAAACAAGCCCCTTGAACATAATCTGGGTTGGCGGAGTTGAACCCGTAACAGAGGGCTACGCCGTCTTGTTCGGCTTCATTCAACTCATGCCGCACGCGACTCTCAAACCGTGCCAGCCATCTTTGGGCAATGTCAGCGGCCTCTAACGCATCAACGCTGTTCTCGACTTCGATGATTTGTCGAAGAACATCATTAAGGCTGCGCGGCGGGGCCTCCAACTGAATGTAGCTCGTTATCGCTTTGGCTGCGGCGACGGGACCACTCAACATGTTATTGCTAGTCGCCGCGCCGTATATCTAAGAGTGCTTGGGTCGTCGCCCGTAGCTCTTCTAGGAGCCGCCAATCTTGCTCTGTGAAGCCGTTCAGTTCGAGCGCTCCGATATTTACAAGCGCAGTGTTGGCGTCCGAGACCTCGACTCTCCAGCGCCGGGACTTTTCCTTTGTCCGTGCGATGGAAAGTGCGTCCGTGATACCTCTCTCTAGGTCGAGCAGGTCCGCCTTCGCGTCAGGGTTGACCAATATTTCACGAAGATTGCGAACATCAGAGTAGGTGGCGATCTTTGCAGGTTTTTCGGCACCTTCATCAGTCGCAGGTCTTGGAGTAATCAGTCGATAGAAATTCTCAAGTGTCTCGGCATTGTTGAATGAAAAAGTCGCGGGGTCCCATCCCAGCCAATCTCTGACCAGTGGTACTGATACTGCCTCATGAAAGATCGGGTAGAGCTTTGCAGTAGCCAAGTCGGAAAATTCATCGTCCCCCTGCATCTGCTCAAGTGCCTTAAAGGCGCGGTATCGGCGATTGACCTCGTTTGGGGTGAGGCCTAGCCGTTGGGCCACATCGCTCAAATCAACACCATGTGTGTCGCGCAGGTCAGCAATCAACTTGGCTCTCTGAAAGCCGCCCCATTCTTGGATGCCGCCTACGTGCCGAACACCCATAAGTGTTTCTTTGAAGAACGCGACTTCCCCGTTTTCTTCAACGACAATGCACGGAACGGCTTCAAAAACTGCGACAACTCCGGGAGACAACTCGATGCCAGCTTCGTACTCGCTACTGAGCTGTCTAAGGGCTGCAACCCTGCGGTTGCCTTCAATGACTAGATACTTCCCGTCTTGGTGTTCGTAGGGAACCACCACAATGCGCTCAATCGGCAGAAACCCGTTGGAGGCAATGGAGTCCCGAAGCACCTTAACCCCTTCTCGTAACAACCTGTCGAAAGTTCCCTTCTGAACTCTTTCAAGATGGAACCTTTCGGGGGCAATGCTCTGGAAGGTATCGTTGTCTTGGAGCCGATAGTTGTTCGGGTCAAGCAGTAAGCTGTCGAGTTTTAGGTCCTGTGCTTGCAATTCTGCCTCCATTCAATCCAACACCGAGCGACGACGCGGCGCTGCGGCCAGCTCAATCCATGTCAGGCCCAATCAGTAATGACACAGCGGCAATTAGCAACCGGCAGGAGAGTTTTTGGGGAAATTTTTGCGAGCCCTTATCTATGTATAAGAGGTCTTGTACTGCCCCCATAGGGGCCCGCCAACCCGCATTATCCCTCGGCCTTAAGCCGCTTATCCAGCTCAGTCTTGGCGCCTGTGTGGACGTCCGGGCTACCCATAAACTCGGTAACACTATATGTCTTGCTACCGGAGTTGGATTTCAGTTTCGGCGTAACATGGCTCCAGCTATGTGTGACTTGGTATTCGCCGGTCTCGAGCTTCTCCAAGTAGTACCAGTCTTCGTAGTTATCCATTGGGCCTTTAACGCGTGAATAGAATTGCACCTTGGGCATTACAGACGATCTCCATAGTCGTTAAGCAGAAACACCCAATACGGTGCAAAGGTGCAGGACCACAACCATCCTGTAGGTAGGATTGTTGTAACGCTCACAACCATCGTTGACGGTTGCAACACGCCTTACTATCTCTTACCTCATGCGGATCGAAGGTAAGAGGCAGGCCATGCAACAGTACGTCATCTACAAGCGCGTAAGCACCAAGGAGCAGGGACGCAGTGGCCTAGGTCTGGATGCACAAAGCCGAGACATTGAGATCTACCTAGAGCGCTTCAGCCCGCGCCCCTTTCAAGTCATAGAAACCTGCACAGATGTTCTAAGCGGCACCGATGGAGACAGACCGGCCCTACTGGATGCATTGAGCATTTGCCGCAAGTCTGGAGCAACCCTACTTGTGAGCAAGCTGGACAGGTTGTCCCGAAAGGTAAGCGACATCGCGAACTTGATGGAGGACAAGACTGTCACGTTCCGGGTGGCGCAGATGCCCAATGCCGACAACTTCCAGCTTCACATCTATGCAGCCCTTGCCCAACAAGAGCGCGAGTTCATCTCGGCCCGAACTAAGGCAGCTCTGGCAGAGGCCAAGGCCCGAGGCGTCCAACTCGGTGGGGCACGGGACAAGACATTGAAACGAAATGAAGCGGTGCGAGAGAAAGCCGCCGCGCGTGCACAGAAGGTCGCGGGACTGATCTTACCGTTGAGGACCGCCGGAAAGTCGTTGAGGGAGATTGCCCATCATCTGAATACTGCCGGTGTGGAGACCGCTCGTGGCGGACAATGGCAAGCCTCTCAGGTCAAAAGGGTCATAGAGCGACTGGAGAGTAATCCGGCATCCTAGTACTGTAGCAGCAATGGCCCTGAGAGGCGCGGAGAGCCTCGCTCAGAGCCGCTAGCCATAAATACGCCCGGTCATAGCCCAAGGCCCTAATTTGGCACTCACGGGACAAAAAACTGCACGATGGAAGAGTGGTAGGTGTCTGATATATAACAAAAATATGGGAAAGTGTTATAGTCAACTTGTATATTCAACTCTACTGATCACAAGCCACACCGAACTGTACTGGCAGACATATGTGCCAACCCGGAGCCGAATTCTTCCGAGGCAATGGCGCTGGTATCTGTTTTTTACGAATATTTGTGAAACCCTTCGTTCCTAGAGAATACCAGTTCATCCCATGCCCAAGTCCGCACCGGATCACTTAACCCTTCGTTCCTAGACGTACCGAATTTTGGTATCTGTCTCTGCTTGTATTTATACTGGTTTTCTAACTTGATCGAATGATGCTGACTAAAGTCATTGATAGTTATTCAAGGAAATCCATAGTGCCAATATGCATGTAAGCAATTGACAATATTATAAATATTTACCTCAAGAACTGCTAGGGCGCGCAACTCATCAGCTAGTCAATGATCATACAGCTAGCGGGCGTGGTCTGCATTCAAGTCCAACCTCGCGGTTAATGTAACTCGGGTGAGGAAACAGTGATGACCCATTAGGCGGAACAGGAAAGAAACCGAATGAAGAAAGCCTCCCAACATAACCCGGATGACTTCCCCAATGTCACGAGCTTCAAGGATCGGCATGGAAAGCGACGGTGGCGGTATCGCAAAGCAAACGTGCACGTTGCTCTGGGTTCGGACTATGGAAGCGAAGAGTTCATGGCAAAACTCGAAGAAGCAATGGCACGGAGCGGGACACATGCCACCAAGCCAAGGTACGAGCGGTCAACAAAGGTATCGAAGAGACGGGCCAACCTATCTCAAAGCAAGGTAGAGAAAATGCTCAACGCAGCAACCAACTGTGGCTTCTACCCTACGCGGATTACCTCCCATCCAGACGGAAGTATTACGATGAGTTTTATAGAAGACGATCAACCTGCCACACCTCAGAAGCGCATACCCAAAGGGTGGGACATTTAGGAAACCACTTGAAGCCAGTATAGGTGTGACACTAAGGTGCGACACATAGCGAAACACCACACCTCAATAGTGTTCAATAACAGTGACTTAGGCTTTTTCTGGAGTTCCTCCTAGGCTCCACCAAATCCCCTGAAAAGCATTGCTTTCATCCGATGGATATCGGGTATGTCGCGATGACGTTACCTTAGGTAAACATAGCGGAAATTCGGGACTGCGGGTGCATTTGCACTTTGGCCGTTACGACTAGAACAAACAGAAATAGGCAGAAAAACTACACAGTTCTTCGTTGATCTCCCTCTGGTTTTCACGCACATTTTCTGGCAACGGACCAAGCCAAAACCCACCTATTTTGCTCTACTAGAGCGAAGGGATTGAGATAGTTAGGCGAAGGGCACACCTTCCTTCAGCCGTTGAACCAGAAGGGTCAGCACTTTGCAGAAGCGATTGGGGAAACTGCCTTTCTCGCCTCCCGTAGGTTCGGTCGTCCTCCTCTCGTTTGCCATTGTTATTATCGCGTTTGCATTGGTTTTTTTCAGGATTTGGTCATCGGAGCAAACCGCTGCTGAACGGGAAAGCCGTTTTGTATCTTTGATGTATGAGCGCGAGAAAGCGAGCATGCTCTCAGCGCTAAAACCCTACGCCGCGTCAGATGCCGCTTACCGCAACATCTCTATCAACTTCTCCGCACCTTGGATCGAATCACGATTTGTCGACGATATGATTGCTGAGACAACTTATAAGGCAGCGTTTTTGATCGCGCCGGATGAAAGCGTGGCCTTTCTACACGCAGAAAGCGCCCCCCCCCTCACGCAAATCACAGCGGACACATTGCCCAGCGTCTGGGCAGCCGCAGCACAAATTCGCCAGACCTATCTTGAAGAGGCATCCAACCGCATACCTGAGGACAGCAATTTTTCAGGCATGCTTGACGCGCTGTCTGACATTCATGCTCTGCGCTGGGGAGACCAGATAGCCCTTGCTGCGAGCTATGCCATTATCCCTGATCCCGGCATGGTCGCGCTCATTGATACAGAGCCATACATCCTCACGACCTTGCAGATTTTGGATGACACCAAGCTGGCGCAAATTTCGCCACATCTGTTCTTGGCTGAAATTGACGACACCAACACTCTAGGCCGGGGCCGAAACGCCTTCCTGATCACAGGGCCCGACGAGGCGCCCCTTGGTTACTTCGCGTGGCAACCTATGGGGCAAGGCACACGGATTATCGTGGCTGCCACGCCGCTGCTCTTACTGCTGATCGGCACCATAACCTGGTTCACCTGGCGTGTGGTGCGCAGCAACGCTGCAGCCCACAAAAAACTCGAAGAAATTGCGCTGCAGTCCCGCTACGACGCAGACCACGACAGTCTGACCGGGTTTTCTCTGCGCGACCATTTCTTTGCGCGTGCCAGAGAGGCCCTGACGTCAGATGGCGCAGAGCTCACAGCGCTTATTTATCTAGATTTGGACAACCTGAAAAAAGTGAACGATGCTTGGGGGCATGCAGCTGGTGACGCGCTGGTGGGGGCGGTTGCCCAGCGTATTACCGAACGTCTTGGCTCAGATCTGATTGCCGGCCGCGTGGGCGGCGATGAGTTCCTGCTTTTGGTGCGTGGATTTAACCAACGTACAGACGTCGAAACACAGATCAGGGAAGTGCTCATGGCGCTCATGCAACCCCTGCGCTTTGAGGGGCAGCTGATTGAGACCTCCGCCAGCGCGGGGCTGGCTTACTTTCCCGATCATGGAACCAGCATTGAAGAACTTGTGCGCGCCGCTGATGTCGCGCTGAACCGCTCCAAAGAGGTCAGCCATTTCGGCCTCGCCGTCTTTGACCCCACGATGGATGCGAGCCTGAAAGAAAACCGTGATCTGCGTGAAGATTTGCAGAAAGCCGTGCGCAACGGTGAACTTGAGCTGTTTTATCAACCGATCATCTGCTCTGAACACGTCAAACCCACCCATGCAGAGGCGCTGTTGCGCTGGAATCACCCAACCCGTGGCCGCATTTCGCCGGATCGGTTTCTGCCGCTTGCCGAGGCCAGCGGCCTTATGCCGGAAATCAGCCGCTGGGTCACGCAGACGGCCATCAGAGACGCCGCAGAGTGGCCGATGGACTTTGGCGTGACAATAAACGTCAACACTTCTCAATTGCTTCACAAAGGGTTTCCAGACGAGATCCGCACTCTGCTTAAGACAAACAAACTGCAGCCGGAGCAGCTGACAATCGAGATTACGGAAACTGAAATTCTTGACCGGATTGAAGAGACAAAATCCGTGCAGGAAGACCTCACCGAACTGGGGGTGCGCTTTGCTCTGGATGATTTTGGCACGGGCTACTCCAGCCTGAGCTATCTGCATCTCTATGATTTTCAGACGCTCAAGATCGATAAGAGCTTCCTTTCAGGCCCTGACCTGACAGAGGATGCAAAGGGCCTTCTGTCGACCATGATCAACCTTGGTCAGGTATTGGGTATGACGGTTGTGGTTGAGGGGGTCGAAACCGAAGAACAGCGCGATTTTCTCACAGAGTCTGGCTGCTCAGAACTACAGGGATTTCTTTTTGCGAAGCCAATGCCGTTGTCGGAGCTGACTGCGATTTACGGACATGAAAGCAAACCGGAGTAATCCGTGCTGCCCGCACGATAGATCACCTCACTCAAATGCCTAAGATTGTCCTGCACCTGAAATCAAATGACGCCAATCCGGAGCTGAATGGATGGCATCTACGGCTCTACCGAGAGATTGTAGACCTAGGGCATGCTGAGGGCATTTCGGTTGAGATTCGCGCACGCGACAGCGACATTCGGGTTGGTACGCGCAGCATAACAGATGACCGCTTCAGCGATGGGAACCTTCACATCTTTGATGATCGCTCTGTCAGAACTGCCGGCGTTCTGAATGCCGGCGTCGCCTACCTTTGGGAGTTCTGGCATCTTGATCCTCATGGAACAAAGGCCTTCTCCTCGATTGGAGAAGATACCTACAGCCCTTCTATGATTGCCGATCAGCGCGTTCAGACTTTTTCCCGCAATATTAAACGGCGCTATTTGGAGAAGCGGAAATCCAAATCTGACCAGCCGGAAGTCCATCAAGTCTTCGAAAGAAATGCGGTCGCCGTTTTCTTTCAGGGCCAATATCCCATCAACGCCAGAGCAACGCAGCACTCGGACATAGATGTGCTGCAGGCAACTCTTAAAGCGGCGGGCGATCGACCTATTGTGGTCAAGCCGCACCCAATCTCCAGCGACGAGGCCACAATTGCCGAAGTGAAAGCCCTCGCGAAGAACGATCCACGCATTACGCTGACACAGGCAAACGTCCACGACATCCTAAACGCAAGCGCCTGCACGGTTTCGATAAATTCCACAGTTGCGCTTGAGGGGTATCTTCATGGCGTGCCTGCAATTTTGTGCGGCAAATCCGACTTTCACCACGTCGCGCACACCGTTACAGATCTGAGCCAATTTTCGAGCGCGCTGGAAAATGCGCTGTCGTCAGATGCTGATTTGGAGCGCTATCTGGCTTGGTATTTCCTGAAGAAATGCATCCCGATCAACAGCGGACAACTTCACAAAAAGATCTGGGAGACGTTTGAAATCGCAGGTTTCGCAAGGGAGCGGTTTGGCTAACCCGCGAATCTTTAGGAAACTGCCTTTTCCCACAAAAAAGGGCTGCCGCATAGGATCGCGCACAGCCCTTCTGATTGGGAGCATTGCCCGTTACAGCCCTTCAGGCTGGCCAACGACAACGAATTGCAGGCCATCACGGTCCAGCAGTTCGCCGGCCACTCTTGAGACGTCCTCAGCAGTAACGGCATTCACCTTGTCATTGCGAGTCGCAATATAGTCGATGGGCATGCCATCCATCTGCATCGAAACCATGATCTGGGCGATTGCGCCATTGCCGTCAAAGCGCAGCGGATAAGCCCCGGTCAGAAGCGCCTTTGCCTTTTCCACTTCATCTTCAGTCGCGCCTTCTTCGGCCATACGTGCCCATTCGTCTTTCACCACTCCGACAGCCTGTGCCACACGGTCGTTGGCCGAAGATACGCTCCCCATGTAGACGTTGGCGAGATCGCGCAGCACAAGGTAGCTATAGACCCCATATGTCAGACCGCGCTTTTCGCGCACCTCGGTCATGAGGCGGCTCTCAAACCCACCACCACCGAGGATGGTGTTGAGCACGTAAGCGGCAAAGAAATCCGGGTCTTCCCGGTCGATGCCATCCTGCGCCCAAAGGGCCACGGATTGCGGCGTGTCATAGTCCACGATGTCCACACCGCCGTTGATCGCAACGTTGGCATCTTCAGGCATCGGGGCACCCGTTTCAGGCAGATCTCCGAGCAGGCGATCCAGCATCGGACCAAGTTCTGTTTCGGTGATGTCGCCGACCACACCGACAAACAAGCGGTCCTTCGCCAGCGCGCCCTGATGTGCGGCTACAATGTCATCTCGGCTCAAGGCAGTGACGCTCTCAAGCGTCCCTTCACCGGGAGAGCCATAGGGGTGGTCGCCGTAGATCAATGCGGCCAGCCGCGCCCCTGCAATGCTTTCAGGATCTTTCAAATCCGAGCGAATACCGGACAGCACCTGCTCGCGCACACGGTCCAATGCGGTCTGTGGGAAACTTGGCTCAACCAGAGAGCGGCGCAGAAGGTCGATGGCCTCGTCGCGGTTCTCGGTCAGCATGCGTGCGGAAATCGACACGGCATCGGCATGGCTGTCATAGCCAAACTGCGCAGCCAGCGCCTCACTCGCCTTGGCAAAACCCTGCGCATCCAGATCTCCCGTGCCCTCTTCAAGCAATCCCACCATCAGGTTGGTCGCGCCACGTTTGCCCGGTTGATCCAAGGATGTGCCCCCTTTGAACCGCAGCTCAAGTGCCACAAATGGGATCGAGGGTTCCTCAACAAGCCAGGCTTTGATGCCGCCCGGAGAAGTGACTTCCTTGATGTTGATTTCAGCCCATGCCGCAGGCACGGCCACGACAACGGCGACAAAGGCCAGGACAAAACGGATCATTGGCTCACCTCCTGCTCTTGGGTCATCAACCAGCCTGTAACCGACTTGCGGCCATCAAAGATTTCCTCGGCCGCGGCCATAATCTCTTCACTGGTGATCGCGTTCAAAATCTCTGGCCATTCCTGAATATCCGCGATGGTCAACCCCGAGGTCAGCCCGCGCCCATATCGGTTGGCCACGCTCTCAACATTGTCGCGCTCATAAATCTGGCTGGCGCGCAGCTGCATCTTGATACGTTCCAGATGCGCTTCATCCACGCCTTCCTGCATGAACTCTGCCACCGCGCCATCCATGGCTTCTTCAGCCTCTTGCATCTCCACACCCGGGGCAGGCACCATGATCAGGTTGAAGGTGGTCGCATCCAAAGATGTCCCGCGATACCAGCTTCCGGCATAGACCGATTGCTTGGTCTCAAACTGTAGTTTCTGGCTCAGGACAGAGGTCTGCCCGCCACCAAGCAATTCAGCCAACAGCGTCAGCGCCGCAGCTTGGTGCTGATCACCACTGTTACGCTCCGGGGCCAGATAGCTTCGGGTGACATAGGGTTGCGCCACGCGGGGATCGTAAAACACCATACGGCGGGCACTGGACTGCGGCGGCTCGCTCGGACGTGCGCGCGGCGGCAGCTCAGTATTGGCGGGGATCACACCATAGTATTGATCCGCCAGCGCTTTGACCTCATCGGGCTCTACATCCCCCGCAACAATCAAGATCGCGTTGTTGGGCGCATAGTAAGCCTCGTAGAACTCCAGCGCATCCTCCAGATCAAGCGCCTCCATCTCGTGGCGCCAGCCAATCACAGGGACACCGTAGCGGTGGTTGAGATACTGCGCCGCGCTCAATTGTTCGCGAAACAGAGCGCCGGGATTGTTCTCGACCCGCTGGTTGCGCTCCTCAATGATCACATCGCGTTCGGTCAGGATGTCCTCTTCGTCGAGTTGAAGATTGACCATGCGGTCGCTCTCCATACGCATCATCAACTCCAGTCGGTCTGAGGCCACACGCTGGTGGTAGGCTGTCACGTCATAGCTTGTGAACGCGTTGTCCCGCCCGCCGTTTGCGGCGACGGTTGCGGAAAACTCACCCGGTTCAAGCGTTTCTGTGCCTTTGAAAAGCAAATGCTCCAGGAAATGCGCAACGCCTGACACGCCGGGGCGCTCATCCGCTGACCCTGCTTTGTACCAGACCATGTGCATCACAACCGGGGCTCGGTGATCCTCCACCACGACAACCTGCATGCCGTTATCAAGCGTGTAGGTGCTCACCAAATCATCGGCGGCCTGCAGCGGGGCTGTCATCCCCGCAGTCATCGCCAATGCCAAGACAATGCGTCGCAACATCAAAATGTCTCCCAACCAATCGCCACTCATAAACCTTACGCAAACAGCGCAAGGTGCAGCTCATCTTTTGTAAAAAGAGTTACGCCCCAAACGGGGCGCTTCAAGGCATCATACGCGATTGTGAGGCAGCTTGGGTCAACGCCCGCAATTCTCATCAATCGCAAAACCCTTAGTTTCCTGGGGCTGCCGGAGTGCGCACACCGGCACGCTTCCACCGCCACCATTCTTCGCGGAAGTCCAGCGTCTGGGGCCGGTAAACCTGTTCATACAGACCTTTTTTGGAGACGCGGATGCTTGTGAACCGGCCACGGCGGTCGCGGAATTCTTCGTCTTCCTGCGCCACAACCTGTCGGATATTGGCATCGCGCCCCTGACGCGACGCGTAATTCACCAGCGCAGTATCTGCACTTGGGATGGCGGTGTTAAGGGAACTGCGTGCTGCAGCAGAGCCACCCAGCGCGGCAACTGCGTCGCCAAGCGGATCCTGATCGGTCCGGTTCACGCCCGTTGGATTGGGAGGCGGCAAGGCCGAAAGATCAGAGGGTACCACCAGCTCTTTGCTCGGCAAAATGCCGAATTCATCAGGGCCATTGCCGCTTGATACATTGGAATGCAACGTGCCGCCGCCGGTACAACCGGCAACCAAAAGCGCTGCGAAAACACCCAAAATCTTCAGCCGTGCCACGCTCATTATTCACTTCTCCAAGAGCTATTGGCACAGCTTTACCTGATCACGGTACGGAGGTCACGCCTCTCTTTTTTTACCGCTGGTAAAAAGGATGAGACCAATCGCCCCCGCGAAGATCCAGATGTCTGCGACATTGAAGGCATAGGGATTGTCGATGCCGCAGCAGGACATGTTCAGAAAGTCCACAACTGCGCCAAACAGCAGGCGATCCACAACATTGCCCAGCGCGCCGCCAATCAGAAGCCCCGCGCTGATCATGCCCCATTTGCCCGGAGGATCTTTGCGCATCCAATAGAGCACATAGCCGCAAATCAGCATCGCAAGCGCAATCAGCACCCACTTGGCCGCTTCGGGGCTGCCAGAGAACAGGCCAAAATTAATGCCGTCATTCCACGCCATATGGAACCGCAACAGAGGAGGCAGAACGTCGATCTGCAAAACCTCACGCAGGTTCAATGCGTTGAGAACAAGAAACTTGCTCGCCTGATCGGTAATGAAGGCCCAAAAGCCTGCCCAAAATACAAGACGCATCACCTGCGCCCCCTTTCTGCCTATCTGCCCCGGCGTTCTGCGTTGTTCGCAGAATCTCTAATTTTGCCATTGGGCGGCAGTGTATGTCAGGTTTGCCCAATGTAACAAGGGTGCTGACGTATTTTCAGCCGCTGAAGGTGACGCGACCTGCGTTCGAATGCGACCCGATCGCAGGGCGTGTTGATCAGTGACGGAAGTGGCGGATACCGGTGAAGACCATCGCAAGGCCCGCCTCATCGGCCGCCTTGATGACTTCCTCATCCCGCATGGACCCGCCCGGCTGGATCACGCAGGTACCGCCTGCCGCTGCCGCTTCCAACAGCCCGTCCGCAAAAGGGAAGAAAGCATCAGAGGCCACTGCGGAGCCCTTCGCAGGGCTTTCCTCAAGGCCAAGCTCATCCGCCATACGTTGCGCTTTGGCCGCGGCCACATTCGCGCTGTCCAGGCGGCTCATCTGCCCCGCGCCGACACCAACAGTCGCACCGTCTTTCACATAGACAATCGCATTGGACTTAACGTGTTTTGCGACTTTCCAAGCGAACTGAAGGTCCGCCATCTGTTCCGCGCTAGGCGCAACCTTTGTCACCACCTTCAGCTCGTCCGCAGAAACGGACCCCACATCCTTGTCTTGCACCAGAACACCACCGGCCACCTGTTTGTAGGCCGTGATCGGCGCGCGTGGATCAGGCAGACCTTCTGTCAGCAGCAAGCGTAGGTTTTTCTTCGCGGCAAAGATCTCTTTGGCTTCATCAGAAGCGCCCGGCGCAATCACCACTTCGGTGAAGATTTCCACGATTTTGCTGGCTGTCTTAGCATCCAGCGGCTGGTTCAGCGCCACAATGCCGCCAAAGGCTGAGGTGCGGTCACAATCAAAGGCTTTCTGATAGGCCTCAACCAGCGTCGTGCCCACGGCCACGCCGCAAGGGTTGGCGTGTTTGATGATCGCCACAGCAGGCGCCTCTGCCGGATCAAACTCCGCCACCAGCTCAAAGGCCGCGTCGGTGTCGTTGATGTTGTTGTAAGACAGCTCTTTGCCCTGCAGCTGCACAGCCGTCGCCACGCCGGGGCGACCGGAACCATCAGTATAAAATGCCGCTGTCTGGTGGCTGTTTTCACCGTAGCGCAGAGTTTGCTTGATCTCACCCGCGAAAGCACGGCGACGTGGCGCCTGCTGCTCCAGAGCGCTGGCCATCCAGTTGGATACAGCCGCATCATAGGCTCCGGTGCGCGCATAAGCGGTTTGAGCAAGCTTTTGACGGAACGCATAAGAAGTCTGACCGTCATTGGCGTCCAGTTCGGCCAGCAGCGCGTCATAGTCTTCCACATCCACAACCACATTCACAAAACCATGGTTCTTGGCCGCTGCACGGATCATTGCTGGGCCGCCAATGTCGATGTTCTCAATGCAGGTGTCATAGTCAGCGCCTGCAGCAACAGTGGCCTCAAACGGATAGAGGTTGACCACCAGCAGGTCGATGGCGTCGATGCCGTGCTCATCCATTGCGGCGACGTGATCATCGTTATCGCGCAGCGCCAGCAGGCCGCCATGCACCTTTGGATGCAGCGTTTTCACTCGGCCATCCATCATCTCCGGAAAGCCTGTCACCTCAGAAACGTCTTTCACCGCAAGCCCCGCGTCGCGCATCGCTTTGGCAGAGCCACCAGTGGAGAGGAGTTCGACACCCCGTTCAGACAGCGCGGTGGCCAGTTCGATCAGCCCGGTCTTGTCAGACACGGAAATCAGGGCGCGGCGGATGGTGGGGTGCAGGTCGCTCATAGAGGTATGATCCTTGGGCTCAGGTGTTCAAATCCAACTCGTCCCGGTTCAAGTCCCTGATCGCCACATTGGTCTCATGGGCTTTGCTCAACGACCACCGGATGCGGGTCGCATACTCCATTGCCACGCCGGATAGAACGATTTGTTTGGTCGCACGTGGCTTTAATCGCCCTTTTTCGAGGAAAACGCTGGCATCTACCCTCAATTTCGCCACGTCATCGTGTCGAAACACCCACAGCTCGCCACTTTTTAAGGCAATCGAAACCGCCGCCCCGCCCATGTCGAGACTGGCGTCAGCCTCCGGATGCAGGTGAAAGGCGATTTCATAAGGCACCCCCTGTAGAGCGCTCTCGTCCATCACCCTGTCAAACCGGCGTTTGGCCGCGTCATCCATGGTGATCAAAAGATCTTCCCCGACCATACCGCGCCCATCAAAGGTCAGCTCAAGGGTGCGCGCGTGGGTCAGACCGTGGGTGCGCACATAGCCGTCGTGCCCGCCCTCAAAGCGCAAACCGTCGCTGGCATTGCTCATCTGTATTGGCACATCTGTCGGCGCATCCACCAGTTGCTCTTCGCGCCAGCCCTTACCTTCTTGACCCAACCGCGCACTGGAGAGCTCATCAATGGTGACCGTCGAATGCGACGGCGTCGCCCGCCCAAAGCGGCGCCAATCCTCACCGAAGCTGGCACCCGAGCCGCAATTCACGATCACGGGGCGCCGGCCACTTGTCAGCTCAAAGGCCAGCGTTGAGGCATGAGCGTTGAGCGCACTTATGCCCGAAGGCGGTGGGCTGGCATCAATCACCACGCTGGTGCGGCCCGCACTCAGCCGCGCATAGCCCATGGCAAGCCCGTCCGCCTGTCGGGTCTTATTGCCGCTTTCCGCAAGCGCGTGGTCCAAACGGCCTTCCATACCGCGCCCGCCGCCATGAAACCGCGCCAAACTGCCATCTGCATGGCGCAACGTGCGCAGCGTCGGCGCAATCCGCTCAATCGCGCGCAGATGAATGTCAGACGGTGTGCGGTCCGCATCCCGCAGCGCCGTTGCGGCCCAAGTCAAAAGGGTAAAGACCTCCAGCAACTCCTCAGGATTGCGCGTTGGTATCCCGCCCTGCACATCCACCTGTTGCGCACATTCTTTGTCGAGCGCCTTACAGGCAGGTTCAACATGCTGCTCCATGCCTTCGAGCGCCAAACCCGCATATATAAGCCCGGTCAAAGCCTCAAAGCGCGGCAAACCGGGAGCGGTTTTGTGCCAGCGCTTGCTGAGGAAAATTGTTTGCTGACCCAGCGACTGAAAAAACGCATCTGACTGATCAGAGCCTTGTGCCCGCAGCAGAAAAATCGCGTGACTGATCCAGCGGATCAGTCGGCGGCCCGTGAGATCAGGGGTCCAGCCTGGCCCGGTGCCGCGGCCATAGAACTCAATCCAGAGCCAAACCCACTCCTGCGCACGGTCTCTGGCAGCCATGTCCCCAACCGCAGCCAGATCATCGAGCCAGGCAAACCCCTGCAACTCCTGCGCAAAAACATCATCCGGCACATCAATGTCCCAGATCGCGGTTTTGGGCGCGCTGACCAGATGACCTGCAAAAAGGAAATTGCCTGCAACCAGCTGCTTTCCGCGCGCAAACAACCCGATTGTGCGAGGCTCAGGTGTGGTGGTGAACCCCGTAGCAGGATGCGCCCGCGCACTCCTGCGCGCAGACACGCGGTGCATCAGCCGCGTCCACCGTGCTGTAAAATTGTCTGTATCGGACATCTGCTCTGCCTCTACGCTCTGATGGCGTTTGGCGTGAGTGTAGCGAGCGGATCGCCGCAAGTCACCGTTTGAATCAGCCGATGCACATCCGCGTGACCTCCACGCGGAACAGCCTCAATTCAAATGGGCCTTTCCTCAGACGCCTTTGCGCAGCATAGCCACGTAGAAGCCATCCATACCGCCTTTGTCGGCCCAATAATCCGGGCGCAGCCGCAGCCCGCCTTCTTCTGTCACCCATGCCGGATCAACGCCGTCAATCAGCACGGCGTCGCGGGCCACGGTAACATCGGCCCAGCGCTCTGCAGCCTCTTCAATCTGCACTTCGCCTTCGTCAGGCAGCAAAGAGCAGGTACAGAATACCAGACGCCCACCGGGTTTCAGCAACCCCAATGCGTGATCCAGAAACACCTCCTGCATCCCGATCAGATCGCCAAACTCGCTGCCGTCTTTGGCAAACGGCAAATCCGGATGCCTACGAATCGTACCCGTGGCCGAGCAGGGCGCATCCAAAAGGATCGCATCATACTGCCCCTCCTGCGCCATAACATCGCCAACAACCACCTCGGCGTCCAATTGCACGCGCTTGAGGTTCTCCCGCAGCCGCTCCATTCGGGCTGGGTTGTCGTCCACCGCGGTGACTTTCGCGCCAGCCGCCGCGATCTGCATGGTCTTGCCGCCGGGCGCGGCACAAAGATCCAGCACGCGCTCGCCCGGCTGTGCATTCAGTACCCGCGCAGGCAGCGCCGCAGCCGCGTCCTGCACCCACCAGTGCCCCTGCTTAAAGCCTTCCAGCGCTGTCACCTGCCCCGCGTCACGCAACCGCACTGAGCCTGTTGGCAGCAGCTCGCCACCAACGGCCTTGGCCACGGCCTCTGCATCCCCTCTGGGGGTCAAATCCAATGGCGCACCGGCATAATGCGCGGCTTCGATTTCAAGCATGATTTCGTTGTCATAAGCTTGCGCCAGCGGCTTGCGCAGCCATTTTGGCAAACGCGGGATGCGCAGCTTGGCCCATTCATCGCGCCCTTTGTCGTCCACCTTGCGCAGCACCGCATTCACAAGGCCCTTCATGCCTGAGGTGCGCTTGGATTTGCTGACGATTTCAACCGCATCGTTGACCACACCATGTGCTGCACCGCCTTGGCAGATCTCCATGGCCGCCATCCGCAAAACGTTCTGCACCGTCATCGTCGGGGGCTTTTTCAGATGTTTCTGCAGCACCCGATCGGCGCGTTCCAGATTGCGCAGCGTGTCTATTGCCAACCGCTGTGCGCGAGCGCGTTCTGCGGGCTCCAGCTTCTGCAAGGCAACTACCGCAATCACGTCAGACAGCAACCGACCTTCGCCCAGCACCTGATCCAAGAGATAAACCGCACTGCGGCGGGTCGGATAGCTGGATTTGGACATTCGAAAGACCTTCTAAAATGGTTTGGCGGCGACTGCTGAGGATCAGACAGGGGGCTTGTCGTTGTCAGACGGGCGCGTATATCAAGGGAAAGCCTCAAAAGGAACCCTTCGATGAGCGACACGCCTGAAACCCGCGATGACCTGCCCGAAGCCGCCAAGCGCGCGCTTGCCGAAGCCGAAGAGCGCCGCAAGAAGGCCAAGGATCTGGAGCTTCCAACCGAATTGGGTGGCCGCGACGGGCCGGAGCCTGTGCGCTACGGCGATTGGGAGAAAAAGGGAATCGCGATTGATTTCTGAAGCCAGACTAGGCGTCTAGCTCCCAGCCCGCGTCGCAGAACAGTTTCAGAAACGTCAGACCGTGAATTTCGCTGATTTCCGGTGCAAACACCTGATGAACCAGCTCGGGGCGGAAGGTTGGCCACTTTTCTCTGATTGAGGCAACCACCCGTGCGGCAGTCTCTGATCTGCCAACCGCCTGATAAGCCGCAGCCACATAGGCGGAGCCAACGGGCGTGGGATCGCCGCCGCGCGTCATAGACTGTTCAAAAGCCGCAACGGCGCCCTCGTAATCTTCCAGATAGAACTTAGCAAAACCGTGGATTCCGATGTCACCGCTTTGGGGCTCATTTTCTTTGGGTGCGGTTACATCCGCTGCCGTCTGAAAATCACCTGAAAACAATAAAATTAGAGCTCGAAAGACAAGAATTTCGCGGCTCTCACCCCCTGCCGCATGTGCACGCGCACTCAACGCGCGCGCATTGTCCCAATCTCGTAGGCCAGCGGCCAACCACCCTCCAGCAGACTGTGTCCAGGGGTCATCAGCGGCCAAAACCTGCGCCCTCTCCACCATCGCGGAGGCTTCTTCCAGATAGGCGAGAGAGGCACTAGAACCTCGCGTCAATATCGCCATGTTGCTCAGGCTATGTGCTGCCGTGGCATAGGAGCCTGCGTGGTCCGGGAAACGCGCTATCACCGCCTTGGAATGTGCAACCACGCGCTTCTGGCGCTCCATGTCCATAAAAGAAAACATGTGATTGCGGGCCAAAATATCCAGCTTTTCTGGTGTCGGAAGAGAGAGGTTTTCGGTACCGGGAAGAAAATCGGCGTTAGAATATTGCCCTTCTGTTCCGGAGTGCCAAGGCGGCGAGAAGACATGGTCGCTTTGTTTTGCCCTAAAGAGATCTGGCATCAATTTGCTTACCAAAATTGCGCCAAGCAACATCGCAATGACGACAAGCAGCGCCCAATTTCGCCGAAACAGCGTGCGTGCCTTATGCTCGGCCTCCCTCTGCTCCTGCTCCGCAAAGGCAAACTCCAGCTTCAGCCCTTCAGACGCCACGGAAATATGCAGCGCATCCTCTCGCCCCTCCGCCGAGAAGTACCGCTGCAACAGCTCTGCCAGCCTGCGTTTGTCAGACCGTGCAACCTTCTCTCGTTCCGAAGGGTCATAGGGCTCATATAGGGCAGATTGCACAGTTTGAAATGAGGTCTGCGTTTCGCGCCCTGCCAAGGCTTCCTCTGTGAGAAATTCGAGAAGCCTGCGCGCACGCCCTGATTTCTCAAACACCTCACTCGCAGAGACACGCGCCACGGCAACACGGATAATCTCGGGCGCAATTTCAACCGACGTTTCGCGATCTGCTTCCAAATCGTTCATTGCGCTCTACTCACTCCAACCCGCGCCGCTCTGGGGGCTGACTGAAAAGCAACCCTAAACTCGCTGCACGCATCTAAATCGAAAAAGGTTGCATAAATCTTCTTACGCCATTCAACAATAGCGTGAGCAACCCTTCATAATTCTCCGATTAGCAGAAGGTGAATTTGAGGTATATGACATAAATCAAATGTCATGGCCTTGAGCACAGGAGGCGTTACAACACCGACATCGCACACCGGCTTTACTTATGCGATAACGACGCGAAACAGATGCGATACCGACACCTAAAAAGGCAAGAGAAAGCGAGAATTTCCCGCTTTCTCCAATCGCTTACAGCCCCAGAGCCTGACGCCGCTCCTCAGCAAACCCCTGCACCAACCGATCCGCCACCAACGCCAAAATCGCCATGGCTGCGCCTGCGGTAACACCGAGGCCGACATCGGCCTGCCCAAGTGCCAGATAGATCGACTGACCAAGGCCTGTCGTGCCGATCAGCGCCGCAATCACCAGCATGGCAAAAGCATAGAGGATGGTCTGGTTGAGCCCGAGCAGAATGGTCGGCGCCGCATAAGGCGCGCGCACCTCAAACATGGTTTGCCAACGCCCGGCCCCGCTTGCGGTTGCTGCTTCAATCATCTCGTCCGGCGTGGTGATCAAACCATGCCGCGTGTAGCGGATCATTGGGACAACCGCATACATGCAAATGGCGAGAAACGCGGAGAATTCTCCAATCTGGAAGAACATCAGAACCGGGATGAGGAAGACAAACAGCGGGATGGTTTGCAACGTGTCACAGATCGGACGGACAACCATCCAGGCCCGGTCGCTCATTGCCGACCAGAACCCCAAGATGCCGCCTACCAAGGCGCAGGCTGCAACGGCGGCACCGCTGAGGTAAAGCGACAACAAGGCGCGCTCCCAAAGCCCCGAAATCAGGATCAGGCCCAATAGTACGGTCACCTGAATGGCGAGCTTCCGACCGCTGGCGACCCATCCCAGGGCCGCCACACCGAACAGCAAGATGGGCCACGGCAGTTGTGCCACGCCAATCTCCAGCACCATTGCCGCAATCAGAACCAAGCCAGCACCAGCGAGATGACCTCGCAGCGCAATCAAAGCAGCGAGAGCAGCAAAGATCGCATAGAACACCAGCGTGTGCGTCGTGGTCCAGGCAAAGCCCCAGGTGAAAGGCAAGACTGCATCTGACAGGCCGATCCGCAGAGGCAACAAACCATAGAACATCGCGGAGTTCTTCACAGTGTCGAGCGTTGCTCCGTGGTTTGCGGTGAATTGCCCCACGCCTTGATCCACCCGCTCAGCAACGCCATCAAGTGCTGCGATACCTGCCGGGTTCCAACCTGCCAGCGCAGCCCAAATCGCGATGACTGCGCCGACGGCGAAGATTGCCAGAGCAACCCGCTTGTCTTGCGCAGGACGCGGTTCCGCCAATGCGGCGGACATGCGGTCAATCACAACTGCAAAAACCACGATCACAGAGCCTGCGAGAAACGCCGGGCCAAACAGGGCCTTGCGCATGGTCAGCAGAACTTCCCAGCCAATGTCCTCAAAGCCGCCAATGACGGCCGCGATGATCACCATGCTCAATGCGGCCATCAGACATTGGTTGAAGCCAATCATGATCTGCTGAGACGCGGCGGGCAGTTCGACCAAAAAGAGCTGCTGCCGACGGGTGCCGCCAGACATCACAGCTGCTTCGCGGATTTCAGGCTCAACGCGCTCCAGCCCCAACAGCACATTGCGCGCCATTGGCGGTGCTGCAAAAATTGCAGAGGCTATGAGGCCCACCACCGGACCGAAGCCAAACAGCACCAGCAGCGGTGTGAGATAGGCAAAGGTCGGCATGGTCTGCATGACATCCAAAACGACATTCACGCCGCCCTTGAGTTTGGGGTATTCAAACGCGAGGATGCCAATCCCGGCACCCAAAAGCGCCGCCAGAGGCACAGACACAGCGACCAGCGCCAGCGTGTTCATACCTTCCAGCCAATATCCGCTGATCACCACAAAACCAAAACCAAAGAAGGCCAGCGCGGCCATGCGCGCCCCACCTATGAGCCAGCCCAGCGCAGTGACCGCACCAAGCACCAAGGGCCACGGGGCACCAGACAACAGTCCGCCGACCCAGGTCATCGGGAACTCAAGCAGATAGGAGAACACACGCGCCACAGGCTTGAAGATATTGAGAAATCCACCAACTACGGCGCCGACCCAATCGGTCATTGGCATGGTCAGGGCCTCAGGCCAGCTCACCAGCCACTCAAGTTGAGCGCCAAACAGGCGACAAATCACACCGATCATCACCACCAAGATCGCGGCCACACTGCCTTTGCTGAGCGCCAGGCCACGACGCGCAGCGAGCGGAGCGTTTTCGGCGATACTCATGTCTCTTCTGCCTGCAATGCCGCGGCAAGATCTGCTGGGTCAACCGCCCCAACCAGAGCGCCATTGGCATCATGAACCGGGACCGGCTCATAAAGCGCCATGCATTTGGCCAGCGCTGTTTCGATGGTCATGCCAACTTTCAGACCGGGATCATCCGGCATATTCGCAGGCACGTCTTTGGTCATGACGTTCTCTACACAACCGTGCCGGCCTTTGGGCACATCTTTGGAGAACTCCGCGACATAGTCGTTTACCGGGTGCAGAACGATCTCTTCCGGCGTGCCAATCTGCACGACCTCACCATCTTTCATAATGGCGATGCGATCCGCGAGCTTGAGCGCTTCCTGAATGTCGTGAGTGATGAAAACAATGGATTTTTTGAGCGTGGCCTGAATGTTCAGGAACTCATCTTGCAGCTGCCGCCGGATCAACGGGTCAAGCGCAGAGAAGGGCTCATCCAAGAACCAGATATCAGGATTCACCGCGAGAGAGCGGGCAATCCCGACTCGCTGGCGCTGGCCACCGGAGAGGTTGCGCGGATAGGTATCTTCGCGCCCCTTGAGGCCAACAAGCTCAAGCACTTCCAGCGCACGTTCCCGGCGCTCGGCCTTGCCCATACCCTGCATCTTCAGCGGGAAGCCAACATTGTCTGCAACCGTCATATGCGGAAACAGACCAAAATGCTGAAACACCATGCCAAGCTTGTGGCGGCGCAGGTCAATCAGTCTTTTGTCATTGGCTTGAAGAATATCTTCGCCATCGATGCTTACGGATCCGGAGGTTGGCTCGATCAGACGCGAAATACAGCGGATCAAGGTCGATTTACCGGAGCCAGAAAGCCCCATAATCACAAAGAGTTCCCCGGATTTCACCTCGAAGTTCGCTGCGCGAACCGCCGGGATCAGCCCTTTGTCCTTGAGGGTTTGAGCGATGGCTTTATCGTCTCCGGCCCCGCGTGCATCACGTAGGGCCGGTTTGGCGTTCTCGCCAAAGACCTGCCAGAGGTCTTTGACGGCGATCGCCGGAGCGGTGCTGTTATGGTCAGTCATAAAGGCTTACTTGATTGCGGCGTCGACAACCGACTTCCACTTGTCTTCGTTTGCACCCATCCAAGCGGCAACAACTTCTTCAACAGACTGGCCGTCCACATCTACGGCCCCCATCATTGGCTGCTGATCTTCGACAGCCAGCTGATAGTTCACGAGGATTTCGTGCGCGGCAGGCCATTTGTCTTTCAGGCCCGGCCAACCCGCCTTGAAGATACGGCTGGCGGAGAAATCACAGTCGTTGATGGCGTTGGGGTTTGGACCCCATGCCGGATCGGTGAAACAGGCGTCTTCGCCGGCTGGCAGATCCACAAATTTCACATCATAGGCAGACATTGCCCAGTGCGGCTGCCAGAAGGTGATCAGCAGCGGAGATTTCTTTTCGGTGGAGGCACGCAATTCGGCAATCAGCGCGCCTTCAGAACCCGCTGGTACGGCCTTAAATGGCAGGTCGAGACCGGTCATGCGGTCTGCACCCGGCGTGCCCCAATCTGCAGGGTAATCCACGAGGCGGCCGGCTGGCAGCGTTTCCGCGGTTGCGAAGTTGATCGCGCAATCCTTTAGCGCTTCCCATGCTGGCAGGCCGGGGCAAAGGTCTGCGACATGTGCCGGATAGGCGATACCTTCGCGCGCATTCAGGCCGAGATCAGACAGCTCTTCCAATTTGCCTTCGCCTTTCAGCACAGCATATTGATCAGACACGTTGGAGGACCAGATTTCGAGGGTCGCGTGGATGTCGCCATCTGCAATCGCCTGAAATTGGTTCATCATACCTGCGGTAACATATTCAACGTCGTAACCTGCGGCTTTGAGCATCTCCCCGGCGACATGGGTGGTTACGTGCTGGCCGGTCCATTCGTTGATGGCCAGCTTGATCGGCTCGCCAGTCGCGCCCAGCTCTGCTGCCTGTGCGGACATCGCCACTGCAGTTATGGCCAGCGCGGACAATCCAGCCTTCATTGTCGTCTTCATCGTCATCTCCCTGTCGTCGTTTCTTAAATGGTCATTTAATTTTTTGACTGTCGGCATAAAAACACAGCAACACCGACCTGCCAACAAAAAATACGCCCGTTCAGTTTACATCACCGAGTGGTGTGACCAACGCTCAAAAAATCGGCGGTAGCACGCTGAATTATATGTGTATTTTCTAGACACATATTTTGAGCACCGGTAAGGCGCTATGACAATTTGAGCGACGTTCAGGGCAAGACACTCTGATTTAATAAGGCAAAATCTCAGAATCGCCCGACTTTATCAGAGGCCCAACACGTCCATCATATCGTATTCACCGGGCTTTTGACCTTGTCCCCAGATCGCCGCTTTGAGCGCACCGCGGGCGAAGATTGCCCGATCCGTCGCGAGATGGCGCAGCACGATCCGCTCACCTGCCGCGGCGAACAATACGTCATGCTCACCTACTATGTCTCCGCCACGAATGGCCGTAAAGCCAATATCGCCGCGTTTGCGGGCACCTGTAATGCCATCACGGCCACGGTCGGCCACATCTGCTAGCGCAACGCCGCGCCCTTCGGCGGCAGCTTCGCCAAGCATCAGGGCGGTGCCGCTTGGCGCATCCACTTTGTGATGGTGGTGCGCCTCAATGATTTCGATATCAAAATCCTCATCCAGCGCTGCAGCAACCTTTTGCGTCAGACGGGTCAACAGATTGACACCAAGACTCATGTTTCCGGCCCGCACAATCACCGCATGGCGGCCGCAAGGCTCAAGCTGTGCAATATCGTCATCTGTCATGCCGGTGGTTCCAATCACGTGCACAGCACGTGCCTGCGCGGCCAATTTCGCGAACTCAATCGTCGCTGCTGGCGCTGTGAAATCAATCACTGCCTGCGCCTGTGCAAAGGCTTCTAGAGGCTGATCGGTCACCGTAACGCCAAGTGGAGCGCCCCCCATAGCTTCTCCAACATCTCGTCCGACCCAATCATGTCCGCTGCGCTCCACAGCGCCGACCAGCTTTGCCTTATCGCTCTCACAAACCGTCTTGATCAGCATCTGTCCCATACGGCCAGAGGCTCCAGTGATGACGATTCCGGGCAGATCTTGCATAACGTTCTCCATTTGTGGGCCGGTGGATCGGCGCCGCCCCTGCTTACATAAAGCAATCCAGCTTGGCAAAGGGGCAGAGAAAGCCTAAGTGGGAGCCATGGCAAAGAACACATTTTCTGAGGGCCGCGGCCCCTCCCAGCGCCAGCTGCGTGTTGGCGAAGTGATCCGGCGAACACTGTCGGAGGTCTTGATGCGCGATGAGCTGCACGACCCCGACCTCAGCCGCCTCTCGATCACGGTTGGCGAAGTTCGGGTGACACCTGATCTTTCCATTGCGACAGCTTTCGTCCTGCCTCTTGGCGGTGGCAAACAGGAAGAAGCGATCAGCCTTCTCGCCAGTCACAAAGGTGAGCTGCGTCGCATCATCGGCCGTAAGGCCAAGCTCAAGCATGCTCCGGATCTGCGGTTCCGGATCGACACCACATTTGATCAGATGGATGCAACCCGGCGGATGCTCTCAGAGGACCGAGTGCAGGCTGATGTGGCAAAGCCTGACAGCGAAGAGGATGGCGCAACCTCGTGATCAGGCACTGGCTCTGTCTCGCAATCATCGCACTGCCCCAATGGGTCGGTGCCGTGACCTGCGAAGACACCAGCTTTGAGGGCAAGGACATCACAGTTTGCACTGTTGATGCCACTCAAGATGATCTCAGGCTGTTCCTGCGCGACGATGAAGGCGCGATCCTTGGCCAATTTCGCGCGGTAGAGCGCGCGCTGGACGAAGGAAAAACCCTCGCGTTTGCCATGAATGCAGGCATGTATCATGCGGACCGCAGCCCTGTAGGCCACTACGTTCAAGACCAGAATGAAGAAATGCGCCTGTTAACAGGGGCGAGCGTTGGCAACTTCGGACTTCTCCCAAATGGCGTATTCTGCATCACCGAGAACTCTGCAAGGGTCTATGAAACGCTCAAGTTCGCGTCGCAAAAACCACACTGCCGAGATGCCACGCAATCAGGGCCGATGCTGGTGATCGATGGCGCGCTGCACCCTCGTTTTTTGAAAGACAGCACCTCAAAGTTTCTGCGCAATGGCGTGGGTACGAGCCCCGATGGCAAGACTGCATTTTTTGCGATCTCGAACACTGCCGTCACATTTCACGAGTTCGGGCGTTTTTTCAGAGACGTGCTGAAAACGCCCAATGCGCTTTATTTTGACGGCAAAATCAGCCGCCTACACGCGCCCCAGCTTGATCGCTCTGATACGGGTTTCTGGATGGGGCCAATCGTCGGTGTAACTGCGCCAGCACCACCCGCTACTGAATAACAGCGTCGCTCCATTCTTTGATGAACGTACGCCGCTTGAGCGGATCAAGATATGTCATCAAGGCAGGCTCAAGTGTTATCGCCGATTGTCCGGATGCATCCGTGTTCGAAGTAAGCCGCGGAAGCGGAAAAGTTTCCGGCGACGGCAGAGCGGACTGCAAGTTAACGAGATGCCGCACAAATGCCTCAGCATCCCCACGAAGCGTGGTATCCACATGCACAAAAGCCGTGCGCATCATGGTTGTTGGAAAATCTGATGGTAAAATGACCTCGAGTTGGTCTGAAACGGTTTCGCGCGCGTCGACGTAGCTCCCCAGCACATTATAGGCGACCAGCAGTTTGCCTGTTTCCAAGTCTTCGATCATCTCACCAGAGCAGCAATAGAGCTTTGCATTCAGCCCTCCCATGACCTCCATAAGTCGCCAGAAGCTCTCGGAGGCGCGCGCATCCTGTGTCGCAAAGAGATATCCGAGCCCAGACAACCTCACGTCATAGGTGCCCACCCGCCCGTCAAACAACTCCGGGCGCGCGCGCAAAGCCTGGATCAACTCCTGCCGCGACCTTGGAACGTCGCCATTCGGGAAAGCCGAACGGTTTACGACAACCGTCGCAGGCTCAGAAGTGAAGGCATACAGACTGTCGCGCCATTGGGCCCAATCCGGCACACCCAGATTGGCGATGGGAAGACCGTAGCCATCATTCACAAGCTTCAGCTGCAGGTCCATCGCACTGGATATGACCACGTCATACTCTGAAGGCTCTGCCCGAAAAATCTCATCAATTTGTGCGGTGCCAATCACAAAATACTCGACCGCCAATCCCGGCTGTCTTTGCAGAAAGGACTCAATGATCGGCGCAAAGAACGAAGTATCCGTGCTCGACAGAACGCGCAGGGTGCGCGCGGGATTCGAAGCGCCAAAAACACTACGATCTTCCCAGGTCTGCGCACCAACCAACATTGGACAGAAGCACAGTATCAAACAGTAAATGTAACGCATGCGCCCCCCTCAGACCGATTTTCGAGCTGCAGGTCTCCGCCATGAGCTTCTGCAACATCTTGAGCGATGGTCAGGCCCAAACCGGAGCCAATTGTCCCCGTCGCATTGTCGCCGCGCAAAAACCGGGTCGCAAGCCGATCGATTTGATCCGGTGGAAAGCCTGGCCCTTCATCCATGACCTGCACATGAGGCTGAGGCGCGGATTTCACTTCGATGATGATTTCACTCTCGACCGGCGAATACTTCAAAGCGTTGTCCACCAGATTGCGCAGCGCATTTTGAAGCAGGATGGAATCCGCAGCGACCATGACCTCAGGATCGCTCTCCACCGTCAAAGCGATGTCTTTCATTTCAGCGATTGGGGTCAACCTGATCACCAAATCCTGAACCAAGGCCACAAGATCCAGACTTTCACGCTCCAGATGGTCGGCTCGAAAGGTGATCATTGCGTGATCCAGCAACTGCCCCGCTGCCCGGGAGCTTTCATCAATCGCGCGTACCATCGAGCGGAGCGCTTGCCGGTTCTCTTCTCGCTCCACCCTCTGCAAGGTCGTTTCCGCATGGCTGCGCACCGTGGCCAAAGGAGTGCGCACCCGATGGGCCGCTTCGGCGATAAAGTCCTCCGACTGCGATAGAGACACACTCAAACGCGCCATAAAGTTGTTGAGCGAAGATACCAATGGCCCCATCTCCAAAGGCACGGGCTGTGCAACCGGTGTCAGATCTTTGGGACCACGCCGGGTTATGGAGTTGGTCAAACGCTCCAAGGGGCGAATGGTTGTCGAAGTGGCCCAAGAGGCGACAAGGACCGACAGAACAAAGAACCCTGCCCCGAAATAAGCGACGTTCAAAGAAATCCGATTAAGCGTCACCTGCAACGCTTCTTGGGTTTGTGCGACGGCGACCGTCACCAGCGTGCGCGCATCCGCGCCCACCAATGTGCGCGACGCTGAAGCGACCCGAACATCTGAACCACGCATATCCCCTGACACATGGACAACATCTGCGCCAATGGTCTGCTCAGCTTGGGGCAAGGTGTCATAACCGGAAAGCAATGTGCCGTCCTGATGGATGGCGTAAAAAACGCGGTCGTCCTGATCTGTGCTGAGAATGGAAAAGGCAGCATAGGGAAAGTCCACCTCGACCAACCCGTCGCGCAAAACCGCTGCATCCAAAATCGAGGTGACGGAAGCTTCCAGGATGCGGTCTTGCCCCTGTTGAGCGATCTGCGCGGCATAACTGCGCACAACCAGAAAGAGGAGGACAGCCAAGCCTGCCGCGCCCCCAATCAGAGTAAGCGCAAGTCTCGCCCGCAAGGAGCCCGAGACATTTGCCGCCTCACGCATGGTCGAGCCGATATCCGAGGCCACGCAAGGTTGTAATTTGCAAACTGGAGGGCTCCAAATGCCGCCTCAGCCGCCCGATATAAACCTCTATCGCATTTTCCGAGACGTCTTCGTCATAGGAAAACAGCCTGTCGGCGAGTTTCGCTTTTGAGAAGATCTGCCCGGGAGCGTTGATCAGCAACTCCAACAAGCGCAGCTCTCTGTTCCGCAGGGTGACCACTTTCGTTCCGACCTTGAGTTGCCCAGCGACAGGATCAAGCATCACATCACCAAGCTGAACCGACGGCTGCGCATGACCGGCATTACGCCGCAAAACCGCACGGCATCGTGCTTGCAGCTCCTCATGATCAAAGGGTTTGGTCATGTAGTCATCCGCGCCCAAGTCCAACATGCTGATTCGATCACTCACTTGCGAGCGCGCTGTCAGAACGATGACCGGTGTGTCATTTTTTCCTGCGCGGTGCTGCTTGAGAAAGGCGCGGCCATCGCCATCCGGCAGCATAATGTCCAACAGAATGAGATCATAGTCGCCGGTGTCCACAAAAGCCGATGCATCCGCAATTTTATCCGCATGATCAACGACATGACCATCCATCTGCAGCCGCGCGCAAACAGCATTGGCCAAATCGTGGTTGTCTTCGACCAACAGGAACTTCATCGGAGATCGGCCTTTCTTCGCCCATGACAGGTTTGTGACAGGTTGCAATGTTTGAGTTGCCCCAACTGAGCCAGCTTTCGGACAGTTGTCAAATTGGGAGGAAAATATGTTGAAATTTGACATGGGCCGTCGCGCCCTGATGGCGACGGCGGTCGCCGCAATGGCATTTGCCGGTCCTGCACTCGCAGACGGGCACAAAGTTGTGGACAGCATCCACTTTCTGATCCCCGGCGGCGCCGGTGGCGGCTGGGATGGCACCGCACGCGGCACAGGCGAGGCCCTCACCAAAGCGGGCATCGTCGGTAACGCATCTTATGAGAACATGTCCGGTGGTGGTGGCGGCAAAGCCATCGGCTACCTGATCGAAAACGCCGACAGCAACCACGGCACCCTGATGGTCAACTCGACCCCAATCGTGATCCGCTCACTGACCGGCGTGTTCCCACACAACTTCCGTGACCTGACCCTCGTCGCGGGAACCATTGGCGACTATGCCGCCATCGTTGTGGGCAAAGACAGCCCCATCAACTCCATGGATGACCTGCTGGCGGCTTTTGACGCGGATCCATCCGCAACCGCGATCGGCGGCGGCTCTGTACCGGGGGGCATGGACCACCTCGTTGCAGCCATGGTCATGGAAGCGGCCGGAAAAGACGCACTGGGGGTAAAATATATTCCTTATGACGCGGGCGGCAAAGCTATGGCTGCACTGCTGTCAGGCGAAATCGCGGCACTTTCCACCGGTTTCTCTGAAGCGGTTGATCTATCAAATGCGGGTGAAGTCAAAATCATTGGCGTGACCTCTGATGACCGTGTTTCGGCAGCCCCGGATGCCAAAACCATGAAAGAACAAGGCATCGACACCTCCTTTGTGAACTGGCGCGGATTCTTCGCGGCGCCGGGCCTGCCAGAAGACAAGCTCGCGATGTACCAAGACGCCATCGGCAAAATGTATGACACCAGCGAGTGGGAAGACGTTCGCGCCCGCAACGGCTGGGTCAACATCCACAACAATGGCGCAGATTTCCAAAGCTTCCTTGAGGAGCAGGAGAAAGTCATTGGCGATCTGATGAAGAAGCTCGGCTTCCTCTAAGGTCAACTCTTCACGTTACATAGGGCAGAGCGGTCAGCCGCTCTGCCTTCCTTTCATCAAAAGATGCAGGAGGGCTGAATGGCTCTTGATCGTTGGATCGCACTGATCCTGCTCGGCATTTGCCTGATCTATGGCTACGCCGCATGGTTCACGATGGATGGCAGTCTTGCGCCGTTCATGAGACGCAACCCCATTTGGCCCAGCACGTTCCCAAAACTGCTGTCCATCTTTGGCATCATCGCCTCGTCCATTATCCTCCTGGGCTTTGAAAAAAGTGAAGCCAAAGAGGCGGACATCGATTACCGCCGCCTGCATGAGTATAAACTCGGCCAGGCAATTATTCTGCTCGCGCTGATGGTGGCCTATGCGCTGTTGCTGCGCCCTGCAGGGTTTATCCTGTCCACGAGCGGTTTTCTGATTTTGGGTTCTTTCATTCTCGGCGAACGCAAATGGCACATCATGGTGCCTGTCGCGGCCATCGCTACCCTAATCGTCTGGTATCTCGTCCAAGAAGTGCTTGGCATCTACATGCGCCCGCTGCCGGGCTTTATCGGAGGCTGACATGCTTGAAGGACTTCTGATTGGCCTGCAAACGGCTTTCTCTCTACAAAACCTCCTGATGGTCATTGGCGGCTGCCTGATCGGCACCTTCATCGGCATGTTGCCGGGCCTTGGCCCCATGTCGATCATCGCCATCATGATCCCCGTTGCCATCTCGATGGGCGACCCATCCGCTGCGCTGATCCTGCTTGCGGGCGTCTACTACGGTGCCATCTTCGGCGGCTCGACCTCCTCTATCCTGCTGAACGCGCCGGGGGTCGCGGGCACGGTTGCCTCAAGCTTCGATGGGTACCCCATGGCCAAGCAAGGCAAAGCGGGCAAGGCGCTGACCATCGCCGCCATCGCGAGCTTCGCAGGCGGCACCATTGGCGCGCTCCTGCTGATGGTCTTTGCCCCCATGCTGTCGTCTGTCGCGCTGCTCTTCCACTCTGCGGAGTACTTCGCTCTGATGGTCGTCGGCCTCTCTGCGATCGCTGCCTTTGCTGGCACTGGGCAAGTTGCCAAAGCCCTGATGATGACGGTGTTGGGCCTGATGATGGCCACCGTCGGTGAAGGTGCGCTGTTCAACCTGCCCCGCTTCACCATGGGCATTATGGATCTGCAATCGGGATTTGGCTTTATCACGCTGGCCATGGCGATGTTTGCCTTGCCCGAAGCTCTGTTCCTTGTGCTCAAACCCCGCGTTGCCAAAGAGGGCGGTGAGGGTGAGATCAAAGATCTGCGCATCTCACGCGACGAGGCCAAGGCCATCACGCCTGTGATTGGGCGTCAATCAATACAGGGCTTCTTTATCGGCGTTCTGCCTGGCGCAGGTGCCACCATCGCCAGCTTCCTCGGCTACGCGGTGGAGCGCAATATCGCCCCAAAAGAAGAGCAGGAGCAATTCGGCAAAGGCGCGATCAAGGGCCTCGCGGCACCAGAAACCGCGAACAATGCGGCCTGCACCGGCTCCTTCGTGCCATTGCTCACACTGGGTATTCCCGGCTCAGGTACCACGGCAATTCTGCTCGGAGCTCTAATCGCGCTCAACGTCACCCCGGGCCCGCGCCTCATGATCGATGAGCCACAGGTTTTCTGGGCGGTGATAATGTCGATGTTCATTGGCAATCTGGTGCTTCTGGTCCTGAACCTGCCGCTGATCCCCTACATCGCCAAAGTGCTCGCGGTGCCGCGCAACTACCTGATCCCCTTCATTTTGTTCTTTACCTTGATGGGGGCCTATATCGGGCAGAACAACGCCACCGAGCTCCTGATCCTTGTGGGTTTTGGCGTCTGCGCCACCGCGCTGCGCTTTGCGGATTACCCGCTTGCCCCACTGCTGATTGGATTCATCCTTGGGGGCATGCTGGAAGACAACTTCGCCCGTTCCATGCAGCTCTATGATGGCATCGCCTTCATCTGGGAACGTCCGATGACACTTGGCCTCTTGGTAATCGCCGCGCTGCTGGTGGTGCTGCCAAGCTACCGCGCCCGTCGCGCACGCTTGCGGGCCGAAGGGGTCGCAGACGGGGATTGATCCATACACAGCCCAATGAAAAAAGGCCGCCGAGAATTTCGGCGGCCTTTGTTGTTGTCATTGGGTGTTACGCAGCGGAGAAGCCCGCATCCAGCGCCGACAGGATTGTGTCGACCTCCGCCTCCGAAATGGTCAGCGGCGGTGACATCAGGATATTGTGCATCCCCAGCCGCGCCATCGTCCCGGCCTGATAGGTGACCTCGTGAATTTTCTTCATGGTTGGCATATCCATCGGCGTCTTCGCCGCTTTATCAGAGACCAGCTCGATGCCCGTCATCAAGCCGTGCCCACCACGGATGTCACCGATGATGTCATGTTTCTCCGCCAGCTTCTTGACGCCCTCATAAAGCTGCGTGCCACGGGCAGCGGCATTGGTTTTCAGATCCAGCCGCGTGGTTTCCGCCAGACAGGCCACCACCGCCGCCGAGCCGACAGGATGCGCGGAATAGGTATAGCCGTGGAAAATCCCGGCCTCGCCGCTTTCGTCTTTCTCAAACACATCCGCAACCTTGTCGCCCACCAGACAGGCCCCCACAGGGAAATAGCCCGATGTGATCCCCTTGGCCGTGGTCATCATATCAGGCTGCACCCCCCAATGGCGCGCACCAGACCAGTCGCCCGTGCGGCCAAAGCCGGTGATCACCTCATCAGAAATCAGCAGGATGCCGTGGCGGTCACAAATCTCGCGCATCAGGCCCATAAAGCTCGCATCCGGCACAATCACGCCACCCGCGCCCTGAATAGGCTCCATGATAAAGGCGGCAATGGTGTTGGCCCCCTGAAAGGCGATCTCATCTTCAAAGGCCGCTGCGATGTTCTGCGCCAGCTGCGCCGGGTTGGTTTCGTTGAACGGATTGCGATAGGTGTATGGGCTCGGCAGGTGGAAACACCCGGGCAGCAGCGGCTCATAATTGATGCGGAACCGGTTGTTGCCGTTCACCGACGCGCCGCCAAAATGCGTGCCGTGATAGCCTTTCTTCAGAGACAGGAATTTGGTCCGGGTCGGCTCGCCGCGCAGGCGGTGATACTGCCGCGCCAGACGCAGGGCGGTCTCCACACTGTCTGAGCCGCCGGATGTGAAAAACACCCGTGTCATGCCATCCGCGTCGAAGAATTCGCGCACCGCATATGCGGCCTCAATCGCCGCCGGATTGGAGGTGCCCGCAAAAGCGGAATAATATGGCAGATCATAAAGTTGCTTGGCAATCGCCTCTTTCACCACGTCGTTGGAATAGCCGAGGTTCACGCACCAAAGCCCCCCAACAGCATCCACCGTGGAATGCCCCTCCAGATCGGTGATGTTCACCCCTTCGGCGCTTTTGATGATTTTGGGAGCGTGGCTCTGCATGTCCCCCGGTGCGCCCATCGGATGCCAGAGATGGCGGGCGTTGTTCTCTTTCAGAAAGTTGTCGTCTTTCATGGTGATACTCCCGTTGATGGCACAGCTGTGTCCTGTGCGTCGATTCAATAATTTGATCAAATTATGAAACCACGGTCGGGGAGTGTCCAGTAAGAGAGCGACATCTCAACGGATTTTAGTGGAGCAAAAACGACCAACTGAAACCCGCAATCTCGGTGGTAGAATCAAACGAGAACATGCTACATTTCGTAACATGCCTGTGGATAACCCCAATATAAGCCCCTCAAACGCGCCAACGCAGCCCGTAATCCGCCAACTTGACGATGCCGCGATCAACCGGATCGCTGCTGGTGAAGTTGTCGAACGTCCTGCTTCTGCAGTCAAAGAACTCGTGGAAAACGCCATTGATGCCGGTGCCACACGCATTGAGATTGCCTATGCGGACGGCGGCAAAACCCTGATCCGCATCACCGATGACGGCTGCGGCATCACCGAGGCGCAGCTGCCGCTGGCGCTGTCACGCCATGCCACCTCCAAGATCGACGGCAGTGACCTCTTGGATATTCACACCTTTGGCTTTCGCGGCGAGGCCCTGCCCTCGCTTGGGGCGGTTGGACGCTTGACCATCACCAGCCGCGTGGGCCGCGCCCCTGCGGCCAGTATTACGGTGGAAGGCGGAGCCATGGGGCCCGTCAAGCCAGCCGCGCTCTCAAGCGGTACCATCGTTGAATTGCGCGACCTGTTTTATGCCACGCCTGCCCGCCTTAAATTCATGCGCAGCGATCGCGCTGAAGCGCAGGCGATCACCGATGTGGTCAAACGTCTGGCCATGGCGGAACCCTTCATCGGCTTCACCCTGCGTGACGTCACCGGCGGCGGCGAAGGGCGCATCTCTTTCCGCGCAGAGGCTGAAAGCGGAGACCTCTTTGACGCGCTGCATGGCCGATTGGCGCGGATTCTGGGCAAGGAATTTGCCGAAAACGCACTCAAGATTGATGCCGAACGCGAAGGGTTGCGGCTGATTGGCTACGCCGCCCTGCCGACCTATTCCCGTGGTTCTGCGGTGGCGCAATATCTCTTTGTCAATGGCCGCCCGGTGAAAGACAAGCTGCTGGTCGGTGCGCTCCGGGGGGCCTATTTTGACTACCTCAGCCGGGATCGTCATCCGGCCGCGGCACTATTCATCGACTGCGACCCGCATCTGGTGGATGTGAACGTCCACCCCGCCAAATCCGAAGTCCGCTTTCGCGATCCCGGCATGGCCCGCGGCCTGATTGTCTCCAGCCTGCGCCATGCCTTGGCCGAAGCGGGACACCGCGCCTCCACCACCGTTGCCGGGGCCACGCTTGGCGCCTTCCGTCCTGAGCCAATGGGCGCACTGGGCGCTTCACCACAAACTTCGCCCACAGGCCCGGCGCGCGTTTATCAAATGGATCGCCCCTCTCTGGGTGCGCGCACCGCCGCCTACCAAGCACAGGCGCCCTTTCCACAAACACCTGTGGTTCAGGAGCCGGGCTTTGCCGAACTCAGCGAATCCTACAGCGCACGTGTGGAGCCCGTTGAGGCGCTCGCCCCCCCACAGGAGGCCCCCGCCGAAGGCCTGCCTCTGGGTGCAGCCCGCGCGCAGGTCCATGAGAACTACATCGTGGCCCAGACCGAAACCGGCATGGTGATTGTCGATCAACACGCCGCTCACGAACGTCTGGTCTATGAAAAACTCAAACGCCAGATGGCGGAAAACGGCGTCGCCGCGCAGGCCCTGCTGATCCCCGAGATCATCGAGCTTTCCGAGGTCGACTGTGCCCGCATTTTGGCCGTGTCGGAGTCTTTGTCCAAGCTTGGCCTCACCATAGAGGCCTTCGGTGGCGGCGCGGTGGCGGTTCGCGAAACCCCGGCGCTGCTGGGTGAAGTCAACGCGCGCGCAATGGTGCTCGACATCTTGGACGAGCTGGACGAAGACGGCGAAACCATGTTGGTGCAGGCCAAGCTCGAGGCAATCCTCAGCCGCGTCGCCTGTCACGGCTCAATCCGCTCAGGCCGCCGCATGCGCGCCGAAGAAATGAATGCCCTCTTGCGCGAAATGGAAGCCACGCCGCACTCCGGCCAATGCAACCACGGGCGCCCCACCTATGTGGAATTGAAACTGGCCGACATCGAGCGGCTGTTTGGACGAACATGATGACCGAACTGACCACTTTGCTTGCCAACTCTGACACCGCACTGCTCTATCTTCTGGGCGGCATGGGCTTTGCCCTGGTGCTGCTGTTTGTGCTCCTGCGCAACACAGCACAGAACCGCGCTGCCCAGACAGAGGCCTTCATCGCCCAGCATATGGGCCAGATGGCGCAACGCGTGGATCAGCTCGCCACCGGTCAGGCCCAGCTTGATGGCGGTCTGCGCGCACAGGCCCAATCACAAAGCCAGATCGCCACGCTGATGGAACAACGCCTTGGCGAAGTGCAGGTCAACATGCACGAGAACCTCGCCAAAGTGCAGCGCAGCACTGGCGAAAACCTCGCCTCCATGCAGCAGAAAATGTCAGATACGCTGGCCGCCCAACAGCTGCAACTGCAGGAAAACCTCTCCAACATGCAGATGCGCACCGGCACCGCGCTCAACGACATGCAGGAGAAGCTCAACACCTCCCTCATGGGCAACGCCAAACAGACCGCCACATCGTTGACCCAGCTTCAGGAACGGCTGCAAACCATCGACAAGGCGCAGGAAAACATCACCCGCCTGTCTGGTGACGTGCTCAGCCTGCAGGACATTCTCTCCAACAAACAGACCCGCGGCGCCTTTGGTGAAATCCAGCTGAACGACATCGTTTCCAAAGCCCTGCCCAGCGACAGCTACGCGCTGCAACATACGCTCTCAAATGGTAAGCGCGCCGACTGTTTGATCCATCTGCCCAACCCGCCGGGCCCAATCGTGATCGACAGCAAATTCCCGTTGGAAGCCTATGAGGCCATGCTACGCTCAGAAACTGAGGCAGAGCTCAAAGCCGGCATCCAGCTGTTCAAGACGTCGGTGCGCAAACACATCAAGGATATTTCGGAAAAATACATCCTTGAGGGGGAAACCGCAGATGGGGCGCTGATGTTTCTGCCCAGCGAAGCGATTTACGCAGAGTTGCACGCCAAATTCCCTGAGCTTGTGCATGAAGGGTTCACAGCGCGCGTCTGGATTGTCTCGCCCACCACCTGCATGGCCACGCTCAACACCATGCGTGCGATCCTCAAAGACGCCCGTATGCGCGAACAGGCCGGTGCGATCCGCAAAGAGCTTGGGATGCTCTATGCCGATGTTGATCGACTGGGCACGCGGGTGGAAAATCTGGATCGTCACTTCGGCCAGGCTGCCAAGGACATCAGCGAAATCAAGATCAGCGCTGACAAAGCCGGACGCCGCGCACGTCGGCTGGACAATTTCGACTTTGAAGAACTGGCCCAGACCGAGGACACCAAAGTGGTGCCGCTGACCAAGGCCGATCCCTAAGCCTGTTGCCCCCCAGCCCTTGGTGCCGCCAGAAAAGACGACTTTGCGCCATATCAAAGACTCACGCCCTTCGTATGCGCATTCTTCTGACAACACGTTAGGAGACGCAAAATGCTTGAAATTTCAGCCTGGAAAGTGGCGCAAGTGGTTCTGATGTCGCGCGAGCTTGATCGCGCCGAAGGAGAATTGCGCGCTTTTATCGACCGTTTGAACGAAGACGAACAGGCCAGCCTTGTGGCGGTGATGTGGATCGGCCGGGACAGTTTTTCCGCCGAAGATCTCGAAGAGGCCATCATGACCGCCAAGAGCGAAAAGACCGTGCCAACCGCAGATTACCTGCTCGGCTCGCCACATGTGTCCGATCACTTGGAAAACGGCATGGAAGAGCTCGGCCTCTCGCTCAGCGCAGAAGAAGACGATCTGATCCGGCGCGGCTGATCACACCGACGCTTGCGGCTTCAACCAGGCCTCCAGATAAGTTTCCAACCGCGCCCGAGGTGCGGTTGCACTGTGCAGCGCACAAAACACCAGTGACACCGCCTGAATGGCAAAGGCCTGAACTCCCTCTGCCTGTAGCTCCACGGAGATATCTTTGCGAAACGGACGGTCCCTGAGCCAGTGCGCCACAACTTCCGCATGGCGGCCAAATGTTCTGGCAATCGCGCCAATCTCACTGTTGGCCGCCGCACCGGAGTGGCGCAGGATCACATCAAACACATAGCGTTCACAGCTCATGAACGCGGTCAGCGGCATAAGCGCATCCACCATCTCGGCAATCGAATTGGGCGGCGCAAGTGCTTCCAGCTGATCCAGATGCCGGTCAATCTCCGCGCCGATCAACTGATCCATCAAGGCGTCTTTGTCTTTGAAATGCGCAAAAAACGTGCCCTTGGCCACGCCGGCGCGCAGCACCACCTCCTCCACCCGCATGGCCTCATAGCCCCCCTCTGAAATGATATCAGTTGCCGCCGCCAACAGCTTGGCGCGGGTTTTCAGGGTGCGGGATTGGACAGCTCTGCTCATGCGGCTTTCTGGCACGAAAACTGACTAGGGTCAAATTTTAATTGACCGCAGTCAGTTTTGCACACATAAATATGACCACGGTCAATATTGAGGAGAATCACCATGACCCGGAAACGTATTTTCATATTGAACGGCCACCCGGCCAAAGCCTCGCTGACAGGCGCCGTGGCACAATCCTACGCAACCGCCGCTAAAACCGCCGGCCACGAGGTGCGCCTCACCAACCTGCATGATCTGGAGTTTGATCCGGATTACGGCTTTGGCGGCTATGTGAACCAAAAGCCGCTGGAGGCGGATCTGGAAACCCTCCTGCAAGACATCGAATGGGCCGAACATGTGGTGGTGGCCACGCCGATGTGGTGGGGCGGGCTGCCTGCCAAACTCAAAGGGGTGTTTGACCGCGCCTTCCTGCCGGGCCGCACCTTCGATACGCGCAACACCACAAAACTCGGCCTGCCCGCCCCCCTGCTCACCGGCCGCACCGGCCGCGTGCTCCTGCTCTCGGACACGCCGGGCTGGTTCTTCCGCCTGTTTTATCGCAACGCCTTGATTGTGCAGATCCAGCAGCAGATTCTGGAGTTTGTCGGCATCAAACCGGTCAAAGTCACGCAATTCACCGGCGCCAGCCACCCCAAGGCCGGTGTCGCAGACAAATGGATCAAACGCGCTGCCAAAATCGGCGCAAAGGCGGCCTGACCGCACAAAGCAAACGGGCCTGAGAGTGCTCCCCTCAGGCCCGCCGCAATCTCAATCAGACAGCATCACGCCGTGTGATCGACGACTTCCATATGCTGCGCCAAATTGCCGATGTGGCCTAGCCAGCTCTCAAACAGCGCAGGCTCTGACGGCGCTGCATGCACGCCCGGCGCAATGGCCCCCTCCAGAACAGACTCAATCGCCAGCGACACCGGAATAGACACAAGCCGCGCCATAGCCGTGCCGCGTTCATCACCCCAGGCATCCATCGCATAGGTCTTGTGATAAACCTCCGCGCCGTCTTTCTCCGCCTTCAGCCCCACACAAAGGATCACCCGATCAGGCTCCCCTTCGTCATAGGCATTCTCGGCCCAGAACTGATCGGACATCTCTTTCAGACGCGCATCGCCTTCCGGCCCGCTCAGGGTCTCGATCTCGCGGAATACATCGCCCCAGGCCTCCGCCCAGCCATTCAAGCGCAGCGTGCCGCGCACAAACTCTTTCACATTCCAATCCGGATCAAACTTATAGTCTTCCATAAACGGAATGCTGTCGCGGTTCGGATACACCTCAAAGCTCTCCGGAGTCGCCAGCGGCGCCTCATAGCTCGAAATCGCATCCCACGGGCGGTTCACATCAAACGGCTGCCCATCGCGGATCGAGCGGGACGGTGAACGCAGCGCCTTCAGCACACCCAGCGGCGACCAGCTGAATTTATAGCGAAACGGGTTGGCATGTTTGGGCACACCACCACAGTAGCTGATAAAGCTCAGGGTGTTGTCGGCATCAAACGCCTCAGAACCGCGGTAGTCCGCCACCAGCGCATGCGCCATCAGGTGGTCAATCCCCGGATCGAGCCCCACCTCATTCACACAGGCCACACCAGCCGCCTTGGCCTTGGCGTCCAGCGCTCTCATCTCCGGCGCAGTATAAGACGAACTCACAAAATGCGCGTCTTTAGAAATGCACAGCTCCGCCAGCGGCACATGCCAGTCGCCTGGCAACATGGACACCACCACATCGCCTTTGGCCAGCACGGCGCCAAGTGCCTCGATGTCAAACGCGCGGATATCCTGGGTCAGATCGCCCACCGCCTCCTGCGCTTTTTCCACCGTCCGGTTCCAAACAGTCACCTCACGCCCTGCGTCTATCAGACGGCGCAGGCCGGGAATGGCCGACAGGCCGGTGCCACACCAATGAATGGTCATCTCTTTTCTCCCCTCAAAGGTCTTTTCTTCACAAATCTTTGGAATGCGTGATGAAATCAGCTTCCGCGCGGGTCCACACGCCACCGCCCAGATCATCCAATGTCATCAAGGTCTCAAGCAGCTGCGCCGCGTAATCTTCTGAGCTTTCCACCGGCAGCATGGAGGGCAGATTGTCAATCGCCATCACATCCAGCACCGGCTCCTGCGCCACACGCAGCGCAGGAGCCTCCCAAGTCGTGGCCCGATCATAGACCGGTACAGGGTTGTAATCACTGTCTGGATCACAGGCCACATCGCCAATCGCTGTGAGCTGCCGCGCCGCGCCCAGGGCATCCTGCGGCACAAACACAGGGGTGCCGGGCCGCGCAAAAATACAGTTCAGAAACAGATCATGCGCCAGAATTTCCGGAAACGGCCCACCGGAGGCGGTCTCCGCCATATCCCATTTGGTCACCGCACAGCCCATCGCCGTGAGCAGATCCGCCGCCCCGGTGCCCACACGGCCCAGCGCGCCGATCACAATCGCAGAGGGGCGCGCCGCTTCCAGCGCATCCAGCTCCGCGCCAAGATCTGCCAGCAACGCCTCTTTGCCGCCATAAACCCCAACCGGCCCGCAAACCTCGCCCCGCTGCTGTGCGGCCCAGCTTTTCAGCGTGACAGCGGCACCCGCATACCCCGCCCAATAGCCAAAGGCGGCCACGCGGCGTCCGGTCTCATCCACCAGATATTCAAGGTCATACAAAGTGCCGCCACCAGCCTTAAAGCGTTTGAGCAACGCAACACCAGAGTGCTGTCCTTTGAAAGCATGGCCAAACATGATGTGGCGATGCGGCAAAGGCGTGCCGTCTTCTGGCAACTCTTTAAGGCCGAAGATAATGGCGTCCTTGGGGGCCTCAGGCCAGCTGTTCTCCGCAGCAATTTCGCAGCCTGCGGCTTTGTAACCCTCAATTCCGATTGCACGAACTGAGCTTTCCTCGACAGTCACACGGATGCCTTTGTCGATCAGAGCTTTTGCCCCGTCCGGCGTCAGCCCGACCCGTTCCTCATTCGGCCGTTGCTCGGCCCGTACCCAAAGATGTGTCATCTCGGCTCCCCTGATAGTCGCGTTTCCATAGATCAGCCCACTGCGGCAATGACAAGAGGCAGGCCAGATCCCGCAATTTCCGGGTGGCGGTGGCGGTGACCACATGGCACAACGGAGCCAAGCAAAAAGAGGACCACGCGATGGGTTTTGGCAAAGGATGTCACCTGCATCTGATCGACGGATCGGCTTTTATTTTTCGTGCCTATCACGCCTTGCCGCCGCTCACGCGCAAATCAGACGGCCTGCCAATTGGCGCGGTCTCCGGTTTCTGCAACATGTTGCAGCGCTACATTGAGGACAATTCCGGCCCAGATGCACCGACCCACGTCGCGGTGATCTTTGACTATTCCGGCAAAAGCTTCCGCAATGATCTCTATGATCAGTACAAAGCCAGCCGCCCCCCCGCGCCCGAAGATCTGGTGCCACAGTTCCCGCTGACCCGTGATGCCACCCGCGCCTTCAACATCGCCTGCAAAGAGATCGAAGGCTTTGAAGCTGACGACATCATCGCCACCTTGGCCTGTCAGGCCCGCGACGCCGGTGGGCGCTGCACCATCATCAGCTCTGACAAAGACCTGATGCAGCTGGTGGGGGATGGCGTTGAAATGCTCGACGCCATGAAAAACAAACGCATCGACCGCGACGGCGTGCATGAGAAATTCGGCGTTGGGCCAGAGCGGGTGGTGGATGTGCAGGCACTGGCGGGCGACAGTGTCGACAACGTCCCCGGCGCGCCTGGCATTGGCATCAAAACCGCCGCTCTGTTGATCAATGAATATGGCTCACTGGAAGAGCTGCTGGACCGCGCCGAAGAGATCAAACAGCCCAAACGCCGCCAGACCCTGATCGAGAAACGCGACCAGATCGAACTGTCCAAAAAGCTCGTGCAACTAGATTGCGACATCGCACTTGATTTCACACTCGATGATCTGGAAGTGCAGGATGCCGAGCCTGAAACGCTGCTGGGCTTCCTTGCTGATATGGAGCTGCGCACCCTTCTGAAACGCGCGGCAGACAAGCTCGGCGTCGAAGCGCCTGTTTTGCCGGAACCTACAGCATCGGGGACCGCTACTGTCGAAGACAGCGCCGAAGATGTGCCGTTTGACGCCGAAAAATACGAATGGGTCCGTGATCGAGAAGCACTGGATCGCTGGATCGCAGCGGTTATGAAACGCGGCTATGTCGCTGTGGACACGGAAACAAACTCGCTCAATGAGATGGTCGCGGAGCTTGCTGGCATCTGCCTTTCCGTTGAGCCGGGCGAGGCCTGCTACATCCCTGTGGGCCACAAAAAGGGGGCCACCGATGATCTCTTTGGTGGCGATGAGCCGCAAGAGGGGCAAATGCCTATCAATGAGGTGCTCGACGCATTGAAACCGGTGCTGGAAGACGCCTCTGTGCTGAAAATCTTCCAGAACGCCAAATACGACTGCAAGGTTTTCGCCAACTACAACATCGCAGTCGCCCCGATTGATGACACCATGCTGCTCAGCTACGCTCTGCACGCAGGCGAGCACAACCACGGTATGGATGCACTGAGTGAGCGCTACCTCAGCCATCAGCCGATCCCGATCAAATCCCTGCTTGGCACCGGCAAAAGCGCGACCACCTTTGACAAGGTCGCGATTGAAGATGCCGTCAAATATGCCGCCGAGGATGCCGACATCACGCTGCGCCTGTGGAAACTCTTCAAGCCCAAGCTGCACCAGCGACAAGTCACAAGTGTATACGAGACGCTGGAGCGTCCTTTGGTGCCTGTGCTTGCACAAATGGAGCGGCACGGCGTGAAAGTGGATCACGACACGCTAAGCCGCATGTCCAATGCGTTTGCTCAGAAGATGGCTGGACTTGAGGCCGAAATCCATGAGCTCGCAGGGCGCAGCTTCAACGTTGGTAGCCCAAAACAGCTCGGTGAGATCCTGTTTGATGAAATGGAATTGCCCGGCGGCAAGAAGGGTAAAACCGGTGCTTATGCAACCGGGGCTGACGTGCTTGAAGATCTTGCTACGGAACACGCTATGCCGGGCCTTGTGCTCGATTGGCGCCAGCTCAGCAAGTTGAAGTCGACCTACACCGACGCACTTCAGGAACATATCAACGCGGACACAGGTCGTGTGCACACCTCTTATGTACAGACCGGAGCCAACACCGGTCGTCTCGCTTCCTCCGATCCTAACTTGCAGAATATTCCCATCCGCACCGAGGAAGGCCGCCGCATCCGCGAGGCCTTTGTCGCCGAAGAAGGCAAGACACTGATCTCGCTCGACTACTCTCAGGTGGAGCTGCGCCTCCTCGCGCATATCGCGAACATCGATGCGCTCAAAACAGCCTTCCGCGAGGGTCTCGACATTCACGCCATGACCGCGTCGGAGGTCTTTGGCGTGCCGATGGAAGAGATGACCAGCGAGGTGCGTAGCCGCGCCAAGGCCATTAACTTTGGCGTCATTTACGGCATCTCAGGCTTCGGCCTGGCTCGTAATCTGCGCATCCCGCGTGGCGAGGCACAGGATTTCATAAACCGGTATTTTGAACGCTTCCCTGGTATTCGCACCTATATGGATGAGACTAAAGAGTTTGCCAAAACTCATGGCTATGTGCAGACCTTATTTGGACGCAAAATCCACACACCTGAAATCAACGCAAAAGGCCCGCGTGCGAGCTTTGCCTATCGCGCTGCGATCAATGCGCCGATCCAAGGTACTGCCGCCGATATCATACGTCGTGCGATGATCCGTATGCCCGCCGCGATCCAAGGCTTGCCAGCCAAAATGCTGCTGCAAGTGCATGACGAACTTATCTTTGAAGTGGACGATAGCGCGGTTGACGAAACCATTGCTGTGGCACGTGAGGTCATGCAAAACGCGACCGAACCCGCAATCAAACTGGATGTGCCGCTCATCGTAGATGCGGGGCGGGGAACCAATTGGGCTGAGGCGCATTAAGCGCCCTTGCTCTGCCATTCTTCTAAACCGGCCTCTTTCAGGCGAGCCAATCCAAGCCCTGCTCGGTGCGTTTGAGAGGATTATATTCAGCACTCACAGTGCCCTGAAACCCGCTTGCGTCCAGCATCTCGAAGAACGCGGGATAATCAAAGTGCTTGTTTTTGAGCGGCTCGTGACGATCCGGCAATCCACCTATCTGAATGTGCTTCACGCGCCCCTTGTGCTTCTCCCAGCAAGCCAGCGCGTCACCGTGGATACGATGAGCGTGGTAGGTATCGAATTGAAGCGCCAAGTTGGGGGCATTCACTTCGTCCAAGATCTCTGCCGCAAGGTCAAAATCATTTAAGAAGTAGCCCGGCATATCGACGTCGTTGATCGGCTCGATCGTCAGCTGTTGGCTGGGGGCGAAGGCGCAGGCCCATTTCAGGTTCTCAACAAAAGTCTCGCGCGCGAGAGCTCCGCTCGCCGCCCCCGCCATAATATGCACCACATCTGCCTGAAGCACCTCCGCATATCGCAGAGTTCGGCGAAAATCGCGCTGGAAACGTTCAGACAGGCCAGGGACAGCGGCGAACCCTCGTTCTCCACCGGTATAGTTGGGCGGAGGGCAGTTGATCAGCGCCAGTGAGAGCCCGTTACGCACCAACTCGCGACGCGTTTCCGGCGCAGGGACATCATAAGGAAACAGCACCTCTACACGGTCAAACCCAGCCTCGGCAGCGGCTTCATACCGCTCAAGCTCCGGAAACTCGGTGAACAGCATCGTCAGATTGGCGGCAAATTTCGGCATGTTTTCCTCCTGCTGACGCGGAGTATTCCAGCTTTCAGGCCAATCAAACAGTCTGAATTTAAGCGCTTTTTAGCGGTATCGGCAGGATATTGCCTTAGCTCAATGCGCTTGAAGGCAAGAAGGGAAAAAACACGCCAGACGACATGACCCCAAACTGGCTTTCTCCATCCACTTCCTGATGCTCTGCTAACTCAATAAGACGATAAAACGCCTTACGTGTTATCCGAGCCTCCAAGTTAGCCCGCACGGTTACGTATGGGCTTGGTTCCGCGCTCTCCGGGTCGATCTCAACCCGGATCGGGTTGTCCGGACCAGCAAACACTTTGTCGCCGACGTGGGTTTCAAATGTGAGTGTCTGATCGGCACCGCTACCACTGGCTTCAAAATCTTCGGCCACAAAAGGCACGTCTTCTACAGTGATGCCGACTTTTTCGACAGGCGTGACCAGCAAATAGCTGTCACCATCTTTGCGCAAGATGTTTGAAAAAAGCCGGACCATGGCTGGTCGATTGATTGGGCTGCCCTGATAGTACCAAGTGCCGTCGCGCGCGATACGCATATCAAGATCCCCACAATGAGGTGGGTTCCACAGATGCACAGGCGCTGGGCCACGTCCTTTGGCGGCGGCATTGGCTGAGCTGGCGATGGTGTCTGCAGTTACTTTCACAGGAAATTGTCCCCTCATTGGTTTTGCCATTTCATCTGAGCGCGCTACTGTCAACGTAAGCAGTACACAGATACGGGAGAGTCAGCATGGCAGATGAGAGCGATCTTGTCGCAGAAATCGAAACTCTGGGCACCAAGCTGGCTGCGGCAAGAGAGGCGATCACGCGACGCTTTATCGGACAAGAACGTGTGGTCGACCTCACGCTTTCCGCCCTGCTTTGCGGGGGGCACGCGCTTTTGATCGGCCTGCCGGGCTTGGGAAAAACACGGCTGGTAGATACGCTCTCCACGGTGATGGGGCTCAATGGCAACCGTGTGCAATTCACGCCGGATTTGATGCCAGCAGACATCTTGGGCTCGGAAGTTCTGGAAAAAGCAAAAGGCGGGGCGCGCACCTTCCGATTCGTACCCGGGCCAATTTTCTGCCAGCTGCTGATGGCCGATGAAATCAACCGCGCAAGCCCACGCACACAATCTGCTCTTTTGCAGGCGATGCAGGAGAAGCAGGTCACAGTTGCTGGCGAAGACCGCCCCCTCGATGCGCCGTTTCACGTGCTCGCCACCCAAAACCCCATTGAGCAGGAAGGCACCTACCCGCTTCCCGAAGCGCAGCTCGACCGCTTTCTGGTACAAATCGATGTGCCGTATCCTGATCGCGACACAGAGCGCGACATCCTTCTGGCCACCACGGGTGTGGAAGAGGACGAAGCGCATGAAGTCTTTACGGCTCAGGAGCTGATTGATGCTCAGACTCTGTTGCGGCGCATGCCCGTCGGAGAAAGCGTGATGGAGCTGATCCTCGATCTCGTTCGTGCCTGCCGTCCCGATGATGAGACAGCCGCCGAGGCTGTGCGTGAAAGCGTTGCTTGGGGGCCGGGTCCGCGCGCCGCGCAGGCACTGATGATGACGGTTCGTGCGCAAGCTTTATTACAGGGTCGCCTTGCACCAAATGCCCAAGACGTGATCGACATGGCCGCGCCTGTGCTCAGCCACCGCATGGCATTGACCTTCACGGCACGTGCCCGCGGCGAGTCCCTTGCCGATCTTATCGCGCAAACAGTCACCCGATTTGACAGCGTGGGAGCAGCCGCGTGAATGCAGCCCCCCATCTGCGCAGCCGCGCCGAAGCGGAAGCGGCCCGCCTGCCTCCCCTCCTTGCACAGGCGGATCATTTGGCAGGCACCGTGCTGTTGGGGGAACACGGCCGACGCCGCTCTGGCATGGGGGATGATTTCTGGCAGTACCGTCCCGTGCAGCCCGGCGACAGCCTACGCATGATCGACTGGCGGCGTTCCGCAAAATCAGACGCGCAATTTGTACGCCAGCGCGAATGGCAGGTGGCACAATCTATCATGATGTGGATCGACACCGCCCCATCGATGCAATTCGCCAGCGATCCTGCCCTCCCGAACAAAGCAGATCGCGCACGTCTTTTGGCGCTTGCCTTGGCGATCTTGCTGATCCGTAGCGGGGAACGGGTCGGCCTTACCGGCACCGATCTGCCGCCCCGCCGCGGCGAAGCACAGATCCTGCGATTGGCCGAAATGTTTCTGCGTGACGATCTTGAAGGAGAACTGCCCGACTATGGCACGCCAGAAGCCCGCGCCATGCTTCCCCACGCTCGGGCCGTATTTGTTTCCGACTTCATGGGAGACTTTGACGCTATGGCAGCGGCGCTGGCCAAGGCTTCGGATCGTGGCGTGCGCGGCGTGTGCTTGCAAATTCTCGATCCGGCGGAAGAGAGTTTTCCATATCGCGGCCGTGCGATTTTTGAGAGCATGGGCGGCGGTCTCACACATGACACCAAGAAAGCGGATGATCTGAAAGGTCGTTATTTGGAACGCCTCGCCGAACGTCAGGCAGCGCTGAAGGATCTCTGCCGTGTCACCGGCTGGCTCTATGGCTATCACACAACGCAGCACTCCGCACAGTCTGCCCTGCTTTGGGCACATCGTGCCCTGGAGAAACGCGCATGATCGGCGGACTCTCCATCGGATTTGCAACGCCTTGGCTTTTGGCATCATTGATCGCCCTACCAGTCCTTTGGCTGATCTTGCGCGCTATTCCACCAGCCCCAATCAAGCGCCGCTTTCCAGGCGTTGTCCTGCTTTTGGGCCTCGCTGATGAAGACACCGTCACAGACCGAACGCCATGGTGGCTCCTTCTTTTGCGTACCCTTGCCGTAGCCGCTCTTATCATTGGCCTCGCTGGCCCCGCTCTAAACCCTCAGCCCAAAGAGGCAGGCAAAGGCCCGCTTCTGATTTTGATGGATGCAAGCTGGGCCTCATCCCCGGATTGGGACGCGCGCCGTGAAATGGTGGCGGCCCTTTTGGATGAAGCTGCGCGCAATGGCCGCGTCGCAAGCGTTCAGCGGCTCACAATGCCGGAGCAGGTCCGTTTCCTACAGGCAGATGCCCTGCAAAGTCGCCTCGCAGGCGTCATGCCAATGGCATGGGCTCCTGATAAATACCGCATGGAGGAGTTTTCTGCCGACCTGACCACAACGCTCGGCGATCAGAGTTTCGACACGGTCTGGCTCTCGGATGGAATTGAACGCGAAGGCCGCAAGGAGTTGTTGGAAACACTGCAACAGCGTGGGTCTGTTCGCATCATTCAGACTGGCCTTGCGGTAACCGGTCTCCTGCCTGCAGCCTATGATGACGGGCGCTTGGTCCTCAATGCTATCCGCAGTCAAGCCGGCCCTGCGCGCGAAGTGACCGCCCAAGTTATTGGGACAGATCCAAGTGGCACCGAACGCGTTCTGGCCGCTCTGCCACTCACTTTTGAGCTCGGCTCCACCGAAGCTGAGAACGCCATCGTATTGCCGTCAGAACTGCGCGCGCGCGTGACGCGGTTTGAATTGTCCGGCGTCCGCTCTGCAGGGGCCGTTGCCTTGAGCGACGACAGCTTGCGCCGCCGTGAAATTGCGCTGATTGCAGGACGCGAAGATCGCGAAGGCCTGCAACTGCTTTCACCCTTACACTACCTGCGCCAAGCTTTGGTTCCGACAGCGGATGTCATTGAAGGTGCGCTGTCAGATATCCTCCCAGCTAACCCTGACGTTATTGTCATGGCAGATGTGGCAGTTCTGTCTGACGGGGAAAGTGAAGCAGTGCTGAACTGGGTCAACGACGGCGGCCTTTTGCTGCGCTTTGCCGGCCCGCGCCTTGCGGCCAGTGAAATCAGCCGAACAGAAGAGGATCCACTGTTGCCTGTCCGCTTGCGCGCAGGAGGCCGCAGCGTCGGAGGCTCTATGAGCTGGGGCGAGCCAAAATCGCTCGCGCCTTTCGATCAGGACAGCCCGTTCTTTGGACTTGAAGTGCCAGATGAAGTCACCGTGACCGCCCAAGTCATGGCGCAACCCGATCCGACGCTTGCAGACCGTGTCATTGCAAGCTTGAGCGACGGCACACCTCTGGTCACGCGCAAAGCTGTCGGAGAGGGACAAGTTGTCTTGATGCATGTCACTGCCAATGCCGAATGGTCAGGGCTGCCGCTTTCCGGTTTGTTTGTTCAGATGTTAGATCGCCTCGCAGTGCTCAGTGCTGTGGGCACGGATGCGGAGACCCGGCTTGCAGGCACGACATGGCAACCCCTGAAGGTCCTGGACGGCTTTGGCCGATTGGAAGACGCCCAGACGCTCCCCGGCGTCAGTGGAGAAGCGTTGTCTGAGAGACAAATTGGGCCTGACCTGCGCCCAGGCCTCTATCGAGATGGAGATAAAATTCTTGCACTGCCGGTATTGCCCACCGACGCAAGCTTGGCGCCTGCGATTTGGCCTGCGTCCGTCCCTGTAGAAGGGCTACGCGGTGCGGTGACTCGCGACCTTGCAGGGTTCTTCCTTTCAGCGGCACTTATCATTCTCGCAATCGACGTCCTGGCTTCGCTGTTGGTTTCTGGACGGCTTTGGGGCGCACGTGCTGCAGCGAGCCTCGTTGGCCTGCTATGCGTCTCGCCAGAGGTCTACGCGCAAGACGAGCTCCCACCACCCGCCCAGGCCATTGACAGCTATGAGGTTGTTCTGGGCCATGTCCGTACGGGCAATGTAGATGTGGATGATATTGCTCTGGCAGGGCTGCGTGGGCTTGGGAATGTGCTGTATTTCCGCACCTCCATCGAACCGGCGGAACCAACCACGGTTGATCTGGAAACCGATGAGCTGGCGTTTTATCCGTTTCTCTATTGGCCCATCACGTCAGATCAACCCATCCCCTCGCGTGAAGCCTATGCAAAACTCAATGCATATCTGCGGTCTGGTGGTATGATCCTGTTTGATACGCGTGATGCAGATGTCGCGCGTTTTGGCACTTCCAGCCCGGAAGGCCGCATGTTGCAACGCCTGGCCGCGGGCCTCGACATCCCTCCGCTAGACCCACTGCCCGAAGACCATGTTTTGACCCGGACATTCTATCTGTTGCAGGATTTCCCGGGCCGCTACATGAACCGCGATGTTTGGGTAGAAGCGGCACCGCCGGATGCGGAGAAAATTGAAGGCATGCCCTTTCGTAACCTGAACGACGGGGTGACGCCGGTCGTTATCGGCGGCAACGATTGGGCTGCTGCTTGGGCGGTTGATACCCGTGGCAACACACTCTTCCCCGTTGGAAGAGGCCGAGCCGGAGAACGCCAACGAGAGCTATCATATCGCTTCGGAATCAATCTGATAATGCACGTGCTCACCGGCAATTATAAGAGCGATCAGGTCCATGTGCCTGCGTTGCTGGATCGGTTGGGACAATGACGCGAGGCGCCGTATGACCGGAACAATGGTGTTTGACCCCATCATCCCAATTTGGCTTCTGGCCGCGTTGTCTTTGCTTTGTGGCGTTGCCGTTTCGTTTGCGCTTTGGCGGGGACTGAATGGGTGGGGCTGGCGCGGCCTAGCTGGTATTGTCGTGCTCGGTGCTTTGGCTGGCCCCGTCTGGCAAACAGAAAACCGCGCTCCATTGAGCGACATCGTTCTGATGTTGGTTGATCAATCCGCCAGCCAACGCCTCTCAGTTCGCGCAGCACAAACCGACGCCGCGGCGCAGGCGCTGCAATCCCGCCTTGAGGCACGCTCAAACACCGAAGTGCGCCGCATTCCCATTCGAGATACCAACGGAGACGGTGGCACCGAAATGATGGCCGCGCTCTCTGAAGCCCTTGCGCAAGAACCGCAGGGGCGGATTGCCGGGATCGTTGCTCTAAGTGACGGCCAAATACATGACATGCCCCTGGCGCCGGAACTGCCAGCACCTTTCCATCTTTTGTTATCTGGGCAGTCAGAGGACTGGGATCGAAGACTGATCGTGCGCAACGCGCCAGCCTTCGCGATACTGGGGGAGCCCGTCACCCTCACGCTTCGTATCGAAGATAGCGGGGCAGCGCCTCAAAATGTTGACCGCGTTCCTTTGGACATCTCGGTGGATGGTGGGGAATCTGAACGCTTCATGGTGCCCATTGATCGTGACATCGAGCTGCCTGTCACGCTGCCTCATGGTGGGCGCAATGTTATCCAGTTCACCGTCCCTGTCACGGATGGGGAGCTGACAGACCGCAACAATGCTGCGCTCGTGCAAATCAACGGCGTTCGGGATCGGCTGCGGGTGTTGCTGGTTTCCGGCGAGCCGCACCCAGGAGGGCGCACCTGGCGGAATCTTCTGAAATCAGATGCCTCCGTAGACCTTGTGCATTTTACAATTCTGCGGCCTCCGGAAAAACAGGACGGTGTGCCAGTCAGCGAGCTTTCCCTGATCGCTTTCCCCACACGCGAGCTGTTCCTCGAGAAGGTCGAAGACTTCGATCTCATCATCTTTGATCGCTACCAACGTCGGGGCATTCTGCCTTCGCTTTATCTTGAAAACGTCGCGCAATATGTGCGCAACGGCGGCGCTGTCCTTGTCGCCGCAGGCCCAGACTATGCCAGCGCCGACAGCATCTACCGATCCCCTTTGTCCGAGGTGTTGCCCGCCAGCCCAACGGCCCGCGTGGTTGAAGAAGCTTTTAGAGCCGAAATCAGCGAATTGGGGCAACGTCACCCCGTAACAACCGGCTTGCCAATGGAAGGCGACTGGGGCCGATGGCTTCGGCAGGTGGAGGTCACGCCGGACGAAGGCGATGTCTTGATGACCGGATCCGACAACCGCCCCCTTCTGGTTCTGAACCGTGTGGGTGAGGGGCGCGTCGCGCTCCTAGCTTCAGATCATGCGTGGCTCTGGGCGCGCGGATTTGAAGGCGGCGGGCCGCAGCTAGAGCTTTTGCGCCGTTTGGCCCATTGGATGATGGGCGAGCCAGAGCTTGAAGAAGAGACGCTTTGGGCAGAACCCACGGGGCAAAACCTGCGCATCATCCGCCGAAGCCTATCTGAAGAAGTCGGTGAGGTCACAATCACCACCCCTTCTGGTGACATCGAAACTCTTTCGATGAGCGAAGTTAGCCCAGGTCAATTTGAAACGCGCTTTGAGGGTGCGGAAATTGGCCTCTACCGACTGAGCCAAGATGACAAGGAAACTGTTGTCGGCCTCGGACCTGCCGCCCCGCGCGAGTTTGAGCAGACAATCGCCAGCGCGGAAATTTTGGCCCCACTTTTGGAAGCCACCCGAGGCGGAGTGCTGCGTTTGGAAGATGGCGTGCCGAGCGTGCGCAACGTGCGCGAAGGCCGACCAGCTGCCGGGCGCAACTGGATTGGCCTGACGCCGCGCGAGGCATATGAAACACTGGATGTGGCCCGAGCACCGCTCCTGCCAGCATGGCTGGTCCTGCTTCTGGCCTCAGGCTTCATACTGACCGGTTGGCTGCGAGAGGGGCGTAGCTAGGCGCGTTTGCGGCCAGCCTTACGAAGTTTACGACGCAAAACAGACAGCAGACCGGCCTCGCGCTTACGCGCTTCTTGCTCCGTGTAATAGCGCAGCAACAAAGGAAGGCTCAGCGGATCTTCTTCAGGCTCAGGAAAGGCGCGGGGCGCGCTCACCTCAACGCCCAAGGAATGCTGCCCCTTGGTGTAGACCTGCACGCTTTTGAAAGACTGCGGCGTTTCGGTGATAGCTCCAGCCGCCTCCCGCGTATCGATTTCATCCATAGCGCTTTCAATATTGTCAAATTCCACACCCGCCAGATCGTTGATGTCAAATCGCCACCAACGTAGATGTAGCAGCCGCTCAATCACGTCACGATCAAACCTGAACCGCAGGTGCGCCGCCGGCAGCCCCGCGACGATCGCGTATGGCGGTACGTCTTTGGTGACAAAAGCATTGCCCGACACGATCGCGCCATGCCCGATTTTCACGCCCCGCCGAATGGTGGCCCCAGCGCCAATCCAAACATCATGGCCAATGCTCACACATCCTTTGGCAGCATTGTTATTCGTTTCGGTACGCGCCACACGCCGCCGTTTGGTCGCTTCTTTTTCCGGGGGATAAAATTTGAACTGCTCAAAGGTATATTGGCTCGGTGATGTCGATAACCAGTTGGTCGGATGCTCCCCTTCGCCAATCGTCACGCCAGGCCCAACACTACAATAACGCCCTATCCGATCCACATAACGCACGATCCCGGTGCGCAGATAGGAATACATCCCTATTTCGAGGTTCTGATAGTAGAACATTGGGGCATTGTTGAGTTGGCTTGGCGCTTCAAACCGCACCTGCAGGTGTTTTCCTCGTGTATCAATACCCTGCGTCACGCGCAGACCTTGCTGCGACAGCTCCCCAAACGGGCGTAGCTCAGAAGATTTTACGTTCGACACTTTTCGGGTCTCTCACCATGGGATCTCTTCTTTATCCACCACCGCGGTTAAGGATCTATTTACCGCGATTGAATTCGAATTGCGTCACCAATCGCGTAAGAACAATTGAAAGGCAAAAACAGGTTCCTTCACCCTCTGCACCACGGTAAAACGCGGTGATTGAGGCCAACAAACCCTGTGGAGCAAGAAGAGCATGGCACCCAAGCCCGTTGTTTTGTGCATTTTGGACGGCTGGGGCCTGTCTGAGCAAACTGAAGCCAACGCGCCCTATTTGGCCAATACCCCAAATTTTGACGCTATGCTGGCCGATGGTCCGCATGCCAAGCTGATCACACATGGACCAGACGTAGGGTTGCCGGGCGGGCAGATGGGCAATTCCGAGGTGGGTCATACCAACATTGGCGCCGGCCGAGTTGTGGCGATGGATCTCGGCCAGATCGACCTTGCCATCGAGGATGGCTCTTTCTTTCAGAATGGTGCGCTGCAATCGTTTATCGCCAAGCTAAAAGAAACCGGCGGCACGGCACACCTTATGGGCGTTGTCTCCGACGGAGGGGTTCACGGACACATCACGCATGTATTGGCAGCAATGAAAGCCATCACCACTGCGGGTGTGCCCGTGATACTGCATGCCATAACAGACGGACGCGACGTGGCACCCAAATCTGCTCTGGGATATTTCAACACATTGTTGTCCGAAATGCCCGAAGGCGCACAGATTGGCACCGTTACAGGCCGCTACTACGCGATGGACCGAGACAACCGCTGGGAGCGCGTCTCGCAAGCCTATAAAGCGTGGACTTCGGGCATCGCTGTGCACAGTGCAGCTGACGCCAAAGCCGCCATCGACGACGCATATGCGCGTGATGAAAGCGATGAATTCATCGCAGCTACGGTGATTGGTGACTACGCAGGAGCAAAAGACGGTGATGGCTTCTTCTGCCTGAACTTCCGCGCCGACCGCGCCCGCGAAATTCTTGCCGCGCTGGCGCAACCGGACTTCTCCGATTTCGACGTGACCGCTCGCCCCACTTGGTCGGCGGTGCTGGGTATGGTCGACTATTCCGAATCCCATAACGCCTACATGACCACCGCATATCCAAAGCAGGAAATCGTCAACACGCTTGGCGAATGGGTGGCCAAACACGGTAAAACCCAATTCCGTCTGGCTGAAACTGAAAAGTACCCCCATGTGACATTCTTCCTAAATGGCGGAGAAGAAACACCTTCTAAGGGCGAAGACCGTTTCATGCCGAAATCGCCCAAAGTCGCCACCTACGACCTGCAGCCTGAAATGAGTGCGGAGGAGGTCACGGAGAAGTTCGTTGCTGCGATCGAGCATGGCTACGATCTGATCGTTACCAATTTCGCGAACCCAGATATGGTCGGCCATACTGGAAGCCTTGAAGCTGCTATCGCGGCCTGTGAAGCCGTCGACCAAGGGCTTGGCAAGGTGCGCGCCGCGCTGGAAGCAGCCGGCGGTACAATGATCGTCACAGCCGATCACGGGAACTGCGAAGCTATGGTCGATCCTGAAACCGGCGGTCCGCACACAGCCCACACTACCAACTTGGTGCCTGTGGTGCTCGTGAACGGGCCGGAAGGCGCCGTGATGCGCGATGGGCGCCTGGCTGACCTTGCTCCAACCCTGTTGCAACTGATGACACTGGAACAACCTGTCGAGATGACCGGGGAGAGCCTGATCTCTTGAGACACCCCAGCATCTTTGCGGCTGCACTTGGCTTGTGGCTCACCACAACAACAGCGCTGGCAGAAACCAATCCCTCTGAAGCTGCACGAGAAGCAGCGACGCAGCTGGAAGAAGCCTCGGTCGCGCTCGCACAAGCCAAATCCAGCCGCGATCGCGTAAAATCTCTGACCAAGGTCGTTCACGCCTATGAGACCGGCCTAACAGCCTTGCGCGCAGGGCTGCGGCGCGCGTCCATCCGCGAAGCACAGCTCTCCAAACAGCTCAAAGCGCAAGAGACAGAGATCGCCAGCTTGCTGGGTGTCTTGCAATCCATGAATTCAGGCCCGGCGCCAGTGGTGCTTGTCCATCCAGGTGGCCCGATGGGCACCGCCCGATCAGGCATGATCATCGCAGAAGTGACACCTGCTCTTGAGGCCAAAGCGGCGCAAGTGCGTCGCGATCTGGAAGAAGTCACCATTCTGCGCAGCTTGCAGGAGGGAGCAGCTGAAACGCTTCAGAACGGATTGACCGGTGCCCAAGACGCCCGCACGGCTCTCAGCAAGGCGATTGCGGATCGCAAGGACCCGCCACTGCGTTTCGTTGAGGATCCGGTGCAAACCGCTTTGCTGATAGCCTCTACAGAAACCCTAGAAGGCTTTGCCAGCGCGCTCGTTGACCTTCAGATAGAAGGCCTGGAAGACATCACACTGCCGGATGTGAACGACCGTAAAGGCCAGCTCGCACTCCCCGTGGCGTCAACCGTGCTGCGCCGCGCAGGGGAAGCAGACGCAGCTGGCATCCGCCGCCCCGGGCTTGTGCTGGCAACCCGCCCAAGCGCTCTGGTCGTCACACCAACACCAGCGACGATCCGCTATCGCGGGCCGCTTTTGGATTTCGGAAACGTGATGATCCTTGAGCCGCAGCCCGGCGTACTCTTTATATTCGCAGGCCTTGAGCAGGTCTTTGGAGATGTTGGGCAAGTCCTATCGGAGGGCGCTCCAGTGGGGCTGATGGGGGGAAACGGGCTGGAAACCGGTGCAATTCTCTCACAGTCTGGTGATGGCTCTGGCAATGCCCGACCAGAAACGCTCTATATAGAGGTCAGAGAGGGCAAATCGCCCGTGGACCCGGAAACCTGGTTCCAAACGAATGAGGATGGATAAGCAATGAAGAAATTCGTCGCCGCCGCAGCAGGAGGCATCGTGGCGGGGCTTTTGGTCACCACTCAGGTGGCCGGGCCGCTCCTTGCGCAAGAAAGCGAGCGCAAGACCAACGTCTATGAACAGCTGGACCTGTTTGGCGACATCTTTGAACGCATTCGCATTCAATATGTTGAAGAAGTGGACGAGGGTGACCTGATCGAAGCCGCAATCAACGGCATGCTGACGTCGCTCGACCCCCACTCCAGCTACCTCTCTCCGGATGATGCCAGCGACATGCGCGTGCAAACACGCGGTGAATTTGGTGGGCTGGGCATCGAGGTCACGCAGGAGGAGGGCTTTGTAAAAGTCGTCTCTCCGATTGACGATACGCCTGCGGCCTCCGCCGGCATCGAAGCAGGTGACTTTATCACCCATGTGGACGGGGAAAGCGTTCTAGGCCTAAACCTTGATGAGGCGGTCGAACGTATGCGCGGCCCGGTGGGCAGCGAGATCGTGATCACAGTGGTGCGAGAGGGCGAACCCGAACCGTTTGACGTCACCATCATCCGTGACACCATCAAGCTCACCGCCGTACGTTCCCGCACCGAGGGTGATAGCGTTGTTCTGCGTGTGACCACGTTTAATGACCAAACCACTCCGAACCTTGAAAGTGGCTTTGCCAAACAAGTTGAAGAACTTGGTGGCATGGAAAACATCAACGGCATCGTGCTGGATCTGCGTAACAACCCAGGCGGCTTGCTGACCCAGGCGATCAGCGTGTCTGACAGCTTCCTTGAAAAGGGTGAGATCGTCTCGACCCGCGGCCGTAATCCGCAAGATGGAGAGCGCTACAACGCGACACCCGGCGATCTGGCTGAAGGTAAACCGATTGTCGTGCTGATCAACGGTGGCTCTGCATCTGCATCAGAAATTGTGGCTGGCGCCCTTCAGGACCATCGCCGCGCAATTGTTGTTGGCACCAAGAGCTTTGGCAAAGGTTCTGTGCAGACTGTGATGCCGCTGCGAGGTGATGGCGCGATGCGTCTCACGACCGCGCGCTATTACACGCCGTCTGGCCGCTCCATCCAAGCCCTCGGCGTCAGCCCGGACATCGTTGTGGAACAGCCGCGACGTGCGCCGGAGGCAGAGGATGAAGAGGAAACCAACCGCAATATCCGCAGCGAAGCGGATCTGCGTGGCAGCCTCAACAACGACAGCCTGACTGAGGACGAACGTCGCCAGATCGAAGAAGATCGCGAGAAAGCCGAAGCCGCGGCCAAGCTGCGCGAAGAGGACTATCAGCTCGCCTATGCGCTCGATATCCTCAAAGGCCTCTCAGCCCTCGGTCCAACCGAGTAATCGGGTCCATAGAAAACGCGAAAGGGCGCTGATCATATCAGCGCCCTTTATGTTTTAAGAGCACAGCAGGCTTTACTCAGCTGCCCACTGAGGTTCTTGATTTTCTTCCCAATCCTCTTCGTCTGCGGACAGTTCCGAAAAATTGGACACAGCAAAGTGCGACATGAGGCCGGAGAGCCTTTCTGCATTCTGGCTCAAAAGTTGGCCCGCAGCGCTTGTTTCTTCGACCATCACAGCATTTTGCTGCGTCACTTGATCCAGCTGAGACACTGATTTGTTGGCCTCTGACAATCCGTTCGCCTGAGACGCCGAGGATTCCGCAATATGACCAACGAGCCCTGAGATATGGCTCACGCGGTCAGAAATACTGCGCAGGGCTTCGCCTGTTTTGGCGACCAAATCCACTCCGTGCTCGACCTGTTGCGTGCTCTTGGAAATCAGGTCTTTGATTTCGCTCGCTGAATCCGTTGTACGATGCGACAGGCTGCGCACTTCAGATGCAACAACGGCAAAGCCACGTCCGGCATCTCCGGCGCGTGCAGCCTCAACCCCTGCATTCAATGCCAGAAGATTGGTTTGGAATGCGATGTCGTCGATCACGCCAATGATCTGCGCAATCTGTGCGGAGCTGGTTTCGATATCCTGCATCGCCAAGACGGCATCTTCGACCACCTTACGGCTTTCCGCAGTTTCATCGCGGGCGTTCTCAGTCGTGATGGCCGCATCCTGTGAGCCACTCGCAGCGGATTGCACGCTGTTGGTCAACGCTTCGATAGAAGATGCTGTTTCCTCAAGCGTCGCCGCCTGACTTTCGGTGCGATATGCCAAATCGTTGGAGGCCTGACTGATCTCAGCGGAGCCGTTGCGGATAGACTCTGCCACGCTGACCACTTCCTGAACGGTTTCATTCAGCGTTTCAGCAGTGGTGTTGAAATCGTCTTTCAACTTGGCATAGCCCGCAGTCAACTCTGCTTCGATACGATAGCTCAGATCACCATCGGCCAGTTTCGCCAAGCCGGTGCCAATCGCATCCACCGCCGCCATCTGCTCGGCACGATTCTTTTCACGCTCCGCTTCGGCAACCCGCGTATTTTCTTCTTTCTCGACAAGACCGTCACGGAAAACCTTTAGCGCATTGGCAATTCGTGCAATCTCATCACTCGCCCGCTCAAACCCCTCGACAGGGCTCATATCCCCTTGAGACAGGCGCTCGGTGGTTTTGCTGATCGCATTCAACGGACGGCTGATCAACACGTAGCTGAGCAGAAGTGCAACACCGACCAACCCAAGCGCTGCCCAGCCCATGAGCATGAGGTGTTCTTTGACCTGCGATGCATCGGCAGCGAGCGCTTTGGCCTGAGTGGTTATGGTGCCTTGGCTTTCCAAACCACGCATGGAGGCCTGACCCGCAATCTTGAGCACAGCATCCACCGTTTCGTTGGCCGCTTCGGTCGCTGAACCATCTGCTTCAATGGAGGCGATACGGAACGAGGCAAGCCCCAGCCCAGGCTCTGCAATTGCGGTGATTTGGTCGATCATCTCAGCGATACGCCCATCTCCAAAATCCCGATAAGACACCAATTTCTGAGCGGCCGCAGACATAGCCTTTTCTTCGCGCATCGCAGCATCAACTGTATGGGCGGTCACAACTTTCAGAGCGTCACTCTGGAAAACGCCAAGCGCGGAATTGATCTCCAGCAGCGCATTCATAAATGCCACTTCGTTATCAAGAAGCCCTTGAATGGCTTCTCGGTTCCCGGTCGCTGCATCGTCAGCCGCGATTGTCAGCTCAAATAGCATATCGTCCACGGCGCTCACAAGAATGGCGTCCGCACGCTGGCGAATAGCCAATACCTCATCGCGTGGTACACCTCGGCCAATCAGGCCTGCTGAAATCGCTTTGAGCAATCCGGCAGAGACTTCCTGCAAAGAGTCAGCAACCGGCGCACCAGCTTCAAAACCCTCCAGAGTGGTAAGCGCTTCTTTCAAACGGTTATGCGACGAGATTCCAAGGTCCGACAGTATCGAGCGCATCGAGCGATCTTTGGACGTAGACATCGCCAAAGACACACCCGTCAAAAAATTGATCTCAGCGCGCGTGTCCAATAGTGCCTGTAGCGTTGCAAAGCGTGTGTCGACCAAATCAAGCAATGTGGCATCAATTGAGGTCATCGTATCCTCGCCCTGCACCACAATGTCAAAATAGGCGTCGTCAGCAATTTCCAGCAATGCACCGGTTAAGGCGGCTCCTGCAGCCTGCAGGTCCGCAATCATTGCATTGGATTGGGCTGTGCTTTCAAAGGCTGTTGTGCGGGCTGATATCGAAGTACGTAACGTATTACGCACTTGTTTCAGATCGGCCTCAAATTCGGCTTTCACTTCTTCCGGCAGGCTATCTACGGCAGACGTAAGCTCCGCGCTCGAAGCGCGCACCTTTTGCGAAGCGGCTTCCAGCTCTTCAGCATTATTGGCCACCAACACAGCGATCATCGCATCTTTCGTGTTGTTGGCCGACATAATCAGAGCGTTGCTTTGCGCCAGCTTTGGAAGATCACTCTCCGTCATCTGGCGCACACTTTGATCAACACGATCAAAGGATTGATAATTCACATAGCCAGCACCAAAAGCGACAGCCATGAGCGTAAGCAATAGGAAGGTGATTTTACCGCGTATGCTCGACAGGACATTCAGTCGGCGTAGAATCTGAGACGCTCGTGAGCGGAGCATGGTCGTACCTCTAGATAATCTTTTGGCGAAGTGCCCCGCCAAAACAGACGGGGCAATTTGGCATTTTCACGAACTTGCGTTTTAAGAACCGCCTGCAGCGACAATAGGTGTAAAGCTCCCATCAGCAGCGATACGGGTTAGGAAGACGTCGTCCATGCCCTGATTGTCGCCCGCGCCGAAATTCATGGTCACACCACCTAGATCGACAGCTTCAAGTCCTGCCATCGCCGCCAGAAAACTTTCGCGTGTCAAAGATTTGCCAGCTGCATTCAGCCCTTCGATTGCCAGACGTCCGACCATGTAGCCTTCCAGTGTCACAAAACCTGGTTTCTCTTCTGCATCCAATGCTGCCAGTGCTTCAGTGTACTGTGCAACGACAGGGATGGAGGCATCCCAAGGAAACGGCACCACCTGGCTGATAATCACGCCCTCACCATCTGCACCCAATTCATTGGCCAACGCCGATGAGCCCACAAATGAAATATTCACGAACTCCGCATCGATCTTCATCTTCCGCGCCAACTTGATAAATTCGGCGACCGGCTTGAAAGCTCCAACCATCACCACGGCATCTGGCTTGGCCTTGCGGATCGACAGAAGCGCCTTTTTCACGGCAACTGTGTTACGGGTATAGGTGCCCTCTGCCGCAAGGCTCATACTGCGTTTTTCAAGCGCAGCATTCACACCTGCCAACCCCACACGGCCAAAACCATCGTCTTGATAGAGGATCGCGATGTTTTTAAGCCCTTGCTGGTCAACCAGGTATTCGATCCACGCTTCTGTTTCGGCGGCATAGGTTGCGCGCACATTGAATATATTGCCATGGCTCGCGTCGCGCAAAAATCCTGCGCCTGTGAACGGGCCAATGAAAGGCATGTTGGCTTCCGTGGCGATCGGTTGTGTCGCTGAGGATGTTGGCGTGCCAACGGGGCCAATCAAGCCAATATGATTGTTCCCCTCCACGACAGATTTGACCAAAGTCGCAGAACGATCCGGCTCATAGCCATCATCCATGCTTTCCAGTTTCAACATGCGACCATGCACGCCGCCCGCAGCATTCGCCTCCTCAAAAGCTGCCAGGATGCCAAGGCGCATACCTGTGCCAAGTGCGGCAGCTGGCCCGTCCAACGCGGCAACCTGTGCAAAGGTCACGCTTGTATCGGTTATGCCTTGCTCTGCATTGGCAAACATAGGCAAAGCGGCAATTGTGGCTGCCGCGAGCATCGTGTTTCTGAAAAACATGTAAAGATCTCCGGTTCGCTGATCTTCACAGTCTCTGAATCACCGTCATAAGTTTCCGTTAATCGGCTTTTGGCTCGGATGCTTAAGGGTATTCATTTTCAATCTAATTTGAGCTGGATTGGATTGATAGTCACGCATCTATAAAACTATATATGTATTTCAGAGGCTTATGGGGTTTTCGGTTGAATAGAGAAAACGACTCAACTCTCAATTCAAAGTTGCTTCGTCAATTTCCCCTCAACACACAACTAAACCCTAGAGCGTGTTGATGTCTGCGGTTTAAAACCATGCATTGACTTTGAAACCCCATATTCAGGCTGCGATCTTTTTTAGTCGCGCTCTGATTCTCTCAACTCAGCTCAAGAGGTCAAATTGACACCCAGCTTCCAATCCGCTAGGCCGCCGCCTTCACCACACTTCCAAGAGAGACAAAGGTTGGGTCATGGGACGTAAGCGCAAGGGACGTGATATTTCTGGCTGGCTCGTGGTCGACAAGCCCGCAGGCATGACGTCCACGGCTGTGGTCAACAAAATCCGCTGGGCTTTTGACGCAAAGAAAGCAGGCCACGCAGGTACCCTTGATCCCGATGCCACCGGCGTGCTTGCCGTGGCCCTTGGCGAAGCCACCAAAACTGTGCCTTTCATCACCGATGCGCTGAAGGCTTATACCTTCACCGTGCGTCTGGGTCAGGCCACCAACACCGACGATGCCGAAGGCGAAGTGATCGCCCAATCCGATCTGCGCCCTGCTGACGAGGATATCAAAGCTGCGCTGGGTCAGTTTGTGGGTGACATCATGCAGGTGCCGCCTAAGTTTTCCGCGGTGAAAATCGACGGCCAGCGCGCCTATAAACTGGCCCGCAATGGCGAGGATGTGGAACTTGCCGCCCGCCCGCTCTGGGTCGAAGAGCTGGTGATGGTAGACCGCGAAGACGAAGACCACGTCACCCTTGAAATGACCTGTGGCAAAGGCGGCTATGTGCGCTCCATTGCCCGTGATCTGGGCGCGGCGCTTGGCTGTCACGGCCACGTGCGCGAGCTGCGCCGCATCTGGTCCGGCCCGTTTGACGCCGCTGATGGCCTCACCATCGAACAGATCGACGAAATGGCCAAACAGCCGGAGCTCGACACCCACCTGCGCCCGCTTGAAGAGGGTCTTGAGGAGCTCACCGAGGTCAAAGCCACCCCAGATGGCGCCACCCGTCTGCGCAACGGCAACCCCGGCATGGTGATTGCCCATGATGTGGAATACGGCGAGGAATGCTGGGCCAGCTATGAGGGCGAGGCCGTGGCCGTGGGCATCTTCAAGGCGGGCGAGCTGCACCCCAACCGGGTGTTTGTGAAAGCCGGATAACCCCGGTCGCTGCTCTATGATCACGCGCCATTTTCAGAAAGAGGATGCCACCTCCTCCGCGATCTATTCAGAGTGCGAAACCTACCGCTATGCGCTGACCCGTGTGTGGGACGATACGCAGCCGCGCGTGCTCTTCATCATGCTCAACCCCTCCAAGGCCACAGAGCAGCAGAATGACCCCACCATCGAGCGCTGCGAACGCCGCGCCCGCGCGCTGGGGTTTGGCGGCTTTCGCGCGGTCAATATCTTTGCCCTGCGCGAAACCGACCCGAAGAAAATGCGCGCCCACCCGGCCCCGACCGGCCCGGACAATGACGCCATCGTGGCCGAAAGCTGTGACTGGGCCGATGTCATCCTTGCCGCATGGGGCGCCCATGGCGACCACCTGAACCGCGGCTTTGAAATGCGCGACGTGCTCGCCGGTCTGAACAAACCCATGCACACGCTGGGCCTGACCAAAGCAGGCCACCCCCGCCATCCGCTCTATATCTCCTACGCCCAACAGCCCGAGCCTTGGGATCTGTCCGCGCATTAGGCGGCGTCTGGCGCACAAAACCCTTTTCTTTTTGGCCTCTGAGGACTAAATACGCCCATCCACCGGAGATTCTCCGGCGGATTTCTCTATGGACCTTGCTGGACGACATCCCGGCTTGCGCCCGAAACCCTTTGATACAGGAGACCCCGATGTCGATCACTGTTGAAGAAAAAGCACGCCTGATGAAAGAATTCGCGACCAAAGAGGGCGACACCGGTTCTCCGGAAGTCCAGGTTGCGATCCTGACATCCCGCATCAACACCCTGACCGAGCACTTCAAAACCCATAAGAAAGACAACCACGGCCGCCGTGGTCTTCTGAAAATGGTTGCTCAGCGTCGTAAGCTTCTGGACTACACCAAAGGCAAAGACGAAGCGCGCTATCAGGACCTGATCAAGCGTCTGGGCATCCGTCGCTAAGACGCCGCTCACTGCGAGATTATCTGAAACGCCTGCTCCCACGAGCAGGCGTTTTGCTTTGGGCCGCCCGCACGGCTTTACGCCAAGTCAAATTTGACAGTCCCGGCACAAGCAAACAGACTGTGCGGCCAAAGGGAGAACACATCATGAAAGACGCATTGTCGGTATTGATCCGTATGGGCAGCCTGCACCGCCTGCTGCCGTTCTGGCTTGTTGGTCTGTGGTTGATCACACAGAACCTGTCGTGGTGGATTCCCGTCGCGCTGGTCTATGGCTATATCGCGCAGCTCTTTGTCGAATATGCCATGCATCGCTTCCTGCTGCACCGCGAGCCGCCCACCGATCAGGGCGTGTTTAACGAACTCTACCGCAGCCATATCGGTCACCATGAATTCCCGTCGGACCCGGAATATTTCACTGGCGGTGACCATTGGTATCCGGTGCGCTTCGGCCTCGTATCGATTGCCCTGCACACACTTCTGCTCTGGCCGCTGTTCGGTTTGGGAACGGCTTTCACCTTCTCATATATCGCGCTTTTTGTGGGATCGGTGACCGCCTTTGCCACCTATGAATACTGCCATACCCTGTCACATCTGAATGTGAATAAAGGCAAATTCGGCCAGTATGTGACACGCAAACATCTGGCTCACCACTTTCAGGACCACCACGCCACCTTTCAGGTCAGCTTCGGCTTTGACTGGATTGACCGGCTGTTTGGCACCGCCCACGACAAAGCCGAAGCCCGTGCGCGCTATGATCGCAAAACCCTGCTCTCCATGGGGATGGACCCCGATGATCTGCGGCTGGTGACTGCGCGCAAAGCCTTTGGCATCACCCAACGGCCAGGCGCAAAGAAAGCCTCCTAACAACTGCGCTTGGCAGGCTTATGCCACAATTGAGAGTTTTGGTTTGCCCAGTTTGCGACTTGCCGGCTTGACGCCCGCGGGAAAACGGTGGGCAAAACCAAGGCCAGCACGGATCAAATCTGGATCCATACGCCCGCGCGTGACAAAGGCGACCGCACTGCGCGCGCCCGAGGCTTTGTCACGCCGCATGTGATGCAGCATCGACATGATTTGCATCTCATCATCTGTCATCTGTTCACGGGTGTCGATGCAAAGCGGATCGATCATCTCCGGTCCACCATCTCGGCAATCAAAAAGAGCCAGAGCCACACGATTGAGCAAATGCGCGACGGGTAGACCAATCGCCTCTCCCCAACGTTCCACCGCGACATCCTGCCCCCGCACCCAACCACGCGGATCGCTTTCAGACAGCCCTAGCATGACGTGACGCAATACGGGCAACAGGCCATACTCAAACTCGTCACACCCAATGGTGCGCAGCGCTTTTACGGAGTGCGCATTGACAACGTTTCGATCCATCTTACTCATGCCTGCTTCCTGCCATCGTTTAAAGCAGAAACAATCGACACCACATTTTGAGGCAAACCCGCAGGGTCAACTGGTGTGATTGGCATCGGAGACGCTGCGGCTGCAGGAAACCGTAAGCTGGCTTCCATTGCCTCACGCAATTCTGGCTTCAATCCGCTCCCGAAGCCCTGAGCAGTTTGATCTGCAGCCAACAATCCCAGAAATACATGAACCATTGTGTTTCCTTTCAGCTCAACAATGAACCGTGCGCGATTGGTCATTTGAAACGACGACAAACCGCGCACGCAGAATTGGAAACCAGAGCTATCGAAAGGGTATCTTGGCTAGGCACGCACTATCTGACAAATTTAGTCAGAAATTACAAGCCGTAACATTACACCCCCCAAAGGCAAGTCGCCGCCCCCAAGGGCGCGGCGACTTACCATTCAAATCAGATCGTTAGTAGACTACTGGACTTTGTCGTGTGTGGAGATCACGGCCGCCACACGCTTGCCGATCTCTCGACTGCCTTTCAGAGACGGGTGAATCATATCTCCGCTATGAAAACTGCGATCTCCATGCGGGACAAGATCCGCGAGAGAGACAAAATGGACCCCTCGGTCCAGTGCAGCAAGCTTGGCGATACGCGCTTCAAGCGCCTCACCATTGTCGCGACAGCTTTCAATCGGAGACCAGACCCCTGGACTGCGCAAGTAACCAACCCATGCCACCTGCGCGCCTTTCTGACGTAGTTCTTGAACCAGCATAGGTATTGCACCGCGTTTTCCATCCTCGCTGATAAGCTTGTTCAACTTGCGGGAACACTTCCCGCAACCACAGCCAAGCCAAAGATCGTTGCCACCACCATTAAGCACCACCCAATCCCACGCGCCGTTGCGATACTGACTGGCGATTTTCATGCCCATGGCTCCCGAGACCGGCAATTTATAAAGCACGCGTGCCCCGCTGACTGCGTTGCTTGCCACCGGTTCTCCAAGCGCGTTTTCCAAGGCATGTGACACCGACTTCTGCGTCAAACTGTGCCATGCCATCATGCTGTCGCCCATCGCCAGGATACGTGCCTCCTTCTCTTGAGGCACCACAGCGTTTTTGGCCACAACATCCGCCGTGCTTGAGAGCACAGCTGTTTCCGAAGATTCTTCGGAAGATACATTGGCTATATCCTCAAGCGGAGGCATTGACGCGCACCCCGCAACAAGGAACACCACCGCAAATCCGATGGCCAACAAAAGGGTATATGGGGCTCTTATCAAATGGTCTCTCATACGCACGCCTAATCCACGCAAATTCGAATCGAATACGGCAAGCCCCCAAGCCGCTACAGTCCAGCTTAATCTCGCTCAATTTATGGTTAATTGCCACGATTGCTTCGTGAACAATGTGTTGCGGCTCCCGCTATAGTCGCAAGCCTCAAGGGGCAAAACGCGCCAAAAGCGCCTTCTTCAACACTTATCCTACGCAAAATCTGGTTTCCAAAGGCCTTATTTTCCGATATGGGCCGGTCATCTGAAAGCTTGCGCTCTGATCCCGGCGCTCGAAGCAAGATAAGGGGGATCGGCGGCAATGGGGCCGCTATTTCAAACGGGAGACCCGGGATACGCTCGGGAGGGCTCCCAGCTAGGATACGATGATGTTCGAAGTAACAAAGAAATCCATGCAGTGGGGCGAAGAGATGCTCACACTGGAAACGGGCAAAGTGGCCCGTCAGGCCGACGGCACTGTGATCGCCACTCTGGGCGAAACCTCCGTTATGGCCAACGTGACCTTTGCAAAGGCACCAAAGCCCGGTCAGGACTTTTTCCCGCTGACCGTACATTACCAAGAGAAATACTACGCCGCCGGCAAAGTACCGGGTGGCTTCTTCAAGCGCGAAGCGCGCCCGACTGAAAAGGAAACCCTGACCGCGCGTCTGATCGACCGTCCGATCCGCCCGCTGTTTGTTGATGGCTTCAAAAACGAAGTTCTGGTGATGTGCACCGTGCTGTCCCACGATCTGGTCAACGACCCAGACATCGTGGCGATGATCGCAGCCTCTGCCGCGCTGACCATCTCCGGCGCACCCTTCATGGGCCCGATTGCGGGCGCACGTGTGGGCTATGAAGACGGCGAGTACATTCTGAACCCAACCGTTGACGACATGCAGGATCTGCGTTCCAATCCAGACCAGCGTCTGGATCTGGTTGTGGCCGGTACCAAAGACGCCGTCATGATGGTTGAATCCGAAGCCTACGAGCTGACCGAAGCAGAGATGCTGAGCGCCGTGACCTTCGCACACGAGCAGATCCAGCCGGTGATCGACCTGATCATTGATCTGGCCGAAGAAGCTGCCAAAGAGCCGTTTGACTTCCAGCCACCAGAATACACCGAGCTGTTTGACGCGGTGAAAGCGGCTGGCGAAGAGCAGATGCGCGCAGCCTTCGCTCTGCGTGACAAGCAGGAGCGTACCGCTGCTGTGGCCGCTGCCCGTGACGCGATCAAAACAGCTCTGACGGAAGAGCAACTGGAAGACGCGAACCTCGGTTCCGCGCTGAAGAAGCTTGAAGCAGGCATCCTGCGTGGCGACGTTGTGAAAACCGGCACCCGTATTGACGGCCGCAAAACCGACGAAGTCCGCGACATCGTCTGTGAAACCGGCATGCTGCCACGGACCCACGGCTCCGCGCTGTTCACCCGTGGTGAAACACAGGGCCTCGTGGTGACCACTCTGGGCACCGGCGACGACGAGCAGATCATCGACGCGCTGCACGGCAACTTCCGCTCCAACTTCCTGCTGCACTACAACTTCCCTCCCTACTCCGTGGGTGAAGTTGGCCGCGTGGGCTCCCCGGGTCGTCGTGAAATCGGTCACGGCAAACTGGCTTGGCGCGCGCTACAGGCAGTTCTGCCGGCGGCAACCGACTTCCCTTACACCGTGCGCGTGGTCTCTGAGATCACCGAATCCAACGGCTCCTCTTCTATGGCGTCCGTTTGCGGTGGCTCGCTGTCCATGATGGACGCAGGTGTGCCTCTGAAATCCGCCGTTGCCGGTGTGGCCATGGGCCTCATTTTGGAAGACAGCGGTGACTACGCGATCCTGACCGACATCCTGGGTGACGAAGACCACCTCGGCGACATGGACTTCAAAGTAGCGGGTACCGAAAACGGCATCACCTCGCTGCAGATGGACATCAAAGTCGCAGGCATCACACCTGAGATCATGGAAAAAGCGCTCGCACAGGCAAAAGAAGGCCGCATGCACATCCTGGGTGAGATGAACAAATCTCTCTCCGGCGCATCGGAATTCTCCGTCCACGCACCGCGTATCGAAACCATGAACATCCCAACCGACAAGATCCGCGAAGTGATCGGCTCCGGTGGTAAAGTGATCCGCGAAATCGTCGAAGTGTCCGGCGCTAAAGTCGACATCAACGACGAAGGCGTGATCAAGATCGCAAGCCCGAACGGTGACTCGATCCAGAAGGCCTATGACATGATCCACGCGATCGTGGCAGAGCCGGAAGAAGGCGCGGTTTACACCGGTAAAGTTGTGAAAATCGTCGACTTCGGTGCCTTCGTGAACTTCTTTGGCAAGCGCGACGGCCTGGTGCACGTGTCACAAATCGAGAACCGCCGCCTGAACCATCCGTCCGACGTTCTGAAAGAAGGTCAGGAAGTGAAAGTCAAACTGCTTGGCTTTGACGACCGCGGCAAGGTGCGCCTGTCCATGAAAGTTGTGGATCAGGAAACCGGCGAAGAGATCGTTCTTGAGAAAAAAGAGAAGAAAGAAGACTAAGCGCTTCCTTCTCTAACATAAGAAAGCCCCGGTGGACACGCTGGGGCTTTTTTGTTGGGCCACACAGCCCACAGCCCCTTTTCTGACACAGAAAAACCGCCCCGAAAGACTCGAGACGGCTTGATCTTTCCAACGATGTGCTGCGCGTCAGGCGGCGGCCACAGCCTCTTCCTCATCGTCAAACAGCACCACATCCCCGGCAGCACTCGCTTCAATAGCTGTCGTCGAGTCTGCTTCAGCCACCTGAAAGCCGGACAGGCCATCCACCAGACGGTCGACCGACATATCGAGGCTGGAGGTCGCCGCAAAGGCCTCTTCAGAACGTGCCGCATTGGCCTGTGTCTCGGAACCGATGGTCTGCATACTGTCGCGGATCTGCGAAACAGATTGCGCCTGCTTGTCCGAAATCTCCGAGATTTCAGCGATATTGGTGCGCACTTCGCTCACATCGCTCAGGATGGTCTCCAGCGCACCGCCCACTTCACGCACCAGCGCCACACCGCTGGCCACATGGCCGTTGCTCTGGCTGATCAACCCGTTGATGTTCTGCGCCGCCTCTGCGGAGCGATGTGCCAGCTCGCGCACTTCGGAGGCCACAATCGCAAACCCTGCGCCCGCTTCCCCGGCGCGCGCCGCCTCCACGCCCGCATTCAGCGCCAGCAGGTTGGTCTGGAAAGCGATGTCTTCGATCAGCGCCACAACCGTGTCAATCTGCGCCGAGCTCGCCTCGATCTCATCCATCGTGGTGACCGCCTTGCGCACAACCTCGGTGCCCTCACGGGTCAGCTTGGTGGTGTTATCAAACCGCGTCTGCGTGTCCATCGCCTTCTCAACAGCGCCCTTCATAGCGTCGGCAATCTGCTCCACGGCACTGGTCACATGCGCCAGCTCACCCGCCTGTTTCTCCGTGCTATGGGCCACATTGGAGGACACTTCACGCAGCTCACGGCTGTCGGTTTCAATCTGGCTGGAAATCGTCGTCACAGAGCGCACAATCCCGTTCAGAGAGTCCACAGACGCGTTGAAGCTCTTGCGCAGATCCTCATAGCTTGCCTCAAACGGCACATTTACGCTAGCGTCCAGATTGCCCCCTGAGATCAGGGTCAGTTTGCTGTGCAGGGTGTTCACCACGTCAGACTGCACCTTGTCTTTGGCTTCAATGCTGGCCTTTTCAGCATTCAGCGTATCCATCAGATCCTGCTGTGCCTGCTGCTCTTTGGCCAGTTCCTGAAGCTGCTTGCGGTAATTGTTCACAGAAACCACCAGAATGGCGGTTTCCGCCACAACGATCACCGCATGGATTACCGTACGCTGCACATTGCCCATCAAATCCACCGAAGGATAGACCAGCGCCGGAAAGAGAAACGTCAACGCAAGGTGATGCACGGCAATCACCCCGGCCGCCACCAGAATTGCCACCGGGCACACCAGCACCGTGGTGATCGCCAGCATCGCAAAGAACATCATGTGAATATCAAGCTGCCAGGCATGCCCGGCCATGGCCGCAAGCAGCACCATGATCTGACCAGAGCTCGCCACCGCAACGCTCAGGCGTGCCGCCATATTGCCGTTTAGCCGCATGGCATAAAGCGCCAGCCCCACCAAAACCGCAGACGATCCGCCCAACGCGATCATGTTGCCACCACGCAGAACTGCGACTCCCACGGCGAGAGCGCCCAGAAACGCAGTCAGGATCGCCATGACTTTTACACCAACTTGCTGCGAATGAATTAGTTTTGGATTCTCAATCATGCTTGTTCTCCACACAGCCAGGACAGCGCCTTGCCGTCCAAAATGGCCCATGCTCCATTTTCTTTCAGTCTGTCTTCAAAGTTCGCGCTATCTGACATTCCCATTACAGCCATCGGGGCGCGGGAAACGCCCACCAGCCAGCCACCAGAGGCTTTCACAATGCCTTCCAGATCCGCTCCCGGACCTGCCACAACCACCACCGGTCCCCCCTCTGTCAAAGGCGCACCGACCACTGCCAGGACAGGAGTCACTGTCAGACAGAATACCGAAGCGAGAATCGCTGGGAGGAATTGGAGAGGCTTAGTCATGCGTACATCTGTGCGGAAAGGTCTTTCCAGCACATTAACTGCCCCACAGCGGGCTGCGCGCAAACGCTTAAGAATTTATCGTATCGCACAACCTTTAGGATAAAGCGACAAGGGGTATTTGCATTATCCAAGCAAAAAGCACCGCCAAAATTTGACGGTGCTTCTTAATAGATTGACGCTAGTCTTGTCAGAATAAAAGCCTAATCACAAAGGCTTACATCTTAAGCTTGCCGTGGTTAACCCGGCAGCTTGGTTGTGCGCAGATACGGGAAGTGCGTTGTGAAAGCACCATATTTTGCCGTTGCGTCCTCATCACTCACAGCAACCGGAATCACAACATCACCACCCGGCGTCCAGTTCGCCGGCGTCGCAACATTCTCCTTCGCAGCGGTCTGCAGCGCTTCGAGTGCCCGCAGAATCTCTGCAAAATTGCGCCCCACATTCATCGGATAGGTCATCGACAGCTTCAGTTGCTTGTCCGGGCCGATGATAAATACCGACCGCACGGTGGCGCTGTCCGCAGGGGTGCGCCCGTCTGGCAGATAGGCCTCCGCTGGAAGCATGTCAAAAGCCTTGGACACCGCCAGTCCATCATCTGCGATGATCGGGAATCCCGCATCTGCACCAGCGTAGGACTCGATGTCCTTCTTCCAGCCTTTGTGATCTTCCACACCGTCAACAGAAACGCCCATCACCTTCGTGCCACGTTTTGCCCATTCATCAGCAAGCTGGGCAACCGCACCAAACTCGGTGGTGCAGACAGGTGTGAAATCTTTCGGATGGGAGAACAGGATCGCCCAGCTGTCTCCAATCCAATCATGGAAAGTGATCGTGCCCTGATCCGTTTCGGCGGTAAAGTTTGGCACAACATCATTAATTCTCAGGCCCATTGGTCTCTCCCTGGTCATGGGGCTCTAAACGCATCTCACCATCCTGCCCAAAAATGAGCCCCGCTGGGTTTGGCGGCGTTGAAATTCATCTAAATCAATTGTTCAGATCGCGCGAAGAGTACATCCACCTCCTGGGAACGTCACCCCTGTAGACGTGTGTTTATTTTGCAGAGCAAATAAAGATGACCCGGCGTCGCATTCGATACCCGCGGACTTGCACCGGATATGTACCGCATGCAGAGTGCGTCCAAGATTGCGAGGGAGTGCACCATGATCGACAAACGCAAATTCTATATCAATGGCCAATGGGTTGAACCCGTAGAAGCCAACGATCTCCATGTCATTGACCCGGCCACCGAAGAACCTTGCGCCGTTATTTCGCTCGGCGATCAAGCGGACACTGAAGCCGCCGTAGCTGCGGCACGCGCGGCCTTTCCAGCTTGGGCAGACACTCCGCTTGAGGACCGTGTCGCGCTGGTCAAAAAACTGCGCGAAATCTACGTCGCCCGCCGAGCAGATATGGCAGAAGCGATGCGTGCGGAAATGGGTGCGCCGATTGACCTTGCGACCACCAGCCAATGGGGTAGCGGCACCTGGCATCTAGACGGCTTCCTGCAGGCGCTAGAAACGTTTGAATTTGAGTACGCCATGGGCGCAGACCGCATGCGAAAAGAGCCCATCGGCGTCTGCGGCATGATCACCCCTTGGAACTGGCCGATGAATCAGGTTTTCCTGAAGGCCATCCCCGCGCTTCTGGTGGGCTGCACCATGGTGCTGAAACCCTCCGAAATCGCGCCGCTCTCCTCGATTGTCTTTGCCGAGATGATGGACGAAGCGGGCTTCCCCGCGGGTGTGTTCAACATGGTCAACGGCGATGGTGTCGGCGTCGGCAGCCAGCTATCTGCACATCCCGATGTGGATATGATCAGCTTCACCGGCTCCACCCGCGCCGGCATCGCCATTTCCAAAGCTGCCGCCGACACCCTCAAACGTGTTAGCCTCGAACTGGGCGGCAAAGGCGCCAACATCGTCTTTGCGGATGCGGATGAAAAGGCCGTGAAACGCGGTGTGATCCACTGCATGCAGAACTCCGGCCAATCCTGCAACGCCCCCACCCGCATGATGGTGGAAAGCAGCTTCTACGCCGCCGCCGTCGATCAGGCCAAAGCCGCCGCCGAGGCCGTGCAAGTGGGTGCCACCACCGAGGCAGGCCGCCACATCGGCCCGGTGGTCTCCGAGCTGCAGTTCAACAAAATCCAGAGCCTGATTGAAACCGGCATCAAAGAGGGCGCTACCCTTGTCGCCGGTGGTCTGGGCCGCCCGGAAGGCGTGAACAAAGGCTACTATGTGCGCCCCACTGTCTTTGCGGATGTCACTCCCGAGATGACCATCTACCGCGAAGAAATCTTCGGCCCGGTGCTGGCGATCTCGTCTTTTGACAGCGAAGCGCAGGCGGTTCAGATGGCCAATGACACGGTCTATGGCCTCACCAACTACATCCAGACACAGGACGACGACAAACGCCTGCGCGTGGCCCGTCAGGTGCGCTCCGGCATGGTGGAAACCAACGGCGTGGGCCGCGTCAACGGCTCTCCCTTCGGCGGCTACGGCCAATCCGGCAACGGCCGCGAAGGCGGCGGCTGGGGTCTGGAGGAATTCTGCGAAACCAAAGCGATCTCCGGCGTGCCAATGGGCTGACCGGAAGGCTTAAACAAAACAAAAGGCCGCAGCACACGCTGCGGCCTTTTTTATTGAGGCTGTATTTATGCCGCTGGCTTGCGCGAGCGGTTGCGCCGCCGACGCGGGCGACCGCCACCGGGCTTGTCATTGCCATTGGCCGCGCTTTTGGGCTGACCGCCAGCAGGTTTGTTGGCACCACCGCCGGGCCTTCCACCGCCGGGTTTGCCGCCACCGCGCTTGCGCCCACCACCATCGGAACGTGGCCCGGTGCCATATTCTTTCTTCATCTCCCGAAGCTCATCGGTCGGGCGGTCAAACTTGCGCCCGATCAGCTTTTCGATGTCCTTCAGGTAATCGCGCTCATCCAGCGCACAGAAGGAAATCGCGCGCCCATCGCGGCCCGCCCGCGCGGTGCGGCCAATCCGGTGCACATAGCTTTCAGCCACATTGGGCAGATCAAAGTTGATCACCAGCGAGATCACCGGAATATCAATCCCGCGCGCCGCCACATCTGTCGCCACCAGCACGGCGATCTCACCATCGCGAAACGCCTTGATCGCGCGATCCCGCTGCCCCTGGCTCTTGTTGCCGTGGATCGACGCCGCGTTGAACCCGTCAGCGACAAGCTGCTTCATCATCCGCTCTGCACCATGTTTGGTGCGCGAGAAAATCAGCGTGCTCTCGCCCATGTTCTCCGACAGGATCTCCCGCAGGCGCACACGTTTTTCGCCCTTCTCCAGATACTCCACGCTCTGCGTGATCTTATCCGCGGTCTTGCCCGGAGGCGCGATCTCCACCCGCTTGGGCTTGGTCAGATAGCTCTGGCTCAGCTCTTCCATCTGCTTGGGCATGGTGGCCGAAAACAGCATGGTCTGGCGCGGCGTGCCCAGATGCGGCGCGATTTTGCGCAGCGCATGGATAAAGCCCATGTCCAGCATCTGATCCGCCTCATCCAGCACCAGATTGGCGACAGTGGACAGGTTGATTTCCTTGCGGTCCAGCAGATCAATCAGCCGCCCCGGCGTCGCCACCAAAATATCGGTGCCGCGCGACAGCATCGCAATCTGGCGGTTGATTGACTGGCCGCCCACAACGGTCATCACCTTGATCGGTGTGCCCTGCACCAGCGGGCGCAGGTTGTCTGCGATCTGATTGACCAGCTCCCGTGTGGGTGCCAGCACCAGCGCTTTCACCGACCGGGGCAAGGGCTTGCCCGGCTGTTCCAACAGGCGATCCATCATCGGCAGGCCAAAGGCCAGCGATTTCCCGGTGCCTGTCTGCGCAAGGCCGAGAATGTCATGTCCTTCAAGCGCTAGCGGAATCGCCTTGGCCTGAATCGGGGTTGGGGCGTCAAAGCCGTGCTTCTTCAACCCTTTCAAAAGAGTGGAAGACAGGCCCAGTTCTTCAAATTGCGCCACGATATATCCTTTCCACCGCACCCCGTTTTGGCGCACGGCAAATAGCGGCCTCTTTCACAGAGACCGCCCAGAGGTTTGACAGCACCGCCATTGCACAGACCCATTCCGTGCCAACCCGGCCTATCCGTCAGAACCCTGCGTGATGGGAACGAAACTGTCGCTGATGCGCCTGTCGGCCCTCTGTGGGGCGCGGCGCGGCCTGCTCACGCGGCTGCGCAACGACGCGCTTCACATATAGGTTCGGCGTCATTTGTCAACCTTGGCACATGAATCACAATGGGCCGGCGCACGTCGCGCCGACCCTCATGTTGCTCATTCTGCAAATATCATGGGGCTGCCACATCTGTGATGTGGCAGGGGAAAAGCCACGAATTCAGCCTTTGCCTTTCCAGGGCACCAGATATTTCTCACCCCAGCGCATCAGCATGTCGATCCCAAATCCGATGATGCCAATCAGGATGATACCCATCAGAACAATATCAGTATCCTGGAACTTCGACGCCGCCACGATCATCTTACCGACACCCTTCTCAGCGGCCACCAGTTCAGCGGCCACAACGGTGCCCCAGCAAACCCCCATCGCCACACGCGCGGCGGTGAATATCTCGGGCAAAGAATTAGGAATGATTACGTGGCGCAAGATCTGGCGTTTGTTGGCACCCAGAGAGTAGGCCGCATGCACCTTGGAAATTTTCACGCCAGACACACCGGAACGCGCCCCGATCGCCATAATCCAAAGTGCCGCGAGGAACAGCAGGATGATCTTACCCTGCTCACCGATCCCGGCCCAAATGATCACCAGCGGGATCAAAGCCAAAGGCGGCACAGGGCGCATGAATTCCACAATCGGGTCAAACCAACCACGGAACCAGTTCGAAAGGCCCATGGCGTAACCCAGCGGAATGCCAACCGCAGCGCCCAGCGCGAAGCCAACGATCACTCGGAACAGCGAATAGCTCAAATGCTCTGCCAACGTGACATTCTGATAACCGTCGCGACTCACGGAAATCAGACGCTGCCAGACGCTTTCCGGCGCAGGCAACCAGATCGATTCCATCTGCATGCCTTTGGCCGGTTCAAAGTTCAGCGTGCCCTTGTCAGTCAGTGCCACACGGCCAAAGCCAACATCGACATCCGCGTCACGGCTTATCGGCGCACCATCTACGGCAACAATCTTGGCGCCATCTTTGCGGGTCACCTCATCATTGGCATCCCAGCGCAACAGTTTGCTGCGATACGCCTGCACCACCAGCGCATCATCTTTGGCCAAGCCATCGCCTAGCACGACTTCTGGTGCTGCAGGCACCTGACCAGCCTCATGTACAATGACGCTGACAGTCGCTTCATCCGTCGTGCCATCCTCGGCCTCAAGCGTGTAGGTGAAGCTTGCCTCGCCAACAAAAGGGCCTGGCGCATGAAGGAAACCCGGCAGCCAGTTTGATCCGGTAAACGACCCCCAGATCACAAAGATCAAGACCACCGAAATCACGGAAGCCGCTTTGTTGGAAATCACCGCACTTTCGTCGCCAAAAGTCACAGTTTTCAGCGAGGTATAATCCTGCAGCGAAGACAGGCGCTGCTTGATCTGCGTGTAGACAAACAGCGCAAACAGGATCAACCCAACGTAGAGTGCCAGATACGGCAGCGCGCCAAGGACCGACAAAAACAGGGTCGCCAATTCGCCCCCAAGATCAGCAAATATCTGCCCCATCTTATGCGCCTCCCTCTGCACGGCCCATGATCTCTTCTTCCATGTTCCAGATCATGTTGAGGATCTCTTCGCGCGTCGGCGCGTAGTCAGGGTGCTTTTTCACCTCACGCAAATCCGCTCCCACGCCGAGATCTGCAAAGGGCAGCCGGTATTCTTTGTGAATGCGCCCAGGGCGTGGTGCCATCACCAACAAGCGCTCGCCCAGCAAGAGTGCTTCTTCCACCGAGTGGGTGATCAAAATGATCGTTTTCCCCGTCTCTTTCCACAATTTGAGCACAAGACTCTGCATCTTTTCCCGTGTGAGGGCGTCCAAGGCCCCCAAGGGCTCGTCCATCAGGATCACATCGGGATCATTCGCAAGACAGCGGGCCAACGCCACACGCTGTTGCATGCCGCCTGACAGCTCATACACCATCTTCTCTTTGAAATCCTGCAGACCAACCACATCCAAAAGGTGGTCCACGATCTCTGCGCTTTCCGACTTTGGCATGCCTTTCATATCAGGGCCAAAGCTCACATTGTCCCGCACGCTCATCCATTCAAAAAGCGCACCTTGTTGGAACACCATTCCGCGTTCCGCATCCGGGCCCGTGACCTGATGCCCGTTCATCACGATCTGACCCTCGGTGGGTGCCAAGAACCCGGCCACAATATTCAGCAACGTGGTTTTACCGCAGCCCGAAGGCCCCAGCACGCTCAGCAATTCGCCCTGCTTGAGATCAAGGCTCACGTCCTTGAGCGCTTGCACATGCCCGCCATCGGGCAAATCAAAGCGCATGGACAGGTTTTCGATCGATAATCCGGTCATGGTTCCCAACTGCTTGTTCGCCCATTTTTCTGGGCACTGGCGGTTGTCCCGCCCTATCTTCTGGCTGTGAAACAAAGGCCCGCCAAGAACGAGGCGGGCCTTCAAGATTTGAAATTACAGGCCTTTGGCCGCTTCCAGAGGACCGGTATTCACAGTGCCCTCATAGCTGTCAAGCGCGCTCGGGATAGAGCCTGCGCCAACGAAGACGCCTGCAACGCCTTTCATGAAGTTTTGCGCTGTTCCGCCAAACCAAGCATCACCCAGCTGTTCTTCAACAGTTGGGAATTTAAACGTCGCGAGTGTCGCGGCAGTGGCTTCTTCATCCATGCCCGCGTCCTTGGCGATCACCGGCAACATTTTGGCCTGGTTGGCTTCATCTGCCCACATTGCGTTGGCGTCGGCGGTCACTTTCAGGAACTTCGCCAGCATCTCGCTTTCTTCAGCGATGAAAGATGCCGGTGCGGTGGTGGCGTCAAACACCAGAATACCCAGCTCTTCTTTCTCTGCACCAGTCAGCAAAACGTTGCCGTGCTCTTTCATGCGGCGCAACGCGCCGCCCCAACCACAGGCCATATCCAGCGAACCCTGCGCCAGCGCAGCCGCGCCTTCCGCCGGTGCCATGTCGACAACTTCCATGCCGCCCACGTCTACGCCGAAGTGGTTCATCTGGCTCAGGAAGCCGTAGTGCGCTGCAGTGCCCAGCGGCACAGCCACTTTCTTGCCAGCCAGCTCAGCGGCACTGTCTTTATCGATCTCAAGACCAGACGCCACAACGCAGTTGTCGTTGTCTGAGTAAGACACAGCCACGTCCACAATCTGGATGTCCTGGCCGGCAGACGCCGCCACAACAAATGGTGGCACACCTTGGCTGACGGAGATTTGCACGTCGCCGGACGCCATCGCAGCGCTCATTGCGGTGCCTGTATCGAAGCTGACCCAGTTGATCTCGGTGCCCAGCGCTTCTTCATAGGTGCCCATTTGCTTGGCGTATTGGAAAGGCATCGGCCATTCGAGGAAGTAGGCCACTGTGATCTCTGCGCTCGCAGCCTGCGCGCCCATCATCATAGCGGTAGCAGCGGTGGCACCCATCAGCGTCTTTTTCAAGCTCATCGTATTTTCTCCCGTTGTCGTTATGGCGCGTTTGTACTCGAGATCTTCGGGCGTTTGGCCTCTTTTTTGATCATCGGCAATCTGCGTCCTCCTTGATCCGACCGGAATTTAGGCCACCGATCAATGTTTTTTTGGGGAATTGCCTGCCTCTGGTACACGGCTTTCACCCCTCAAAATTATTTGACCAATTGGTAGAAAACCATATAAAATAGGTATTTGACGCCCAACCATGGGATTTCAGAGCGGCAAAATTCGATTATCTGGCCTTATAAAGGTAAATCTTTTGGCCCTATAAACATGCTTGAAAAAGTCGCGAGGATGTCGTGCAAACTTACATGAACTGCCCAAATAGGGCGCACACAACACCCCTAATTGCACTACTTCAAGGAGGCTTAAGCCATGGACGGCTCTCTGAAAGAAAACGATATCAGCCACGTCGTCAAAGCCGACAAGGCCCATGTCTGGCATCATTTGGTTCAGCACAAACCTTTTGAAACCAATGACCCGCGCATCATTATCGAAGGCAAAGGCATGCGCGTCTGGGACCAAAACGGCAAAGAATACATTGACGCTGTGTCCGGCGCTGTCTGGACGGTCAATGTTGGCTATGGCCGCGAGCGTATCGCCAACGCTGTCCATGAAAACCTTATGAAAATGTGCTACTTCGCCAATGCCGCGGGCAACGTGCCAGGTGCGCTTTACGCGGAAAAGCTGATTGAGAAGATGCCTGGCATGAGCCGCGTCTACTACTGCAACTCTGGCTCTGAGGCGAATGAGAAAGCCTTCAAAATGATCCGCCAGATCGCGCACAAGAAATACGGCGGCAAGAAACACAAGATTCTCTACCGCGATCGCGATTACCACGGCTCCACGCTCGCTGCGATGTCCGCCGGTGGACAGGACGAGCGCAACGCCCAGTATGGCCCCTTCGCCCCGGGATTTGTCCGCGTGCCACACTGCATGGAATATCGCAAAGATGAGCTGGGCCTCGGCCACCTCTCTGGTCGCGAATTCGGTATCGCTGCGGCAAACCAAATCGAAGAGGTGATCCTGCGCGAAGGTCCAGACACCGTTGGTGCACTCTGTCTGGAACCTGTGACTGCAGGTGGTGGCGTGATTACTCCACCGGAGGGCTACTGGGAGCGCGTGCAGGAGATCTGTAAACAGTATGACATTCTTCTGCACATCGACGAAGTGGTCTGCGGCATCGGTCGCACGGGCACCCATTGGTTCGGCTATCAGCACTACGGCGTGAAACCCGACTTCGTGACCATGGCCAAAGGTGTCGCCTCTGGCTACGCCGCGATCTCCTGTCTTGTGACCACCGAGGAAGTCTTCGAGCACTTCAAATCCGATCCATCGGACAAGCTCGACCACTTCCGTGATATCTCAACCTTCGGCGGCTGCACCGCTGGCCCGGCGGCAGCGTTGGAAAATATGGCCATCATCGAGGAGGAAGGCCTTCTTGAAAACTGCACAGCCATGGGGGAGCGCATGATGGGCAACCTCAAAGCGTTGATGGAGAAGCACGAGATCATCGGAGATGTGCGCGGCAAAGGCTTGTTCCTCGGCTGCGAGCTGGTGAAGGAGCGCGAAAGCAAGGAACCGGTGGACGAAGCCGACATCGCAGCAGTGGTTGCTGACTGTGGCGCCCAAGGGGTGATCATCGGCGCAGCCAACCGCTCTGTTCCAGGCCGCAACAACGTGATTGCTTTCTCCCCAGCACTCATCGCTACAGCTGCCGATATCGACGCGATCACCAATGCGGTCGATAACGCACTGACAAAGGTCTTCGGCTAAACGCCACCACTTGTCCCAAAGGCGAGACACTCCCCTCGCCTTACTGCGCCGCCCAACCCCAAAAGAGGAGGGCGGCGTTTGTGGTTTCAGCGCATGATGTCGATGACCGCAACCCACCCCAACATCAAAAAGGAACGTCCCATGTGGCCCGCTCCCGTCACACTCAAAGGCATCCACGCCAGCCTTGTGCCGCTCTCTCCTGATCATGCGGCCGATTTGGCCGATGCATCTGCCGATGGCGATCTACACAACCTGTGGTACACAACCGTCCCTGCCCCCGAGGGCGTTCCGGCCGAAATCACCCGTCGCTTGGCACAACCCAATATGACGCCCTTCGCGATTCTTGATACCGCAGAATTCGCCATCGGCATGACCACCTATATGAACACCGACCCCGCCAACCGCCGCGTCGAAATCGGATCCACATGGTACCGTAAATCCGCCCAACGCTCGCCAATCAACACCGAGTGCAAACTCTTGATGTTGCGCCATGCGTTTGACGATTTATCTTGTATCGCTGTGGAGTTCCACACCCACTTCATGAACCACCAATCGCGCAACGCGATAGAGCGGCTAGGCGCAAAACTCGACGGTGTACTGCGGAATCACTCACTCATGGCGAATGGTACCCTGCGCGACACGGCGGTCTATTCGATTTGCCAACACGAATGGCCTGCAGTCCGCGCAAATCTGGAACATAAACTAAGCCAAAACCGCTGATTTCATCAGCATCCAGCAGAAATGGAAAAAGTCCAGTTTGCAACCTAGATAGGTCCAGTATAGCGTCCCTGCATGGCTATCTCGGTTGAAACCTTTTTTCTCTCACCCGGCTTTCAGGGCACGCTTCAGGCACAGATCCAGCAGCTGATCGCCGAAGGCATCCTATCGGGCCGCTTCCGTCGTGGAGAAAAGCTTCCCTCTTCCCGCAAACTCGCGAGCCATCTGGGTGTGAGCCGTATCACGGTAACGCTCGCCTACACCGAACTTCTTGCCAACGACTACCTGACCTCGCGTGGGCGCTCGGGATACTATGTCTCTGAAAATGCGCCTGTTCCGCCAAGTTTCTCGCCCCCAAAGCGAAGCGAGGACCGCATTGACTGGACCCGCGCTCTGGGGCGCCGCTACACTGGCGGCGACACCCCGGATAAACCGAAAGATTGGGCCAATTACCGCTACCCGTTTGTTTATGGTCAAACCGATCCAAGTCTCTTTGACCATGCCAACTGGCGCCTTTGCGCACTCCAGGCTTTGGGCCAAAAAGACTTCACCGCGCTCACGTCAGACTACTACGATCAAGACGATCCCGAACTGGTCGAATTCATCGCCCGCAATACACTCCCCCGTCGTGGTATTATCGCGCGCCCCGAAGAAATTCTCATCACTCTTGGCGCTCAAAACGCCCTTTGGATCGCCGCGCAAATCCTGCTGACTCAGCGCCGCATGGCCGCGATTGAAAACCCCTGCTACCACGCTCTGCGCGATATTCTCAATCAGTCCCGCTGCCACGTGGCCCCGATCAATGTCGACAAAGACGGGCTGGATCCAAGCCTGATCCAGGCTGAGGCGGATGTGATTTTCACCACACCCAGCCACCAATGCCCGACCACCGCCACTATGCCGATGGCCCGCCGCCACGCGCTCTTGGAGCGCGCTCGCGAAATCGACGCGCTGGTGGTGGAGGACGACTATGAGTTCGAAATGTCCTTCTTGGACGCCCCCTCTCCCGCCCTGAAATCGCTGGATACAGAAGGACGGGTGATCTATGTCGGCAGCTTCTCTAAATCACTCTTCCCCGGCTTGCGTCTTGGCTATCTTGTGGGCAGCGAAGCCTTCATTCGAGAGGCTCGCGCCCTGCGCGCCTCTGTGCTACGCCACCCCCCAGGCCACATTCAGCGAACGGCCGCTTACTTTCTTTCTCTTGGGCATTACGATGCTTTGATCCGCCGCATTCGCGAAGCTCTAAAGGCCCGTCGCGCAGTGATGCAGGAGGCGATCACGCAATCTGGCTTGGATGTCGCGGGTCAAGGCGCCTTCGGAGGCTCTAGTTTCTGGATGCAGGCTAAAAGCCATATCGATACAGAAATTTTCTCCCAAAAGATGCAAAATGACGGCGTTTTGATCGAACCCGGCGCCTCCTTTTTCTCAGGCGCGGACATCCCGCGGAATTTTTATCGCCTAGGATACTCTTCCATTCCGTCCGAGCGCATCCCTGAAGGCGTGGCCCGCATTGCCAAGGCTCTGAACGCCCTCTAATCTGGCGCTATCCGGCGCACATGTCTGGCCCTAACGCCGACACGCCCCAAACCGTAGTTTCTTTCCAAAACGATCGCCCAAAACCTCCGTTCCGGGCGCAATAGGAGTTTGCTTCATGAAAATGACAACCGAAGAAGCCTTTGTAAAAGTGCTTCAAAAACACGGCATCGAACACGCCTTCGGGATCATCGGCTCCGCCATGATGCCGATCTCCGATCTGTTCCCTAAGGCAGGGATCATGTTCTGGGACTGCGCGCATGAAGGCTCCGCAGGCATGATGAGCGATGGCTACACCCGCGCCACCGGTAAAATGTCCATGATGATCGCGCAGAACGGCCCAGGCATCACCAACTTTGTGACCGCCGTGAAGACCGCCTACTGGAACCACACCCCACTACTGTTGGTGACCCCGCAAGCCGCAAACAAGACCATCGGTCAGGGTGGCTTCCAGGAAGTGGAGCAGATGGCTCTCTTCAAAGACATGGTTGCCTATCAGGAAGAAGTGCGTGATCCCTCCCGTGTAGCCGAAGTGCTTACCCGTGTGATCAGCCAAGCCAAGCGCCTCTGTGGCCCCGCGCAGCTCAACATCCCACGCGATTTCTGGACTCAGGTGATCGACATCGACATCCCTGATCCGATCGAATTCGAAGCTTCTTCTGGCGGAACGTCCTCTGTGGCAGACGCCGCATCCTTGCTTTCCTCTGCAAAGAACCCTGTGATCCTTAACGGCGCGGGCGTGGTGCTGTCTGAAGGCGGTATCCCGGCCTCCATGAAGCTGGCCGAAAAACTCGACGCCCCAGTTTGCGTTGGCTACCAGCACAACGATGCCTTCCCCGGCTCTCACCCGCTTTTTGCAGGCCCACTGGGCTACAACGGCTCCAAAGCGGCCATGGAGTTGATCAAAGACGCCGACGTTGTTCTGGCGCTCGGCACACGTCTAAACCCCTTCTCCACCCTGCCCGGCTACGGCATGGAATACTGGCCCGCCGGCGCCAAAATCATTCAGGTGGACATAAACCCCAACCGCATCGGCCTCACCAAGAAGGTCTCCGTGGGCATCGTTGGGGATGCAGCCAAAGTCGCCACCGGCATTCTGGAGCAATTGGCAGACACGGCAGGTGACGACGGCCGCGACGCACGCAAGAGCCACATCGCCAAGACCAAATCCGCATGGGCGCAACAGCTCTCCTCCATGGATCATGAAGACGACGATCCGGGCACCACATGGAACGAGCGCGCCCGTGCAGACAAACCAGACTGGATGAGCCCTCGCATGGCATGGCGCGCGATTCAATCCGCGCTGCCTCGCGAAGCGATCATCAGCTCCGACATCGGCAACAACTGCGCCATCGGCAACGCCTACCCGGACTTTGATCAGGGCCGCAAATACCTCGCGCCGGGCCTCTTTGGCCCCTGCGGTTACGGCCTGCCCGCCATCGTTGGCGCAAAAATCGGTCAGCCAGATGTACCTGTTGTGGGCTTTGCTGGTGACGGTGCTTTCGGCATCGCCGTGAACGAACTCACAGCCATCGGCCGTGGCGAATGGCCTCCGGTCACCCAGATCGTTTTCCGCAACTACCAGTGGGGCGCAGAAAAGCGGAACTCCACGCTTTGGTTTGACGACAACTTTGTTGGCACGGAGCTCGACACACAGGTGTCCTACGCAGGCATCGCCCAAGCTTGCGGCCTGCAAGGTGTTGTGGCCCGCACCATGGACGAGCTGACCGCCGCGCTGAACAAAGCCATCGACGATCAGATGAACCATGGCAAAACCACGCTGATTGAAGCCATGATCAACCAGGAACTGGGCGAGCCCTTCCGGCGCGACGCAATGAAAAAACCAGTTTCCGTGGCGGGCATCGATCCAGCGGACATGGTTCCGCAGAAAGCGAGCTGAGCATATGGCACGACCCGGCATCACAAGCCCCGTTCTGGTGCTCAACGCCGGGTCATCCTCTATCAAATTTGCCGTCTTTGATGGTGAGTTGAATGAGCGCATCACAGGCATCGCCGAGGGTATCGGCGGCGCCTCTTCTTTGACCATTGCCGGGAAATCCCGCGATTTGCCTTTCATTGATCACCGCGCCGCATTGCAGGCGGTATTGGAAGCTCTGAAAGCACAAGGCGTGGCCGTCACCGACCTGCGCGCGGCTGCCCACCGCGTCGTGCATGGTGGGCGCAAACTGACTGCGCCGGTCAAGATAAATGCCGAAGTACGCGCAGAGATCGCCTCCTGTACGCCGCTTGCTCCGCTGCACAACCCGCACAACCTCGCCGCCGTGGACACGCTGGCCGAAATCGCGCCAGAGCTGCCGCAATACGCGAGCTTTGACACCTCTTTTCATGCAACCAATCCTGACGCCGCAACCCGCTATGCCATTCCACGCATGATGGAGACCAAAGGCATCCGCCGCTATGGTTTCCACGGCCTCAGCTACGCCTCCCTAGTGCAAAACCTGCCTCAGATTTCCGGCGAAAAATTGCCCTCTCGCCTGCTCGCTTTCCACCTCGGCAATGGGGCTTCTCTGTGTGCCATCAAAAACGGTCAATCCATTGCCACAACCATGGGTTACTCACCGCTTGACGGCCTCACCATGGGCACACGCTCTGGCGGGATCGACGCCAACGCCGTTTTGCGTTTGGTCGAAGAAAACGGACTGGAGCGCACTAAAGCAATACTCAATCATGAGAGCGGCCTTTTGGGACTTTCGGGGGGCAAATCAGACATGCGCAACCTGATGGTGGACCCATCGGCCGACAGCGCCTTTGCCATCGAGCATTTTTGCTATTGGTCGGTGCGCCATGCAGGTTCTTTGATCGCAGCCATGGAAGGGCTCGACGCAATCGCTTTCACAGGCGGTATCGGAGAAAATGCCGTGGGCGTTCGCGCCCGTATCCTTCGCTCCCTCGAATGGATTGGCGCACGCATGAACCCAGATGCCAATCACGCGCGCAAGCCTCGCCTACACGCGGAAACCTCCAAAATCGCAATCTGGGTGATCCCTGCGCAAGAAGAGCGCATGATAGCAATGGATGCGACCTCCCTGATGGAGGCCGCATGATCTCTGCTCAGCCAAGCGCGAGCGACACCGCCGTCGAATCCACGATGTCTTGTACCGTTGCTCCACGACTTAGGTCGCAGACCGGCTTACGAAAGCCTTGGAGAATGGGGCCTAGTGCCTGCGCACCGGCCAATTCCTGCGCCAGCTTGTATGCAATATTGCCCGCGTCCAGCGACGGGAAGACCAGCACATTGGCATCCCCAGCCCCCAAACCTTTCATCTCCGCCACTCTTGGATTGAGCGCCGCATCGCCCTGTACCGGTCCAACAAAACCGGTTGCCTCCGCGGCTGCGCGCACCTTATCGACACTTGGCCCTGCGCCAGACGCGCCGGTGGAAAACGACAAGAGCGCAACACGTGCATCCCCCAAAAGCGCGGCCCCGCTGCGCTCTGAAGCGCGCGCAATTGCCGCCAAAGCCTCTGCATCCGGATCCACGTTCAAACCGCAATCGGCAAAGATCACCTCACGCCCCTCCGGGAAGCGCATCAAGAAGAACGAGCTCGCCACCGATACACCTTCGGCCAAGCCGATCCCGATGCTGGCGGCCTCAATGACCTTCTTGGTGGAGGCCACTGCACCGGCAACCATCGCATCTGCTTCGCCCACCGCCACCATCGCAGCGGCGCGGTACAGCGGGCGGCTGAGCATGCGCCGGGCCACTGCCTCTTTTAAACCCCGAGCCTCTACAAGCGCAGCAACATACGCCTCCGTATCTTCACCCAGCGCCACAGGCTCGCAAATCCCGTCAGCCCGCAGCCGCTCTGCCGCTTGCGCAATCCGATCGTCTTCCATTTCGGGCATCACAACCCGTGCACCGCGCACTTGCGCGCGGCTGATGGCGGTCTCAAGTGCTGACATCATACCTCCCCAATTTTCGCGACTAAGGAGCCACTCGTGACAGAGAACGTCAAGATCAACCGCGGCCTAAAAGGCATTTACTTCGAACGCTCCGGCGTCAGCCACATCGATGGCGCCAAAGGCGAACTCTCCTATCGCGGCTATTCAATCCACGATCTTGCCACGCAATCCACCTTCGAAGAAGTCTGCTATTTGCTGATCCACGGCGAGCTGCCGACGGAGGCTGAGCTTGCCGATTTTGACGCAACCCTGAAAGCTGCTCGCGAGTTGCCCGATCAGGTCTACGACATCATCTGCGCCACCAAAGACGGCCACCCGATGGACGTGCTGCGCACCGCCGTGTCTGCCCTCGCTGCTCTGGAAGGCGACAGCCAAAACGTCGGCCCCGAGGCTTTCCTCGCCAATGGTCTGCGCCTCACCTCTCAGGTACCGATGATCATCGCAGCGCATGAAAACATCCGCAACGGCCGCGATCCCGTGCCAGCGGACAAAACCCTGTCCCATGCCGCCAACTGGCTCTGGATGCTGAAAGGCGAGAAACCCTCCGAGGACGCCGCCAAACTGGCTGACGTCGATTTCATCCTGCACGCAGAACATGGCGCCAACGCCTCTTCTTTTGCTGCCCGTGTCACCATCGGTACCGACACCAATCTGCACGGCGGCATTGTCACCGCGCTGTCCACTCTTGCTGGCCCCGCCCACGGCGGCGCGGCGGAAGACGTGATGAAAATGGTGCAGGAAATCGGCACGCCCGATAACGCCGCCGCCTACGTCAAATCAAAACGCAAAAACCGCGAGGCGGTCACCGGCTTTGGCCACCGCGTCTACCGCGCCGAGGACCCCCGCGCCCGCCACATGCGCGATGGCGTGAAAAAGCTCGGCGAAGAGATGGGCGCGCCAGAATGGTACGAAATACTGCAAGGCGTAGTGGAGGCGATGAAGCCCTACGCCCGTCACGGCCTGAACGTTAATGTCGATTTCTACTCCGGCGTGATCTACCAGCTGCACGGCATCCCCATGGATCTCTACGTGCCGATCTTCGCCATCGGCCGCATGCCTGGCTGGATCATCCAATGCATGGACCAGCAAGAGAGCAACATCCTGATCCGCCCGCTCACGCTTTACAACGGCCCAGAGATGCGGCCCTACACGCCGATGAGCGCACGATAGATTTCGCACAAACACTCTTGCGCAGGAAATTTTTCCCGCCAAGGATAGACTGCCCGGAATACTCTGACCGAAAGACCCCACATGACCTTTCAGCAGCCCCAGCTTGACACCTCGCCAAAAGTCTCTGACGAGGTGCGCCAGACAACCTGCTACATGTGCGCCTGCCGCTGCGGCATCAACGTGCACATGAAAGACGGCAAAGTTGCCTATATTGAGGGCAACCGCGACCACCCCGTCAACAAAGGCGTGCTCTGCGCCAAAGGCTCTGCCGGGATCATGCAGGTCAACGCGCCCTCTCGCCTGAAAAAGCCTCTCAAGCGGGTTGGCCCACGCGGCTCTGGCGAGTTTGAGGAAATCAGCTGGGAAGAGGCGCTCTCAACGGCGGTGGGCTGGCTTACTGAACTGCATGAAACCGCCCCACACAAGCTGGCCTTCTTCACAGGCCGCGACCAATCTCAAAGCTTCACAAGCTTCTGGGCGCAGCATTTCGGCACCCCCAACTACGCGGCCCACGGCGGTTTCTGTTCGGTCAACATGGCGGCGGCAGGCATCTACACCATGGGCGGGGCCTTCTGGGAATTTGGCCAGCCAGATTGGGACCATACCAAGCTCTTCATGATCTTCGGCGTGGCCGAAGATCATGACAGCAACCCGATCAAAGCTGGCATCGGCAAGATCAAAGCGCGAGGTGCAAAGGTCATCGGTGTGAACCCCGTGCGCTCCGGCTACAACGCCGTGGCCGATGAATGGGTCGGCATCACGCCGGGCACCGACGGGCTTTTCATCCTTGCGCTCATTCACGAGCTGATGAAAGCGGGCAAAATCGATCTGCACTATCTGGCCCAATACACCAATGCCGCTGTGCTGGTGGACGCCGAAACCGGCCTCCTGATGCGCAACGATGAGGGCAAAGAGCTGGTGGTGGATCGCGCCACAGGCAAACTAACCCCCTTTGATCAGAAAGGCGTGCGCCCGGACCTCTCCGCCACATATGAGGGCAATAGAACCGTCATGCACCTCATGGCGGAGAAGTACCTTGATCCACAATACGCCCCCGAAGCGGTGGCTGAAAAAACCGGCATTCCTGCTGCCAAAATCGAAACCATCGCCGCCGAACTGGCGCGTGTTGCCTTTGATGAAGCCTTTGAACTGGATCAAGAGTGGACAGACTTCCGGGGTGAAACCCACAAAACCATGACGGGCCGCCCGGTCAGCTTTCACGCCATGCGCGGGATTTCCGCCCATTCCAACGGCTTCCAGACCTGCCGCGCTCTGCATGTGTTGCAAATCCTTCTGGGCACAGTCGAAGTCCCCGGCGGCTTCCGTTTCAAACCGCCTTACCCTAAGCCGGTCTCGGCCCACCCAACGCCGCATGGCTATGGCCGCCCCGGCAAACCGCTGGCAGGCCCGCACCTCGGCTTCCCGCGTGGCCCGGAAGATCTGCAGATCAACGAGGACGGCACCGCCTGCCGGATCGACAAAGCCTTTACTTGGGAAAATCCCATGTCGGTGCATGGGCTCATGCATATGGTGATCTCAAACGCCCACGCTCAAGATCCTTACCCGATCGACACGCTGTTCATGTACATGGCGAACATGTCGTGGAACTCCTCGATGAACACCTCTGGCGTGATCAAGATGCTGACGGACCGCAACGACGACGGCGGCTACCGCATCCCGCGCATCATATACTCCGATGCCTACAGCTCAGAGATGGTCGCCTACTCCGATCTGATCCTACCAGACACCACCTATCTGGAGCGCCACGACTGTATCTCGCTGCTCGACCGCCCGATTTGTGAGGCCGACGGCGCCGCCGATGCCATCCGCTGGCCTGTGGTGGAGCCAGATCGCGATGTGCGTGGCTTCCAATCTGTGCTGATAGAGCTTGGCGCGCGCATCGGTCTGCCGCATTTCCTCAACGAAGACGGCACACCGAAGTGGAAAGACTACGCCGACTACATCGTGAACCACGAACGCCGCCCAGGCGTTGGCCCGCTTGCAGGCTTCCGTGGCGAAGACCGCGATCAATTTGGCCGCGGCGAAGTGAACCCAGACCAACTTCAGCGCTACATCGACAATGGCGGCTTTGCCATCGAGCATGTGCCTGACAATGCGCTCTACATGAAGCCGTGGAACCAGCACTACCAAGATTGGGCAGTGCAGATCGGCCTCTATGACGCGCCCCAACCCTTCCTGTTCCAACTATATGTGGAACCGATGCGCAAATTCCAGCGCGCTGCCGAAGGCCATGGCGACACCCAGCCTCCCGATCACCTGCGTGACCGCCTCAAACAAGTCATGGACCCGCTTCCGATCTGGTACGCGCCGCTCGAAGACGCGCGCGTCGATCCGGAAGAGTTTGACGTCCACGCCCTCACCCAACGCCCCATGGCGATGTATCACAGCTGGGGCACGCAAAACGCTTGGCTTCGCCAGTTGCACGGGGAGAACCCGCTCTACCTGCCAACCAAGCTTTGGGAGAAATATGGCTTTGCAGAGGGCGACTGGGCGCGCGTGACGTCTGCTCATGGCGAAATCACCGTACCTGTCGCCCATCAGGCCGCGCTCAACGAAAACACCGTCTGGACATGGAACGCCATTGGCAAACGTAAGGGCACTTGGGCGCTCTCTGACGATGCACCCGAAAGCAACAAAGGCTTCCTGCTCAACCATCTGATCCACGAGCTACTACCACCCAAAGGAGACGGCCTTCGGTGGGCCAATTCCGACCCGATCACCGGACAGGCCGCATGGTTTGACCTGCGTGTGAAGATCGAAAAGGCATCGGTTCCCGTGACTGCCCAACCCACCTTCGCGCCCATCAAATCTCCGGTGCCTCAAGGCCCTAAAACTCTCGCATGGAAGGTCGGCAAATGAATATGACCGCCTTTCAAATACCGAGAAACCGCACCTACGCGATTCAGCCGCAATACCGACGCAATACAGAGGTCAAAACATGACTGATCTCCCCACCCAAACCGACCGCAAACTCGGCCTCGTGATCGATCTGGACACCTGCGTCGGCTGCCATGCCTGCGTGATCTCCTGCAAGGGCTGGAACACCGAAAATTACGGAGCGCCCCTCAGCGATCAGCGTCCCTATGGTACCGAGCCCATGGGCACTTTCCTAAACCGCGTGCACAGCTATGAGGTTCAGCCAGAGCAAGGCAGCGCACAAACCGTACACTTCCCAAAGTCTTGTTTGCATTGCGAAAATGCTCCCTGTGTGACCGTCTGTCCTACGGGTGCGAGTTACAAGCGGGTTGAGGATGGCATTGTTCTGGTCAATGAGGATCACTGTATCGGCTGCGGCCTCTGCGCCTGGGCCTGCCCCTACGGCGCGCGTGAATTGGACCAAGAAGAAGGGGTGATGAAGAAATGCACCCTTTGCGTGGACCGTATCTACAACGAAAACCTGCCGGCAGAGGATCAAATCCCCTCCTGCGTGCGCACCTGCCCCGCCGGCGCCCGCCACTTTGGCGACCTCTCTGATCCGAACTCAGATGTCAGCCAACTTGTTGAAAGCAGAGGCGGATTTGACCTCATGCCTGAAATGGGTACCAAGCCCGTCAACAAATATCTGCCTCCACGCCTCAAGGATTCTTGGGACGATCAAAGCCTTCTGGCCCCACTCTTGGAGCCCGTTGCAGAGGAGCCAACCGGCTTCCTCGGCTGGCTCGACAAAGCGCTTGATAAACTACCCGGAGGCACTGCCTGATGCATCCCGCCCCATCCGTCATCATCTTCTCCACTCTCTCCGGTCTCGGCTTCGGCTTGCTATTCTGGCTTGGCATTGACCTCACGCCCACTACCGGAGGCGTGGCTTTTGCCTTCTTTTTCATAGGCTTTGCTCTTGCTGTGGGTGGCCTTTTGTCTTCCACTTTCCACCTTGGCCATCCGGAACGCGCCTGGCGTGCGCTCAGCCAATGGCGGACCAGCTGGCTCAGCCGCGAAGGTGTCTGCGCAGTCGCCGCGCTCTGTGTGATGGGCCTATATTCGCTCTGCCTGATCTTCTTCGCCACCCATATCGCCATTCTGGGCTGGCTCGGAGCGCTGCTCTCGCTGCTAACAGTCTTCACCACATCAATGATCTACGCGCAGCTCGACACAGTGCCCCGTTGGAAGACCCCTTTGACACCCGCGCTTTACCTCAGCTTTTCGCTGGCTGGCGGGGCATTGTTGTCAGGCCGCACGGCGATCGCCATTGCCTTACTCGCAGCAGCCGCGGCGATCCAAATCCTGTGGTGGCTGCGCGGTGACAATGCCCTCAAAGACAGTGGCACAGACATGGGAACTGCCACCGGCTTGGGCGAACGCGGCACGGTGCGCTCCATGGCGCATCCGCACACCGCGCCGAACTATTTGGTCAAGGAATTCATCTACATCATCGGTCGCAAACATGCCCAGAAGCTGCGTGTGATCGCCTTTGTCCTGACCTTTGCGTTGCCCCTAGTGATATTGGCGCTCTTGCCGTTCAGCCACATCCTGGCCGCCATCGCCGTGCTCAGCCACATCGCAGGCGTCGCCACATCTCGCTGGCTCTTTTTTGCAGAGGCCGAGCACGTCGTCGGCCTCTACTACGGCATGCGCTAACTCGCCTTCCCGCGCCAGGTATCGAGCCAGGCGCGGAACCGGCCACGTTTTTCAGTGATATTGTCTCCAGCTGCATCCCAGCTGTCCGCCACATCATCGATCACCGGATCAATCCGCGCCTCGCGGAAACGCCGCCAGCGCACATAGATCGCCCAGAAAAGCGCTGCCAGAAGCGTCAAGAATATGATGTTAAACCAAGGAATAATACGCATGTCAGGCCCGGTTGCTGGCTTGATAGACACCGCGTTTGGAAAGGCTGAGAAAAACTCATTGCGCCAGCCATAATGGGTGATCACCACCCACTCCGGGGCATCCTTGGTCGAAACCGCATCATTGGCCTCAGTGTAAAGGTTCGCCGTGTCAAATTTGAAATATGGTGGCCAGCTCCAGCCGGTATCCTCATTGCGGTACACACGCGCTTTGTCCTTGCCATCAAAGCCCTGCAAGAACTGCACATCGCGGTTGATCAGGCCTTCTGATTGCGTGTCAGGCTTGGACCAGAAAATCCGTGTCCAGTCGCCCAACTCCTGCCGTTCTTCATAGGTGCCAACAAGGCGCACAACGTCATGCTGCGGCAGCGTGTAATGCAGCCAGGCCGCCAAGCCACCCCAGAACAGGATCCGAAAAATCCATTTTAGATAAACCATTTAAGCCGCCTCTACATGAAGTTGATGACATAGATAAGGATCGCAACACAGGTCACTGGTACAATATAGACACCCAAAATCAGTTTTCGACGCAAAGAGCCATCATACTCTTGCAGCCCCTGCTCGATAAATGCGTCTTTGTCACCTGTCATCCCCTCTTCGTCCCATTCTGCACGCAGCTTAGAGCGCCGCACCGCCCGGCTGTAGAGCGACAGGCAGACATAGATAATCGTCAGCACGATGAAGCCGATAACCGTTAAACGCAGCAATGCCATTGTCTACCTCCTCACCGCACCCCAGGGGCCAACCCGCGCGATCATCTCCTCGCTTGCGCGCCGCCGCACGCGTGGCATCTCCAAGGGGAGCTCGTGCCCAAAGAGCGCCTCACGCGCCCCCGCCTTGTCCACCTGATACTCACGTTCCAGAAAATCCGCGACAAAGCTCTTCTTGGTGTCTGACCAACCCTGATAGAGACGATAAAATACTTCTTTGTGACAGATGAAGAGCTGGCGAATGTCCTTTGGCGCCAGCTCAGACAGCAACATGTTCACAAGATCCGATTGATCCGTATCTGTGGCACGCAGGGTGTAGAAATAGGCTGGGTGATCGCTGGTGATTTTAGGCCAGGGCCCATTGTGTTCCGCCCAGGCCACGATCTCGCGAAGCGCGTGATACTCCGGCGGCAAAGCCTCGGCATGTGTACGCGCCAAGCGGCGAATGTCACTGCGGGTTGCCCCTGTCAGATCAACGCCCGCATCCTGCGCCGCATCCACGACGATAAAATCCATTTTCTGGCGCAAGATTGCAACGCCATCCACACCACGCGCTTTCACAATCGGCTCCGCCAAGCCGTTCATATCCAGAAATTTGGCAATCTGATTGCGGTCGGAGAAATCAAAGCAGTATTTGACAGACAGTTTCCCCAATGAGGACTTGTCCTGCGCGGCGATCACAGCCGGATGCTCCACGCCCCGGAATAAATACACCCCACCAAAATGCGCCGTCCAATAGTCCTGCTGATCAAACGCCATGTGATTGAGCGTCACCGGATTGCGCGTCACGTCCCCTGTGCGTTTGGCCAGCGTGATCATATCCGCGATCAGCACATCATCAAACCAGCCGTCTTCCTCCTGTTTGAACCGATCCGCCAACGCGCCAAGCTGCGCAGCATCTCGCAGCGTGCCCGCGGTGGTGTCCGCCTCAATCGTGACCTGACGAATGTCCAAAAGACGGCTTGGCTCGCTCACAGAAAACACCGAGTTCACCAGTTCGCCCGCCACCGCATCCCGCGCCGTCAGCGCAAAGAGCTGTGGTTCGTTTTCCTCAATAAAGTGACGCAGAATATCGCGGCTGGTCGAGAACTTCGCATTCAGGAGCGGTGCGGTTTTCTGATCTGTGGTCAGCAGGATGAACTGCCGATTGCAGCCGCCGTGGTTGAGGTAGAGATGATCGTCAAGTTCATCGCCGATCTCAGGGCTATATCCTGAAATGTCGATGTGGAAATCCATGAGGCTAGTGGTTTTGCCCGTCAGATGTTTCAGCGCACGATTGTAGCGCTCCACCAAAACCGGGGAGGCCACCTCAATCAGATTGCCAAACATCAGCCCGCGTTGGATCAGTCTATGCATACTTCATCACCACCATCACCAATCCCCCTTCGCAATATCCTGACCGCGACGCGCCTCAACGCCTTGCGCTAAACCAAACCACACCAGCCCCAGAACCGGTCCCCAAACGATTGCTGTCATCAGCGACAGCCGCAGATGCACCCAGACTGCGCCCAGCGGATCAATCTCAAAATGCCCCACGGCCTCAAACCCGCGCATCTGGGTGACGGCGATGGAGATCATGAAACCGATTGCCACCAGAAATGCCGCTGTCAGCGCGATGCCATGCAGCAGCTTGCCATGTGAGCGCGTTTCGCGATCCACCAGAACCCGCGGCAACAGTACGGCCAGTAACCCCAACACGGCCAATGGCACCAAAGTGTTCCAAAACCCAATGGTATCAATCACGAACATCAGGTTTTGCCTTTCAGATAGCGCTGTTTCGCCGCCTCAGTGCGGCCCATGTCGCGCACCATGGCCTCTATCGCGGCCTCGTCGGACTTATCGGCATAGCGGAACTCGCTATCGGCATAACGGTTGATCTCCTGCACCACCATCTCGGTGGTGATCGGAACACGCAGCTCCGCGATCATCGCCTTTTTGGTGTCGTAGTCCTTGGTCAGGAAAAGATCTGGCTGCTCCATCCATTCGGCGGGCAGTTCAAAATCCATCGCCCGCACTTTCACCGCATCGGTGATATTCTTAATGGCTCGGCCCGTAAAGCGTGGGTCTGCCTCTTGAATGGCCTTCAGATAGGTGCCCATCTTGGCAATCGTATCCAGATCACCGACTTGCCCCTGAACACGCTCAAACACTTTGAGCAGCCCTTCCTCATGGGGTCGATTGTGGCCTTTAAAACTGGCGGCCACCGCTTTCTGAATGGCCTGCGCTTCAAACAAATCGTGATCGCCCAGCGCAATGTCGTGGTTTTTGCCCATCAGCAGCGCGAGGATGTCGATGTAATCCTCCCGCGTCTGCGGCCCATCCACCAGAAACCGCGCCCCAGCCCGCTGGCGCAGCGCGTCATCCACGTTTTCGGGGTAATTGGAAAACATCCCGAAGGTACAGTTGCCGCGCATCACCGTATTGGCACCGGCAAAGGCCTCCATAAAGACAGCTGTGACCTCCTGTTACCCGGCCGAGCTCTGCCGGTCTCCGCGTTTGCCCGCGATCTGGTCAATGTCATCAATCGTGCCAAAGCCAATCACCTGCGGGTCCAGCACATTGGACACAAAGGATTTGGCATTCTGGCCGGATTTGCCCTGATAGCTGTCGATGTTGTCGATGCCAAAATTCTGGTAGCGGAAGGCATAACCCGCCACCTGACAATAATCGTGGATCATCCCCGCCATCATCTGAATGAGCGTGGTTTTCCCCGTCCCAGGCGCGCCATCGCCCATGAAGGTAAAGATGAACCCGCCCATTTCGGCAAAGGGATTCATGCGCCGCTCAAAATCATAGGCCATCAGCATCTTGGCGAGCTTCATCGCCTGATATTTGGCGATATGGTTGCCCACAACTTCGTTGGGCTTTTTGAAACTCATGGTGAGCGTGGTGCCTTTGGTCGCGCGTGCTGGTGTGAAACCGTCGATGGTCAGATCATCGGCTTCCACCTTCCAGCGTGCCCCGACAAAGGCGTCCAAACGCGGCGCATTCTGGGCGCGGAGGGCGAGCTTCTCCATCAACTGTTCCGCAAAAGCACAGACACAGGCCACCAGACGATCCTCGCTACTGACAAGCGCGGCGATGTCCTGATCCAGCTCCCAAAGCGCGCCATGCAGCGCCAGCTGTGCGTTGTCGGTCAGGATCTCTTCAACCTCGCCCACCTCAATCTGCGTTTCTGCAAGATGCGGCGCGAGCAGGAAGGATGTTGCATTGGCAAACACATAGCTCACGGCCAGCGCCTCTGCTGCCAAGAGCTCAGAGAACGCCGTCTTCTTATCCGCGCTCAGACTGCCCGCCAGATTGTCCCGCTTCAGATCGGCCAGACCTGCCGCCTCAGAAAAATTCTCGCCAACCGCCAAGGCAATCGCTAAAGCCCTCCGCAGACCGTGCAACACATTGGCCTGCACAGGCGACACAAGCGGGTCTTCCACGCCTGCGCCCTCGATGCGCTCAACCAAATGCACCCCCTCGGGTCGCGCAGTTGAACGTGTCACCAAACCCGGTGTGGTAGAGCGAAACCGCCGCCGTGTGCCGATCCCACTGGAACGTTCCGCCGCCGGGGCCACATCTTTGCCTTTGGCGATGCGCGGCGTGTGGTCAAAGCCTGCAAGCATCTGCGCTGCGGCGTCATAATGCTTGCGAATATCCTCTTCGCGCAGCTCCATCTGATCACTTGTCAGGCTCATACTAGGTCACACCCCAAACTTCATTCTGCCAAAAACACTCGCGCCGCAGGCTTGGCCTGCAAGGCCAAATCAATACCTGAGCACCCGCCCCTGCGGGCTCACCACATATTTGTTCACGCTGCCAAAACCCGGCGGGTTCAGCTCTTCCAACGCTTGAAAAGGCCGCTGCGGCAAAACAATCGAACGCTCCATTCGTGTAGCACCTGTGTCCGCCCCTCGCCCGGCGAAAGGGTCGAGCGCAAAGACCTGCCGTTCCACCGTGCCAAACCAGCCAGAGCGCTCTGACTTTACGTCTTCGCTCAGCAACTCCTCAGTGGTCCAGGCCAAGGCCCAGTCTTCCCCTTCCGGTGCCCGCGCCGCTTCCAGCACATCGCGGATTGGCCCGCTTTGCCGCGTGAAAGCGCTGGAATACATCGGCCCCACATGCAGGCGTTGCAGGCGCTTGGGATGCAGGTCGTCAAAACTCTCATCAAAGCCCTTGGCGATGGTCACAAGCTTCAAACCGGCCACCGCCTGCGCCATCAGATGCGCCTGCACCTCTGGCCAGCGCCGCTCATCCTTGGGCAAGGCCCGCTTGCCTGTGTCCTCAAGCTCCATAAGGTAGACCGTCGGCAGATTGACCTGACTGTCATAAACCGCCCAATGCAGCAAAAACTTGCGCCGCCGCTCAGAAAGATTGCCAAGCCACAGCACCTCAGGGTGGTTCTGCGCCCAGAACAACTCTCCTTTGAGCAACTCCTCATAGTAGAGCCGCTGGCTCAGCGCGAATTGCAGCTTCGTTGGGATCTCCTGATCACCGATAATGGAGCGCAGCATATCGTTCTTCAGCGTTTCTGCATCCGGCATATTGCGTAGATGGCTTTCTGCCTGCTGGGCATCGTTGGCCATCACCAAAAGCTCATTGAACATCGGAAAGCCGCTTTCGACAGCATCCATTGCGAGGCTGCCAAAAAACTGCCCGGTCTGCCGCCCCACCAACAGATACTTCATGCTCAGCGCTTTGAACGTGTAGCCAATAGAGGCCAGATAACGCGTGAGGATTTTCACCTCATCGGCGCGCATCTCGCCCTCGGCCTCACGTGTCGCGGCCACCTGCGTCAGATGCTCCGTGATCCGCGCAAACTTCTGAAAGTAGCGCCGCGAGGCATGTGTTTCGATCAGAGCGGTGTGGTCGTTGCTTGTGTCAGTCACGCTTACGCTGCCCATATCGATCAAATTTCCAGGGGTTGCTTTCGCGCTCCTCAGCTTCCAATCGGTCTCGCATATTTGCGAACTCGTAGATTGCGTGCAGCAACAACGAAATTGAGAACACTAGAAGTAAAAGGCCCATCAAAGGTCCTGTTAGGACCTCATGAATGTGAAGTGTCCTGATTCCCCACACTCCAAATGCCATAAAAAATGCAAGACGCAGAAAGGGTGTCGAGATAGCCCTAACGGTACACAACAGATCCCGCATCACGCCCCATACAAATTCTTGTCGTGCTTCTCGACGATCTTCTGGAATCGCCGGGCAAAGCGTTCATCCGCCTTGGCTTTGGCCGCCAGAACATCACGGGCAAAGACCATATGCTCCTCATGGGCTTCCATCATATCCGCCATGCGCTGGTTGGTGGCTGTGCCAATTGCGGCCATGGAGGCCTGCGCCTCTTTGTCGGTTTCCACGCCAATCTCGTTGATACGGTGCGCGATGTCCTGCTGCTGCGCAGTCTTGAGCGACTTGGTCAGCGCGTCATACAGCACCACACGCTGCCTTGTGTCGGTCTGCAGCTTGTTGATCAGCACCATCTGTGTCGCAGCCTGATTTTGCAGACTGTCGACCCAGGTTTTGCCTTTCTCGATATAACGCTCCAGCGTCTGGCTTTTGGCCAATTTCACCTGCTCTTGTTGCACCAACTCATTATAGGCCTTATTCAGATCGGCCAGTTCGGTCTCAAGCTTCGTGCGCGCGGCGGCGTCCTGCTCAACTGCAATCTTGTTCTCCAGCGCAATGATCTCGGGATCCATACCAAGGATCTCCGCACGCAGGTTTTCCAGCTCGCCCACAGTGAATTCACGCTCATCCAGTGTCTCGGTGAGATTGTCTTCAACCTTCACCTTCTGCTCTTCCAGCACGGCCAGCTGACTTTCTAGTAGCTTGGTGATTACATCGGATTTCGCAATCAGATCCTGCAGCTTATCGTCAATATTGGCGGTCTTGATACGCTCTGCCCGCATCGATTCTGATTTGCCGCGGCTAAAGATGCCGACAAAACTCTCCCAGCCGGTTTTGTCCCGCATCTGGTCAAAGTCTTTGGAAAACGCCGCCGTCACATCGTCAAGGCCCATGATCAGTTCAGCGATATTGGCGTTCATCACTTCGGTATGGGCGTGCACGTCGTCCAGCGTCGCATTCTCGATATCGATCGCTACATCACCGCCGGTTTTCATCTTTTCACGTGCCGCATCAATGCGACCAGTCAACTCCGCAATCTTGTCCTGTGCCGCCGCAACCTGCGCCTGAGATTCGCGCACTTGGGTTTCAAAATTCGCCATCAAACACCCCCTTATTATTTAATATCTTGAAGCGCATATGGGTAATGTTACGTCCATTTACATCGCCTCTGTAATCAATTCGGGCAAACTGTTGCAAATGTGCACGCCAATTAAAAGAGGAGAGGGCGACTAATACCTCTATAAGGCGATTGATTTTAGTGCTTGCCATACAGTTCCAGGGCAAACAAAGCACCCGCGGCAACGATCCTAACAGCAAGAATTCGACAAAGATCTTTGGAGTTGTCGCGCCCCGTAAGGCGCGACATCAAGATTATCCAACCACGTTGAACTCAGGCCCGTAAGGATAGCCGGTGATATTCTCGTTTCCGTCCTCGGTGATCACAAGAATGTCATGCTCACGGTACCCACCAGCACCAGGCTTCCCGTCGGCAATCGTCAGCATCGGCTCCATAGAAATCACCATGCCCGGCTCCAGTACCGTGTCGATGTCCTCGCGCAATTCCAAACCGGCTTCGCGTCCATAGTAGTGGCTCAACACGCCAAAGCTGTGGCCATAGCCAAAGGTGCGATATTGCAGCAAATCGCGCTCCGCAAAAAAGGCATTGATCTGCTCGGTTACCTCGGCGCAGCTCGCACCAGGTTTCAGCAGAGAAATCCCCAGCTCATGCGCGCCGACATTGGCTTCCCAGATTGCAAGGCTCGCTGGATCGACCTCTTCCACAAACATCGTGCGCTCCAGCGCTGTGTAGTAGCCGGAGATCATTGGGAAGGTGTTGAGCGACAGGATATCGCCACGCTCAAGAACACGCGCCGTCACAGGGTTATGTGCGCCATCTGTGTTGACGCCCGACTGAAACCACACCCAAGTGTCCCGATACTCAGCTCCGGGGAAGCGCTTGGCGATCTCAAGCTCCATAGCGTTCCGTCCAGCCATGGCAACATCGATTTCGCGCGCGCCGGCCTTCACAGCATCACGAATGGCATACCCGCCCACATCCGCAACCGCAGCGCCCGCGCGGATCAGCTCGATTTCTGCGGCACTCTTGTGCATACGCTGCCGCATGGTTTGTTCGTAAAGGTCGACCGTGCTCTTTGGTTTAAGAAAACTGTTCAGCTTGTTTTGCTGCAGCAGGGTCAGGTGATCCCCCTCATAACCAATCACTGCGCTCTCGCCAGTGATCGAACGGATCGCCCGCCAGTAGTTGTCCCGTTGCCAGTCAGTGTAGGTGATATTGTCACCATAGCAGCGCCGCCATGGCTGGCCCGCATCGATACCCGCTGAAATCGTCACACAGTCTGTCGGTGTCACCACCACGGCATATGGCCGCCCGAATGCGCAATAGGTAAAGCCCGAGTAGTAGGAAACATTGTGCATAGAGGTGAAGACCGCGGCATTTACGCCAGCCTCCACCATAATCGCGCGCAGACCAGCCACGCGGGCCTCATATTCGGCCTCCGAAAACTGCAACGGCGCTTTCTCGCCATTATGAAACCGATAAAATTCAGGACGTGATGTCATGTTGACCTCCGATCAAAGAGGTCCCGGCGTTCAGGACTGTAAAGAGTGTGGCGCATTCCTCACGCAGAATGTGGCGACGCCATCGCCAATGCCTACGAAAGTCATGCCAAAGGAACACCGCCTCACGCAACAAAAATCCCACTGCCTACGCGCGCAGATGCTCTTGCGCCCAAATTCAAGGCGCCTACTGTGAGCGCAAAGAGGAGAGCGCTGATGCAAACCGGAGCCAGAAATTTGATCACCGATGTAGCCGGGCTTCGTGTCGGCAATGCGCATAACGCAGTGATCAAGACCGGCACCACCGTGTTGGTTGGCGATACGCCCTTCACCTGCGGTGTCAGCGTGATGGGTGGCGCACCGGGCACACGCGAAACCGATCTCCTCGCGCCTGACAAAACCGTTCAGCAGGTTGATGCGCTGGCTCTTTCGGGAGGTTCGGCCTTTGGTTTGGATGCCTCATCCGGCGTTGCGGATGCCCTTAGGTCTGCCGGACGTGGCTTTACCGTTGGCGATCAGAACATCCCCATTGTACCGGGCGCCATTCTCTTTGACCTGCTCAACGGTGGGGACAAAAACTGGGCCGAAAACCCCTATAAGTACCTAGGTGCGGAGGCGCTCTCCGCCGCGTCTGAAGACTTCGCAATGGGCTCTTTTGGCGCAGGGACCGGAGCCACACTGGCCGCACATAAGGGCGGTCTGGGTTCTGCATCGATGGTCTTGCCGTCCGGGCACACAGTGGGGGCGCTAGTGGCTGTGAACGCGCTTGGCGATGCATCTCCAGACGGCCAACACTTCTGGGCGGCCCCTTGGGAAATCGGCGGCGAGTTTGGCAATTTGGGTCTGGTGTCCACTTCTCCCTCCACCTTGCCAAACACCAAGCTTTCCAGCCACAACACCACCATTGCTATTGTCGCGACCGACGCAGACCTCACCCAAGCACAATGCACACGCATGGCCACCGCTGCGCACGATGGAATGGCCCGCGCCTTGGTGCCTTCGCATACCCCAATGGACGGGGATCTGATTTTTGGCGTCAGCACAAATGCGAAGCGGCTCGAAGCAGAAGTTGCCGACACCCTCTGGCTGGGCCATGCCGCAGCCACCTGTCTGGCCCGCGCAATTGCGCGAGGCGTCTGGCATGCGCGTCCCGCCGAGGGTGATACGGTGCCCTGCTTTAGACCCTAGCGAAACACCATCCGCGCAAAATCACTCTGAGGGTCCGCCAAAACGTCGATGACATCAAAGTGGTGTTTGCCACCCGCCACGAAGAGATCGCAGCCCCAGGCTTCCGCCAGCCAGCGTGCCTGATCTAGGAACACGGGCCGTTCATCCGCGCCGACCCAAACAGTCACATCGATACCTTCTCGCGGTATTCCAAGCACAGGGCTTTCAGTATCGCATTCCGCAGCGTCCAACTTCAAATCCGCATTCATTGCGGTCTTCATCAGCGGACGCAGGTCAGACACCGGTGAAATCGGCACCACACGCGTGATCCGACTTGCTACAGCCTCTGAAAGCACACCTTCACAGGTCATCCGCGCCACCAGATGCCCGCCAGCCGAATGCCCCGCCAAAATGATCGGACCTTCAATCATTTCAGCCGCTCGACTCACTGCCTGTGCAACTTGCGCTGTAATCTCTGAAATCCGCACATTTGGTGCCAAGTCATAGGATGGGAGCGCAACGGCCCAGCCATGTGCCACGGCTGCGCGCGCAAAATGGCTCCAGAAAGATTTGTCAAACCGCAGCCAATAGCCGCCGTGCACAAAGACAAACAACCCTTTGGGTGAGCCCTCAGGCCGGATCAGATCAAAGCACTCCCGCGCGCCTTCCCCATAAGCAACGTCAATTTCCGCCGCCATCTCCGCTCGATAAGCGGCCGCCTCCTCAGCCCAACGTGGCGGATAAGCATCTGCCCCCTCGATATAAGCCGCATTGGCATAGGCATCATCCCAGTCCATATCGCTCTCCCTCCCCCGAATTCATTCACAAGTTCGCCACCACTCTGCGTGATCTCGCACACCTCCACAAACTGGTTTTTAGATGAGATCTTCGAAACAGGCTTTCGCATATCTGTCACAGATCTGTTGCCACCGCGTCATATAGAGGTGCGACCTGCAAGCCGTTAACCAACACGGAGACTCCAAATGTTGCTGCGCAGCCTTTGTTTGACGTCGGCCTTGGCACTGACTGCAGGTCACGCCGCCGCAGAAATGAACTTCAATCGCATCGCCTCTTTCCCAGTGGTCAAAAACATGACCGAGGGAGAAGACACCAAGCGTGAGACTTCCCCGGAAATTATCGCCGCCACCGCGGACGGCATGACGCTTGTATACACCGACAGCCCGCTGGGCGTTCTGGGCCGTATTGATATCACTAATCCGGCCGCTCCCAAGCCGCTCGGCAATGTGGCTCTTGAAGGCGAGCCAACATCCGTTAGCGTGCTTGGCGATCTCGCCATTGTTGGCGTCAACACTTCCGAGAGCTACACGCAACCATCCGGCGTGCTGCAGGCCATCAACATCGCAGACGGCTCAGTTAAAGCCTCTTGTGATTTGGCTGGGCAACCCGACAGCGTCGCCATCGCACCGGATCAAAGCTTTGTCTCTGTCGCTATTGAAAACGAGCGTGACGAAGACCTAGGCGACGGCCGCACAGGCCAAATGCCAGCCGGAATGCTGGCCATGGTCGAACTGAAAGACGGTACATTGGCGTGCGACACACTGCGCATGGTCGACATGACCGGCCTCGCTGAGGTCTCGCCAGAAGATCCAGAGCCAGAATACGTTTCCATCAACACGCTTGGCGAAACTGTGGTGACCCTTCAAGAAAACAACCACATGGTGGTTGTCTCCAAAGACGGCGAAATCATCTCCCATTTCTCCGCCGGTGCGGTTGATCTTGAAGGCATTGATGCGACCGATGAGCGTGGTGCGCTGATCTTCACCGAAAGCCAAAAAGGCCGTCTGCGCGAGCCCGACGCCGTGGCGTGGATTGACGACAATCACTTTGCGACAGCCAACGAAGGTGACATGGACGGCGGCTCTCGTGGCTGGACGATTTTCCACAAGGACGGCACCGTTGTCTATGAAAGCGGCACCGATTTTGAACGTGCCATCATCCAGATCGGCCACTACCCAGACAAACGCTCTGACAGCAAAGGCGTTGAGCCTGAGAGTGTGACTTTCGCAACCTTCAGCGGCACGCCATATGTGTTTGTTGGAGCGGAACGCGCCTCTGTTGTCGGTGTCTATGACGTCACAAATCCAGCTGAACCCGTGCTCAAACAGCTGCTGCCCTCCGGCGTTGGCCCGGAAGGCTATGTGGCGATCCCGGAGCGCAACCTGTTGATCTCAGCCAACGAAAAAGACCTGATCGAAGATGGCGGCGCACGTGCGCATGTGATGCTGTTTGAATATCAGGACGCGCCAGCAACCTATCCACATCTCACCTCTGAAGGTGCAGACGAGTTGATCGGCTGGGGTGCGCTCTCAGGCATGGTCGCTGACAAAGACGGCATCGTCTGGGCGGTGAATGACAGCTTCTATGGCTTTCAGCCCTCCATCTTTAAAATCGACACAAACCAGACGCCAGCCCGCATCATTGATGTGATCCACGTACACCGTCAGAACGGCAACCCAGCGCAGAAGATCGATATGGAAGGCATCACGCTGGATGGCATAGGCGGCTTCTACGTGGCTTCCGAAGGCCGCACAGAGCGCGTGATTCCTCATGCGATCTATCATGTGTCCGCCGAGGGTAAGATCAAAGACCGCAAAGGCGAGATTGGCCTTCCTGCAGAACTGATGGCGGTGGAAAAGCGTTTTGGCTTTGAAGGCATCACCAAAGTTGGCGACACGCTCTGGATGGCGGTGCAGCGGGAGTGGAAAGATGACCCGAAAAACCACGTGAAACTGGTGGCCTATAATCTGGAAACCCAAGAGTGGGGCGCGGTGCATTACCCAAAAGCCGAACCCGCGACTGGTTGGGTTGGGCTGTCAGAAATCGTGGCACATGGCGATTGGGTCTACATCGTGGAGCGTGACAACCAACATGACCACCGTGCCGTGACCAAGAAAATCTACCGCGTGCCTGCGTCTGAAATGGTGCCTGCCCCTCTTGGCGGTGAGCTGCCTGTAGTCACCAAAACTTTGGTGCGCGACCTCCTTCCAGATCTGACCTCCACCGGCGGCTACGTTCTGGATAAAGTCGAAGGCCTGGCCATTTTGGAAGACGGTACGGCCTTTGTCTCCACCGACAACGACGGTGTGGACGATCATTCTGGTGAAACCATGTTCCTCAACATCGGCAACATCGAACCGGCTGCCAACTGATCTGATCCTCCCCGTCAGAAACGGCAGAGCCCTGTTGCCTAAAGGCGGCGGGGCTTACTTTTTCAGGCTGACGAGCGTCAGGTATCCCGCCACGCTCAGCGCCGACAGGCTTCCACACCAAACCAGAGCATTTTGAAATCCCATAAGATCCGCCAAAACACCCACTCCTCCAGCACCCAGTGCAGCACCACCTGCAGCAATCACCGCCCATAGGCTCATCACACGCCCGCGCATGTCATCTTCAAGATCGAGCTGTATGGCAGTTTGTGTGGAAATCGCGGTTAAGGTGGTGACAAAGGACATCCCTGCCGCCACTGCCAAGGCCATTTCCCAAGTCGGCGCTAGTCCAAGGAGAGCCACTAGGAACAGCCCCAGAACGATTGCCAATCTGGTCAGAAGCGGCAAGCGACCTGGCTCTTGCGGTGGCAGAGCTGCCTTGGAAAAACCGCCTAGAATGGCACCAAGCCCAGTAACACTCATCAAGGCGCCCAGCCCGTCCGCGCCGCGCGCGAACACGCCATCAGCCAAAGGCGGCAAAACCTCCAGCGCTCCGCGTGCCACCAGGGCCAGCATACCAGCCACAAACATCGCTTCGCGCACTGCCTTAACCTGCCAAGCATAACTCAGCCCGGCACCCAGCGCCTTAAAGAAGGGCTCTTGCGCGCCGCCGCTTTCTCGCCTTGGTCGCAGGCTAAGACGAGAAAGGATGAACAGATAAGGTACAAACAAAAGCCATTGCAGCAATAGCGTATGCGCCGCGCCAATCTGCGCAATCATCACCCCGCCAACAGCCGGTCCTACCATCCGCGCGATGTTGAAGTTGATCGCGACAATCGTGACCACCGAACTCACATACTCTCGCCGCACCAATCGCGGAGTCATTGCCATCCGAACCGGATGGCTCGCCGCGATCAACACGCCGATCAAGAACGCAAACAGAGCTAACAGAAACGGCGTGATCCACCCCAAAGCCACAATCGCCCAAAGCGCCGCGCATAGGAATAGATTGCCCCCCTGCACCATGAGCATTGCGCGCTTTACGTTGACGCGATCCACCCAGACGCCCACCAGCGGTGACAAGACAATCGCAGGTGCGAACAGTAGAAGCGCGACAAATCCGACAAAACTCGGCGAACCCGTCATGTCCCAGGCCAGCCAGCTCATAACGATCCGCTGCATCCAGATCGCAAGCAACCCAAAGGCCGCGCCAAACACATAGGCGCGGAAATTTCCGGATTTCAGAGCGCCTAAATTCACGCAGCCACCAAGTCTTTTGAGAACCCGGCGACTGTGGACGCTTCACCTGCGAACTGCAACCGAACATGCAAAAACGCGCGCCTCAACTAGAGACGCGCGCCTGACAACAAGGGAAGAAAGTGTTTGTCAGTTTTTGAGCGGTCAGTTGACGGCTTTGGCGTCAACCACATCCTGCTCCACGGCTTTTCGGGTACCGGTGGAAATTTCGATGCGACGCGGCTTCAGGGCCTCTGGGATTTCACGCTGCAGTTCGATGTGCAGCATTCCATCTTCATGGCTCGCGCCGGTTACCCGAACATGGTCTGCCAGATGGAAACGACGTTCAAACGCGCGGGTCGCGATACCACGATGCAGATAGGTTTTCTCTTTGCTCTCTTCGCCTTTTTTGGCGGTCACGATGAGAGCGTTCTGTTTGACCTCAATGCTCAGGTCGTCAGCCGAAAAACCAGCGACTGCCAGCGAAATGCGATAAGCGTCACCGGCGGTTTTTTCGATGTTGTACGGGGGGTAACTCGGCTGGGCGACATCGTTGGACAAAACACGGTCCATCATGTTTGCAAGTTGGTCAAAACCAACGGTCGACCGGTACAGCGGAGCCAGATCAAAAGTGCGCATGGGTTATCCTCCATTGAGCGACAACAATATGTAAGTGCCTTCCATTCGGACAGGCGGTGTAAAACGAGACCCGATCATCGGCGCCTCGTTACACCTCATTTGGGGAGACTTTTCAGCGTTTCAACCCCCACCCGCGCGGACAAATTTAGCACCTGTTCCCGTGCGATTTCCGATCTGAATGCGCTTTGCGCCGTTGCTGACTTTGGTGACCGGCGCATCCCCCACGCGCATTCGGCGTTTGAGCTCCGCAACCGCCGTTGGCAGCTCCATACCGAAAGACATTTTCTCGCCGTCAGTGGTATCATCTCCCGCGGAAACCAAAGAAAGGATCCGCACCCGATTGCCATAGCGCACAAAAACGGGCGCGCCCGAGGATCCGAAGGTCACGTTGCAATCAAAAGTGAGCAGCCCCCAAGCCCGCTCCAAAATGGCGCAATCACGCTGCCAGGAAATGTACTCGCTCCGCCCACGCCCATAACTCAAGATCGAAACCTTCTCACCTTCCTGCGGATCGACGTGAATGGCGAATGGATTGGCTTCTGAGGTGGAGATCGGCGCAGACAGACGCAGCAGAGCGATATCATGGCGTATCATTTTGCTACTGATTTTGCCCCCGGGGGCATCTTCATACCTCGCATCAACAACCACACGGCTCACGCGGCGTTCCGCAAGCGCGTCTCCGTCTACATATCCCGCACGAAATGTCATCTGATCTGCAGGAAGTGGTCGCCCCTCATCGTCAAAAACACAATGCGCAGCGGTCAGTACTTGATCCGATGCAATCAATGCGCCCGAACAATAACCGCCGTTCTGGATGTCGAGCCGTCCGATCGCCTCCCAGCCCAACAAATCCCCGCGCGTCCGCAATGGCTGCAATCGCTCTTCCGCAACTACGGGCATCGCCGACAGCAAGCTCGCCATCAAGCACATCAGATAGGTAAAACGCATAAAAAACTCGCTTCTTGGGGGCAATCATCTACGGACGCACAAATTTCGCGCCCGTGCCATTTCTGTCTTGCAAGGGTGTGAGGCTACGCACCGGCGGTGACTCATCCACCCGCGCTGCAAACAACTCATCCAAGCTATGATCCAGCGCTGCCCCCAGCGCCACTTTGGTGCCACGCACCTCCGCTTTCGCGGCAACGACGGATGCGATACGCACCGCGCCGTCTTCAAACACAAAAACCGGCGCACCGCTGCTGCCAAAATCGATGTTGCACGACAGTACGTACACACCCTTCTGACGGCCCATCACCCGACACATTTCCTGAAATGACGGTGCCTCGGCACGCCCAACCGCATAAGACACCACACCGATGCGGGACCCTTTTCGAAGGGTATCTGCCGTTTCAAACGGAGTGATCTTGGTATTTCGGATCGGGTGATGCAGTTCCAGAAGTGCGAGGTCGTTTTGCACGTCCTCGATCTCGGTCTGACCGCTGTAACGGTATTTGGGATGCACGACGGCACGCTTCACCTTGCGATACGCCTCGGCACGCCCATTGCGCCAACCTGCGCGAAATTCGATCTGCCCCACGTCGTGACGGCGGCCTGTCTCTTTTGAGTAAAGGCAATGTGCGGCGGTCAGCACCAAACCCGGCGCGATTAACGCCCCGGTGCAAAACCCGCGACCGTCTATCTCCAGTCGGCCGACCGCCCCCCAGTCACGACTGTCCTCGCCGGTGTCCAGACGCCGCAAGCCCGTGTCTTGCGCCACGGCAAAGCTCGCAACACAAACAGCAAACAAACATGCAATAAACCGCGCGATCATACCGCCTCCACAAACTACCCCTGAGCCATATCGATGACCTAAGGCGGAAATAGGGCATGCGCATGACATGCCCTGTTTGCGGAGCATTATGGCGATATCAGCGCAGGATGGGAATCTCCGGTGCACGTTTACCCGGCTCGGTGAGCGCGCGCGGCTGCGGACCACCGGTTGCCCAGTCCAAAAGCTCTACCGTATGCACAATCGGCACCTCGGTCGCAGATCCAATTTGCATCATGCACCCAATATTTCCCGCGGCGATGATGTCGGGATTTTTGGCCTCTAGCGTCCGCACTTTGCGCTCTTTCAACTTTCCGGAGATCTCCGGCTGCATAAGATTGTAAGTACCTGCCGAGCCACAGCACAAGTGACTATCCGCCGGTTCAACAACCGTGTAGCCCGCCTTTTTGAGGAGATCTTTAGGGAAGGTTTTGATCTGCTGACCATGTTGCAGCGAACATGCAGCGTGATAGGCCACCACTGTCTCCTTATCATCGCCTTGCGGCAGATCGAGCTTCATCAAAACCTCAGACACATCCATCGCAATCCCACTCACGCGAGCAGCATCCGCCGCCAGCGCGTCATTGCGGAACATATGGCCATAGTCCTTCACCGTCGTGCCACATCCAGACGTGTTGATCACAATCGCATCCAACCCCTCGCCATCCATCTCCACACACCAGGCTTTGATGTTTTTGGCCGCAGTCGTATGGCTTTCTTTGGTTTTACCCATGTGGTGGGTCAGAGCACCGCAACAGCCCGCCCCCTCGGCCACCACAACTTCGCAGCCCAGCCGTGTCAAAAGACGAATTGTTGCATCATTGATATCGGTGTTCAGCGCCTTCTGCGCGCACCCAGTCATAAGGGCGACCCGCATCTTTTTGTCAGCCATCGGAGCAAAGCTCTGTGGATCGTCATTCCGGCTCACTGGCGGAATTGATTTGGGCGCCATATCCAGCATCGCACGCAAGCGCGCATCCGGCATCAGAAACCGGAAAGGGCGGCCCAATTTGGCCCCGAGCAGCGCCAGCCGGAACCGCATCGGGTAAGGCAGAATTTGCGCAAAAATCCAGCGCAAGGCCCGATCACTGAAGGGGCGCTTGTAGTTGTTTTCGATATACTCACGGGCATGATCCACCAGATGCATATAATGCACGCCACTGGGACAGGTGGTCATACATGCCAGGCAGCTCAGACAACGGTCTACATGTTTGACCGTCTTTTCATCCGGCACACGCTCGTTTTCCAGCATGTCTTTGATCTGGTAAATCCGTCCGCGCGGGCTGTCGAGTTCATCGCCAAGCACCTGATAGGTCGGGCACGTCGCAGTGCAGAAACCACAATGCACGCAGGCGCGCAGAATTTCATTGGCCCGCTGTGTGCCAGGATCTTTAAGCTGGTCTTTGGTGAATGTCGTCTGCATTTGCCTATTCCGGTCGTTCTGGCGTGTGCCACGTTGAGTTGGTGGGGTGGCTCTCGAGCTCTGCTGGAAGCTCCTCTGGGCGGGGTGGACGCACATGGGGCAGCAAGCGCGGCTCGCAGGCACCGATTTTGCGGTAGTTCCTGCGCCCATCCTCCAAGCTCAGATTATTGGCGCCACCATCGTCAAATTCTGGTGTTTGATCGGGATCGTCTTCCCAAAAGCACACACCACAGATTTCGTATCCGCCGCGTTCCCGTATGGTGAGACAGCCACAGCAGTTGCAAGGCAAATGTGGCACAGGACGTGCCGCTCGCCGTGCCCTCCAACGCCGAACCTGCCTGCGCTTGCCTTTTGTGCTCATCCCATCAGCCCTGGGTTCAAGATCCCACGGGGATCAAATTTTTTACGAAGCCCCGCGCTCAAGTTGGCCAATGCGGCAGGCTCGGGGTGGAACACGGGCACCCGTGCGCGCGTCGCCTCAGCCGCGCGGATCAGTGTGGCGTGACCTTGACCAACGGCTGCGCGCACATCCGAACCTTCGGACACTTGCACCCAAATCAAACCGCCGCCCCAATCGTAAAGCACCTGCGCCTCCGGTTGACTCTGCTTGATAGCTGCAACGACACCCGGCCCGTCGGTGGGTTTCACAGAGAGGCGCCACACATCACCGGTTCCGCCCTGAAACAGCGCCACACCGCGCACCCAGGACCAACCTGCAGAAACTTTTTCCGCATCGCGCTCAACAACAACTTCTGCGCCAAAATCCGCAAGCAGCGCCGTCAGTTTCTCGGCACGATAGCCCACAGAGGCTTCCAGCCCTTCGATGCGGATCATCGTAACAGGTGTGCCGTCTACACCCACAGGGGCATGTGCCGCACCGCTAACATCGTAAGGAGAGCCCAACGCCGCGCTCATTGCCTTTACCGCTTGGTGATCATCCAAACCATGTAGCAGCACACAGCCGACCGCTTCAGACACCGCTTGGACCTTTAGGCTGACTTCGCTGAGCACACCCAAAGTCCCCCAGCTACCCCCCATCAGTTTCACCAAGTCATAGCCAGTGACGTTTTTCATCACGCGACCACCATTCTTCAAGACACGTCCTGCCCCATCCACAAAACGCACACCCAACAGGCTGTCGCGACAAGCACCTGCCTGAATACGCCGTGGACCACTCACGTTGGCGGCGACTGCGCCGCCTATTGTCGGAACACCATCAGTACCCAACAGACCGCGGTGATCCATCGGCTCAAATGCCAAGCGTTGCCCTTCCGCCGCCAAAGTCGCTTCGATCTCGGCCATTGGCGTTCCAGCTCCGGCAACAATCGTCAGTGCGCCCGGCTCATAAAGTGTCACGCCGGAAAGCGCGGAGGTCGACAACACTGTCGCGTCGCTTGGCGCACCGATCGCGCGCGTGCCCCCGCCCTGTATGCGCAACGCCGTTTGCGCGCCCGCCACCATCTCTGCCAATTCGGCTTCATTTGCAGGTGTCATCATAGTCTTACTGGTCCAAAATATCCTGGGGTGAAGCCAAAACTGGCAGTGGCAGAGAGGCAAAACCCCTGATTTGCCTAAGATTATTCAGCCGCCATGCGACGCGTCTCGCTCGCAGCCAATGGAAAAACCTTCGCGGGGTTCAAAAGCCACTTCGGGTCAAACACATCTTTCACCGCCATCTGGATATCCAGATCTTCCGGCGCATATTGATCCACCATCAGATCCCGTTTCTCGATACCCACGCCATGCTCACCTGTGAGACATCCCCCGACTTCCACACACAGCCGCAGAATGTCAGCGCCAAAGGCTTCGCACTTCTCCAGATCGCCCGGCTTGTTGGCATCAAACAGAATAAGCGGGTGCATGTTCCCGTCCCCGGCGTGGAAAACATTGCCCACATCAAGTCCGTAGTCTTTGCTCAGCTCCCCAATTCTGCGGAGCACATAAGGAAGTTGGCTTACGGGAATGGTGCCATCCAAGCACATGTAGTCGTTGATCTGCCCCATCGCCCCAAAGGCTGATTTTCGTCCCAGCCAAATCCGAGCGCTTTCTTCCGCGCTTGTGCTTTCGCGCAGTTCCACTGGATTGTGTGTCCGGGCGATCGCCAGAATACGTTCAAGCTGGGCATCGATTTCCTGATCGGAGCCTTCCACCTCGACAATCAACAGCGCCTCACAGTCTGGATACCCCGCTCCAGCAAATGCCTCTGTGGCGCGGATACAGGGGCGATCCATAAACTCAATGGCCACCGGCAGAATGCCCGACTTGATAATGTCGCTCACGCATTGGCCTGCGACTTCATTGCTATCAAACCCCATGAGGACAGGTCTTGCGCCTTCCGGTTTGTGCAAAATACGCAATGTGGCTTCGGTCACGACACCAAGCTGGCCCTCACTGCCGCAGATCACCCCCAACAGATCCAAGCCACCGGCGTCCAAATAGGCACCGCCAATCTCGACAACCTCGCCCTCCATGGTCACCATTGTGACGCCCATCAGATTGTTCGTTGTCACGCCGTACTTCAGGCAATGGGCACCGCCGGAATTCGTCGCAATGTTGCCCGCAATGGCGCAGGCCAGCTGGCTGGAGGGATCTGGTGCGTAAAAGAAGCCATCCTCTTCCACAGCGCCGGAAACGCTCAGATTGGTGCGGCCAGTTTGCACGCGGATGAAGCGGTTTTCATAATCTGTTTCAAGCACTTCGGTCATTCGGGCCACGCCCAGAATGATCGAGTCCGCGGTTGGCATTGACCCACCCGCAAGAGAAGTACCAGCTCCGCGTGGCACCACGGGCACATCTTCTTCGTGACAGACTTTTAGAACCGCCACCACTTCTTCCGTGGAGGCAGGAAGAACCGCAGCAAGCGGCGGGCACCGATAGGCGGTGAGCGCGTCGCACTCATAGGCCCGCGTTTCAGCTTCATCAGAGATGACAGCATCTGCCGGAAGCACTTCCTGAAGCCGGGCAACAATGCGCGCCTTCTTCGCAAGAACCTCTGGGTTAGGGGTTGGCATGTCCATGGCTGACCTCCGCAATAATTGGTAAATTAATATAACCAATATTGCAGGCTGGCAAGCGCTAAGCGATGGCGCTACTGTACAGGCATGACTTTCACACAGCTCGCCAACCAGTTTTCACCGCTTGATTTCATTGCTGTTGTGGCGAGCCTTTCGACTTGGTTCGCCGCCACGCATCTCATTGAAAATCCGCCCAAAAACAGACCATCTGTGTCACGGCTGATGGCGTTTTATCGAAGGGAATGGATGGTTCATTATGTGGAGCGAAACGCCCGCATTTTTGATGCGCAGATCATGGGAAACCTGCGTCAGAGCACGGCGTTCTTTGCTTCTTCATCAATGATCGCCATTGGCGGTTTGGTGGCTTTGATCGGGAATACTGACCAAATTGCCGGCCTCACACAGGATCTGGCGCAGAAAGCTGATTCCACCTCTGTCCTGGAAATCAAACTGATGTTGGTCCTGCTCTTCGTTGGCAACGCATTCCTGAAATTTGTCTGGTCTCACAGGCTCTTCGGCTATTGCTCTGTACTGATGGGGGCAGTGCCAAATGACAAAGACCATCCCGCAGCGATGTCTCGGGCCCACAAAGCTGCGGATGTGAACATCACAGCAGCGCGCAGCTTCAACCGGGGGATTCGGGCCATCTATTTTGGATTGGCTTCCGCAGCCTGGCTTTTGGGCCCGATCATGTTGCTTGTCGGCATTTCCGTGACGGTGATCGTGCTGGGACGGCGCGAATTTGCTTCTCAGTCCCGCGCCGCCCTGCTGCGTGATCCCCGCTAAATAACCCACCAAAACACCGTCGGTATCGCGGCTGTATCACGACGTTATAGCGGGCGTGCACTGTCGGTCTTTTTGAAGCGGAGCAAACCGCACAAAACCGTGCCCCATCAGACCCGATGATAAGGTGCGCCAGCCAAAATGCTTGCAGCGCGGTAGAGCTGTTCACTCAGCATCACGCGCGCCAGCATATGTGGCCAAACCATTTTACCAAAACTGAGCTTGGCATCTGCGCGCGCACGCAGCGCGGGATCAATGCCATCCGCGCCGCCGATCACAAAAGCCAGATCACCCCGCCCATCATCGCGCCAGCCACCGAGCATGTTCGCAAAATCCGGACTGCTCATCAGCTTGCCACGCTCATCCAGCGCGCAGATAACAGCCCCTTTGGGGATGACACCCTCAAGAAGCCCCGCTTCGGTCGCCATCCCGCCGCCTTTGCGGTCTTCAACTTCATGCACCGCAACCGGACCGAGCCCCAAAGCGCGTCCGGTACGGTCAAACCGTGTCAGATAATCATCAAGTAGGTCGCGCTCAGGGCCAGACCGCAGCCGACCCACGGCGCAGATGTGCACTTTGAGTGCCATGTCGCTGCCTTGTGCTGTGGCGACGCAGCGCTAAGCGCACACGCCGCGCAGACTTATGCGGAGCCGCCGGGCACCCACATTTTTTCCAGCTGATAGAATTCGCGCACTTCCGGACGGAAGATATGCACGATCACATCGCCGGTATCCACAAGCACCCAGTCCCCGGAATCCTTGCCTTCAACTTTGGCGCTGCGCCCAAACTCATGCTTGAGCCGTTCGACAAGTTTCTCAGCGAGGGCCACAACCTGACGCGAGGAGCGCCCGGAGCAAATCACCATGTAATCGCCAATCGACGTCTTGCCGCGCAGATCGATCTGCACAACGTCTTCGGCTTTGTCTTCGCTAAGAGAGGTGAGAATGCGGGCAAGCAGATCCTCGCTTGTCGCATCCGAGGCGCCCGATGTCAGAACGGGTCCGGTATCAGCAGCATTTGCCACGTCAGTGTTCAAAGACAGAAGTCTGCCCTCCTTGCAACGCACCGCAAAGCCCCGGTGCCGGGCATAAATTCAAGATAGCACCGGTTGGACTCATTCTCAACGAAAGGCAAGCAGGATTTGGCGCGCATGGACCAATTGGCGCAGAAACGCTGCGGTTTCCGGGAGTTTTTGAGGAAAATCAGCCAATGAGGGAGGGGGCCAGCCCCCAGTTTGCGCGTTGCGCAAGCTTCCCCCGGGATACTTTATGAATGAGAAGGCGGATTGGCGAGATCCGCATCTGCCGCGTCATTTTCCAACAGGCGCACCTCACGTTGAGGGAAGGGCAGCGAAATGCCGTGTTCTTTGAAGGCATCCCAGAGCGCCAAATAGACATTGCCGCGAATATTGGTCAGCCCGCCGGTTGGGTCCTTGATCCAAAACCGCAGAATGTAATCCACACTGCTGTCGCCAAAACCCACGATGTGACACACAGGGGTGTTGGGATAAGTCAGCACGCGCCCCACGGATTTGGCTGCTTCCACCGCCACTTTGCGCACCAGATGCGGATCATCGTCATAGGCGGTGCCAAAATAGATATCGAGCCGCACAAAGGTGTCAGAATGGGACCAGTTCACCACCTGATTGGTGATCAAATCCTCGTTGGGGATGAGAAATTCTCGTCCATCGCGGGTGACCACACTCACATAGCGCGCACCCAGAGAGTTGATCCAACCGAAGGTTTCCCCCAGCGAAATTACATCCCCTGGCTTGATGGATTTGTCCATCAGGATGATGAGGCCAGAGACAAGATTGGACACCACTTTTTGCAGACCAAAGCCCAGACCAACACCGACAAACCCGGTGAGAAAGGCAAGCCCGCGCAGATCAAAGCCGATGATTCTCAGCCCAACAAAGAAGGCCACAGTATAAAGAAAGACCTGCAATAGCTTGCCAAACAGCACACGCATGGAGGGGGAGATGTCTTCGCTGCGGCTCAGCCGGCTGTCCACCTGACGCGCAGCAAGGCGGGCCAGCACAAAGGTTGCGGCCAACATCAGGATCGCCTGCGCCATCATCCAAAGAGACACGCGGGTTTCACCAAAGGTGAGCGACATGCTGTCCATCAGCTCAACCGCATCATCGCGCAGGCCCGTGAGGATGAGCGTCACCCAGATCCAAGCGCCATATCGCAAAACCGCCCGCAGTGTGGTGTTTTGCACAACCCGCAAAACCACCACCACAAACAGGAAGGCAAGTGCCAGATTGGCGAGCTCAACCAAGAGATAAGACCGGCTTGGCCATGTCACCGCACGCATCACCCAAACCGTGAACCAGATCAAAATGGTGAAGAAGATCAACGCCATACGGCGATGCACCATCATAGCGTAGCGATAGCGCCATTTGGGCCAGCCCTCGCGCGTCTTGAGCCAATCATAGAATCTGGGTTTGAAGATCATCGCCAAAGCCGCTGCGATCACCATCAAGATCAAGGCGATCAACACCTGATAGGCCGCCCAGGGCCGTAACAGGGTTTCGGCAAAAGCCACCACCTGATCCCAGATGCCCAAGGCAATTTCCGTGGTCTCGGCTGCGTCGCCGCTTTGGCTGATGGTTTCGGGATGGTGCACAGCGCGATCTGCTGCCGCGATGCGATCCAATTCGGAAGGCGCTGCGCTGTCAGTCGGGCCTGAGATGGTCTCTTCTTCCATAAAACCAGTCTTGCACGCCAAACCGCTTGCAGCAACGCGCAGACTGCACAGCGCACCCTTGGGCGGCTTCTGCTTGAAGGAATCTTTTGGCAGGTATAGATGGGTGACATGAAACGCATCTATGACATCGACGACCGCGCCTTTTTGCCTTGGCGTTTCTTTGGTCAGTCCAAATCCGTCATCGCCGCCCTATGAACGTGCGGCGTGCGTTTGCGCGCCTGTTTGACAGCCAAAGTTTCAGCTACACAATCAGAATGGAGAGGACCCATGTCCCCCAAAACGCTTTATGACAAGATCTGGGATGCCCATGTGGCACACGAAGCCGAAGACGGCACCAGCTTGCTTTATATTGACCGTCACCTCGTTCACGAAGTGACCAGCCCGCAGGCCTTTGAAGGCTTGCGCATGACCGGCCGCAAAGTGCGTGCACCGGAGAAAACCATCGCTGTGCCGGATCACAACGTGCCAACAACCAAGGGCCGTGAAAACCCGGAGCAGATGACCGAGGAAAGCCGCATTCAGGTGGCCGCGCTCGACAAGAACGCCAAGGAATTTGGTGTGCACTACTATCCGGTGTCTGACGTGCGTCAGGGCATCGTGCACATCGTTGGCCCGGAAAACGGCTGGACCCTGCCGGGCATGACCGTGGTTTGCGGCGACAGCCACACCGCGACCCACGGCGCATTTGGGTCGCTGGCCCATGGCATCGGCACCTCCGAGGTAGAGCACGTGCTGGCCACCCAGACGCTGATCCAGAAAAAGTCCAAGAACATGAAGGTGGAGATCACCGGCAAGCTGAACCCGGGCGTGACCGCCAAGGATGTGACGCTGGCCATCATCGGCGCCACCGGCACCGGCGGCGGCACCGGCTATGTGATCGAATACTGTGGGGAGGCGATCCAGTCGCTGTCCATGGAAGGCCGCATGACCGTCTGCAACATGGCGATTGAAGGCGGCGCACGTGCTGGCCTGATCGCTCCTGACCAGACCACCTTTGACTACTGCAAAGGCCGTCCGCACGCGCCAAAAGGCGCAGCATGGGAGCAGGCCGAGGCCTATTGGCGTACGCTCTACACCGATGAGGCTGCGCATTTTGACAAAGTCGTCACCCTGAAGGGCGAAGACATCCAGCCGGTTGTCACCTGGGGTACCAGCCCTGAGGATGTTCTGCCGATCACCGGTGTTGTGCCTGCACCTGAAGACTTTGAAGGCGGCAAGATTGAAGCGGCACGTCGCTCCATCGAGTACATGGGGCTGACCCCTGGCCAGAAGCTGACCGACATCGAGATCGACACAGTCTTCATCGGCTCCTGCACCAACGGTCGTATCGAAGACATGCGCGCCGTGGCTGAAGTGGTCAAAGGCAAGAAGATCAAAGAGGGCATGCGGGCGATGATCGTTCCGGGCTCCGGTCTTGTTCGGGCGCAGGCGGAAGAAGAAGGTCTGGCAGACATCTTCAAGGACGCCGGCTTTGAATGGCGTCTTGCGGGCTGCTCCATGTGTCTGGCGATGAACCCTGACCAGCTGTCGGAAAACGAACGCTGCGCCTCGACGTCCAACCGGAACTTCGAAGGCCGCCAGGGCTACAAAGGCCGCACACACCTTGTGTCGCCTGCCATGGCTGCTGCCGCTGCGATCACCGGCAAGCTGACGGACATCCGGGAACTGATGTAAGGCGGATCCTCTCATAGGCCTGTCGGGCGCTGCTTTGGCGCCCCACACGTCAGGGCTATGAGGGGCATCAACCCAGTTTCTTCAACCAGGCAACACGCAACGTCATGTTCACATCCTTTGATCCTATGGTGACCAACTGTGTAGGCGCGGCCCCTTTCTCTGGGCTGTCCGTGTCCCCATCTCAGTTGAAGCCGCGGCAGAATGTCGCGGCGCGCACCGCGCAGAGCACCCCGCTTTGTGCAGGAAAGGAGACTGAAAATGATCCGTGTTGTATTGCCGACTATCTTAGCTTTTGCCAGCCTGATGGGCCTATGGGCCATCACCGCGACCGTGATTGCGTAACGCAAGCTGTCAAAGCTTATATCTCTATCGAACACCCGATGGTCGGCGCGACCGTTGGGTGTTCTCGTTTTTGAATCGCTCTGAAAGGACGATAGAATGAAAAAGTTCGAAACTTTCTCCGGTATCGCCGCACCTATGCCGCTGGTGAACATCGACACAGACATGATCATCCCCAAGGTCTTCCTGAAGTCCATCGAACGCACGGGCTTTGGCAAGAACCTCTTTGATGAGATGCGCTACAACCGCGACGGCACAGAAATCCCAGATTTCGTGCTGAACAAACCACAGTACCGCAGCGCGCAGATCCTGATCGCGGGTGACAACTTTGGCTGCGGCTCTTCGCGTGAACACGCGCCTTGGGCGTTGGACGATTTTGGCATCAAGGTGATTGTATCCACCTCCTTTGCTGACATTTTCTTCAACAACAGCTTCAAGAACGGCATGCTGCCGATCGTTCTGCCACAAGAGCAGGTCGACGTGCTGATGGCCGACGCGGAGAAAGGCGAAAACGCCCGTATGACCGTGGATCTGGAAGCTCAGGAGATCACAACCTCGGATGGCGAGGTGATCAAATTCGAGGTGGATGCGTTCAAAAAGCACTGCCTGCTCAATGGTCTGGATGACATTGGTCTGACCATGGAGAAAGAAGCCTCTATCGACGCATATGAGGCCAAAGCGGGGGCGGAGCGCCCTTGGGTTTGACCCTTCGCTGACGCACTTCAGGCGCTGCCCCACCCGGGCGGCGCTTTTTTCTTGAGGGACGTGATGGATCTGACCAAGCGGTCTTTTGAAACCGAACGTTTGCTGGTCCGCAGTTGCGAGCTGGAGGACGCAGCCGCCCTTGCGCAGCTAATGACACCCGCGATCAGCCGATGGGTGGCCGCATGGCCAACATCACTGACTGCTGAGAACGCGCGTGCGCTTCTGAAGGGCGCCATTGAGGCCTCAAAGTCAGGCAGCACTTTTGCGTCTGTCGTGATCGATAAGGAAACCTGCGCGCTTATTGGCTGGCTCAAGATCGACCTTTCCAACGCCTCCCAAACTACGGGTGCCAAGTTCGGGGAATTTGGTTATTGGATTGGCGAAGCTTTCCAACGACAAGGCTATGCACTTGAAGTGTCACGCGGCGCGCTGGACTTCGGGTTTGACACTCTCGGGCTGGAAACAATGCGCGCGGGCGCGCAGGTGAAAAACCACGCCTCCCTCAGACTTCTTGAGAAACTTGGCATGGAGCCCGTTGGCGTTGAACGCGTCTGGGCCCCCGCCAGACAACGCCACGAAGAGTGCGCGTTTTGGCAGTTGCAGAATCCAAACATCTCATAGGTTGATTGAGCGACCAAGGCTGCTCTCGCCAAAGTGGCTCGCGCAAAACTCAATTGCGGCGCAATTGTGGCAACCCCTCCCGCGCGAAAATATCTCTGTTGATTCTCAGTGCGTTATCCGACGCCATAGTGGCCTATCCGATGAACTGCGCCAAAACACCGCCTTTTAAGGCCGTTATTGATGCATTCGGGCATCACATGGCCCTGAGCACCGCCCAATCTTAATCATTTCTCAAACAAATCCTTGAGCCGCGCCAAATTCCGGCGTCAAATTGTGGCGGAAATGGGGCAAACCGCCATTAAGTGCGGATAAAGACGGGATAAGTTCGCGGCAATGTATCGCGGCGTCCGGTTGAAGGGTACTACGGCAGTGATAGGCAGAATAATAGGAGCGGGCACACGCGCAGGCTTGGTTGCGTTGCTGTTTGCTTTGCCAGCGATAATCTTACCATCGATCAGCTCTGACGCGGTTCAGATCATGATGCTCTTTGCGTTGTTTTCTGGCTGCCTTGTGTTCATCGAATATGTATCCAGCGCGCCCTCCATCATTGAGTTTCGCTACGCACCGCCATTTAATAGGCTCCGTTTCCTGGCGATCTTCTTCACGGTTTTTGCACTCTCTGTGATTGCCCGTGGCGAAGTCGCCCCCAACGCATTCACCGCCTTTCTGCACGCTCTTGGGATCATTGTCGGCGACGCGATTGATTTCCCATATTCGCCGGTGCGCTTGATGGTGATCATGCTGCCAAACAATGCCTCAGCGGAATTGGTGCATCAGGTCCGTACTGCGTCGGGTCTGTCTTACCTGATCTCGCTGATCACTCTGGTGGTGTTCTTCTTCTATCTGCGCATTCTGGGATGGCCCGCCCGCAATGGCGCCTTCAATGTCTGGGTCAACCTGCCACTGTTCGACCCGACAGCGGGCGGAGATGTGATGCCCCGTTTGCAACGCGATGGCCGCCTTAACATTGCGTTAGGGTTTCTTATGCCATTCTTAATTCCGGCGATCATTCAGATGATGTCGGATTTGATTGACCCGATTTATCTGAGCGACCCGAAGACAATGATCTGGACAATCAGCGCATGGGCATTTGTACCCGCCAGCATGATCATGCGCGGCATGGCCATGACCCGTGTTGCGACCTTGATCAACGAGAACCGCCGTCGCGCTTATGCGGCCTCTCGCAGTGCGCACGCACAGCAATCTCGGGTTTCCTCCACCGCCTGATCCAAACACTTTGGATATTTGGCCTGTTGTGCACGCCTGTCTGGGGCGAAACCATCCGTGTTGCGACCTATGACGTGGAGCTTTCGCGCAAAGGCCCCGGCCTCATGCTGCGGGATATTCAGCGCAACGACGATCAAATGCAGGCCATCACCCAGGTGGTCGCACACGTCTCGCCAGATATCCTGTTTCTGCAAGGCGTGGATTATGATGCGGACCTACTGGGACTGAAGGCGCTGCGCGATCGCTTTTCCGAGGCGGGCCTGACCTTTCCCCACCTCTTTGCGCTCAAGCCGAACACCGGCATACCCACGGGTTTGGACATGAACGGTGATGGCTATCAGCACGATGCAGAGGACGCACAGGGATTTGGACAATTTCAAGGTGCATCAGGCATGGCTGTCCTCTCGCGTTGGCCCTTTGGAGAGGTGCGAGATTTCAGCGGGCTTTTGTGGCGTGATTTGCCAGAGGCTCAACTGCCAAGGGTGGACGATACCCCATTTCCTTCGCAGGAGGCGCAGGCGATCCAGCGACTTTCCACCGTTGGCCACTGGTCACTGCAGGTGATACCGCCAAACGGTGCGTTCACGCTGATGCTCTTTGCCGCTGGGCCGCCAGTCTTTGATGGGCCGGAAGATCGAAACGGGCGGCGCAATGCCGATGAAATCCGACTGTGGCAACATCTGTTGGATGGAAAGCTCGGCCCCGCCCCTGAGCCCCCTTTCGTTATCATGGGCGGCGTAAATCTTGATCCGTACTCCGGAGAGGGACGGCGCCATGTGATTGCAGATTTGCTTGCGGATCCCCGACTGCAAGACCCGCTTTCAGATGCTGGCGCAACCGTTGACTGGAAGGAGCCGACGCCCGGAGACCTGCGGGTCGACTACCTCCTACCTTCGGCAAACATCACAGTGGAGCATGCAGGTGTGTTCTGGCCCAAACCGCCTGATCCGGACGCAGCGCTTCTGGAACACAAGACCACACCGGCCAGCCGTCACCATATCGTTTGGGCCGACATCCGATATTGATCGGTTTCTCAAGCATTCCAGCGCATTCAAGCCCCTTGTTTCTTGATCTTTTGCGCCTGTCTCGCTAACCCGTAGCGAACCCAAAGGATCAAGGACGACACCCATGAGCAACCCTTCGCTTCTCATCCTCGCCGGCGACGGCATCGGCCCAGAAGTCATGACCGAAGTTCAGCGCGTTATCGGCTGGTTTGGCGACAAGCGCGGTCTGAAATTTGACGTGAGCGAAGACCTCGTGGGCGGCGCAGCATACGACAAACACGGTGTGCCGCTGCATGACGACACCATGGCGAAAGCCCAAGAGGTGGACGCGGTACTGCTGGGTGCTGTGGGCGGCCCGAAATACGACGATTTGGACTTCTCCGTAAAGCCGGAGCGCGGCCTGCTGCGCCTGCGCAAAGAGATGGACCTTTTTGCCAACCTGCGCCCGGCACAGTGTTTTGACGCGCTGGCAGACTTTTCCTCTCTGAAGACTGACATCGTGTCTGGCCTGGATATCATGATCGTGCGCGAGCTGACCGGTGGTGTGTACTTCGGCGAGCCACGCGGCATCTTTGAAGAAGGCAACGAGCGTGTGGGCATCAACACCCAGCGTTACACCGAGAGCGAGATCGAGCGTGGCGCACGCGCAGCGTTTGAACTGGCGATGGTGCGCGACAAGCGTCTGTGCTCCATGGAAAAAGCCAACGTGATGGAAAGCGGCATCCTGTGGCGAGAAGTTGTGAACGAAGTTGCCAAAGACTACCCGGAGGTAGAACTGTCCCACATGTATGCCGACAACGGTGCGATGCAGCTGGTGCGCGCCCCCAAACAGTTTGACGTGATCTACACCGACAACCTGTTCGGCGACATCCTGTCTGACTGTGCGGCGATGCTGACCGGCTCTCTGGGTATGCTGCCCTCTGCGTCCCTTGGTGCACCGATGGCCAATGGCCGACCAAAGGCGCTGTATGAACCCGTACACGGCTCCGCACCAGACATCGCAGGCCAGGGCAAAGCGAACCCATGCGCCTGTGTGCTCTCCTTCGCGATGGCGCTGCGCTATTCCTTCAATGAAGGTGCCGAAGCGGATCGTCTGGAAGCGGCTGTTGAGAAAGTGCTGGCAGACGGTGTGCGCACCGCAGACCTGATGCAGTCCGAAGGTGAGACACCGGTCTCCACCTCCGAGATGGGCGACGCCCTGCTCGCGGCACTGGACGCCAGCCTCTGATCACGTGGCTTTCACAACCAAAACAAAAGGCGCCTCATCGGGCGCCTTTTTCTTTGAGCGTTTGCTTATTGCAAAGCGGGTCGCGGGTTCTTTTGCGCGTGGCTGTAAATCGAGCGGACGCTCCACTCCACGGAATTGCGCATTGTGCGCCCGAGGGCTGTGTCAAACGCCAGAATAACGTCTTCGATCTCATCACTCGCCGTCTGCACCACAGCTTCGAACGACTTTGAGTCGATGATCTGGTTGTTAAACGAATCCACGATTTTCAGGTTTAGACGCACATCGATCTTGAGGGCTTCGGTGCCTTCAATTTCGACGACCGGGAGTCGCGCCTGAAACTCACGCAGGTCGGTTACAATGACATAATCCGGGCGCAAGCCAACGCTTGAACGGCCAACCGAGCGGACTTTGCCGCTGTTCTCATAGCTCTCCACCAGCAGGTTCTGCACGATCACCGGCGCGCGGTCGACCCAGCGGGCACGGGGCAAATATTCGATCTGATAAGGTGTCGGCTGCACCGCAATCTGATCGGTGTTCACTGCAGACGAAGCTGTCGGCTCTTCCACCACGATTTGCTGGCGAATACGCGGCAGCCCTGAGGCAAAAGTGCTTTTGGGTGTCAGCGTATAAAGATCTGTTGGCGTCGTGGCACGATTGAGGGTCTCAATCCCCGTGCACCCAGAAAGCGCCACCGCGCCCAGCATCATGCCTGCCCATACCAGTCGCATCATCGACGAAACTCCGATCCTTGAGTGCCCAGAAGGAACCGAGCTGGATCACGCCTGATCAGCTCAACCAACCGGTCCATGTTGTTTATGAGAAACCGCGCTTCTTCCACGAAACGGGTGGCCTGCGGCAGACCGATGCGGAAGAACTCCGTCACCTGACGCTCGTTTTGCGCAACGATACCATCCAGACGCCCCAATAGGGCCGAAGCAGATTGCGAGGCAGCAAGCACCTCATCTGCAGCCCGGTCAATGTCGTCTGTCACACCGTTGACCGTGCCGGACACGGCGGAAACAGCGCCGCTGATATCTGTAAGAATGCCAGAAATCTCTTCATCCAGAATGCGATTCACACCGGTGAATGTCTCACGGGCGGTGCCCAGCGTGTCATCTGCTGTTTCCATCGCTTCGGTGATCGCCGCAAGTGTCACATTGGAGCGTGCAAATGTGTCTGTGGCCGCAAGCAGCGCTGCACTGCCCTGCTCTGACAGGGTATCGAGATCACCGGCGACCCCCACCGCAAGCGCGTCGATGTTGCCAATCATCGTGTTGGCAGATTTTGCCGCCGCGCTGATTTCGGCAACGAGATCAGGTAGCTCTGTGTCCACAGTTGTTCGAATGGTATCAAGCGCATCACGCGCGCTGGTCGCTGCTGCGCGCGCCTCGGCGACAAAGGTTGCCCCGTCACCTTCAACCAAAGTTGTGACGCTGTCTGCGGTTGCATCAACCGAGCGCAGCATCTCATCTGACAGATCCAGCGCCTCATCCAGATTGGCCAAAGTGGTCTGCGCCTGAACAAGGCGCGCTGTGGCCTCGGCAATCAACAGAGCGCCTTCTGTGGAAATCGAAGACACGCCGGTTTCAATCACAACCAATGTATCATTGGCCTGATCCAACAGAGGCGGCAGCTTGGTGTCAGCCAGTGAACGCACCGAACTGAGCGTTTCCGTCGCCTCATTGGCAAGCGGTTTGATATCTGTGCTCAGCACCTCGTTGGCGGTATCTGAGGTCACACGCACAGAATTCAGCGTATCCGTTGCTGTGTTGGTCGCTGTCTCAAAAGCCGCAATCGCACTTTCAGATTGATCGACCCGTGCCTTGATGCTGCTGCCCACTTCTTCATAACGGCTCATCAGGTTTGAGGCGTCTTGCCCCACCTGAGCCACCTGTGTTTCGAGCACTGAGGCGGTGTCCTGTACCTGCTGCACCAGTGCAGGCAGGCGTTCTTCAACCAGATTGCGTGCTGATTGCAGCGTGGCCAGCGCGGAAGGCTCAAGCACCGTCACAACGCCTTCGAGGGCGGCGGCGGCGTCCGCACCGCGGGTGATGAAATCACTCAACTGATCCTTCATCAGCGCATCCGCCGTGCCAAAGGCGCTTTCAGCGTTGCGCAATGTGCCTTCGGTGCGATCAGCGGCCACGCGGATGCTACCAAGCGTTGTGGTGGCCTCTTCCAAGGTTTCCTCCGCCGTGTCGGAAAGTTGCTCAAGTCGACCAGTGAAGGCCGCAATCTCACGCGCGGCACTTCCTACATCTGTCGACAGGGTTTCAAACTCAGACAGCGTGCGATCAAGCCGTCCTGACGCGCTTGAGAGGTTCTCAAGCAGCGATGTCACGGCCTCTGTGTTCTCATCACTCACGACCGATTGCAGCCGCTCCAGAAGCTCAATGGCCTTTCCCATCAGCTCTGGCGCGCTTTCCACAACGGATTGCAAAGCACTGGCCTCCGTTGGAATTTCGCCAAACTGAGGCAAGGCCTGCGCCTCGGGAGTGCCGCCGGAAAGCGCCACAAAGCTCACACCGGTCACGCCCTGGCCCTGAAGCTTCGCAATCGTGTCGGTCTTCACGGGGGTGTCCGCGCCAACTTCGATGCGTACGCGCACCCGAGAGGGGTCTTCGTCGTCGAGCTCCAACATCACAACCTGCCCAACCGGCAAGCCGTTGTAGCGGACGCCGCCCGCCATTCCGAGGCCCGACACATTGTCAAAAAGCACGTCGTAATATGCGTACTGCCGCTCCAGATCGACTTTGGCGAGCCAGAACACAAACAGGAAAGAGCCGATCAAACCGACCAGCGCGAACACCCCAATCAGGAGGTAGTTTGCCCGTGTCTCCATCTGCCCTTAACTCCTACTGCCTTTGACCTGCGCCGCACGCGCGCGTGGTCCCGTAAAATATTCCTGAACCCAGGGATGATCGACATCTGTCATGGTCTCAATCGGCCCTTCTACCAGCACGCGCTTCTCTGCCAATACGGCAATCCGGTCACAGATGGCATAAAGGCTGTCCAGATCGTGGGTCACCATAAACACGGTGATACCAAGCGCACGCTGCAATTCCCCAATCAAATCGTCGTAGGCGGCCGCGCCAATCGGATCGAGACCCGCCGTCGGTTCATCCAGGAACACGATCTGCGGATCAAGCGCCAAGGCCCGGGCCAAAGCGGCCCGTTTGCGCATCCCGCCCGACAGTTCACTTGGCAGCTTCTCACAGGCAAAATGCGGGAGCCCTACCAGCCCGATCTTTAGCGCGCCGAGATCCTTCATCAGGTTTTGGGAGAGTTTAAGATGCTCAAGCATCGGTGCCATAACGTTTTGAAGAACGGTGAGGCTGGAAAACAGCGCGCCGTCCTGAAAGGCGACTCCCCAGCGGGTCTCAACCTTGCGTCGTTCGGCCTCAGGGGCGTGCAGCACATCGGTGCCAAGCACCTCGATGCGGCCAGCCGCCGGACGGTTCAGCCCGACAATCGTGCGCAGCAATACGGATTTACCGGTGCCGGACCCTCCAACGATACCCAGCACTTCGCCCCGCCAGACATCCAGATCCAGATTGTCATGCACCACCTGCTTGCCAAACTGATTGCGCAAACCGCGCACCTTGATGACCGCTTCACGCTCTTCTGTGACATCGTCCAGAGGTTGTGTCTCCACCACGTTCATATGCCCAGCTCCGCGAAGAAGATCGAAAACAGGGCATCCAGTGCGATCACCAGAAAGATGCTCTGCACCACGCTCGAAGTCGTGCGCTGCCCAACGCTGGTAGAGCTGCTTTTCACTTGGAAGGCCTGCCAACAGGCCACAACGCCGATCACCAGCGCAAAGAATGGTGCTTTGACCATACCGACCAGAAGGTGGCTTACATCCGTGTTCTCATACAGCCGGGTGACAAACATGCCCGGGCTGACACCCAGGTTGATCCAACTCATGAGAGCGCCGCCAAAGAGGCCAAACAGATTGGCCACAAAGCCCAGCAATGGCAGCATGATCAGGAGCGCCAGAACGCGCGGCACCACCAGCACGCGCACTGGATCGAGCCCGAGCGTCTGCATCGCGTCAATTTCCTGCTGCACTTTCATGGATCCCACCGAAGCGGTGAAAGCGGACCCTGACCGGCCAGCGACAATGATCGCGGTGAGCAGGATCCCCAATTCCCGGAGCACGGAAATCGAGATCAATTCAACGACAAAAACTTCTGCGCCAAAGCGCTGCAATTGAGTTGCCCCCTGAAAGGCCAGAACCACACCGATCAGAAAACCCATAAGCCCAATGATGGGCACAGCGTTGAAGCCAGTGTCCTGCATATGGGTCACGAGTGACGCCCAGCGCAGCTTGTGCGGACGAGACAGTTCGCGCGCCAATGCGGCGAGTGTTTGCCCCAGAAAACTGATCAATGAGAGCGCGTTGTGATAGCCCCCAACCAAAGACTTGCCCCACTCCTCCAGCCAGGCCCAGGCTGAATGCGCAGCAGCGTCGTGCACCTCTTCATCCGGAGCCGCAGCGGAAACCGTGCGGATCAACGCCAGTTGATCCTGCGCACCACCATCAATGGCAACCTCCGCTCCCGCACGGCTTAGTCTGTCGCGCAAATGCGTGACCATCCAGGCGCCGCCTGTGTCCATCGCCGTGAGATCAGAAAGATCGACCCGCACCGTGCCGGCGTTTGCCGAAACCTGTGCAAAAGGTCTCTCCATCTCTGCAAGATGTTCGGTCAGAAGCGCACCGGACAAACGCACAACCGTCTCGTTACCCGTCGCTTCGACGTGCAGTTTGGGGCGCTTGTTGGTCATGAAACCAACACCATCTGGCTTGAGGCATACGCCACTTTCGTCCCGGTCATTTTGGTCCCAAATGCGTGGAGTCGTCTTGCGTCCCGCCACCTTTATCAAACCGCATCAGCGCTTTAAACCCCAAGGACTATCGCAGCGGCACCCGCTGCTCCAAAGCGTCAATATTTGGACGCGGCAAGTGTTGAAACGCCCTTAGGACCATCTGCCGCGCGCGCGCGCCTTCCCAGTCCCGTGGCAACACCAGATCCTGCACCGCCCCGTGCCTCAAACAAAGGCGGCGCCAGTGATGCAACACCACAAGCCTCAGGCTCGTGCGGTCAAACAGGTCTTCAGGCACCGGATGCGCAAGCACCTTTTCCACGACAGAGGCGAGTTCATCATATTCCGCGCGCATCACCTGAGGCGCCACGGTCTCCGTAACCCACTCTGGCATATCACTGGGCGCAAAGGCGCTCAGCAGGCAGCCCTGCGGGGTCTCCGATAGATCGCTCACCAAAGCGCTGCGGGTCGACAGTGGCACCGCACCCGCAGGCAAAAGCGCCTCAAACTCCGCGACGGCTAAGGATGGCTCTCCGATCAACAAACTCACGGTCGCAGCGGCGTTTCCCTTGGCACCGTAAACCTGTGGACGTGCGCGCTCCGTCGCGGCCCATCCCTCTGCGGACAGACGATGCGCAGACATACGTCCGCGCTTTTCGGTAACCACCCACCCGTCCCGCCGGAGCCGGTGCAGCGCCACGCGCAATGCCTGATTGTTGATCCCAAGCGGCCGCACCAATGCATCCAGAACAGGTCCGGAAATCCAGCTCTCTTTATCCTGCAAGAGGTCGCCCAAAATGGTCACGACCACCGACCAAACCTTGATCGGACCACAGTCGCGCACCGCGTTGATATCTTCTTGCAGATCAACCTGTTGCATAACCCCCAGTTTACGCTTGCTGCAGCGCAACAACAAGCGGGGCACGTTGCGTCACATGCACTCTCCCTTGATGCGCGTGCCGACCCGGCCCATGCTGAGGTGGTATAGGGACCGCTTCAGGAGGAGGAGCCCCCATGTGGAGGAGCACATCCATCTCGCCAGACTCACCGGAGTTTGCCGCGAACCGCACCGCTATGTTGACGGCCGTTGAGGACCTGCGCGCCTTGGAGAAGCGGACCGCAGATAAATCCGAACAACGCCAGGAACGTTTCGCCGCACGTGGGCAGATCACCCCGCGCGAACGCCTGGGACGCCTGCTGGACCCTGGCATGGCGTTTTTGCGCCTACACAGCCTTGCGGGCTATCTCCAAGACACCGACGATCCCGACACCTCCCTGCCCGGCGCGACCTTTTTGATGGGGATCGGCTTTGTCTCAGGTGTGCGCTGCATGGTTGTGGTGGACGACAGCGGCATAAACGCCGGCGCACTTTCGCCAATGTCTTTGCAAGCCATACTGTCCGCGCAAGACATCGCCTTGCGCCAAAAGCTGCCATTTGTGCATCTGGTCGAAAGCGCAGGGGCAAACCTGATGAACTACCGGGTGGAAGATTGGGCTCTGGGTGGCGGTGTCTTTCGCAACCTCGCCCGCCTTTCTGCCGCAGGCCTGCCCACCATTGCCGTACTGCATGGTCCTTCCACTGCCGGTGGCGCCTATATGCCGGGACTGTCTGACTATGTGATCGGCGTGAAGAAAAACGGGATGGCGGCGCTGGCGGGTGCGGCTTTGGTAAATGCCGCAACAGGCGAAGTCGCCAAGGACGCAAATCTCGGCGGAGCAGAAATGCACGCGACCACCTCTGGCCTCGTCGAGTATCTGGCCGAAGATGATGTTCACGCCATCGCGTTGGCCCGTCGGGTGATATCCCGGCTCGATTGGAACAAAGACTTGCAGATGCCTGATATCCGCAGTTTTGACACCCCCCGCTATGATACTGACGAAATAGCGGGCGTTGTCCCGGCTGACTGGACCACCCCTTATGATGCTCGTGAACTTGTTGCTCGGCTGGTGGATGGCTCAGATTTTGATGAATTCAAATCAGGCTTCGGCGCTGCCACACTCTGTATCCAAGCTCAGATTCATGGCCATACAGTCGGTATCATTGCCAACAACGGCCCAATTGATCCGGCGGGTGCCAATAAGGCAACCCACTTCATACAAGCCTGCGATCAGGCCGGTACGCCGCTTGTGTTCTTAAACAACACCACAGGCTACATGGTCGGCACTGCCTATGAGCAGACGGGAATGATCAAACATGGCTCTAAAATGATCCAAGCAGTCAGCAATGCCCGTGTGCCTAAGATCACGCTCTACTGCGGCGCCTCTTTCGGAGCGGGCAACTACGGCATGTGCGGCATCGCCTACCAACCTGACTTCTTGTTCTCTTGGCCGACCTCCCGCTCCGGCGTCATGGGCGGGGTGCAGGCCGCCAAAACCATGTCGCTCGTGGCGCGTGCTGGCGCTGCCCGCAAGGGTGTGGAGCTTGATGAAGCGCGTATCGCGAAGCAGGAAGCGGCCATCGAAAATCTCTTTGATGCGCAGAGCTCCCCCTTCTTCACCTCAGGGAAAGTCCTTGACCATGGCGTGATCGACCCCCGCGAAAGCCGCAAGGTAATCGCCTTCTGCCTGGATACCGTGGCGGAGGCGCGACGTCGAAACCTCAACCCCAACAGCTTTGGTGTAGCGCGGATGTGACGAGCCCTGCCCCGACCTCAGCCAAGTCCGCACGCCACATCAAGATACTCAGCCGCGCATCAACTCCGCACGAAGCCCCACCGTGAAAGACCAATTATGACCCTCACCCAAGCTGACGACTTCCTCGCCGAATCCGAAACGCTACACGCCGCCATCGCAGACCTGAGCGACGCGGAGTTGCGCATGACAACCCAATTCAAAGACTGGAGCATCGAAGATGTTCTTGTGCATCTGCATTTCTGGAACATCGCCGCCGATCTTTCCGCCACCGATGAGGCCGCGCTGCAAAAACAAGTTGGTGCCGTCATGGCCTCACTCAAAGACACCGGCTCCATGCGCGGCGCGGAAAATGAAGCGATCACCGAACGCGGCACCGCTTTGCGGAGCCTATGGATCAACAAAGCGCGTGAAATGGCGCGCCGCTGGCGCGACATGGATCCCAAAGCGCGGCTCAGCTGGGTGGGGCCCTCCATGTCAGCGCGCTCCTCGATCACCGCGCGCCAGATGGAAACCTGGGCGCATGGCTTTGAGATCTTCGACCTGCTTGGCAAAACCCGCGCCGAGGCGGACCGGATCAAAAACATCGTTGTACTTGGGGTCAACACATTCGGCTGGTCCCATCAGGTTCACAGCCTGCCGATACCTGAGGCCATGCCAACACTCTCTCTCACTGCTCCGTCCGGGGACGTCTGGTCCTTTGGTGAGGATACCGAAAACACCATCAGCGGGCCGGCGGTCGACTTCGCTGCAGTCGTCACACAAACTCGGGCTTTTGCCGATACCTCATTAATTGCCTCCGGCAACGTGGCACAGACATGGATGGCCAACGCGCAATGCTTTGCAGGTCCGCCAGAAACACCTCCTGCGCCGGGCAGCCGTCACCGCCTGAGCGCCACAGATCACGGGTGATCCATGGATAAGGCGATCCTCACCTGCGCGCTGAATGGCGTGCTAACCGACCCGGCAAAGCACCCCGTGCCCGTCACCCCGGCACAATGTGCCGCCTCCGCGAGAGAAGCCATGGATACGGGCGCAAGTGTGATTCACATCCATTTCCGGCAACAAGAGCCGGGCAAAGGTCATTTGCCAAGCTGGGATCCCCAGGTGGCAGCGGAAATTGTAGGCGCGATCCGCGATGCCTGTCCGGGTATCCTGATCAACGCGACCACTGGCGCAATCGGGCCGGATTACTCCGGCCCCCTCAATGTTCTGCGCGCCCTGAAACCGGAGATCGCCGCCTGCAACGCGGGCTCGCTCAACTACCTGAAACTGCGGGCAAACGGGGACTGGGCCTGGCCGCCGATGCTGTTTGAAAACACTCCTGACAAAATTCAGGAGCATCTTGACGTGATGGCTCAGACGGACACCCTGCCGGAATTTGAGTGTTTTGACACTGGTATCGTACGCTCTGTTGCCATGTATGTTGCCAACGGCATGACCAAACGCGCGCAGTACAACCTCGTGATGGGTGTCGCCTCCGGTATGCCAGTCAGTCCAGTGCTTTTAGAGTTTCTACTGCCCTACCTCATGGAAGGCAGCCATTGGCAGGCCACACTGATCGGCCGCGCTGAGATCTGGGAAACTCACCAGAAGGCAGCAGATCTGGGCGGGATGCTGCGCACCGGTGTTGAGGACACCTTCTACCTGCCCGATGGTGAGAAAACGCGCTCCAATGGCCAACTGATCGAAGCGCTTGCGACCTGCGCGCGCAATGCAGGTCGGGCGATTGCGTCACCGGAGGAGGCACGCACCATCTTGGGGATATCCTAGGCGCTTGATCTTGTTCTCTTTCCCGCCATAGTGACCGGATGATCGACTTGCTGCCGCCAGACCTTGCCCAAGCTGCCGCCATCGCACTGCTGCTGACAAGTTTCGCGGGGTCGTTCATCACGGCTGCGTTTGGCATTGGCGGGGGCGTCGCCTTTCTGGGGGCTTGCGCAATCTTATTGCCACCCGCCGCAATCATCCCAGTGCACGGTGTTGTGCAGCTCGGCTCCAATGCGATCCGCGCGCTGATGTTCCTGCGCTATGTGATCTGGGCAGCCCTACCTGCTTTTGTCATCGGCTCCGTCGCGGGTGTCGCCATTGGCGGTAGCGTTGTGGTCAGCTTGCCGGGCTGGCTTGTCCAATCCGTCGTCGGACTCTTCATCCTCTGGGTGGTGTTTTCCAAACCTCCCAAATGGCTGTCGCGCTGGCCTCTGATCACAGGACTTCTGTCCAGCTTCCTGACGATGTTCTTTGGCGCGACCGGTCCCTTTGTGGCGGGTTATGTCAAAACCTTGCAACTCGATCGCCACAAGCATGTGGCCCTACAAGCCGCAATGATGACTGTACAACACGGGCTCAAGGTTGCGATGTTCGGCCTCTTGGGGTTCGCCTTTGCAGAATGGGCGCTTTTGATTTCTGGCCTGATCGCATCGGGTGCCTTTGGCACTTGGGTCGGCAAACAGGTGCTGGGCAAGATGAGCGACCACGGCTTTCATCGCATACTCAACGTGATCCTCGTGTTGCTCGCATTGCGCCTCATCTGGGGCGGGGTGGGCGCGTTTTTCTAAAGTAGCGCGTTGGAATTCCGCACCGCCGCGATACCGCGACACAACAGACGTATTGCAGATACATCTTTTCATCCCCATTTGCCCCGAAACGGGGAACGGTGTATGACGCCACCCTGATCAGGAAAGCGCGCGCGATGACCCAACATAGATCCGAACTTTTGATGCCAGCCGGCAACCTCCGTAAACTCAAAATGGCCGTCCTTTATGGTGCGGATGCCGTTTATCTCGGCACGCCAGACATGAGCCTTCGGACGAAGTCTGAGTTCTCACTAGAAGACGTGATCGAAGGCGTAAAATTCTGCCATGAGCACGGGCGTCGCGCTTATCTGACGCTGAATTTGTTCAGCCATAACAAAGATATCCCGAAACTCGATGAATACATCGACACAGTGCGTAAAGTGAACCCCGACGGGTTGATCATCTCCGACCCCGGCGTGTTCCAATACGTCCGTGAACGGGCACCGGAGATCCCGCTGCATGTCTCCACGCAAGCCAATATCGCAAGCTGGCTGACCACGCAGTTTTGGCAGTCCCAAGGCGCCGATCTTGTTGTGCTGGCGCGCGAAGTCAGCTTCCCGGAACTGGAAGAGATTCGCGAAAAATGCCCTGACATCAAGCTCGAAGCCTTTGTCCACGGTGCCATGTGCATGACCTATTCCGGTCGCTGCCTGCTGTCCAACTTCATGGCAGAGCGCGGTGCCAACCAAGGTAACTGTGCCAACTCCTGCCGCTGGAACTACAAATTCCACATGCGTCTGAAAGACGGTACCGTGCAAGAATTGATCGTGGATGAAGACAACATCCACATGTTTGAGTTCCTGCTCGAAGAAGGCGTACGGCCCGGCGAGTTCCTCCCCATTCAGGAAGACGAGCGCGGCAGCTACATCCTAAACTCCAAAGATCTGTGTCTGCTGCCCAAACTTGATGACTATCTGCGCATTGGCGTAGACAGCCTCAAAGTCGAAGGGCGCGGTAAATCAGAATACTACGCCGCCATCGTTGCGCGCGCCTACCGCATGGCGATCGATGATTACTACGCAGATCCGGAAAATTGGGACGCATCGGACTACATGAGCGAGCTAGAGACTGTGGGCAACCGCGGCTACACGCTGGCGTTCCACAAGGGCCGCCTGACCAATCTCGCCCACGGTTATGAGCAAACCCAAGCAATTGCCCATTGGGAATACGCGGGGTTTGTAACCGAAGTTGTCGATGATGCCTTCCATGTGGAGGTCAAAAACAAACTCGAGCCGGGCGACGTGTTGGAAATCGTATCCCCCGTAGCTCGCAATACAATCCTGCTTCGCGCCTATGATTATGAGATCGCTGCAACCGGAGAGAAAAAAGACGTCATTCACGGCTCCACCAAGACCGTGATCCGCATGCCCTTCTCCCTGTTTGAGCATGAAGACATCGAAGATCTGCGCAACAACTTCCCCCCCATGACAGTCATCCGCAAAGAGCGCGCCTTGACCGATGAGCAATGGAAGCGCCTTCAACTCGATAAGACGGCGCTGGCGATGGAGGTGAAGGACACCACCAATGAAACGGCTTATAAACGTCGGCGTGATGCGCTGGTGGAGGCAATTGAGGCTGACACCAACACCAAGCGCTTCAAGACCAACCGCAAAGGCACGGAAGGTTGCTGCGGCAAGGGGTGCAACGGCTGCTTGATCTTCTGGGAAGACCCGATGTACGCCAAAGCGCGCGATGTTCTGAAGGAGCGCAAGATGGGTTCCATGCTCAGCCGCGCTGAGGCAACAGAGCTGAAGCTCCCCGCAGCAGAGTAAAGCAAAAAGCCCGGTCAGTGACCGGGCTTTTCTTTATGTTCTATAGAAATAATAGCGTTCAGGCGCGACGGTTGTCGGACCACGCACTTGCTCAAAGCCCACCAAAGGCTGACCGGACACAAGCACTCCGCCCGGCAACATGATCTTTTTGATCAGCTCTGAGAGGCGTGCAGCTTCGGCAACGTCTTTTGCCTTGTCACCAAAACCAAAATCATAGTGCGCCATAGCGATCTTGGTGCCGTCAGTTGCCATCTTGTTGAGCATCTCTTCGGCTTCGCCCTGCAAGAAGTCTTCCTCAGGCGGCACACAGGAGGGGTGACAGTTCAACGCGCGATCGATCACCCAGATGCGGCGATCTGCTGCGATTTCCCGGATGTGGTCATAGGTGCGCCCGTTTCCAAGGCCCATGTCCAGAAAGTCGCCCTTGAGGCTGTCCACCATGGTATTGGCCCATTCCAGCCCATCCGCCTGAGCGGCCAAACGGCGCATCATGCTATTCAATCGGCTCATAATTCGCCCTTTCGGTCGTGGCGATAGAGCCGCACAGGCCCATCGCAAATCTCTTTCAAAAACTGTTCGGAAAAATTCCAGATATCGTCGTCGTGCACAAGATGGTGGGTCAAATATCCCAAGGCCTCGTGATTGTCTGTGAGACCGGCGCGCCGATCTTTCAGCAGGACAACGAGCTGTGCAACCAAGGCTTCCGGCGCCACCAACCCTCTGGTGCCCCGCCAGTAGATCGGATCCAGATGGGTGTTGATCTGCGCCACACCAGGCGCTGCAAAGGGCTGATTGCGCGGCTGATAGGTGGACACCGCATCATATCCCAACGTCGCCAAAGCAGGCATCAAGGCCACGTCCATTCGGTTCCATGGTGGGACAAACATCATCGCCAAACGATTTCCGAACAGGGATGTCATCTGCTCCAGCGCCGTAGCCAAATCCGCTTGCGCCACCTCAGGCGGGCGACCGGCTCCGAACTCCGCGTTCTTGATCCCCGCAGGAGTATGGCTCAGATGCGCCCATCCATGCACAACCGGCACGAACGTGTCGTGGAGTGTCTGCGCCAAGTCAGCGGTCGCCTGTTTGGGAATGATTGCCAGATGCACGGGCACCTCGACTGCGGCGCTCAGCGCTCCGAGGTGGTCCAACGCATCGGTCGGGGCCACCGCATCATCATCACGCCACCAGAACGGCAATGTCAGCCCGGCAGCACGCCACTCCCGAAATTCTGCCCTGAGCGGCCCCCAGTCAATCTTCACCCGCGCTTCTCCGCGAGCAGTTGCTGGGCGATACGCACGCTTCCTGCAGCCCCATCCATGCGCATATCGGTCGGCGGCTGTCTCCCATGCGCCAACACCCGCTTCAGTTCAGAAAGCAGGTTATCAGGGGTTAGATCCACGGAACTTAAGACTTCAATGCCCGGCTGTCTTGCCAGCGCGCGGGCCCGCAGCGTCTGCTCCACTTCGCCTGCATCAGAAAACGGCACGAAAACCGTGGGTACGCCAGTCTGCAACACATCCAGCGCTGTATTGTACCCGCACATGCTGACTGTCGCTTCGGCGTTCAACAGCATCTGGCGAAAGTCCGGGCTTACCGGCTCGATGATGATGGTGGGATCATTGGCGATCGCCTGCAGTTCTGATACTCGGGCGTCCTTGTCGGCACCTCCCACCAGCAGCCGCCAGCGTAGCGGGCTGCGTTTCGCAGCTGCTATGGCGCATCTATAAAGCTCTTCCCCAACCGAGCCACCGCCCGTGCTGACAATGACCTCTCCGACGCCAGGGCCATTCTCGACTGCTACCGGTGCCGCTGGGGCAACGTAGCCTGTATAGTGCAACATGGCTCGCACATCATTGGTAACGGGCCAACTCACGTCAAATGTGGTGAGTTCTTCATCCGAATGCACAAGCACGCCGTCATAAAACTGCTTGAGCAGATCCCGTGTATCTCCGGCTTTGCTGACCTTGGAGGGGGGCTCCAGAATATCGCGCACCGACGACAGCACAATGGGTCGCGTTTTAAGTGCATGGGCCGCCTCGAGCAGAGCCACAAACTCCTTGGCCAAGCTGCGCCGTCCAAAAGGATACAACTCTGTTATCACAACATCGGGCTGCATCTCATTGACGGTTTTCACCGCCATTGCGCGACGCGCTTCCAGATAATCACCGTCAGCAACCCGGTTTTGATCAGTCAATAATTTTTTGAACTCCACACCGTCAGAAGCCACCGGAGGCAATTGAATCAACGGTACATCATCGGTGTTGAGGTGCGGCGCGGGACGCCCTCCCGAAAGCACAACCGCATCATGCCCATCTGCCACAAAGGCGCGTGCCAGATTGAGGGCACGAGACAAATGCCCTGTGCCTAAAAGGTGGGTAACAACGATCAGTACTTTCATACGCTGCGCCTCTCCAAACGAATTATCTCCGGGTCTGCGACCCTAATCATATCATCCTGAAGTTCCACCACAAAAAGTCGGTTTCGTTTCACGGCGAAAGGGGCAGGACCATCGAAGCTCCAGCCATGAGCTTTGGCCAAGATCATGCGCATGATACCAATATGACAAACCGCAAGCGTGTCCCGTTCGCGGGCAAAGAGCCAAGGCGCGATGCGCGCCCAAACCTCACGCGGGCTTTCCCCTTCTGGCGGGCGATAATCCCATCCCCACGCCTCAATATCGCGAAAGCCGCTATTGGGATCGGCTTGCAGGTCGACACCTTTCTTGCCTTCCCATTGGCCCCAGTCCATCTCCGTCAGCGCATCCACCGTTTCAGGGGAACGTCCCGTGACAATCTCTGCCGTTTCTCGCGCACGGGCCAACGGGCTGGACACAAGATCGGCCTCTCCCCAAGGGGCAGGCAGGGCAAACTCCGACAAATCCCCACGCGCCTGATCATCCAATGGAATGTCCGTGCGTCCCTGAATTTGATGGGCCCGGTTCCAAGCCGTATGGCCATGTCGCATCATCGCAAGTCTGATCATGATCTCTCTTTCATCAGAGGATGCAACGCACCCCAGATCGTATTTCTGGCTGCAGGGAGCAAATGCCGCGATTGCGCCAAAGTCCTTGCCGCTTCAGATCGCAACCTATGGTGCGCATCATCGTAGAGCGCGCGACCAAGCGCTTCGGCAAGCTGTTCTGGTGCGCCCTGCGCAATCAATCCGCCTGCCTCGACCACTTCGTTGACGCCGGCACGGTCCTCCGCCACCACCGGCACGCCATGCGCCTGTGCTTCCAGATAAACCATGCCAAAGGCTTCATTCACGCCGGGCCAAAAGAACGTTTTTGCCCGCCCATAGGCTGCTGCCATACCTGCCGCGTCGAGCGCTCCCAAAAAGCGGACGCGATCACCAAAAGGAGCCATCATCTTGGCAACTTCGCTGTGCATTGGCCCATCTCCGGCAATCTCTAACTGCCAAGGGGCATCCCCCATGTGTCGGAGCGCTTCTGCCGCAATCTGATAAGAAGATAGCTTGTCTCCCGCGCGCATCATGCCCGCGATGAACACGTTCTGAGTTTGCGCACTTGCTGGCTCCGGCAATGTCTCCATTGCCAGAAACGGCGATAGGCCGACGAGTTTCTCAGCGCCTAATGTGGCGCGCAATGCCATGGCATCGCGCTCTGTGAAACAAAAAATAGCGTCGGCGGCCTCGCAAGCGGCCATCGCCCCACGCTCAAAAGTATCCCACAGCCCACCCAACCGTTTGCTGGCAAGAGTTGCCTCCACCAGCAAGTAAGGGATGCCAAGCGCCTTTGAGACTGTTGGGCCGAGCAGATCAGGCGCTTTGTAGTAATTGTGATAGGTCACCCAAGCCTGCCACCCTTCACCACGCCCGCGCGTGATCAGGGTTTCAGCTTCCTCTTGCGCCTGCTGGATCAACACCGATTGGTACGCGGCGCTCCCTTGTTTGTCCAAACTGCGCAGCTCAGACACCAGCACAGGCTGAGCGCTATCTGAGCTCAATACCCGCATGAGGTTGCGTGCGATTTCGCGCTCACCAGACGGAACCGTATGGTTTGGCGATTTTAAGGGCGCATAAAATGCAATCCGCCCCATCGCTTTACCCCCTCTGATCCGCCGTCACGGCAGCTTGCAACCGCGCGTCCAGTTGCGCAATACCCGGCTGCATCAAGAAAGACGTTGTCAGCCGTACATAGGCCGCTTCGGCCAGCTGCGCGCGCAGTGCCGGGTCACGGGCCAATCGCTCCATCGCCTCAGCCAAAGCCTCCGGAGCATCACTGCTCAACACGCCATGCTCCCCATCGGTGATGAACTCCGGAATGGCAGATACCGGCGTGGAAAGCAGGCACAGCTTCTGGCTCGCGGCCTCCATCAACACGTTAGGCAAGCCATCCCGATCCCCATCCACAGCAACGCGACTTGGCAGCACAAAAACATCTGAGGCACGCAAGGCCTCAATCACCTCGGGCTGGTCACACGCGCCGCGCCAGACAATGCGGTCCGCGATACCCAGTCGTTCCGCTTCCGCCTTCAAAACCGCGCCGGATCCACCTCCGCCGATATGCTCCCATCGCCAGTTCAAATCTTTAGGCAGCAGCGCGAGGGCCGCAATCAAACGATCAAAACCCTTCTTTTCCACAAGCCGCCCTACGGAAAGAAAGCGTACCATCCCATCAGGTTCGCGAGGCTTCGGGGGCTCTGGAAATCGTGTCAGGTCCAGCCCGTGATAGACCAATTCCACGCGGTCATCCCGATCTGCCAGCTCTTTCAGGTGACGCGCCCCCACGCCTGTGCAGGTCGCCAGAAAGGCCGCGCCATGCGTTTCCGCCTGCAACTTCTCCCGTTTCTCCCATTCGGGTGAGGTCCAAATATCTTTGGCATGGGCTGAGACCGACCAAGGCAAATCCCGCATGATCGCGGCATAGCGCGTGACAGACGCAGGCGTATGCATGAAATGGGCATAGAGGACATCAATATCGCGCGGCAATTCCCGCGCCAAGACACAGGCTTGCCCAAAGCGACGCACACGGTTGCGCGAGATGTCCCGTCGCAAGTCTTTAAGCCAAATGGCCGCAGCTTTCCAAAACTCTGGCTTGGACATGCCTGCCAAGACGCTGCGCAACACGCGCAGGGGCTCTTGGTGCAGGTATTCCGGCAGATAATGCACCGGCGCTTTCAAACGATCATGCAGCGGATGGCGTTTCTTGTCTGTGGGAAACCGCAGCGACCAAAGCGCCATATCATAGCCAGTTTCTTCCAGCGCCACCAATTCCTGCGCGATAAACGTCTCTGAAAGGCGGGGCCAGCCTTTGACCACCACCGCCACCTTCGGTCTTTGAGAAGTCATGCGACGCCTTGTGTTTGCGGCTTTGTGTTTGGCTCAGAGAGCCCCAACATGGCAAGTGTACGCTCAGACACTACATTCAGCCCGTCAAGAAGCCCCGGCACAAAGGCACCGCTCGGCTTCGGTTGGTGCGGAATGCCACGAATGGCGGCGATCATCGCTTCAGGCGTGAAACCATCACGACGTTCGTCCAGCATGCGCACCAAACCAAGGCTTTCAGCCCGGCTCGCGCGGATATGTTGCTCCATACGCGGGCGGGTGCGCGGGACAATCACCACAGGCTTGTCAAAGGAGAGCACTTCACAAAAAGTGTTATAGCCTCCCATCGATACGATACCCTGCGCGCCTTGCATCAAGGTTTCCATGCGGCTGTCAAAGCCGACCGCATGCACGCGCCCGTTCAGTTTGGCTACGCGCGCCTCAAAGTCTGCACGCACTTCGCCAGATAGAAACGGCCCGTAAACCAACAGCGCGCGCGGAGAGAGATCCGGGTCTGCTTCATAGGCGCACAACACCAGATCCACCATGCCAGCGCCATCACCTCCACCACCGGGGGTGACGAGGATATAGGGCTCAGACGGGGGTTCATCGTCGCTAAAGGCTTCGCGCTGCAGATAGCCAGTGAAGGTCATTTTATCGCGAAACTCTTGGGTCAGCTCCAAACCCGCTGTCGGGTCATAAATCGAGCGCAGACCGTAAACCCAGGTCTCATCATAATAGCGCTCCGCTGCCTCAACGGCACCTTTGCGCGCCCATTCGGCCGCAAGAACAATGGGCTCGTCCAGCACATCCCGCAGACCAAGGATCAGATGCGCCTTGCGCTTCAGCTTCAGCCATTCCAGTGCGGGCAACAGCTCACCGCGAAAGCCGGTCGGCTCTTTATCCACAATCAGCACATCTGGATCGAAATGTTCGACAGTTGCCTTGATCAACCCGGCGCGCAGCGCAGTGGTTTCGTCGATATGAAGACCCAAGCGCTCGCTTTCGTAGTTCCCATCCAGTGTTTTGGTCACACCGGGCAGGCGGATATGGTCCACATTGTCCGGAAAGGAAAACCGCCCGGCCACAGGAGATCCGGTCAGGATAAGCGCAGAAATACGGCTGTCCACCTGCGTGATAGCGGTCGCGAGGGCACGCGAGCGGCGTAAGTGGCCCAGCCCGTAAGTGTCGTGGCTATACAGCAGCACACGCGGAGACGCATTTGCCGCCAAGTTGCCTTTCATCGAATGCGCTTCTGACAAATCGTGCCTCACCCTTCGTTACAACCGCAAATCCGACTCGGATTTGGGCAATACGCCTTTGATATCGTAGAGCAATGCCTCAGGCTTTCCGAGGTCTCTTATTGCAGCAGCCCCCATCTCTACAAATTGGCGATGCGCAACGGCCACGACAACTCCGTCATAGACGCCGCTTTCAGCCTTTTGAATGGGTGTGATGCCATATTCGGCGCTTGCAGCCTCCGGATCGACCCAGGGATCCCAGACATCAACGGCCACGCTGTAGCTCTTCAGTTCGTCCACAATATCGGCCACGCGGGTGTTGCGCGTGTCGGCACAGTTCTCTTTGAATGCAAGTCCCATCACCAAAACACGTGCGCCCGAGGGGTTGGTGCCTTTGGCAAGCATGCCCTTGATCATCTCCTGCGCCACATGACGTCCCATGTGATCATTGATCCGACGCCCAGCCAAGATGACCTCAGGGTGATAGCCCAATTGCTCCGCTCGGAAAGTCAGATAGTAAGGATCGACACCGATGCAGTGTCCTCCCACAAGACCCGGTTTGAATGGCAGGAAGTTCCATTTGGTGCCGGCAGCTTCCAGAACTTCCAGAGTGTCCAATCCCATACGGGAAAAGATCAGCGAAAATTCGTTCACCAGAGCAATGTTCAGATCGCGCTGAGTGTTCTCGATGACCTTCGCCGCTTCTGCCGTCTTGATCGAGCTGGCCTTGTGCAACCCTGCCTTGATCACTGGCCCATAGATCGCCTCAACGCGGGAAAGCGTTTCCGCATCCTGCGCAGCCACCACTTTAACCACATTTTCCAGCGTGTGTTCGGCATCTCCCGGGTTCACACGTTCCGGCGAATAGGCAAGCTTGATCTCGCTGCCTGTTGCCAGCCCGCTGGCCTGCGCCAGCGCAGGGCCACAAACTTCTTCGGTCACGCCGGGGTACACGGTGCTTTCCAAAACGACCAAGGCATTCACAGTCAAATACGGCGCGATGGTCGCGCAAGCGCCCAGTACCGGGCCAAGGTCAGGTGCCTTTGCATCCGTGATCGGCGTCGGCACTGAGAGGATAAAGGCCGTGCAGCCTTTCAGCGCATCTGGGGCATCACTGAAAACCGCAGTGGTCTGCGCCAGTGACTCAACCGCCACCTCGCCGTTTGGATCGCGCCCGGAAGTTAGCCCTTCAATCAGCTTGGCATTGGTGTCAAAGCCAACCACCTCAAATCCGGCGCGTGCAAGGCCCAGAGCCAAAGGCAAGCCCACATAGCCCAAGCCCAAAACAGCGATTTTCTCTGATGTATTGAGGGTCACCTGTAACCGGTCCTTCCGCTCGCCTGCACCTTTTATCATTGGTTTCAGCCGCTAAACTGTTTGCCACCCCTTGTCACGCCAAAACGCTCTGGCTGCGTGGTTTCGCCCACACCCGCACACGTGACATGATCTCATTTGCGTGGCGCCGCCTCAAAGGCTAGACCAAAAGAAGACTGATTTGAGAGGGTTATTCGCCATGCTGCGCCAATTGTTTGCAATGATCTTCATCATTTTGCTGATGCCATTGATGGCAACAGCTCAAGCAACCTCCCTTTTGCCCAGCACCGCTCAAAGCGCCGCGCCCGAAGAAAACGCAGCCATGAGCCAACTTTTGCAAGAAGCCGCGAACACCGGCATGCAAGTCATCATCCTGCAGCCGGACGGATCAACGCAAACTGTCGGCGCAAGTGCCGCCTCCAGCAGCTCCGCGCAAGCTTCCGACACCTCCACTGACGGTGCCACCCTCATCATGCGCGCGCAGTCAGAAGTCGATGAAGTGCGGAGCATCTTTTTCAAGCGCTTGCAGGCCCTGCCCGCGGCCATCAACGAGGTCCGCTTTATCCTGCGCGCCTCCAGCCCTGATGGCACCATCATGGCCTTTGTCAGAACTCTTTTGTGGTCACTGGTTTTCTTGCTGCTCGGAGCCCTCGCCGAGCGCAGAATCTACGGCCCAAAAATCGCGGCCCGCTTTGTGATGCCAATGGTGCAAAAAGCACCGCAAGGCTATTCCGAAAAGTTGCCCTTCCTCGTGGTGCGCTTTGTCGGTGGTCTAATTGGCGTGGCGTTCTCCATGGTCGTGGCCGCCATTCTAGGGTTCATCATCACAGCGGTTATTGGAGGTGAAGAAGACAGTGCCATCCGCTTCACGCTGATCTCGATCTTTGTGGCCTACGCCCTCAGCCGCATTGTCGCGCTGATCTGGCGCATGATCCTGTCCCCCTATCTGGATCAGTATCGTATCCCCAGCTTTTCCACCCGCGATGCAAAACGCCTGCACCGCTGGATGTTTACGCTTGGTGCTCTCAACATTTGTACCGCAGTGTTCGGGGAGTGGTTGAAGCAACTTGGCCTGAACTACGATGTCTTTGCAGCCATGACGCTTGTTTTGCTGAGCGTCTTTGCCATTGGTAACCTCGCGATGGTGGTGGTGAACCGCGAAGCCATTTCCAACGCCATTCGCAATGGCAAAGCCCTGCCTGAAGCCAGCCTACCCATTCGGCTGATCAGCACACTTTGGGCGCCTGTTTTCCTGCTCTACGTGATCTATGGCTTCACGGAGCAAGCCTTTGACATTGTGCTGGGCAATGAGCTGTCCATTCCGCCAATCGCTGGCGCCTATATGATTTTCGCAGCTACGATTGTGGTCTATGCGACCTTCAATTTCATCATCGAGCGCTACTTTGACCGTGCCCGCAAAGTCCGCGCAGCCAATGAAGCGGCGGAACGTGCTGAGGCGGAACAGGAAGCCGCCCGCTTGGCCGCCGAAGCTGCACAGGAAACCATTGACGGCATAGCAACAGAGACGGTGTCCAGTCCGGTTCTGGACGGCGACATCATGGAAAGCGAAGATGATGATGCCGAACTGCGTGCGTTTCAGGAACGCATGCAATCGAGCAGCATTCACACCTTTGAAGACCTTGCGCGCCGGATTGCGGGGATATTGGCGCTTGTTTCCGGCCTGTATGCTGCGGTCAATATTTTTGGCGCCGAAGAAATGATGGTCCAGACCAATATCTTTGATCAGACGCTGGATGTGGCTGTGATCTGTTTCATTGGCTACATCGTGTTTCATGCCTTCCGCATCTGGGTGGACACAAAAATCAAAGATGAGGGCGGCGATGCTGTAAGCGCAACGCCCGGTGATGAGGGGGGCGCAACTGGTGCCAGCCGCCTCGCAACGCTGCTTCCGCTGTTCCGCAGCTTCATTCTGGTGATCATCGTGGTCTCCATCGTTCTGATCGCGCTCTTGGAAATGGGAGTGAACGTCAGCCCACTCTTCGCCGGTGCTGGTGTTATCGGCCTTGCCGTGGGCTTTGGCGCTCAATCCCTGGTGCGGGATATCTTTTCCGGCGCTTTCTTCCTGTTTGATGACGCCTTCCGCAAAGGCGAATACATCGACATTGGCTCTGTCAAAGGCACGGTCGAAAAGATCTCTGTCCGGTCTTTCCAACTGCGCCACCACTTGGGGCCGCTGCACACCATTCCCTTTGGCGAAATCCAGTATCTAACCAACTACTCCCGCGATTGGGTGATCATGAAACTCAAGCTCCGTGTCACCTACGACACCGACGTGGAGCGGGTGCGCAAACTGGTCAAAAAGCTCGGCGTCGAATTACTTGATGATCCGGTGATCGGCCACAACTTCATCCAGCCGCTGAAATCACAAGGCGTGATCGAGATGCAGGACAGCGCGATGATCATTCGTGTGAAATTCATGACCAAACCGGGCGATCAATGGCTGGTGCGCAAAAAGGTCTATCAGGAAATCCGCGAGCTCTTTGCCCGCGAAGGTATCAAATTTGCCCACCGCGAAGTCACGGTGCGGATTGCCGATGACGACAAAGGCGAAGAGCTGAGCCCCAAACAACGTGACGCCGTTGTGGGCGCAGTGGAAGCGGCCATTGACGAGGATGCGCTGGAAGAGGCCTCTGGCGGCGGCGATGACCGCTGATAGCGCCACTGCGTCAGCACCCCACGATTAACCATTTGCCCCGTCTGCGCTTTTAAACAAAGGGTAAATGCGCTAGCAAAATGGTGGGATTTGTTGCGGACCATGGGATCGGGCCGCGAAGGGGGTGGAATGTCGCCTGAGATTGAGCACGCGTATGAGCTGTTGGAAGTGACTCCGGATGTCTCTGACAAGGAGATGCGCTCCGCATGGCGCAAACTTGTCAGGCGCTACCATCCGGACCTTGCCAAAGACGACCCTGAAGAAGCCAGCCAACGCATGGCTGACATCAACGCTGCCTTCGACGCGTTAGCCTATCACCGCGCGAAGATTGAAGCGGAAGAGATGCCCCAAGAAACGGGCAAAAAGAAAGAAAAGGCGCGTCGTTCAGCCAAGCCCAAGCCACGCGCGCAAACCCATACCAAACGTGAAAAGGCGGAAGAGCCGCAACCCGAACCGGAAGCGCCACAGGAACCTGAGACCAAGTGGAATAGCGAAGAGCAGACTCTGGTGAATGCAGCCTCTTCTCTCTTTGAAGAAACCCGCCGCAAGCTGAGCGCAGCCGCCCGGCGACCACTCTTTTCCGTCTGCCACTAAAGCTGTCTCAACTTAGTCCAAAGCGCTGAGAGTGGTCCGGTACCACCCTCTTTCAGTTTTAGCTACGGTTCGGATCCATCGCGTCCCGCAAACCATCACCAAAGAAGTTGAACGCCAAAACCACGATCACGATCGGCAGCATCGGAATCGCCGTCCAGGGATAGATCTCAATCGACGCAAGGTTCTGCGCATCGTTCAGCATGACGCCCCAACTCACCGCTGGCGCGCGCAGCCCCAACCCCAAGAAGCTCAGCGCCGTTTCCCCCAAAATCATCGCCGGGATCGAGAGCGTTGCACTGGCGATCAGATGACTGAGGAAGTTGGGCAAAAGGTGCTTTTTGATCACCCGGCTTGGCTTCGCCCCCATCATCTCAGCGGCTTTCACAAACTCTTCTTCCCGCAAACTCAGGAATTTGGAGCGCACCGCACGGGCCAACCCCGGCCAGTCGAGAATACCAAGGATGATCGAGATGATGAAAAATACCGCCACCGGCCCCCAGTGAGAGGGCACAGCCGCAGACAGGGCGAGCCAGAGGGGCAGTTCTGGCAGGCTGCGCAAGACTTCAATCACTCGGTTGATGAACCAATCCAGAAAGCCGCCAAAATAGCCAGCGATCGAGCCCAGAATGATCCCGATCACAAAGGAAACGGTGATACCCACCAGCCCGACGGTCAGCGAAAGCTGCGCGCCATAAAGGATGCGTGAGAAAACATCGCGCCCCAATCGATCCGCACCAAATAGAAACAGGGTCGCTCCCACCGGAGCGCAGAAGAAATGCGTGTTGGCCGGAATGAACCCTGCGAGCTTATAGTCAGCCCCTTCGCAAAAGAACTCAAGCATCATTGGTGTGTCGGTATCCGGCACATACTTCCAACTAAAGCTCTCCAGATCCATTTCCGCAGTGGTCGGATAAACATGCGGGCCTATGAAGCGGCCGTCATGAATGAAATGCATCCGCTGCGGCGGGGCGTAGATGTAATCTTCCAAGCGCTCGTTGGGCCCGTAAGGCGCAATGAAGCCAGCAAAAGGCAGCGACAGATAGGCAAGGAGCAGAAAAATGGCTGAGATCAAGCCAAGCTTATGTTGCTTAAACCGCAACCACAGCAACCGCGCGTTGGACATGTCCAACTCGGCGCTGCGCGCCTCTGCAGCCGCTTCCGGATTATACGGGGCTTGATCGACAAAACGCCCGTCTGGCTGAATGCTCATCGCTCCCGCCCTCCAAATCGAATGCGCGGATCAAGCAGCGCGAGCAAGAGATCAGACACCAGCGTGCCAATCAGCGTAAGAAGCGCCACAAACATCAGCACAAAAGCAGACAGGAACAAATCCTGCGACTTAAGCGCAGACAGCAGCAGCGGCCCGATGGTTTGAAGCCCCAAAACCACAGACACCAGAACCGAACCGGAGACCAGTGACGGCAAAAGCGTGCCGATGTCAGCGACAAATGGGTTAAAGGCCACCCGCAGGGGATATTTGGTGAGCATGCGCGGCTCACTCATGCCTTTGGCGCGGGCTGTTTCCACATAGGGTTTGCCAAGCTCGTCGAGCAGGTTCGCTCGCAACCGCTGCATCATCGCCGCAGCACCCGAGGTGCCAATCACAAAGGTTGGAATGATCAAATGAACCAGCACCGATTTCATCTTTTCAAAGCTCATCGGTTCACCTTCAAACTGCGGATCCATCAGCCCGCCAATCGGCAGGTTGAGATAGCGGTTGCCGTAGTAAAACAGGATCAACGCCAGCAGGAAGTTCGGTGTCGCGAGACCAAGATAGCCAATGAACGCAGAGGTATAGTCAATCCAGGTTTTGGATTTCGCCGCAGCCAGAACGCCAAGCGGCAAAGCCACAGCATAGATGAAAAGCACCGCAGCCAGATTGACCAGCACCGTCATCCAAAGCGCGCCGCCGACCAGATCGGCAACCGGCTTGTCGAACTCAAAGGACCAGCCAAACTCGCCCTGCAACAGCCCCGCAAAACCATGCGGCCCCTGCATGAACCCGGCCCAGATCAGATATTGCTTCCACAAAGGCTGGTCGAGTGAGTACTCCTGCCGAAGGAACTCCGCTTTGGCGATCCCGTTGGATTGCCCGGTCGCGCGCAGCTCGTTGATCTGGTTGGACAGATAGTCGCCCGGCGGCAGGTTGATGATGACAAACACCAACACCGACACCACCAGAAGTGTCGCAAGCATGGTCAAAAACCGGAAAACCGCGAACCGCAGCAGAGCCATTCCTTGCTCCTATTCCGCAAAGAAGAATTCATCAGGGCGATGCACCCCGAAATGGGCACCGGGAGACCAAGCCCAAATGGCTTTCTCCGGCACATTGCGCAAGCGATTGGACACAACAACCGGCTGTGGCGCGCCGTTCAACAGGCCAATGGCAAAAACATTGTCAGCGTGAATGTCCACCATACGCTGCCAGATCACGGCGCGATCCACCGACGTGTAGGCCTGTGTCCACTGATGCGCGAGATCGTTCAGTTCAATCGCGGCAGGAAGATCAGGGGCCTCTCCAACTTCACCATGCGTCTGATGGTATTGCCCCCACTTCGGCCAAGAGAGGAAGGCCTGATCCCACGGCGCCAGGTAGCCCGGTGAGGTGTACGGTTGAGGCAGCCCGTTGTCCCAGCCAAACCAAGTGGAGGCCATGGTTTCTCCGGCGTAGACCCGATTGCGCAAAATATCGCGTTCCAAGGGGCGCATGATCAGCTTCACGCCAATCTCCGCCCAATTGTCGGTGATAATCTGCAGCGCGTTTTCAACTTCCTGGCGCTCGCCTGCTGTCTCTACTACCACCCACACGGGGCGCCCATCGGGCAGCGTGCGATAGCCTTCTTTGGTGCGCTTATCGAGGCCCATTTCATCCAGCAGCGCATTGGCCTGATCCAGATCACGAATGGCCCACGCATCACGGTTCTTTTCTTTGAAGAAAGGACTCACCGGCAAAACGGTCATGCCACCCTGTTTGGCCAAGCCAAAGTAAAGGCCGCGATTGATGATCTTGCGATTGATTGCCAGAGACAGCGCACGACGGAACCGCACATCGCGCAGCGTCTCCCGCCAGCCCTCGTCGTTGTAGTTCAGGTTGGGATAGATCGCGATCTGACTGGCCGTGCCATTGCCCCACAACATGGTGCTGTAGTTACCTTGCGCCTCACCCTTTTTCAGGATCGCAGTGTCTTTGAAGTCCAGCCCGCGCGCCTGCAGATCCACTTCGCCTGCATTGGCTTTTGCTGCAACAAGACCCGGCGCAACCACCTGCATCTCAACAACATCGATGTAAGGCAACTGCACCCCATTGCTGTCGATCCGGTGGTAAAAGGGATTGCGGACAAACAGGAAACGGCTTTTGCCGTCTTTCGTCGCCAAGATCCAGGGCTGCAGCGTAGGCAGATCCGGATTGTCGAACTTATACATATTGTCCTGACGATTGTGCAGCGCGGCCCAACTGCGCACACGCGCCTCATACAGCCGCTCACTCAGCTCTTCTTCATCCGTATAGTCCGCATGGAACGGCTTCATGAAATGCGCAGGGCGGTAGATGAACGGCGGGCGCGCCTCGGCCAGCATCTGCAAAAACTGCGGGTTGGGTTTGCTCCACTCATAGATAACCGTATGTGCATCCGGGAAACTGACCTTTGGCAGCTCTCCTTCTACTCTCAGGAAATCGACAGGACCTGAGGGAGACAGCAACGGATTGTTTGCAACATCCTCCCACCAGTAGCGGAAGTCCTCAGATGTAAACGGATGACCGTCCGACCACTTGTGGCCGGGGCGTAGGCGCATGGTGAATTTCTTGTCGTCCTCATTATCGAGACCCGCAAGAATATCGGGGACCAACTCATACCGTTCGTTGTAGCCCACAAGCCGCGCATAGCCGTACACAACCATTTGCCGAACATCTTTGGAGCGCGTGACCATGGTGCGCAAAGTGCCACCCTGCTTACCAAGCTCCCGGTTGTGCAGAGACAGATCTACGGTCTTTGGAGCCTCTGGCACACGCTCTGCAACTGGCGGCAAATTTCCGGCAGAAACATCTGATTGCCAAAAGCCGCTTTCCTGAAGCTCCATCGCTGAGGCAGTGTGGACACCCAGCAAAGAACAGGCCGCAAAGAGGCAGGCAATGATCGGTCTTTTAGGCATGGTAACGCACCTTGTGTCCTGGCTCGGTCTCTCGCAACGGCGGCGCATTCACACCGTCAAAGCGGAAAGCATCGGGCCAACTGGAAGGCGCGCCTGCCCCCTGTGCCACGATCTTGAGGTTGATGGGGCGCGCAATATCCGGCTCAGGCTGAGCCGCAATGAGCGCCTTGGTGTAGGGATGTTGCGGATTATAAAAGAGCTGCTCTGGCGGACCTTGCTCGACCACAAGACCTGCGCGCATTACCGCGACTTCATCCGCAATCCGCGCCACAACAGCAAGATCGTGGCTGATGAAGAGGTAGCTGAGGTTGAGACGGTCTCTAATGTCTTCAAGCAGGCGCAGCACCTGCTCCTGAACAGAAACATCCAGTGCTGATGTCGGCTCATCACATACCAGAAACGTCGGCCCAAGCATCAATGCCCGCGCAATGGAAAGTCGCTGGCGTTGCCCGCCGGAGAAGGCATGTGGAAAGCGCGTGAGCATGTTTTCATTCAACCCTACCCAGCGCAAAATTTCCACGGCCCGGTCAACACGCTCTGACGGAGATCCAATGTTGTGAATCTCCAGAGGTTCACAAAGCGCATCTTTCACCCGCATGCGCGGATTAAGCGTGCTGTAGGGGTCCTGAAACACCATTTGAGCCTTGCGCTGAAACGCCAGGCGCTCCGCCCGGTTCAAATCCTGAAGGTTGACTGGCTCAGCGCCGGGCTCTGCGCGAAACAGGATTGAGGCCCCGCTATCCGCGCGCTCCGCACCGAGCGCCATGCGCGCACATGTGGTTTTACCGGATCCGGATTCACCCACTACCGCCAGTGTTTTGCCGCGCTCCACCCCAAAGTCCACACCTCGGACGGCATTTACCACGGATTTGGCACCCCAAGGTGAGGAGGCCTTAAGCTCATAGGTTTTGTTCACGTCCCGCATCTCAAGGATGTAGTCGCGTTCCTCCTCATCTGGTCGATCTGCCGGCGTGGCCGGAATTTCCGGTGCCGCTGCCATCAAGTCTTTCGTGTAAGGGTGATGCGGATCGCGCAGGATCAGGGGGGCAGGCCCCGCCTCCATGACGCGGCCACGGTTCATCACCACCACATCGTCCGCCATATTGGCCACCACGCCAAGGTCATGGGTCACCAAAATCACTCCCATGCCGGTCTCGGCCTGAAGATCCTTGATCAACCCCAAAACCTGCGCCTGCGTTGTCACATCAAGCGCGGTTGTCGGCTCGTCCGCAATCAGCAGATCAGGCCGCCCAACCATCGCCATCGCAATCATAGCACGTTGGCGCATCCCGCCTGAGAGCTCAAACGGATAGGAATTGTAGACGCGTTCAGGGCTTGGAAAGCCAACGCGCTCAAACTTCTCAAGAACCAGTTTCTTGCGCTTGGCCGCGTCAAAATCATGATGCAACTTCAGCGCTTCAGACACCTGGTTGCCAATGCGGTGCAGCGGGGACAGCGAGCGCATCGGCTCCTGAAAAATCATCGAAATCCGATTGCCGCGAATACTGCGCATCTTGCGTTCGCTCAGTTTGGTGATGTCGATCGGCGCATCTCCGCCACGTCCCGCAAACTCGATCTGACCACCGCGCAACTGGGCAGCCGCAGGCAAAATCCGCAAAGCCGCGCGACAGCTCAAGGTCTTCCCCGACCCGCTTTCGCCTACCAGCGCGAGGGTCTTTCCGGCGGCGACTGAAAAACTGACGTCATCCACCACAGGTTTGGCTTTTTCAAAGCCAATTGTAAGATTTCGCACAGTTAATAGTGCTGTCAAAGCAATAGTCCCCTGCCACGCTCTTTTTAATCCACCTTGCGGCGGCGCGTTCCGTTTCATCTGAACATGATTATTCTTGTAGGAGCAAGCATCTAGAAACGGCTTATGTTCACGATCTGCCCAAATGGCGTTCACCAAGCCACACAAGCGCAAAAGCAATGCGCCCGAAGAAATCTGCCCTTGCATTGTGCTGGACCGGATGCCACGAAGCGGTCATATTAAAATTTCGTGACTAACCCACCGCGGAGGCCGCGCTGTTGGATCACTTTTGAATTCTAAAAATAAGCGCAGCGCAGGCTGCGGAGACTTGGATGAAAACCAAAAACACCAGCTTTCTCACCTTTGCTGAACGCCGTTTTCGTCTGAGCGGCCGCGCATTGATCGAAAACGGCCATCCCTATTTTGTTCCGACCGATGATCTGGAAGCAAAGGCAGAACAATGGCCACATGGTTTCCTGTCCATGTCGCACTATGACTACCTCGGCCTTATGCATCATCCGAAAACGACAGGTGCTGCCAAAGAGGCCATTGATGCGCAGGGCACAGGCGTGGGCGCCTCCCGCCTTGTAGGCGGTGAACGGCTCGCCCATCGTGCGCTTGAAAACGACATGGCCGAATTCCTCGGTGTCGGCGGCGTGCTTTCAGTGATCTCGGGCTACCTCACCAATGTCTCCGTGCTTGGCCTCCTGCTTGGCCCGCGCGACCTCGTGATTGTCGATGAGCTTGCCCACAACTCCATCATCATAGGCGCACGCGGCACAAAAGCACGCTTTGAGTCCTATGCGCACAATGATCTGGATGATCTGGAGCGCATTTTGCACGAACACCGCGCGGAGCACGGGCGTGTGCTGATTTGCACCGATGGGCTGTTCTCCATGGACGGTGACATCACCGACCTGCCCCGTCTGCTGGATATGAAAGACGCCTGTGACGCGTGGCTTTTGCTGGATGAAGCCCATTCCTACGGCGTTCTCGGCGAAACCGGTCGCGGTCTTTGTGAACACTTCGGCGAAGATCCCAACCGAGTGGAAATCGCTATTGGAACACTGTCCAAAAGCTTCGCATCCTCTGGCGGTTTCATTGCTGCAAATGCCGACGTCATCGAATGGATGCGGTTCTGTCTTCCGGGCTTTGTCTACTCCGTAGGCCTGCCTCCTGCGACGGTTGCAAGCGCACATGCGGCACTCAACCTCCTTAAGGATGAGCCAAGCCGTGTTGCCAAATTACGCGCCAACTCGCGACGCTTCCTCACCAAAGCGGCCGAAGCAGGCCTGGATACTGGCACCGCCATCGGTGAGGCCGTTGTTCCGATCCTGTTTGAAACGCCCGAAGACTGCGTCTTTGTCGCTGAAGCCCTCATGCAACAGGGCATCTATGCGCCACCCGTGGTGCATGTGGGCGTACCCAAAGACATGCCACGCATCCGGTTCTTCATCTCCGCCGCTCATAGCGAAGCCGATCTGGATCGCGTGATCGATGCGGTTGCGAAGGCTTCTGAGGCTGCCGCAGCTTTGCGGCAACGTATGAGCGCGGAATAAGCCCATGTTCCTGACTGCTCACACGGGCTTTCAGGGCACCTCCCTGACGCATCGCAACGGGTCGACCTTTGCGATGTTGTTGGCATTTTTTGCAGCCTTCTGCCTGACACTGCAGGCAACTGCGGCCAAGGCAAAGCCGCAACTCGCGCTCACCTCTTCTGAGCAAAGCGACGTCTTACCATTGGCAAATCCGGACTTCCCGCATCCTGATGAACCCGGTCAGCTGTTCTTCTTGCAACGCAATATGAACGCCAACACCGTGGTCTACAGCGCGCGCTTTGACGACGCGGGCAGCCTGATCGACAAATCACCAGTGTCCGTCTTTTGGCGCCGCTATGCCGATGAAGGGCAGACCATGGCGCTGCGCTGGTATGAGCGCGTGTTTGGCTTCGGCGTCCGCCTGAAATCGCACGCTTCCGCCACATCGCGCACTCTGGCCTTCAATGCACTGAAATCTCAAAAGCTGGAACTGCGCCAGATTGCACCTTTCAAAGCGGCCCTGTTTACAGAACAGGACGGCCGCGAATACCAGCTGATTTATGGCTATCTCGATGTTGACGAAAGTGGGCTCTTGCCCAAAGTCACCCGTCTGCGTCTTTATACAACCGACCCCCAAACGGGGCTCTATGTGACCCACACTATTGCCGTTTCCGGTGGAGCTTTCAACGAATGATAAAATCCCCTTCTTCTCCGATCCGCACAGTGATTGTTGGTGTTGGCAACTGTGCCAGCTCGCTGATCCAAGGTGTTTCCTACTGCCGCGCTCTTGGCGATGAGGCTGTTGGCGTTAGCTTCCCGGACCTGGCGGGCTATACACCTGCGAATGTTGAACTGGTCGCTGGCTTTGACGTGGACAGCCGCAAGGTTGGCAAAACGCTGGGCGAAGCGGCTTTTGCGGCACCCAACTGCACCGAACAGTTTCACACCGATCTGGCAGAGCAAACCGGCCCGGTCCTACGTGGTCCCGATCTGGATGGTGTGGCTGCTCACATGCTCGCTAACCCGGAAGATCGCAGCTTCCGTCTGTCCTCAGAGAACGCGCTCAGCAAGGAAGAGATCGTCGCCAAGCTGAAAGAGCTTGAAGCGGAAATCATGATCATCTTCCTGCCCGTTGGCTCTCAGAAAGCGGTGGAGTTTTATGTAGAGTGCGCGCTTGAAGCAGGTGTGGCTGTCGTGAATGGCATCCCGGTCTTCATTGCGTCTCATCCGGTATGGGCGGACAAATTCCGCGCTGCAGGCATCCCGATCCTGGGCGATGACTTCAAAGCGCAAATGGGTGCAACCGTACTGCACCGTACGCTTGCCAATCTGGCGGAAATGCGCGGCGTCGAAATCGATCGCACCTATCAGCTCAACGTGGGGGGCAACACCGACTTCCTGAACATGAGCGAGAACGCTCGTCTGGCCAACAAGCGGGAAAGCAAGACCGAGGCGGTGCAATCCGCGATGGAAGAGCGCCTGCACGAAAATGACATCCGCATCGGCCCATCAGATTATGTGCCATGGCTGAACGACCGTAAGGTTGCCTATGTGCGCCTTGAAGGCCGTCTCTTTGGGGGCGCGCGCACCAACATCGAAGTGCGTCTAGATGTGGAAGACAGCCCGAATGCCGCCGCTGAAGCGCTGGTGGCGATCCGTCTGGCCCGCATTGCACGTGATCGCGGCCTGTCCGGCCCCATCACCGAAGCAAGCGCCTTCCTGTTCAAGCATCCTCCAGAACAGATCGAAGACACCGACGCGCATGACGTGGTGTTGCGGTTCGTCAACGAGGCCAGCTGATGCGTGCCGCCTTCATTACAGGCGGCTCAAGCGGCATCGGGTTTGCCGCGGCGATGCAGCTTGCGGTGAAGGGGCACGACCTCGCACTGTTTGCGCGTGATTCCAGCCGATTGCTGGCCGCGCGCGACGCCCTGCTGCAGGCAGCGCCCAAAATCAATGTGGAAACATATGCCGTCGACGTCGCCAATGAAGTCGCGCTGACAGAGGCGCTTTCCGATGCTGTCCTAAAGCTGGGTGCTCCCGAAATGGCCATCGCCAGCGCGGGCATCGCCCAGCCGGGGCTTTTTCACGCGCAAAGCGCAGACCTCCACCGCAGGCATATGGACGTGAACTATTTTGGCACGCTCACTTTTGTTCAAGCGTTGACCAAACCGATGCAGGACGCTGGTGGCGGACACATCGGCCTAATCTCCTCCGGCGCGGCATTCTTTGGCATCTATGGCTATGGTGCCTATGCTCCGTCCAAATTTGCCCTGCGCGGATTGGCGGAGATTTTGCATCTCGAACTGGCGGCTGCCAACATCACCACAACGGTGATCTATCCGCCTGACACCGATACGCCTCAGCTGACCGAAGAGAAACGCACCAAGCCCATGGCCACCCAGAAGATCACCGAAGGGGGAGGCATCTGGCAGCCTGAAGACATCGCCGCACGTCTCATTGCGGGGATGAAGGCGGGTCACGCCACGGTTGCACCGGGCTTTCAGATGGCCGCGCTCAACCGCCTTGGCAGCCTGATTGCTCCGGTTCTGCGCTGGCACCAAAAACGTATCATTTCCCAGCACGGCAACCAATGACCACGCCCACCGTCCAAGACATTGCCGTGGCCGCAGCGGTCATCATCGGCGCGGGATTTGTCATGCTGCTTTTGCTGGCATTGATCCCAAACATCCGCCGCAAAAGCCTCGACCTTGTCGTCACTCTGCTGAGCGCCACCCTCATCCTGATCTGTCTGCTCGCGCTCTTCCTTCTGGGGCCGCAGGCTCTGGTCGCAGGCCTGACACTCGCCGCTGCCCGGATCGGTTACGAGGTCGCCACGCTGCGTCTTGCCAAAGAAACTCACGTGATTTTGGCGGCTCTTGCTGCCGCTGGTCTCACCGTGATCAGCGCGCTGTTTACCCCGGTGGCGATCGCATGTGCTGGCCTGTGGTTCCTGCTGTTCGCCCGTCAACTGGCAGCCCGTCCAACTTTGCCCAATGCCGCGGTCGACGTGCTGCTATTTCCCATACTGCCCATGGCGCTGCTCGCGTATGGCGCTGCACACCCAGAACTCACCGCACTCATGTTGGCTGCCTACGTTCTGGTCGAAATTTTTGACAGTTTCGCCCTCCTAATCGGCAGCCTTCTGGGGCGCACCAAAGCCTTCCCGATCCTCAGCCCCAACAAAACCATCGAGGGCCTTGCCGGTGGTGCAATGGCACTTGTGATCGCACTTGTTGTGGCTGCGACGATCTGGGGCTTTTCCCCACTCAAAGCTGCCGCCACCGCACTTTTCGTCGGCGCCCTCGCTGTGGCAGGAGACCTCTCCGCCTCACGCCACAAGCGCATCGCTGGTGTGAAGGACTATCCCCGCGTCCTTGCGCGCCAAGGCGGACTTCTGGACAGTCTGGACAGCTGGATTGCCGCAAGCGCTGGCCTTGTGGCGGTCCACTTCCTCAGCGTATTGTGGTGAGCGGCTTGCCAGCGGCGCGACACATGGTGACACTCCGCCCATGAGCCGATTGGGAACCTTCCTGCGCCTTCCGGCGCTGCGTGTGCTGGGCAAACCGCTTTTGCTGCGGCTTTTGCTTCTGCTGCTCGTGATCGAGGCGATCTTTCTTGCTGAAAGCTTCACCACATTGATGGAACACGCCCTGCGTCTGGGTGGAGGCCCTGTGGATGTAGCACATCTTCTGGGCTTCAAGGTTCCGGAAATCCTCGATCTCGCGCTTGCCATGAGCCTGCTGATCGCCACGTATTTTGCCACGCAGGATGCCCGTAACCGGGGCGAGTTGATGATCCTAGCGACCGCCGGTGTACATTGGGGGCGGGTGGTGAGTTTTGTGCTGATCTTCGGCCTCATCGGCGGCGCGCTCAGCTTTGCCAACGCGGGCCTGATCCTGCCCAGCGCCAAATTTGGCGAGCGGTTGGCGCTGATTGAGCTGCAAAAAGACTTTGTCCTCACCCGTATTCAGGAAGGCGGCAACGAAACCACCCTGCAAACCCTGCGCGACACGACCTTTATTGCCTCCCCGCCAAACACATCGTCTGAGCGCGCCGAAGAACGGGGCCATCTGTTTGTGTTTCAGCCCGATATCAACGGAGGTTGGCGTGCAGCAAATTCAGAAAACTGGCATGTCACCGATCCCGAAGTCTCCGACACCCATAAAATCCAGCTGCAACAGCTCAACGTGCTCGAAGGCCTCTACCCGTCACCAGATCTGACACCCAGGCCGCTCAACAGCTTCGCCACCAAATCCGCGGATTTTGCATTCTCCATGGCCGATGCGCTGCCGGAAACCGACACGGAACGCAGCGCGGCTGAACGGCTGCTCAGCCTGTCAGACAGCGAAACCGGCCAGATCACCCGCCTGCTGTCGCGCGCGCTTATGGTGCCCATGGCCGGGCTGCTGGCCTTGGCGGCACTGGTGGCAGGCGGCGGCGGACCACTGCGTTTTGCCGCCCTGCCACTCGCCGCGCTCATCATGATGAGCAGCGATGTCGCCAGCGGCGCGATCCTCTCTGGGCTCGCATCCAGCCTGCCCACGCTTCTGATCTGTGCCGCCGCCGCCCTGCTCTATCTGGGGCCACCGCTGGCCTATCTGATTTGGCGGGGAGAAGCCCTCATGAAACCGGAGGTGCGCCGATGATCGGGCGTCGCCACACAGGGCTGGCGGTACGCGCCATGGTGCGCGGGGACCTCGCTGCCATCGGCTTCATGATGTTCACCCTGCTTGTGGTGGCCTTGGCCATTGATCTCGCGAAATGGCTTGGCTCCGTTCAGGCGCAGGCCGCTGCCACTGATGCCCCACTTTTGTCGGTTCTGTTTCCCTATATTGGCTATCGCAGCGTCGACATTATCACCCGTCTGCTCACCATGGCATGCCTTGCGGGCGGCTTTGTCGTCACGTTGCTGCGCCACCAACGACAGGACGACGTGATCCTCGCCGCCTCCGGTGCTGGACCAAGCTTCCGCATCACCGCGCTGCTGATTTCCGGCTTGCTGCTGGGTCTTGTTCAAATGGCTGGAGAAAACTGGCTTCGCCCAGAAGCCGTGTCCCGACAGGTGGCCGCCAATCTTGGCGACTATGGCAAGCGCTACCACAACAATGAGTTGGGCACCCAATGGGTGGTCTCGGACAATCGCGCGCTGCGGGCCACGTTCACCCGAGGCGACACCCCCCATCTGAGCGACGTGATGTTGTTTGAGGGATTGTCAGAGCCGCAACTCAGCCATGTGCTTCACGCCAACGCCGCGCACCCCAGCTTTCGTGAAGGCATTTGGACCTTTGAACAGGTCACTTACTGGGACGTCAAAAACGCCGCTACCCCCAAATTGGAACCTCGCCTTGATATGCCCTTTGAACTGGACCCCGAAACCGTCCGCTGGTTCGGGGTGGATGCCTACTATCTCCCCAACGCCTCTCTGCGCGCCATCGCTTCAGCACCAGAAAGCGCGGCGGCCTCTGATGCCGCAACCGCTCTTGCGGTGCGCAAAGTTGCGATTTTTCTGCCCGTGATCTTCGCCTTTCTTGGCGTAAGCTTGGCCGGTCAGGGCGCGGTCGGGCGCCGCCTGTCCCCTTTCCTGCTTCTGGCACTGGCCGCCGTGGGCTATCTCTCGGTGGTTTCCGTCAAAGTCTTCTGGGCGCTCGGCATTCACGGTGTTTTGCACCCAATGCTTGCTGCCTCTCTGCCCGCCGCCTTCGCGCTTGGTCTCGCTATCGTCCTGCAATTTCGGCTCGCCGGTTACTTACCCACAATCCGTTTCAAAAAATCCCCAAAGGTCGCATCATGAAAATTGTGCAGCTCACCCCCTACGCGATGGACCGCCCCGGCGGGGTGCAATCCCACGTGCGCGACCTTTCGGCTTGGTTGCGCAGCCAAGGCCATAAGGTGCGCATTGTCGCCCCACCCGGCCAACCAAATCATACGGAAGAAGGCCTGATGACAGTTGGCACCGCCCGGCCCTTCGCAATCCACGGCACCGCCTTTGAGGTCAGTCGCGCCACCCGCCTCCAACGCGCACAGGCTGTTGCAGAGCTGAGGGGCTGGGGCGCGGAGGTCGTGCACATGCACACCCCTTGGACTCCGCTGCTACCTTGGCAGATGTGGCGCGCACTTAAGCTGCCCGCCATCGCCACGTTCCATGCAACCCTGCCAGAGAGTGAGAGCTTTGACCCTATGTCCTGGGCGCTGCGGCGCGTGGGACGTTATTTCAACCGACGTATCAACCGCATCGTTGTGCCGTCCGAGGCTCCTTGCGCGCAATGGAAAGCCGACAAAGCAAACCCACTGCCGTTGATCTTCCCACCCGCCATAGATCTCTCTTCTTGGCGCGCAGCAGCAAAGGCAACCAAACCCTCTGAAACATTTCGGGTTGTCTACATGGGCCGCCTTGAAGCACGCAAAGGTGTTTCCGTCCTGCTTCAGGCCTGGCGGGAACTGCAAAACCAACTGCCCAATGCTGAGTTGATCATCGCCGGCGCCGGAGATGAAGAAGACCGCCTGCGCGCCTATGCGCAACAGCACCACCTGCACAACTTGTCGTTCCAACCTGCCCCCAACAACGCCGAGGCCCGCGCCCTGATCGCCAGCGCAGACATCTTCGCGGCACCTGCCTTGCACGGAGAGAGCTTTGGACTTGTGTTGATTGAGGCCATGGCCGCTGGCGCGCTCCCAGTCGCCGCGAATAACGAAGGCTTCCGCACCGTTATGACCGGCCAAGGCAAAGATCTTCTGGTGCCACCCGGAGATGCCCAAGCGCTCGCTGATAAGATCAAGACACTGGCCTCCGACGCCACCCAGCGCGCAACACTTCAGAGCTGGGCGGCAGATCACGCACATCGTTTTGATGTTGATACTGTCGGGCAAGATTACATCACGCTCCTCCAAGACGCCCTGCAACAGCGCCGCTGACGCAACCTGAACTTGCCAAGCATTCCGGAGCATGACAGACCCAATCCCGTCCCTTCGACGAAGTCTTCTGAGACGGTTGAGGAAACACAGGTGAAAAGACTTTGAGGCATGTGAGAACGACTATGGGCGATCTGGTTATTTCGGCAGATTTTGGCACCTCCGGCGTAAAAGTCGGTGTGGTGGACAGCTCCCTCAACGTGCTCGCACGCGTTACCGAAACTTATCCGCTGTCGTTGGCCTCCGGAGGTGTGGCTGAACAAACGCCTGAAGATTGGTGGGGCGCCCTGGCGCATGCACTCGCCGCTCTTCGTCGGGACGTGCCTGATCTCTCCAAACGCGCGTCAGCGCTTGTGTTTTCCTCCCAGCTTCTCGGTCTGATTTGCTGTGATGAGAATGGCACCCCACTGCGCCCATGCCTCACATGGCTCGACAAACGCGCAGCCCCTTTGGGTCAAAAACTCATCGGTGGCTTCCCCGAGGTGCTCGGATACAACATCCCACGCCTGGCAAAATGGCTTCGCATCGCCAATGGTGCACCAGCCAAAAACGGCATGGACCCCACCGCAAAAATGCTCTGGGTCATGCAACAAGAGCCAGAGATCTACGCCCGCACCCGTTGGATGCTGGACGTAAAAGACTGGCTCATCCATCGTGCCACAGGCGAGTTCACCACCAGCCCCGAAAGCGCCAACCTGAGCTGGGTGATGGACACCAGACAGGGCCGTGAAGGCTGGTCCGATACGCTCTGCGCGCTCACAGGCATCAACCGCAGCAAGCTCGCCCCGATCACACAGGCAGATGCCGTTGTGGGTCCGCTCACACCGCAGGCCGCAGCAGAACTCGGGTTGCCACCGGAGGTGCAGGTGCTTGGCGGCACATCCGATGTGATGGCATCAGCTCTTGGATCTGGCGAAGTTGCCGATGGCGCTCTGCATATCTCAATCGCCACCTCGGCCTGGATCGCAGGCTTCTTCCCCAACCGCCGCCTGAGCGTGCCGCATTCCTACGCCACAGTAACAACCGGCCTCGACTTCCGTCCTCTGCTTATCGCCAGTCAAGAAAACGCGGGCTCCGCGCTTGATTGGGTCTGCGGCGTCACCGGCGGCGGCGCGGTTGATACCGGCTTTGATGACCTCGGAGCGCCAAAGGCAGATGATCCTTTCTTCCTGCCTTGGCTCGCCGGAGAGCGCGTACCGATCGACAATGACAGCCTGCGCGGCACCTTCCACGGGCTCAGCCTGCATCACGACAGCGCCGCTATGCGCCGCGCGGCCATCGAGGGTGTTGCGCTGAACCTGCGTTGGGCCATGTCCAAGGTGCAGCGCGAAAAAGGCGTTCAAACCTCCGGCGCGCTGTCCATCGTGGGCGGTGTGGCCGCCAACCCGGTCTTTGCCCAAACGCTCGCCGACGCGCTAAACCGCGACATCCGCGTGTGCAGCGCACGCCACGCAGGCATGCTGGGCACGGCCACGTTGGCAGCGCCATTTATGGGCTGGGCACCTACGGTGACCGATGCCGCTGCCACACTCAAATTGCGCAGCTCAGCTTTCTACTCGCCAAACGCCGATCGCGCAGAAGCCCTGGCCGCGCGGGCCGAGAAATTGGACAAAATCCGCCGCCGCCTCATCCGCAGCTACACCTAAAGGACACACCATGATCGACGGGCTCATGAAATCGACAATCGACCCGCTATGGGAGGCAATGGCCACGCCTTTGGTGAAAGCCAAGCTAACGCCAAATCAGGTGACATTCATTGGCCTGCTGCTCGTGATTGCGGTTTCACTGGCTTACCTCTGGCACGGCTCGCCTGTGGCCTATGGCCTCACTCTCATTCTTGCGTTTATCTTTGACGCATTGGATGGCGCGGTTGCCCGCCGACGCGGCATGTCCACCAAAGCGGGGGGCTATTTTGACGCCATGGTGGACCGTTACCAAGAGCTTGTTGTGCTGGCCACTCTGGCCCACATACACGACGCTTGGCCACTCGCACTCGCTTGTTTCTCAGGCTCGGTGATCACCTCTTACGCAAAGGCGCGCACAGCCATCGAAATTCCAGTATCCAACACGGACTGGCCTGATTTCTTTGAGCGGATGGAGCGCGTGATCTACCTATGCGCCATGCTCCTGATCGCAGGCGCGCTTGGCGGCTGGGTCGTCCTTTGGGGGTTAGGCGGCTTTGCGCTCCTGTCGCACTTTACCGCCCTGCAGCGCGCCTACCGCGCCACGCAAATGCTGCGTGCTCAGGATGCTGAGGACTCTGCTGAAACATAGGCGCCACTTCGGCTCACACGCCACGTCCGCCACATATCAGGCGCAAAGGTCATGACGTAGAGCAGGAACGAGGAAAGCAACAATAGCTCAAGCCCTGTGTAGATATAATAGACCTCATAGCGCAGTCCCTCCGGCGCGTGTCCTTTGCCTAGGAAGAAAACCAGATAGCTTACACCCAGCGCGATCGGCACCCAAACATAGGCGCGCCGCCAAGCCGCATAGCGCGGGGTCAGAACGCGGCCTTCCGCACCCAGCTGTGCATAGCTGCGCGACAGGAACTCGCCACACACCACCACCAGGGCTTGGCTGAAGAAGAACAGATAGCTGCCCAACATGTGCTCATCGCGAAAATGCGGAAAGCGATACTGGCTCAGAACCACCAACCCCACACAGGCCATCGCCTGCAAAACCAACAGGGTCCAGGTCAGCAGCGTGATACGCCGCACCATCTTGGCATCAGACGCACTTACCCGCAGCTCGCGCAAAGCAGGCAGACACAGCAGCACCACACCAACAAACAAGATCGGCGCACACAATAGCATCCAATCCGCGAACGGCTCGCCAATGCGCGGATCTCCAATGGATTCGCTGATGGTATAGGGGCGCTCGGCGGTCTTTTCAGGGTAGAACAGAGCGTATTGCCAACGCGCCGGGTAAATCTGTACATTCACCACCAGCGTGACAAACCCGGTGCATATTAGCGAGATCAACATCGCCAATCCTGTGCCGCGTGACGGCGTCCATTGCGTATTGGTCATCTGCCCAAAGCCTCTTTACGTGCGCGCATGCGCTCGTCCGACACGATGCGCCCCGCCTCCATTTTGATCAAGCGATCACATTTGCCAAATTGGTGATCATCATGTGTCACCGCCAGCACCAACCGACCGGATGCTGACAGCTCCGGCATCAGCACATCATAGAAAAACGCCCGATTGGCCGGATCCTGATCCGCGGCAAACTCATCCAGCACAATGATCGGCCGTTGCTCTGCAAGGGCCACTGCCAGCGCGAGGCGGCGGCTCTGCCCTGCAGAGAGCGAAGTGTTGGAGAACTTATACCCTAACAACTGAACCCGCTCTGCCAGTCCAAGCTGCGCAATCCTGCTTTCCAAGGCCGACAACTCTGCTTCCGGCATGCCATAGGCATGTTCAAACAGATGGAACTGCGCAAAGACCGCAGAAAACAGCTCGCGATACATTGCGGTCGTGTCATCCGTCAGTGGCGCACCATTGAGCAGGATGTCTCCTGTTTCCGGATGGCGCATGCCGGTGATCAAAGACAGCAAAGTGGTTTTACCTGAGCCATTGCCACCGCAGATGAAGACCGTCTCCCCGGGGTGAAACGTCAGATCAATCGGCCCAAGGTGAAACGGCGTCACATCCGCTCGCCCGATTTCACCGACATTGGCCTCCACACCACGCAGCGCAATACTGTCAAACCGATCCAATGGTTTGGACACCACATGCAACGCTTGGCTCTGCGCCTCAGCCAATTCGGCCTCGACCCCTTTGATCTTGTAGTAACTCGCCTCCGCGCGGCTCAAAATCGGCAGAGTGTTGAAAACGAGTTCGGTCGGGCCATTGACCAAGAAGATGATGGTCAGCACCTGAAACATCACAATCGCATCGCCGCCAGAGAGCATCGGCAAAATGATCACCACAAAACACATGAGCAGCGCGACAGCCAGCTGCCCACCACCGGTGCTCGCAGCAAACAAGCGCTCCGAGCGCATCTTGTGGGCCACCTGCGCTGCGATCACAGCTTTGGTTTCATCCTCCAGCGCATCGCGGCGGCTGCCACGCAAGCGCAGTTCCTTCCAGCCGCTCAGCATATCCGTCACACGGTCGCAATACGCCGCAAAGGACTCTGAGGCCTTGATCGCCCAGCGCCTTGCAGGGCCATCCATCAGGGCAAAACCGATGCCCCCCAAACCAATTGCCGCCACAGCCGCGACGCCAGCGATCCAGCTCACATAAAACAGGTAAGGGATGGCAAACAGCAAAACCAATGCTGCCCCAATGGCCTCCACCAGATGGATCACCGCCTGCGCAAGCTGGTTCACCTCTGCCGTCATCGCGCCATAGACTTTGCCGTGGCGGCGCGAGATCAGAAAATCGATGTTGGCACGCAGCAAAAGTGCGGACAGCCGATTGCGCATCTGCGCTTCAATCCGGGTGATCAGAGTGAAGGCACGGACCTTCTGAAAATAGCCCGACACCACCATCGCCGTGGCACAGATCAGAAACATCGCGACCGACCATCCCGGACCTTCGCTATAGCGCTGCGCAGTTTCATTGATCGCAAAGATCATCCCAGCGCGGCTCAATCCGGATATCAGCGTGAGAAAGACAATGGGATCGCGCATACCAGCACCCGCATCCAATAGGAAGCGCACGACCTCAAGTCGACGGGCAAAGGCTCCATCAGGTTCCGCCGTCTGAGACGCGATATTGGTCTTGGCTTTGATGCTCACACAGCTCACTTATGCCGGTCAATCCGGTCCCCTCGCCCGCTTTTCACCCGGAAAACGGCACCGACGCAATACCATCCCGATACTGCCAACGGACAACGTGGCATTTTAGGCGACGCCGGAGATCAGGCCTTGCCCGCTTCTTTGGTTGACCCAGCTGCCCTGCCCCTCAAGATAGCGCAAAGACTTTGGGGGAGCGGAACAATGGCAAAAGCCAAAAACATCCTATTCATCATGTTTGACCAGCTCCGTTGGGATTACCTCAGCTGCTATGGCCATCCGCACCTGCAAACCCCGCACATCGACCGGCTGGCCTCCCGAGGCGTCCGCTTCACACGCGCCTATATCCAGTCTCCAATCTGTGGCAGCTCCCGCATGTCCACCTACACAGGGCGCTACGTCCACAGCCACGGTGCCAGTTGGAACGGCATTCCCCTGAAAGTTGGCGAAATGACCATGGGAGATCACCTGCGCAAGGCGGGCATGGATTGTTGGTTGGTGGGCAAAACCCACATGCGCGCAGATGCCGAAGGCATGGCGCGACTGGGTTTGGAACCTGACAGCCTGATTGGCGCCCGTGTTGCCGAATGCGGCTTTGATGTCTTTGAACGCGATGACGGAATGAAGCCCGAAGGCCCCGAAGGCAGCTATGACCCTGACGGCGCCAAGGCCTACAACGCCTATCTGCAAGACAAGGGATACGAGAGCGACAACCCCTGGCATGACTTCGCAAACTCGGGTCTGGATGACGAGGGCAACGTCCTCTCTGGCTGGTTCCTGAAGAACTCTTCTGAGGCGGCGAATATCGCCGAAGAGGACAGCGAAACGCCTTATCTGACCACCCGCGGCATGGACTTCATCGTCCAAGCTGACGGCCCCTGGTGCTGCCATCTCAGCTACATCAAGCCCCATTGGCCCTATATCGTCCCGGAGCCCTACGCCTCCATGTTTGGCCCTGAACACGTCTTGCCTGTTGTCCGCTCCGACAGCGAGCGGCAGAACGCCCACCCCGTTCTAAAAGCTTTCATGGACACCAAAATTGGAGAAACCTTCTCGCGCCAAGATGTTCGCGACGCCGTCATCCCTGCCTATATGGGCTTGATCAAACAGGCCGATGACCAGATGGGACGCCTCTTTTCATGGCTGGAGGAAACCGGCCGGATGGAGGACACAATGATTGTGCTGACATCAGATCACGGCGATTTCTTGGGCGATCACTGGATGGGAGAAAAGACTTTCTTTCAGGACGCTGCCACGAAGGTGCCTCTGATCATCTACGATCCCAGCCCGGAGGCAGATGTCACGCGCGGCACCGTATGTGATGCATTGGTGGAGTCCATTGATCTTGCCCCCACATTTGTCGACGTCACAGGCGAGCAGCCAGCCTATCACATACTGGAAGGCGAAAGCCTGCTGCCCATTGTCCATGGACAAAAAGAGACAACAGACCGCGAATTCGTAATTTGCGAATACGACTACTCGGCGAGCCCCATCGCCACACGGCTCAACGCATCGGTTCGGGACGCGGTACTATTCATGGTTGCCACGAAAGACTGGAAACTCATCCACTGCGAGGGTGGCTACCCTCCGCTGCTGTTTGATCTGGTCAATGACCCGAATGAACTCACCGATCTCGGACAAAGCAAGGAACATGCCGAGATCATCGCGATGATGTATGACCACCTCTTCACTTGGACCCGCCGTCAATCCCAACGCACAACCCGCTCAGAGGAACAGCTCAACGAGATGCGCACCAAATCTGGAGGCAAAGGTGTTGTGATCGGGATTTATGATGAAAACGACGCGCCGCTTGAGCTGACCGTAAAATATCGCGGTCTGAAGGCCAAGCCCTACAAGGAATACCTGAAGCGTTAGAGCGCCCTATCCCTGATCTGCGCATGGGAACCACAAGCGGAACACCGTGCCTTCGCCAATGGTGCTGTCCGCCTCTATGGTGCCATCATATAGCTCCACCAGTTTGCGCGAGATCGACAGCCCCAACCCGGTGCCCTCCCCCTGTTTGGTGGTGAAAAACGGGTCGAAAATCCGGCTCAGATGCGCGTCTGTCATGCCCACACCTGTGTCCGCCACCTCGATCAACACACCAGCCTGATCGTCTCGCGTGTCGTCCTTGGTAGAGACCCGCAATGATCCCCCCTCAGGCATCGCGTGAATGGCGTTGACGATCAGATTGATCAACACCTGCTGCAGCTCCGTACGGTTGATCGCAACCGCCCCTTCACTTTCCAGCTCCAACTGCAACGCGATGTCCCCGCTGTTCAGCAAATGCTGCACCAGCGGCACGGTATCCACCATCACCGCCGAGGGTTGATGAAGTTCGCTGCCTTGCGCGTATTCATCTGGTCGGGTGAACTGCAAGAGCTTGTTCACAATCAAAAAAATCGAATGCGTCTGTTCATCAATCAGTTTCAGCTCGGTCCGAATGTCCTCAATCCGATCCCCAAGCTGCACGCGTATCACATCCAGATTCCCCTGGATCACCTGAATGGGATTGTTGATCTCATGCGCGATGCCTGCCGCAATTTCACCCACAGCCGCCAGTTTCTCGGACACAACCAGCTGCCGCGTCGTAGCTTCCAGCCGCCGATTTGCTTCCGCCAAATCTTGCGTCCTTGCAGCCACCCGCCGGTTCAACTCCCGATCGCGCTCCTGAATTTGCTCAAGCAACGCATCCATCTGCGCCGCCACGCGCGCGATCTCCTCGTCGCTGTTTTCAACGCCAGTACGCGCCCCCAGATCACCGCCTTCCACCCGCGTGATCGTGCGCAACATCCGCTCCAACGGCGCAAATATCTGTCGCGCCCAGCGCAAAAAGATAGGGACGGAAATCAGCACGATCACCGCAAAAGCGACCGCAAAGGTCAGGATGGTCGAAAATTTTGCATCCCGAAACGGCTGATCCAGAAAGCCGACGTAGAGCATCCCGACGCGATTGCCAAAGCTATCCGTGACCGGCTCATAGGCTGAGATGTACCAATCGTTCACTACAAAAGCGCGGTCGAGCCAGACCTCACCGCGATCCAACACAGCCTCACGCACCACGGCAGAGACACGGGTGCCCAACGCACGCTCATCCTGAAAGAGGCGCACATTGGTGGAGATGCGCACATCATCCAAAAACAGCGTCGCAGTGCCCTGACTGCCTTCGGTCAAACTCGCGGTCGGATAGACTAAGTCGTTGATCGTATCAATAAACGGGAGATTGCGATTGAGCAGCACACCCCCAACCAAAGCACCGTGGCGCCCGTCTTCTGACACCGGCGTGGCTGCATGCACCATCATGCCCCGCGTTTCCTCGACACGCTCTGTCGGCACCGCAGCCTGTGTCGGCACCAGTTTAATGCGCGCGAGCTCAGCCAGATCGGAGGAGACTTTAGCCAGATCCTCACCTGAAAAGACATCAATCTGGGCAGATCCAAACCCGGCCAGCGCCTGAGACACAACAGGCCACCGCGCCAGATTTCTGTCATCCACCAAACGAGGAGAGGCGATCACAGAACCATCCGCTGCAAGGTAGTAAAGGAAATCCAGCCCGAGCTGGACCCGCTGCACCTGCAGAAGACGCGCGATGCCACTCTGATCGTCAGACCGAACATGATCCACAAAATCCGCCGAGGCCGCCAGCGCCTGCATCCGCAGATCACTGTTTTCAAGCAGCTGCGACAGGTACTGATCCGCAATGGTCAGCTCGCCATTCACTTTGGCAATCAGCAGATTGTCAAACCGCGAGGACCAATTCACCGCCGTAATGATGAAGAACAGCGGCATGATGACCAGCGTTGGCAAAAGCGCGATGGCCAACAGACGCATCCGCACAGAAGCGGAGCGGCGGCGTGGCAGCCAGGCCCAGGTTGGCCTTGAGGCCGAAGATGACCCTTTGGCGCTTGTGTCAGTCATTCCACATTGCGCATTTGCGATCGATGGTTTTACGGGAAATCCCCAATCGTCTTGCGGCCTCCGCACGATTGCCATCACAGGCTGCCAGCACCGTCAGAATATGCCGACGCTCCACCGCCGCGAGGCTGTCCACCGCCGCAACCTCTTCTTCAGCACCGTTGGCCGCGAACTCCGCCGGCCATTCGCCCACAATCAGTGATCGCTCAATCAGGTTGCGCAATTCACGCACATTCCCCGGCCAGTCATACCGCGCCAGGTTCAAGAGCACCCCCTCCGACAGAGTCAGAGGTGGCACGCCAAGCGACTTTGAGATTTGCTGCAAGAACATCAAGGCCAGTTCTTTCAAATCCCCCTCGCGGTTTTGCAAAGGTGGCATCTGAATATTCAGCACATTGATGCGGTGATACAGGTCTTCTCTCAGGCGGCCATCTTTGACCGCCGCTTCAAGATCGGCGTTGGTGGCAAAGAGAAACCGTAGGTCCAGCGGCACCTCCCGCGAGGAGCCCACAGGCCGGATTTTCTGATGCTCCACCACACGCAGCAGTGCCGCCTGCACCGGAAGCGGTAGTTCCACAATTTCATCGAGGTAGAGCGTGCCGCCATTGGCATTCATGAACACACCATCATGACGTACCGTGCGCCCGCCCGCGTCCTGACGGATATGCCCAAAAAGCTCATGCTCAATCATGTCACCGGCAATGGTCGCGCAATTGATTGGCACAAAAGGTTTGTCGGCGCGCGGTGACATCATGTGCAACGCACGCGCGGCGACCTCTTTGCCCGTACCGGTATCCCCCGTCAGCAAGACCGGCGTTGGCAAAGGCGCGGCACGGGCCATCGTGGAGCGTATGGTCTCAATCTGCGGCGAACTGCCAAGCAGGCGCGCGCGCACATGCTCGTTGCCCGCAGCAAGCTCATACTTCAGCAGGTAATTCTCCCGCCGCAGGTTCACCCGATCCACACAGCGTGCCACCGCGTTCAAAATCTGGTTGGAGCGGAAAGGCTTCAAAACAAAGTCGACGGCGCCCGCGCGCATCGCCTCAATCGCGGTATCCATATCCGCAAACGCGGTGATCAGAATGGTGTCGGCAAAGAACCCAAGCTTGCGCTGTTCGCTCAGCCACTCAAGTCCCGAGGTCCCGGGCATCACATTGTCCAGAATGACGATGTCAAAATGGTTCTGATCCAACAGGCGGCTGGCCACATCCGTATTGGCCGCCTGCTCTATGCGTCCGACCACAGGGTCGAGAATTTTGACGATGAAATTGCGGATGCCCGGCTCGTCATCTACCACCAGCACCGAAGCCGTCGACAGGCCAATGCCAAATTCAGAAGGACGTTTGGTTTGCGCAGACGCACGGTCTATTTGGTTCATGTGGTCAATCCAACCTTACGGCTGTTCCACTAGCAACATCGCTGGCAGAAAACCCGATGGCATGCAGCCCGTAGTAGGCGCCCACGGAAATGGCAGCCACCGCTGCGCAGGCCAGGAAAAACACTCTCATATCTTTAGTCCTCAAAGTCGCTGTAAAGGCGCAGATAGGCGATCAAATCTGCGCGGTCTTCGGCGCGGGTGATGCGTTGAACCGGCATTTTGGTTCCCGCAATATACACGTCCGGCCCCAAATCAAAAAGCGCATCAATGGTTTGGCTTGTCCAAATCACATCAGATGTCAGCAAAGTGTCTGAGTAGCTGTAGTCAGAAACCGTGCCCGCTTCGCGTCCAAAAACATCCTTGAGCGTCGGCCCTGCCCGTCTGGCACTGTCTCCGGTCAGCGTATGGCAAATGGAGCATTTGCGCTGAAACTGGCGCTCCCCATTGGATGCGCTGTCATTGCCGTTCAGAAACGCGCGGCCTTCCGCCACCATCCGGGGGGTGTCATCCGGATCAGAAAGCGGCCAACTGAACATCGCCTCATCCAACCCACCCGCATGAATATTTTCCCCATCAGCCGAAAAAGCCAACGCCCAGATCGGCCCGCGATGGGTGGCCCTGATGTCATTGGCAATCGACCAATCCTCAGTGTTCAGCATCAGAATATAACCTTCGCCGTCGCCCACAGCGAGATGACGGCCATCCCGACTGCTGGTCATGGCCAATATCGGCCGCCGCTCAAGCGTGATGTCCTTGATCAGCTCCGCAGTATCAGAGGTGATAATTTTTGTGACACCGTCCACCGCGCCAAAAGCCAGCCAACCAAGATCCTCACGCAAAACCAAAGTGTTCACGCCAAACCCATTGGTCAGGAAGAGTTGCCTCAAATCGCCAGTCGCGGTGTCATAGAGACGTATTTTGCCATCTGCAGAGGCAGAAAACAGCGCGGCACCGTCCTGTGCAAAGGCAACGTCATTCACATTGCTGCCGACCTGAATAAGACGCGGCGCGTCTTCACTCAGCGGCCAGATGCCTACCGTGCCATCCCAGCTGGCGCTTGCCACACTGCCCCCATCAGGTGCCACCCGCAGCGCCATCACCTTGCCCTTATGCTGCCCCAGAAGCTGTGACGTTCCAGCGTCCAGATCCCACAGCCGCACGGCAAAATCATCCCCGGCGGAAACCGCCAGAGTGTCGGTCACAAAAACCACCGCGTTGACCGCCGCTTCATGGCCTTCCAGCCACAGCGGTTCCTGATTTCGCCAAAGGCCAAGAGAATTGTCAAAGCTTGCAGTCAGAATTTGACGACCGTCCGGGGAGACCGCGATGCCTTTGATAGGGCCTCCGTGGCCGGTCAGTTGAAAGAACTCCCCAGCCACCACACCGGTGGCCCAACACAGGAAACCAAGAAACAGCGCGACAGCCCGCATGATTACTCCGCTGGTGTCGCCCGATCAGCGCCAGATTTTGCCTGCGCTTTGGCAAGCTCCTCCTCATACCAGATCGAGTGGTGCTCCTTCGCCCATTGCTCATCCACCTCACCGGTCGCCATGGTCTCAATCGCGCCTTCCATACCCACGGAGCCAAGATAGATGTGCGCCACGATGATGGCGATAAAGACAAAGGCCACGATCCCATGCCAAAGCTGGCTGAGCTGCATTTCTTCATAGGGAGAGAGCACTTCCGGCAATGCACCGCCCGTCACCAACTGCGGCAGACCAGTCATGTTCAAAATATTGAACGTCTTGGCAAACATCGGCAGCTCAAAAGGGAACAGCAGCGCGAGGCCGGAGGCCGAGATCGAAACGCCCAGCACAATCACCGACCAGAAAATGATCTTCTGTCCTGCATTGAATTTCTTGGCGGGCGGATGCACGCCTTTGGAAAACAACCCACCGCCTTTGGCCAGCCACTTGATGTCCGTGCGGTCCGGAATGTTGTGATGCACCCACATGACAAAGACCATCGCCAGTCCCAGCATAAAGGCCCAGGCGATGTTGTTGTGCACCCATTTGCCGGCCAGTGCGATGGTGGCATAGGCTTCGTGCCCCATCCAAGGCAGGATAAACTTACGGCCAGCGATCAGCACAAGTCCGGTGCCCCCAAGGACAATGAAGGACACCCCCATCAGCCAATGGGCAAACCGTTCAATCGCCAGGAAGCGGATGATGTTCCGCCCGGTCTTGGCCCCTTCGATCATGATCTTGCCGCGGATCAGCCAAAACAGTGCAATAACAGCCGTCATACCTCCCAGCAGATAAAGCCCGTAAGTGAGCAGCGGCCCTTCGCGGAACGTCAGCCAGGCCATGCCACTGTCTTGAATGAGCAATGTGCTGGTCGGCCCGCTGGCCTGCGTGGTGGTGTTGGCACTGCCATAGCGCAATGCACGAAACACTTCGGAATCTGACGCCACGCCGCGCGTGCCCAGCTGGCCAATCAACGCTTCGACATTGCCCTGCCCGGTCGCATCACGCCGGAAACTGTCATCCAGTTTCTCACCACGCTGTCGCGCCATGATATCTTCCAGCGTCTGAGCGCCGCCCGTTGAACTGCGATCAGGTGCCGTGTCCTGAGCCAAAGCTGGCCATGCCAACATGAACGAAAGAGCCATCCAGAGAAGCGCGCGCATCACATCCTCATATCATCTGAAACCATGGGGTCAGGGCTCCGCCCATAACCGCGCATGAAAGAGTTCCTAGAAACATCAAACCGGCGGCAAGGAAACCCGCCGCCGGTGATTTTGACGGTATCAGCCGCCTTTTTGCTCATAAGCGGTGCCCCAGCCCCAAGCGCCGGTGCCAAAACCGCGCGCCACAACGCGTTCACGGTAAATCGCGGAGACAACATCCCCGTCACCCGCCAGAAGGGCTTTGGTTGAACACATCTCCGCGCAGATCGGCAGCTTGCCCTCTGCGATGCGGTTTCGGCCATATTTGGCGAATTCCGCAGTGGAGTGGTTCTCTTCCGGACCGCCTGCACAGAAGGTGCATTTGTCCATCTTGCCGCGGCTGCCAAAGTTGCCTGCCTGCGGATATTGCGGCGCGCCAAACGGACACGCGTAGAAGCAATAGCCACAGCCAATGCACAGGTCTTTGGAGTGCAGCACCACACCTTCTTCATTCTGATAGAAGCAATCCACCGGACAGACCGCCATACAAGGCGCATCTGAACAGTGCATGCATGCCACAGAAATCGAACGCTCACCCGGTGTGCCGTCGTTGATTGTCACAACGCGACGCCGGTTGATGCCCCAAGGCACCTCGTGCTCGTTCTTACAGGCCGTCACGCAGGCGTTGCATTCGATGCAGCGTTCCGCGTCGCAGAGAAATTTCGCTCGTGCCATTTCTCTTCCTCCTTATGCTGCCCAGATTTTGCAGAGAGTCGCTTTGGTCTCCTGCATCTGAGTCACGCTGTCATAGCCATAGGTCTGCGCCGTGTTGGTGGCTTCGCCCAACACATATGGATCGGCCCCTGCCGGATACTTGCTCCGTAGGTCCTCCCCTTCGAAATGACCCGCAAAGTGGAACGGCATGAAGACCACACCTTCGCCGACGCGTTCGGTCACCATGGCCATCACTTTGACCTTGGCACCTTCGGCACCTTCGACCCACACCTGCGCCTGATCACGCACACCGAGATTGTTCGCATCACGCGGGTTGATCTCGACAAACATGTCCTGCTGCAGCTCGGCCAGCCACGGGTTGGAACGGGTTTCATCCCCGCCACCCTCATATTCCACCAGACGACCAGAGGTCAGGATCAGCGGATAGTCCTTGCTGAAGTCCTGTTTCTGGATCGAAGCGTACATGGTTGGCAGACGATAGAATTTCCGATCCTCATAGGTCGGATAATCCGCCACCAGATCACGACGATTGGTGTAGAGCGGCTCGCGGTGCAGCGGGATCGGATCCGGGAAGGTCCAAACCACGGCACGTGCTTTCGCGTTCCCAAATGGCGCACATTCGTGCTTGATCGCCACCCGCTGGATGCCGCCTGATAGGTCGGTTTTCCAGTTGGTCTTGGGTCCGGCTACTGCATCAATGGCAGCACGCTCTTCATCCGTCAGATCGCCATCCCAACCCAGATCCATCAGCATCTGCATTGTGAATTCTGGATAACCATCCTGAATCTCGGAATCGAGGCTTGCCACACCTTCGGCCAGAAGGTTGTCACCGTCACGCTCCACACCAAAGCGGGCGCGGAAGGTCAAACCACCCTCAGAGACACGTTTGGACATGTCATAGAGGTTTGGCGTGCCCGGGTGCTTCATCTCTGGCGTACCCCAGCATGGCCACGGCATACCGTAGTAGTCACCATCAGCCGGACCGCCGTTCGCTTTCAGCGTGGTGCGGTCAAAGGTGTGCTGGTTTGCCATGTGCAGCTTGATACGCTCAGGCGACTGACCGGTGTAGCCAATCGTCCACAGACCTGCGTTGAACTCCCTGGTGATGCTTTCTACATTCGGGGTATTCTCATCTTCCATTTCGATGTTGCGGAAGAAACGGTCTGCCCAGCCAAACTTATTGGCAAAGAGGCCCATGATCTCATGATCCGGCTTGCTCTCAAACAGCGGATCAATGATCTGATCACGCCACTGCAAAGAGCGGTTGGACGCTGTCGCGGACCCGCGGGTCTCAAACTGCGTACAGGCCGGCAGAAGATACACGCCATCGGTGCGGTCTTGCATAACAGCAGAAGCGGTTGGGAACGGGTCGACAACGACCAGCATGTCCAGCTTCTCCATCGCTGTTTTCATTTCCTTACCGCGCGTCTGCGAGTTCGGCGCGTGGCCCCAAAGCACCATGGCCCGCACTTTGTCGGGGTTGTCCATGTTCTCTGGATCTTCCAGCACACCGTCGATCCAGCGCGACACCGGAATACCGGTGAGGTTCTGAAGCGACTTCTCTTTGCCGTCTGCACCTGTGGTGGTCGCAAACTGACCTTTCAGCCAATCGCCATCTTCACCCCAGACACGGCCCCAGTGCGCCCATGCGCCTGCAGACAGGCCATAGTAGCCAGGCAGCGTGTGGGACAGAACGCCAAGGTCCGTTGCGCCTTGCACGTTGTCGTGGCCACGGAAGATGTTGGTGCCGCCACCCTCTGTGCCCATGTTGCCCAGCGCCAACTGCAGCACACAATACGCACGCGTATTGTTATTGCCGTTGGTGTGCTGCGTGCCACCCATACACCAGATCACGGTGCCGGGACGGTTGTTGACCATCTGACGTGCGACACGGCGCAGCTGTTCACCCGGCGCGCCTGTGACGCGTTCAACTTCTTCCGGGTTCCACTTGGCCACTTCTTCCTTGATCTGGTCCATCCCCCAAACACGGGTGCGGATGAACTCTTTGTCTTCCCAACCGTTTTCGAAGATGTGCCACAGAATGCCCCAAACCAGCGCCACATCGGTGCCGGGACGGAAACGCACATATTCATCCGCATGGGCCGCCGTGCGGGTAAAGCGCGGGTCACATACGATCAGCGGCGCGTTGTTGCGCTCTTTCGCGCGCAGCACGTGCAACAGCGAAACCGGGTGGGCTTCGGCCGGGTTGCCGCCAATGATGAAGATGGCTTTGGAGTTGTGGATGTCATTGTAGGAGTTGGTCATGGCGCCGTAGCCCCATGTGTTTGCAACACCTGCAACCGTGGTGGAGTGACAGATACGCGCCTGGTGATCCACGTTGTTTGTGCCCCAATAGGCTGCAAACTTACGGAACAGATAGGCCTGTTCGTTGTTGTGCTTGGCAGAGCCGAGCCAATAAACGCTGTCCGGGCCGCTTTCTTCGCGGATCTTCATCATGCCGTCGCCGATCTCGTTGATCGCCTGTTCCCAGCTGATGCGTTTCCACTCACCACCCTCTTTTTTCATTGGATACTTCAGACGGCGTTCGCCATGGGCGTGCTCGCGTACCGAAGCGCCTTTCGCGCAGTGTGCACCAAGATTGAACGGGCTGTCCCAACCTGGTTCTTGACCGACCCAAACGCCGCTCTGAACCTCTGCCACAACCGTACAGCCCACAGAACAGTGGGTGCAGACGGATTTGACAGTTTCAACGGCAGTGTTTGCGGCGTCTTGGGCTTGCGCCTGAGTAACGGTGCCTCCTGTGGCACCAATTGCTGCCAGCCCGCCAATGGCGAGGCCGGATCCGCGCAGGAATGTGCGGCGGTCTACAGCTTTTTCAGCTGCAACAGACAGGATACTTGTCCGCTGGGGGCGTCGCGCAACCCCGTTGGTCTTTTTCCTAAGCATAGTTTCCTCCCTTGCTGTCCCTTAACGGGAACTTGCTAGGTAACTCTCTGATCCCGACCGGTGGGCGTCACGCAACCGGTGGTCGGGGGCGGGGATAACGTCCGATCAGAACCGGGCGCTGTCGAGGTAAGCGCGGGTGTGCGCAGTGTCCTGCATCTTGTTGCTGGACAGGTCAGCCGGTTGGGCTTCCGCCGTATCAGGCGAAAGGGCCACCACTGCGGCTGCAGCTGGGGCTGCCGTCGTGGCGAGCTTCAGAAAATCGCGCCGGCTGGCGCCTTTTTCCTCTGGCTGGCTCATGGTCTGCTCCTTCTTCATGTCGGTTGGGGCCCGACGTTTCGTTTTGCGCTTACTCCGCCCCCATGCGGAACGCTTGTGTCTCAATCTCAAGGAAGGCTTTGCCCACGGTGCCGACAGGGGCATAAAACACCGAGTTCTGAGCCCCCTCCAAATCAGTGAAGAAGTGCTCGGCCCACGGGGCAATATGGGTGAAATAGAAATCCTTCTGACGTGTCAGCGGCGTCGGCTCGCCAAAACGTCCACGGATCATCCCCGCCATCATTTCCAGCAGGCTGGCGATGTTGTCTTCCGGCTCATAGACATTCGGCGCGCGTGTAATACGCAGCCCCGCCATATCGGCCCGCAGAGTGGCAAGCGGTTTTTCGTTGAGAAACCCGGTGAGGTAATAGGAGGCAAAGGGCATCAATTCGCCACGCCCCAGACCAATGAACAGCGCATTGAACTCACGCTCAACCGCCGGCTCCTTCATGGCCTTGGCAACACGGGCCAAAGTGCTGATCGCTTGACCAAGCGCGCTGTCGTCTCCGCCCAGGCTGCTTGCGCGCTGCAAGAGCCCGCTGTCCGGCGCGTTCGCCAGAAGCGCCGCCAGAAAATCATATAGATCCGCTCGCAGCAGATCCTCCTCGGCAATCACGATGTCTTTGACGACTTCACTCATCCCTGTGTCATCTCCCCAGTCTGTTCTTGTGCGGCGAAAGCAAACCGCAAACGACGGCGCACGGGCGCTACAGGCTCCGGCTCCACGGTTTCGGCCATATCACCCGCAAACTCTGTGTCTTCGCCCTCAAACACTGTGGCGGCTGGGGCATCTTCCAAGCCGCCGACCTCTGCTTCTTCCACTTCGCAGAGTGCAACCGCAGTCACATCTTCGTCTTCGTCCGCTTCATCGGCGGTCTCGTCTCCGGCGAGAGTCCCCGCCTCAGCGGCCTCTTTCTCCGCCGCTTGACGGGCCATTTCTTCCACATGCTTCAACATGCCTTTGCCCACCTGATAAGCGGTCTGCATGCCTTCGATCACCATGGCGCTGTCGGTGAAGTCCTCACCATAATCGACCAGCTCATCGAGATTGGCCAAGACCGGATTGGTCAGCCAAAGTTTGCGCAAAGCGCGGCGGCGAATACGCTCTGGCACCGCTTTGGCCAAAAAGACCGAGAAATCGTCGCCCTGATCCATCTCGTCAGGATCCGGCAATTCCAGTTCCGCCAGCACCTCTGCGTCCGTCTTTTCCTCAAGCGCTGCGTGCTCTTCTGCCAGCACCTGCGTCTCAACAGCCAGCGCCTCCGCAGCAGCTTCCTCTGCAACGGCCGCCTTGCGGCGTGCCCAGAAATCTCCACCCCGGCTCAATGTGGCCTCCCCGTGCGCGGCGCGCGGTACACATCGCTCAGCTGCGAAATCCGCGCGTCCCCGCGACCGTCTTCCGTCAGGTCGGTGCGCTTCTTGTCACGCCGCCGCTTCACAAAAACCTCTTCCTCGTGGTGGGCCTGAACAAAGTCGCGCAAGAAGGCGATCAACCCTTCGGGCATCGGCACAAGCTCCAGAAGCTCTTCGCCGCTGTCCGCGTAGTCCTGAAACTCGTAGGCCGAGGCCGTTGCGAGCAGAATATCGTAAGGATGATCTGCATCCGGGTCTTCGTTCTCGCGCATCACCACACCGATCGACGGCACGCGCGATGACAGCGTGGTCAGATACGCCTCCGTATCGGTGTGCCACAGCTCCAGCGATACCGTGGCCGCATGAAACTCCACCGCATCTCCTTCCTCGCGCAGCACCTGCCAGTCGGCCTGCGCCGCTCCCGGCAAGACAGCAACAGCCTGCCACGCAAAAGGCACCCAACGGCTGGCCGAGGGTGTCCTGCGAATAACGATGCCCAGTGGCAATGAAACCGGCGCTTGGCGCATGCGGCTCTAGTTCTCCTCCCATACCTACAAATTTTTTTTGCAGGCACCGATATGATCCCCCCAACACCTCCGTTTGCCAAAGGAAAACGCACAAAGCCGACAATCCGCTCTCAAAACTGGACATTTTGATCCGAGAGGCGCTGCGACATTCTGACGTTAGGTCAGATTGTCCACCTGAGGTCAAAACCAAGAGAATCACTAGGCTTTAGCCTTCCGATTCTCCTGAAGCTCTCGCGTCTTCGCAGGGCTTTACGGCATCAAAGATTCATGCATTCCTAGGTGCGTTCGATCGCACCAATTGCCGCCGAACAGGGGAGGAAATCGTGTCCAAGACTTTGATTCTATGTAATTGTTCTGACAGCATGACTCTGGACGCAGAGCAATTGTCCGCGGCCAGCGGTCTGCGCTGCTCCAAAGTCCACAACGGTCTTTGCACCAAAGACGCTTCTGCGGCTGCCGAACTTTTGAAGGCAACAGGCGGCGGTGAAAATGCGGTCATCGCCTGTCAGCAGGAACAGGATTTCTTTGTCGAATTGGCCGAAGATCTTGAGGTGGACAGCCCCCTTTGTGTGGACCTGCGCGACCGCGCCGGCTGGTCCGAGGATGCAGATCAAGCCGCCCCCAAAATGGCCGCGCTTCTCGCCGATGCGCTGCGCCCGACGCCAGAAACCAAAACCTATGACATTATCTCCGACGGCCAATGTCTGATCCTCGGCGCACCGGATGTGGCCATGGAGGTCGCACGGCAGCTTTCAGATTTCCTGAGCGTCACAGTGCTTGTTCCAAGCGGCGGCGAAGCCCCGACCGAACGCGGATACGATGTCATCGCCGGGCGTGTCAAACGTGTCACCGGTGCGCTTGGACAGTTTGACGTGCACATCGACGCCCTGCAGCAATTGGAGCCCGGCGGGCGTGGCCCGCTACAGTTCGGCGCTGCCCGAAACGGCGCACAAACCACCTGCGACATCATCCTTGATTTGCGTGGGGAACCCGCGCTGGTTCCCGCTCCGGAAAAGCGCGAAGGCTACCTGAGAGCGGATCCAAACAGCCTGCCCGCCGTGCACGCCGCCATCCTCGAAGCCTCCCATCTTGTTGGGACATTTGAGAAACCCCTTTATCTGGCTCTTGAGCCAAGCCTCTGCGCCCATTCACGCGCAGAACAAACCGCTTGCACCAAATGTCTGGATGCCTGCCCCACGTCTGCGATCCATCCGTCCGGCGATCATGTGGATATCGATCCCAATATCTGCGCCGGATGCGGTGCCTGTGCCGCCCTTTGCCCCTCTGGCGCAATCACCTACGATGACCCGCCCACCAGCGCGCTCTTTGCCCGCATCAACGCTCTGGCGGAGGCCTATCGCTCCGCGGGCGGCACCGCGCCGCGCCTTCTTGTACATGACCGCAGTTTCGGCGCAGAGATGATCGCCCTCGCCGCACGATTTGATCGCGGCCTGCCTGCAGATATGATTCCGATGGATCTCGAACGTGTCAGCGGATTTGGCCACGCCGAAATGCTCGCGAGCCTCGCCAGCGGCTTTGCCAGCGTGGACGTTCTGGTGTCTCCCACCACAGATCGCAGCGCTTTGGACGGCGAGCTTGCGCTGGCGCAAGCCCTAAGCGGCGCAGAGAACACGCTTCGCCTTCTGGAGCCGCAAGAGCCTTCCACGCTATGCGACATGCTCTATGACACCGCGCCGCAAACAGCATTGGCAAACCCCATCCTGCCGCTCGGAAACCGCAGGCAGGTCACCCGTCTTGCCGTGAAGGCCTTGCAGCCAAGCGCAGAAGCGCCCATCGCGCTGCCGGAGCACGCACCATACGGTGCCGTACTGGTGAACAAAGACGCCTGCACATTGTGCCTGTCCTGCGCATCACTCTGCCCGGCGGGCGCGCTCGGGGACAACCCCGACAAGCCACAGCTGCGCTTTCAGGAGGACGCCTGCCTGCAATGCGGTCTCTGTGCCAATGTTTGCCCGGAAAATGCGATTTCGCTGGTGCCCCAGTTTGACACGTCTGATGCCGCGCTCACCCAACAGGTTGTGCATGAAGAAGAGCCCTTTGAATGCGTGGAATGCGGCACGCCGTTTGGGGTGAAATCCACCATTGAACGCATCATGGGCAAACTGGCAGGCAAACACGCCATGTTCGCCACCTCAGATGCAGCGCGGATGATCCAGATGTGTGATGATTGCCGTGTGAACGCGCAGTTCCATCAGCCCAGCAATCCCTTTGCCGCCGCAGATCGCCCGCGCGTGCGCACATCTGAGGACTACTTCGGCAAGCGCCGAGATCACTGATGCGCAATCGGCTTGCCCAAATCTGCCGGGACCACCGTCGCGGCATAGGCCAAGATGTTCTCCAGCTCCTCAAGGCTGAGAGTGACCGGGCTGATGGGCGACGGGCGGGTTTCGTCAAACGGCTCGGTCAAATCCGGGATCACCGTGAATGCCGGATGCGGGTTCAGCGCATAAAAGGCCGCGAAACGCTCCTCCCAATCCGCCAGGCTGCGCAGCACAGCAAAGCTGGGGGTGGAGCCAATGCCCGACATCCGGTTGGCGTCGCCCACCACATGACAGCGGCCACAGGCCGTAAGCGCCAGATCCGCCCCGCGCGTGGCGTCTCCGTCAAACACTGTCGCCTCAACCGCAGCCTCCGTGACAACCGGGGGCGCAAAAATCTCTGTGCCATCGCGTTTGTAGGTCAGTACCGTGCGCTGACCGATCTCTCCGGTCAGCCATTTGGCAAAAGTGGCCATATGAACGTCATCTGCGTTGGAAACGGTCAGCCCATAGGTAACACCATCTTTGGAAAAAACCGCGCGCTGACCATCTTCGACCAGCGCCGCCGCGCCCGCGCTGGCATCCTCCACAAGCGTGACCCGCACCCCGTGCTTAAGCATGAACCGCGGCATCATGAATTTGATCACACCGGTTTCGATCAGGTCCGGCGAGACGTAGAGCGTGGTGGTTTTCCCCTGCGCCAAAGCGGCACCAGCCATGGCGGCGATGCTGATCGCGATTGCCAAAACCCATCGTGCCATCCGAGATATCACCATGTAGCAAACCTAGGCGCGTCCCACGGCTCGCGTCAACACGCGCGCCCTAGCCGCGCGTTTTAGCAAAGGACACCGCAATGAGCGACGATTTCAACATGAGTATGCGCAAGTTCCTCAAGCAGGTTGGCGTGACAAGCCAGCAGGCCATCGAGGAAGCCATGCGCGCGGCGGGGGCAGAGGCCACCGCGGGGAAAACCTTCAATGCCAAAGTGGTGCTCACCATCGACGGGTTGGAGATGGAGCATGTGGTCACCGGCAATATCAAAGGACGCGAATGAATGGCCAACCGCGACGACATTCTGAATATTCTCAAAGACTTCACTGATCCCGCCTCCGGCAGTGATCTGGTCGCCTCCGGCATGGTGCGCGCGCTTTCCGTCGACAATGGCGAGGTGCGGTTTGTGATGGAAATCGACCCATCTCGCGCTCAGGCAATGCAGCCGATCAAGGCCGATATTGAAAGCCGCCTGAACGCGCTTGAAGGGGTTTCCAAAGTGGCCATTGTCATGACCGCACATGAGGCGAAATCCCCGCCGCCCGATCTCAAACCCTCCCGTCCCAGCCAGCCGCAAGGCCCGCAAAAAATTCCGGGTATCGACCGTATTCTTGCCGTCGCCTCGGGCAAAGGCGGCGTGGGCAAATCCACGGTTTCAGCGAATCTCGCTGCCGCTTTGGCCGCCGAAGGCCGGCGCGTTGGACTGCTGGATGCCGATGTCTACGGCCCCTCTCAGCCGCGCATGCTTGGCGTCTCTGGCCGTCCGGCAAGCCCGGATGGCAAAACCATTCTCCCCATGCGCAACCACGGGGTGACCATGATGTCGATCGGCCTCATGACCCGCGAAGAAGAAGCCGTGGTCTGGCGTGGCCCCATGCTCATGGGCGCTTTGCAACAGATGCTCAATCAGGTGCAATGGGGCGCACTCGACGTGTTGATCGTCGATCTGCCACCCGGCACCGGCGATGTGCAGATGACGCTCGCTCAAAAAGCGGAGCTCACCGGCGCGCTCGTGGTCTCCACCCCGCAAGACATCGCGCTTCTAGATGCCCGCAAAGGCATCAACATGTTTGAAAAACTCGGCACGCCCATTGTTGGCATGATCGAAAACATGAGCACCCATATCTGCTCCAACTGCGGGCACGAGGAACATGTCTTTGGCCATGGCGGCGTCGCAGCGGAAGCTGAGAAGCTAAACGTGCCACTCTTGGCGGAAATTCCTCTGGCGATGGATATTCGACTGGCCGCGGATGGCGGGGCACCGATTGTTGTCTCCAAGCCGGACTCGCCGCAAGCACAGGTCTTCCGCAAACTGGCGCGTCAACTGATTACGGATGGCACCGCATGAGGGCAGCACCACAATTCCCGCCGATCTTTGAAGGCCTCGCGCTTTCGGGCGCGGCGGACCCCTTTGCCAAGGCGCAGACGCAGGCAATCATGGGCTGTGACGCGGGATTGGTGGTCTACAATCTGGCCGCCGACCAGCTGCGCGCGGCGATTGTCTTTGCCCCTGAGGTTTCCTTGAGCGAAGCCATGCCGGTGCTGATCAGCTGCGCCATCGGCTTTCAGAATGCGCTTGGCGCCTTGGCCCCGCCCGAGGTCGCCGTACACTTGGAATGGCCGGGCGGCATTTTGGTGAATGGGGCGCGCTGCGGTCAACTCCGCGTGGCGGCCTCAACAGAAGATGCCAATGCCATGCCCGATTGGATTGTGGTCGGCCTCGAACTGCCCCTGATCCCGGCCAACGCAGACACGCCGGGGGACACACCTGATCAAACCGCGCTCTATGAGGAAGGCTGTGTCGACATCCCGCCCGAAGATTTGCTCAGCGCCTGGGTGCGCCACACACTGGTCTGGGTCAACCGCATGGAGGAAGACGGCCTCAAACCGCTCAACAACGAGTGGCGTGGCCTTGCCCACAATCTTGGAGAAGACGTGAGCTGGTCGATCGGCGACACCGTAGAAACCGGCACATTTGTCGGCACCGACGAACATTTCGGCGCCATGCTGCGCAGTGACGAAGACACCCGCCTGCTCCCGCTGACAACGCTTTTGGAAGGAAACACCTGATGCTGCTCGCACGCGCCATCCATTTTGATGAAAGCGACCAGAGGGTCTACCACAGCCCCGCCCGCACCGGCGAATGGGCCATCAGCGGCGGCTTTGAATTCTCCAATTGGTCAGAAGCGGATCTCACCGGCAAGGCGCGTCAGGCCTTCACCAATGGTTGGCTGGGTGTTGAAACCTTCGGGCGCGTGACCTTCGTGGCCGTGACAGCCATCGAACCCGCCGAACTCGAAGCCCTGACAGATGCCCTCGCGCAGCATTTTGTCGAGATTTACGGCGCGCCCTCGCTGGAAGCCGCCCGACCGGTGGCTGCTGAAGAGCTGGCCCATATGGCGGACCTTTGCGCAGATCACAGCCCCAACACCCTGCTGACAGTGGTGCGCGAGCTGACCGAAGCTGGCGTGCGCGAACAATTCCGCTCCATCGCCCCGGCAGAGGCTGAACTGGAGCAGTTTGCGATACATTCCGTGCCGGATGAGGGGGCTTGATCAAAGCCCCCTAACATACTCAGCGTTTGGCGTTGAAAACGAACAGCCGCCCGCCTTCCAGCACATACCCATCAATCAGGTCACGTGCGCGGTCACTGACCAGCCAATCCTCAAGCTGAAGCGCCAGCTCCGCCTTCACATGGCCGTGCATCTCCGGGCTCACCGGCAGGTAGGCATATTGGTTGAACAGAGCAGGATCGCCCGCATAAAGCAGCGCGAGATCGCCTTTGTTGCCAAACTTCAACCAGCTGGCGCGATCCGTCATGATATAGGCGTTCAGCCCCGAGGCTGTGTTCAGCGAAGCTCCCATGCCCGCGCCGGCCTCTTTGTACCAGGATACGGCACGCGCCTCGGCATCGATACCGGCATCCGCCCAAAGCCCCAGCTCTTTCTTGTGGGTGCCGCTGTCATCTCCACGGCTCACAAACGATGCACCGTTTTGTGCAATCAGGCCAAGCGCATCCGTTGCCGAAGCCGCGCCTGCAATCCCGGCCGGATCAGCAGACGGGCCAACAAACACAAAATCATTGAACATGATTTCGCGGCGATGCACGCCGAACCCGCCTAGAACAAATTCCTCTTCCGCCGCTTTGGAATGCACCAAAATGGCATCCACGTCTCCGGCTTCCCCGAGACGCAAAGCCTGCCCGGTCCCCACCACGAGCAGTTGCACTTCGATCCCGGTGTCTTTCTGAATTTCCGGCAGCAGCACCTCGGCCAAACCGGAATTGTGGAAAGACGTTGTGACAGCCATTTTCAGGCTCTCGGCTTGCGCGGACACGCTGCTCAATGCCCAAAGTGTCAGCGCAAAAAGTGGTCCCATTTTCATTCGATAATGTCTCCTTGAAGGAAAGCGCGCGCTTCCTTGGATTTTGGGTCTTCAAAAAATAACTCTGCAGAGGTCGCTTCTAATATCTGGCCATGATGTATGAACCAGACGTCTTGCGCCAGTCTGCGGGCCTGTCCGATGTCATGTGTCGACATCACGATCCGAGTGCCCTCTTCATGCACACTGTGCAGCAACGCCTCAAACTCGCGTGTCGCGCGTCCGTCAAGGTTGGCACAGGGTTCATCCAGAAACAGAATTTGCGGTTGCCGGATCAAAGCGCGCGCCAGCGCCAGCTTTTGCCGCTCGCCTCCTGAAAGCACCGTCGCCTGTTTGCCAGCACTGTCCTGCAATCCGACACGGGCAAGCCACTCCGCTGCTTGCTTTCGCGCGTCCTTTCGGGACACACCATGCACTGTCAAAGGATAGGCCACATTCTCAAGCGCACTACGGCGCATCATGATTGGCGCCTGAAACAGAAACCCCTGCTGCCCCCGCGCCTGTGGCTCTGGCACCTGCCATTTGAGCTGCCCCCCGGGCGCCAGTCGCTCCATGCCGTGCAAAAGCCGCAACAGCGTGGTTTTGCCAGCGCCATTTGGCCCCATGACAATGGTCAGCCCGGTCTCGGATACCTCGGCATTGATCGGGCCAACCAGCACCTTACCACGGCGGCGCACCACCGCATTCTCCACGCTGAGGGGCAGGATCGTCTCTACCATCGTCCACTCACCTCCGTGCGTGACAGGCTGTGGATGATCAGGTTCACCGCCACCGCCAAGCCGATCAGAATGAAGCCAAGCGCCAACGCCAGCGCAAAGTTGCCTTTGCCTGTCTCAAGGGAGATCGCCGTGGTCAGAACCCGTGTGGCGTGGTCGATATTGCCACCCACAATCATGATTGCCCCCACCTCGCCAATGCCGCGGCCAAAGCCGGCAAGCGACGCGGTCAGAAGGGCCCGACGCCCGTCCCACAGCAAGGTCATAATGCGCTGACGCCGCGTCGTGTTCAGCGAAATCAACAGGTCATGGTATTCCGCCCAGAGATCACGGATCGCTTGATGCGAAATCGAGGCGATCAGCGGTGTCAGAATGACGACCTGCGCAATGATCATTGCGGTTGGTGTGAACAACAACCCAAAGACGCCAAATGGCCCGGAGCGGGACAGCAGCAGATAAACGATCAGCCCCACCACAACCGGCGGCAACCCCATCAATGCATTGAGTGTGGCAATCACCAATCGGCGGAACCGAAAGCGCTGCACAGCCAGCCAGCATCCCAGCGGCAAGCCAATCAACGAAGACACCAAAACCGCACTCAGCGTGACCCGCAGAGAGCGCAAAGAGATCTCGATGAGATCCGCATCCAAGGTGAAAATCAGATGGGCTGCATGCAACAGCCCTGCCAGAATGTCGTTCATCCGCCCGGTCTGAGACCGCCTCCCTCACTCAACACAGCGCTAGGTACCGCCAATTCGGAATTTTGTGTTGATCTGAGCATTTTTACGGGTTGGCAAGTCCGAGCGAAAGTAAAATACCCGCCACCTGCGACCTTTGGGAAATTCGACCCAAAATGTCTCAGTACAGTGCGGGCATCCCGTCATTTTGTCCTTGCGTCCCAAACGGTCCTGTCCGCCGACAAAACAATCGCCCTGATCTGCCCGCAAACACATCGCAGGGTTCCACTTCTGTAGCTCGCGGTGGAATGCCGTCGCAGCTCTGGCGGGGCTTCGCTGTTTGCGTCCCTAATTTGGGCGACCACCGCAACACGCCTACCGCTCTGCGCAGTCAGAGCCTACCTTTTTGGCATGGTTCAAACCCGAGGAGAGGCCCATGACCCGACAAACCAAAGGACGCGGACAGCGATATAACAGCATTCTGGACACGGTGGGCGATACCCCGGTGGTGCGTCTTAATCGCATTGCGCCCGATCATGTGAACATGTTCGTCAAGTTTGAAGCCGCAAACCCGGCGGGCTCCGTGAAAGACCGTCTGGCCCTCAATATCATTGAAGCCGCAGAGAAAGACGGCCGTCTGCAGCCCGGGCAAACCGTTGTTGAGGCGACCTCCGGCAACACCGGCATTGGTCTCGCCATGGTCTGTGCCGCCAAAGGATATCCGTTGGTGATCACCATGTCCGAGGCTTTCTCGGTTGAGCGCCGCCGTCTGATGCGGTTCCTGGGCGCAAAAGTTGTGCTGACACCAAAGGCACAAAAAGGCTTTGGCATGTACACCAAAGCAAAAGAACTGGCAGATGCAAACGGCTGGTTCCTGGCCAGTCAGTTTGAAACTGCCGACAACGCCGACATGCACGAACACACCACCGCGCGCGAAATCCTCAATGATTTTGCCGGGGAGCAGCTTGATTATTGGGTCACGGGCTATGGCACCGGCGGCACGGTTGCCGGGGTGTCCCGCGTGCTGCGCCGCGAAAGCCCGCAGACCAAGATCATCCTGTCCGAGCCAACCAACGCCGCGCTGGTGGACTCAGGCTATGTGAACACCCGCAACGACGCCCATCAGGCCACCGAAAGCCACCCATCCTTTGAGCCGCATCCGATCCAGGGCTGGACCCCTGATTTCATTCCATGGGTGTTGCAGGAAGCGCTCGACAACAATGGCTTTGATCAGCTGATCAAAGTGTCAGGGCCGGATGGCATCAAATGGTCCCAGCGCCTCGCCGCTGAAGAGGGGATCTTCACAGGCATCTCCGCCGGCGCCACTTTGGCCGCAGCGATTGAGGCTGCCAAAGATGCCCCCGAAGGCGCAAACATTCTCGTCATGCTGCCCGACACCGGAGAGCGCTATCTGTCCACCCCCCTCTTTGACGGCATTGCTGAGGAGATGAGTGACGCAGAGATCGAAATCTCCAAATCCACGCCCAGCGCGCAGCTCTAATATCCAGGGCCACGCACATAGAACCGCACAAACAAAAAGGGCCGCTCCATCGGGGCGACCCTTTCCGTAATCAGTTATCGAAGCGATCAGCCGTTCACGCTGTCTTTCAGCGCTTTGGCGATGGTCATTTTCACAACCTTGTCGGCTTCTTTCTTGATCTGCTCGCCAGTCGCTGGGTTGCGAACCATACGCTCAGGGCGCTCGCGGCAGTAGATTTTGCCAACACCCGGCAGAGTCACTGCGCCACCTGCGGAAACTTCGCGGGTGATCAACGCGCAAACGGCTTCCAGAGCTGCGCCTGCGGATTTCTTGTCAGAGCCCATGTCTTCGGCCAGAGCAGCAACGAGTTGGGTCTTGGTCATCGGTTTTGCCATTTCAGGTCTCCATTAGTCTGCCCGAATATTGGGCCTCATGGCGGGCATTTAACGGGATATGGTGGGTGAACACAACAAATTGTGATGCCAAAAACCGTGTTTTTTATGGGTTTTCCACAGGTTTCCGTAGGGTCAAAGGAAGGCAGTCTCGTCAAATGACCGCAATTTCCGCGAATGCAACCGCTCAAGTGGCATTTCCCTCAAACGCTCCATTGCACGAATTCCAATCAGCAAATGGCGCGCCACCTGCGTCTTATAGAAGTCACTGGCCATTCCGGGAAGCTTCAATTCGCCGTGCAGAGGTTTGTCACTCACGCACAGTAATGTCCCATATGGCACGCGAAAGCGATACCCATTTGCAGCAATTGTGGCACTTTCCATGTCCAGCGCAATCGCCCTGCTCTGGCTCAGACGCTGCACCGGCCCGGTATGCTCGCGCAACTCCCAGTTGCGGTTGTCGATTGTCGCCACGGTGCCCGTCCGCATCACACGCTTCAGCTCATAACCGGACAGTTTGGTGACATTGGCCACCGCCTCTTCCAAAGAGGTCTGCACCTCCGCCAGCGCCGGAATGGGCACCCATACCGGCAGGTCGTCATCCAGCACGTGATCTTCACGCAGATAGGCATGCGCCAGCACAAAATCCCCAAGGCTCTGCGAATTGCGCAGACCCGCACAATGCCCCACCATGATCCAGGCGTGCGGACGCAAAACGGCGATATGGTCGGTGGCCGTCTTTGCATTTGACGGGCCAACCCCGATATTCACCAGTGTGATGCCAGAGCCATCCGCGCGCTTCAGGTGATAGGTCGGCATTTGCGGCTGCTTATCAACCGGCGCAATTGGGGTCTCCGCATCAGAGATCTCCACATTTCCGGTGCTGACAAAGCTGGTGTAGCCGCTCTTTTCATCCGCCAGCATAGCGCGCGCGTAAGCTTCAAACTCGGTCACATAGAACTGGTAGTTGGTGAACAGCACATGGTTCTGAAAATGCTCCGGATCCGTCGCCGTATAATGGCTCAGACGTGCCAGCGAGTAATCCACACGCTGTGCCGTAAACGGAGCCAGATGCCCCACGCCGTTTTCGTCGGGCCCGGCGGTGCCATTCACAATGTCATCATTGGTGGTCGACAAATCGGGCACATCAAAGATGTCGCGCAGGGTGAAATCCGCCGCCCCTTCCTGTGGCACGGTCATATCGGTCCGCGCCGCCACTGCGAAATGCACCGGAATGGGCGTGCTGGAAACACCCACCATCACGCCCACTTTGTGATTGCTCAACAACAGCGCAATCTGCTGCTCCAGATAGTGCCGGAACAAATCCGGCCGCGTGATCGTCGCTGCATGCACTCCGGGCTCCGCCACGTGGCCGAAACTCAAACGGCTGTCCACCTGCGCAAAGCTTGTCGTGGTGATGCGGATTTCCGGATAAAACGCACGAATGCGATGCCCGTCCGGCCCTTTGCGCAGCGCGCGGCGGAACTGGTCGCACAGATATGTGGTCGCAATGGTATACAGCTCTTCCAACCGATCCACCGCCGCCTTGGCATCAGTGAAGGTTTCGTGAGCTGGCACAGCGGGGGAATGTACAGGAATACTCTGTGGTGTCATTGCGCAGCCTTAATCACGTCGGTCATTTCAAATTTGGTCACATCCACCAGCCCGAGGTCAGAGATCCTGAGTTCCGGGATCACAACCAAAGCCAATAGCGAATGCTGCATATAAGCGTTGTTGAGCGTACAGCCGCAAGCCTCCATCGCCTCAACCATATTCTGCGCCTTGGCGGCCACTTCGACCGCTGGAGCATCTGACATCAAACCGGCGATGGGCAGCTCGACCAAGGCAATCTCTTCGCCATCTTTGAAGACGGTGACACCGCCGCCAACTTCGCCCAGTCGGTTGGCCGCTTTCGCCATCATCTCGCGGTCGGTGCCGACCACGATCATATGGTGGCTGTCATGCGCCACTGTCGAAGCCATCGCCATTTTCCCTTTGTAGCCAAAGCCAGACACAAAGCCGTTGGTCACGCCGCCGGTGCCAAGGTGGCGCTCCACCAAAGCAATCTGACAGACATCCTGTGCGAGATCACCTTCCACCACACCGTCAACCACGGAAAGCTCCGCGGTCAGCGCCTTGGTTGGGGCTTGGTTCTCGATCACGCCAATCACATTTGCTGTAACTTGGGACACACCATCCGGAGCGCTGACCACAAAGTCCTCCGCCCCGCGCGCACGGCCAAGGTTCACAGTCTGGCGCGCATGCGCAGGCCAATCATAATGCGGGCAATCCACAAGCACCTCCCCCGCCTTGGCCACGGTCACGCCCCGCGCGATCACATGCTCAATCGGCAGCGTCTTCAGATCGCTTGTCAGGATCACATCCGCCCGTCTTCCGGGTGAAATAGAGCCTAAATCACGTTCCAAGCCAAAGTGCGTGGCAGTGTTGATCGTGGTCATCTGCAGCGCCACCACCGGATCACATCCACAGTCAATCGCATGACGCACCACGCGGTTCATATGCCCATCATTCACCAGGGTGCCGGAATGGCAATCATCGGTGCACAGGATGAAGCTGCGCGGATCCAACCCCTTCTCGGTCACTGCCGTGATCTGGGTCTCAACATCATACCAGGCACTGCCGAGCCGCATCATAATGCGCATACCCTGACGCACCCGCGCAATCGCATCCGCCTCGCAGGTGCCTTCGTGATCATCCGCAGGCCCACCCGCCGCATAGGCATGGAAATCCTTGCCAAGATCAGGAGAGGCATAATGCCCGCCCACGGTCTTACCCGCCTTCTGCGTGGCGGCGATCTCGGCCAGCAACTGCTGGCTGCCGTTGATCACGCCCGGGAAGTTCATCATTTCCCCAAGCCCGATGATCCCCGGCCAGCTCATCGCCTCCGCCACATCATCGGGGCCAATCTCATAGCCTGTGGTTTCAAGCCCGGGCGCGGAAGGCGCGCAGCTTGGCATCTGCGTGAAGATGTTGATGGGCTGCATCAGCGCCTCATCATGCATCATTTTCACGCCTTCAAGACCCAGCACATTGGCAATCTCATGTGGGTCGGTGAACATCGTTGTGGTGCCATGCCCGATCACCGCGCGGGCAAACTCCGCTGGCGTCAGCATTCCGCTTTCGATGTGCATATGACCGTCACACAGACCGGGGATCATAAAGCGCCCTTCTGCCTCAATGATCTCTGTATCTGCGCCGATGCAATGGCTGGCATCCGGCCCGACATAGGCAATGCGCCCGGCAATGACCGCAATGTCATGATCCGGCAGCACTTCGCGGGTGTGCACATTCACCCACTGGCCTTTGCGAATAACGAGATCTGCAGGGGAGCGCCCTGCGGCGACGGCGACAAGCTGTGGGGCCACATCAGCCCAGCTTTGAAATTGCATATGTTCCATGGCCCAAGGTGCCACGCGATTTCAGCAGGTTCAAGCGGCTGTCGTTTGAAGCTTTTGTAAAAGATGTTTCTCGCAAATTTTGAAACCCTCACGCGCAATTTACCTGCGCTCAAGGTGCATTTGCGACGTCGCAAATGTCTTAGACCAGCAAATTTATGCCATGCTGAGGTGACCTTAGGGAGAGAGACATCATGGCCATCACCAACATTCGACCCAACATGGAACATTGGCAGGCGCGCGTGGATCTCGCCGCCGCCTTCCGCTGGACGGCTCGCCTCAACATGCACGAAGGCGTCGCCAATCATTTCAGCCTCGCCATAAATGAAGACGGCACCCGCTTTCTGATGAACCCGAACCAGCGCCACTTCGCGCGGATCAACGCCAGTGATCTGATCGAAGTCGACGCCAATGACCCGGATGCGCTGACCGGCGCTGATGCGCCGGACCCCACCGCCTGGGGCCTGCACGGCGGCATCCACCGCGCCTGCCCGCACGCGCGCTGTGTGATGCATGTGCATTCGATCTTCGCCACTGTGCTGGCCAGCTTGGCCGACTCCCGCCTGCCCCCGATCGACCAGAACTGCGCCACCTTTTTTGACCGCTATGTGATCGATGACGGCTACGGCGGTCTGGCCTTTGAGGACGAAGGCGCACGCTGTGCCGCGCTGCTGACGGACCCGAAACAGAAGGTCATGATCATGGGCAACCACGGCGTCTTGGTGATTGGCGACACGGTCGCAGACACCTTCAACAGGCTCTATTATTTCGAACGCGCCGCCGAAACCTACATCCGCGCGCTGCAAACCAGCCAGCCCTTGCGGGTACTGTCAGACGAGATTGCCGAGAAAACCGCGCAGGAGCTGGAAGCCTACCCGGAGCAGGATGTGCGCCACCTGCAGGAACTCAAAGCCATTCTGGACGGGGAGGGCGATCCCTACGCCACCTGAACCTCGCCAAGATCAAAGGGAGCCAGCGCCATGCCACATGACTACGCCACTGATGATGAAGCCCAACGCTGGCACTACCGCCCGCCACAGCCGGTGCGCCTGAACCCGGTGTTTGAATGGCCACCCAAACCGCGCGCCATCCTGCAATGGTATCGCGGCGCATGGCTCATGCTCACCGCGCTTACGGTGCCGTTCATGATCGCAGTGCTCATCTATGTGATGGTTCTGCCGCCGCTCGCAGATATGGCGCAGTTCCATTGGTCCTGGGTGCTCACCGTCTGGCTCATGAACGTTATCCCTCAAACTGTGGTCGCAGGAGGGCTGCATTGGTGGCTCTACATGCGCAAAGGCCAGGGCATGCGCAAAAAATTCGACAAGCGCGACCTCACCCGCAAAAACGGCACCTTTACTTTCAACAATCAGGTGCTCGACAACATCTGGTGGACATTGGGCAGCGCCATGACCGTCGCGACAGTGTATCAGTGTCTGATTTTCTGGGTCATGGCCAATGGATGGATCCCAACCCTCAGCTTCACCCAAGCCCCAGTACTCTTTGTGCTCTGGCTTGCGCTGATCCCCATGTGGTCCGGCCTGCACTTTTATTGGGTCCACAGGCTGGAGCATCATCCCAAGCTCTACAAACACGTGCATGCGGTGCACCACCGCAATGTCAACGTCGGCCCATGGTCAGGCATTTCCAATCACTGGTATGAAAACAGTCTCTATTTCACCACATATTTCATCCACCTGATCATTCCGTCAGGCCCGCTGCACCTGCTGTTTCACAGCTATTTTCAGCAAATCAGCCCGGTGTTTTCCCATTGTGGCTTTGAAAAACTAATCGCCAAAGACGCCGAGGTTGCCAAATCCGGAGACTTCTTTCATCAGCTGCACCACCGCTATTTTGAGTGCAACTACGGCACCTCTGAGATCCCGTTTGATAAGTGGTTTGGTACCTTCCATGACGGCTCCGCCGATGGCACTCGCCGCACGCGCGCTCACAAAAAGCAGATGTACACGCGCTAATCAACCGCTCTGGCGCAACGCCCGCGGCGTTGTGCCAAAGGTCTCCTTGAACGCCCGTGTCATGGCGGCCGGAGTCTGATAACCCGCGCGAAGGGCGATTTCAGCCACGCTCAGATCTGTCTCTGCCACAAGCTTGCGCGCCAGATTGAGCCGCATACGCCGATATACCGCAGTCGGCGGTGCGCCCAATTCCGCACGCATCCGGCTCTCAAGTGTCTTCTGTGTGGCTCCAGCCCGCGCCGCCACCTGCCCGATGCTGAGCGGCGCTTCCAGATGCTCCTGCATGACCCCCAGCGCGCGGCTCACCAATCGCCCCGCTGGGCTGGCGCCCCCGCTGTGAGAGCGCGCGCTGTCGCGCGTCATGAACAGCTGCGCCACCTCCAACGCCAAGGCCTGCCCATGCGCCTGCCCAATCAAATGCAACACCAGATCAAACGCCGCCATTGCCCCCGAACAGGTGATCCGATTGCCGTCGATCACAAACCGCTCGCGCACCACCTCAACATCCGGAAACCGCTCCTCAAAGGGCGTCAGCTCCTCCCAGTGGATCGTGGCACGCCGCCCTTCCAGCAACCCGGCCTCCGCCAACAGCCAACTGCCCGTATCCATGGCCGTGATGACCGGAAAGCGTTTGTCCGCCGCCCTCAAGGCCGCCTGCGTGACCCATCCACCGAGATCCCGAAACCCGTAAGAGGGCATCACAATCAGCATATCCCCCGTGGCCTCCGCGATACGCCCATGCGGCGCGACGGACAGGCCAGAGGAGCTCTCCACCGGCGCCCCTTCCAGAGAGAAAAACTGCCACAGGAACAGCGCCTTGCCGGAAAGCATATTGGCCGCACGCATAGGCTCAATCGCATTAGCAAGGCAGTGATTGGAAAATCCATCAAACAGCAGAACCCCGACCTTCTGCACTGCGGCGTGATGATTTTCCCAAATTCGCATGATTTGGGGATATTTCTGCATGATACTCTCCGTCAAGCCAAAGGACGATTTCTGCGAAACAGGATTGGAGCGTGGCACATGCAATTTGGCCTGACCGAAGAACAGGAGATGATTGTCTCCACCGTCCGCAGCTTTGTGGAGAACGAGATTTACCCCCATGAGGCAGAGGTCGAACGCACGGGCCAGGTGCCACATGAGCTCGGCGAGGAGATAAAACAGAAGTGCATCGACCTTGGATTTTACGCCTGCAACTTCCCCGAGGAAGTCGGCGGCGCCGGATTGTCTCATCTGGATTTCACTCTGGTTGAGCGCGAACTGGGGCGTGGCTCCATGGCGCTCACCCATTTCTTTGGCCGCCCGCAAAACATCCTGATGGCCTGCAACGACGAGCAGCGCGAACGCTATCTTCTGCCCGCTGTGCGCGGCGAAAAAATGGACGCTTTGGCCATGACAGAGCCTGATGCGGGTTCCGATGTGCGCGGCATGAAGTGTCAGGCCCAGCGCGACGGAGGGGATTGGGTCATCAACGGCTCCAAACATTTCATCTCCGGCGCAGAACATGCGGATTTCTTCATCGTCTTCATCGCAACCGGTGTCGATGACACGCCTAAAGGCCCCAAAAAGCGCATCACCACCTTCCTCGTGGACCGCGGCACGCCCGGCTTTGATGTGCGCGAGGGCTACAATTCCGTCAGTCACAAGGGCTACAAAAACTACATCCTCTCCTTTGATGACTGCCGCCTGCCCGATGCGCAGGTGCTCGGCGAGGTCGATGGTGGTTTCGCCGTGATGAACGAATGGCTCTACGCCACCCGTCTCACCGTCGCCGCCTTCTCCGTGGGCCGCGCGCGCCGCTGTTTTGACTACGCCTTAAACTATGCGGCTGAGCGCAAACAATTCGGCCAGCCCATCGGCAAATTCCAAGGCGTCGGCTTTCAGATCGCCGATATGATCACCGAAATTGACGCTGCCGACTGGCTCACCCTCGCGGCCGCCTGGCGTCTGGACAACAACCTGCCCTCCAACCGCGAAATCGCCTCCGCCAAACTCTACGCCTCAGAGGCGCTTGCCCGTGTCACCGACGCCACCCTGCAGATCTTTGGCGGCATGGGTCTGATGGACGATTTCCCAATCGAGCGTTTCTGGCGCGACGCGCGTGTGGAACGCATCTGGGATGGCACTAGCGAAATCCAGCGCCACATCATCAGCCGCGATCTTCTACGGCCGCTCGGCGCATGATGGAAAACGTTGTGTTGCCTCCCCGACTGCGGCACAACCTCGGAAAAGATCCGAGGGGAGCGCCACATGAAACCTGTCGTCACAATCACCTATTGCGTGGGTTGCAAATGGCTCCTGCGCGCCGGCTGGATGGCGCAGGAACTGTTGCAGACATTTGGCGAAACCCTCGGCGGCGTGACCATCGCACCAGCCGAGGTTCCGGGGACTTTCAAGATCACTGTGGACGGCACACTCCTTTGGGATCGCAAACGCGAGGGTGGCTTTCCGGAAGCCAAAGAATTGAAACAACGCCTGCGCGACGTGATCGAACCGGAAAGGGATCTCGGCCACTCGGATCGCTAGAGGCAAGGTCTCCTGAAGGCGCCAAAAGTCAGAGCGAGAGGGCGGTATCATGACCCGCGATCTCTCAAGGCTGATCCGCCCGAAATCCATTGCCGTGATCGGCGGCGGCGCATGGTGCGTTGAAGTCATTCGCCAATGCGAGAAAATTGGCTTCTCCGGAGACATCTGGCCGGTTCATCCCAAAGCCGAGTCTGTGTTGGGCCTGCCCGCCTACGCTGACATCGCCGCCCTCCCAGCACCACCTGACGCCACCTTCATTGGCATCAATCGCCACGCCACCATCCAAGCGGTTGCCGAGCTCTCAGAGCTGGGCGCAGGCGGCGCGGTCTGTTTTGCCTCTGGCTTTTCCGAGGCCGCGTCCGAGGACGCCACGGGAGCCAACCTTCAGGACGCGCTGATCACGGCCGCGGGTGAAATGCCCATTCTTGGCCCCAACTGCTACGGCCTCATCAACGCACTGGATGGCGCCGTGCTTTGGCCCGACCAGCACGGATGTCACCAAGTGGACAAGGGCGTGGCCATCCTCACCCAAAGCTCAAACATCGCCATCAATCTCACCAACCAGCGCCGCGGCCTGCCCATCGCCTATGTCGCCACGTGCGGAAACATGGCGCAGCTCAATCAGGCGGAAATCGCCACCGCCTTTCTGGATGACCCACGTGTCACCGCGATTGGCCTGCATATCGAGGGTTTCACCGATCTGCGTGCCTGGGAGGCTTTTGCGCACAAGGCCTATGAAAAAGGCGTCCCGATCGTCGCTCTCAAAGTTGGCGCCAGTGACGAGGCGCAGGACGCAACCATCTCCCACACCGCTTCCCTGGCGGGGAGTGATGTGGGCGCGCGCGCCTTGATGTCGCGCCTTGGCTTTGCCCGCGTGACAGAGCTTCCCGTGTTTCTCGAAACCCTCAAGCTCCTGCATATGGTCGGTGTCCCGAAAGGGCGCAACATCGCCTCGATCAGCTGTTCGGGCGGCGAGGCCAGCCTGATGGCCGACACCGCGCTTGGCACAAATCTGCGCTTCGCCCTGCTCACGCAAGACCAAATCCAAGAGCTGCGCGATGTGCTTGGCCCGATGGTCGCCCTGGCCAATCCGCTGGACTATCACACATACATCTGGCGCGACGAAGCGGCGATGACACGCGCCTGGGCTGCCATGATGACGCCCGACACCGCCATGACGTTCACCGTGGTCGACTACCCGCATGAAAACCGCATGGATTGGGATTGCGCTACCGCAGCAGCCATTGGCGCACGTAAACGCACAGGACGTCCAATAGCCGTGGTTGCAAGCCTGCCTGAACTCATGCCCCCTGATGTGGCAAAAGAACTGACTTCAGGTGAAGTAGTGCCTTTCTTTGGCCTACACGAAGCGCTCGCAGCAACAGATGCGGCGGCCAGCATAACTGCTCCAGCAGCCCTCCCTCTCACCCTCCCCCGCGCACCCTCAAATGCCGCCGTGCTCAGTGAAGTGGAAGCAAAACGCGCGCTCGCCGAACATGGGCTGGATATCCCGGCGCACCAATCAGCCGCCCGCGAAGACATTGGCAATCTCGCCAAGCTTGCGAAAAACCTCTCGGCCCCTCTCGTGCTCAAAGGTCAGGGCATCGCCCACAAAACCGAAGCCGGAGCCGTCAAACTCAACCTGACACCAGAAGATCTCGATACTGCGGCTGCTGCCATGCCAAGTGATCACTTCCTGATTGAAGAGATGGTCGATGGTGGGGTGGCTGAGCTGTTGATCGGCATCACCCGTGATCCGGCACATGGTTTTGTGCTCACACTGGCAGCAGGCGGCGTGCTCACGGAACTGATGGAAGACAGCGTATCACTTCTCGTTCCAGCAGATCGAGATCACCTATATCAGTCTCTAATGCAGCTGAAATCAGCGAAATTGCTAAATGGCTACCGTGGAGGCGACGCTGCCAACATAGAGGCTATTCTCGATGCAACAGAGGCGCTTCAAGCCTATGTCCTTGCCAACGCTTCCACCTTGGAAGAGGTTGAAATCAACCCGCTGATCTGCACGCCCACACGTGCTGTGGCTGCAGATGCGCTGATACGAAAGGAAATGTCATGACCGACAGTCCCGTAAAAACCCGGCGCGACGGTGCCATCCTTGAGGTCACCTTGGACCGCCCCAAAGCCAACGCCATCGATCTTGTTACCAGCCGGATCATGGGCGAGGTCTTTCGCGACTTCCGCGATGATCCCGACCTGCGCGTGGCCATTCTCACGGGCGGCGGCGAGAAATTCTTCTGCCCTGGTTGGGACCTGAAAGCCGCCGCAGACGGCGACGCGGTGGATGGTGACTATGGCGTTGGCGGCTTTGGTGGCCTGCAAGAGCTGCGCGATATGAACAAGCCGGTGATTGCCGCCGTGAACGGTATTGCCTGCGGTGGCGGGCTGGAGCTCGCTCTCTCTGTCGACATCATCATCGCCGCCGACCATGCGTCCTTTGCGCTGCCCGAAATCCGCTCCGGCACTGTCGCGGATGCGGCCTCTGTGAAATTGCCCAAACGCATCCCGTATCACATCGCCATGGAGCTCCTTCTGACAGGGCGCTGGTTTGATGCCGAAGAGGCTCACCGCTGGGGGCTCGTGAATGAAATTGTGTCAGCAGCCACCCTGATGGACCGAGCATGGGAGCAGGCCCGCCTGCTCGCCTCCGGCCCACCGCTGGTCTATGCCGCGATCAAGGAGATCGTGCGCGACGCGGAGGACGCCAAATTCCAGGACGCGATGAACCGCATCACCCAGCGCCAGCTGCGCAGCGTTGATGTGCTTTACGACAGCGAGGATCAGCTCGAAGGCGCCCGTGCCTTTGCGGAAAAACGGGACCCTGTCTGGAAGGGCAAGTGAGCCGACCGGACATCCATGATCTCGCGCGGTTTCTGCCCCAACAGGCAGAGACCCACACGCAGGCTTTGGCCGAACTCACCGCCGGTCACAAAGTCACCCATTGGATCTGGTGGGAGTTGCCGCAGCTGCGCATTTTGGGTCGTTCACAACGCGCCTACGACTACGGTCTGGCAGATCTCAGCGAGGCCACCCCCTACCTCAACCACCCGCTGTTGGGGCCTCACCTCATTGAGATGTGCAACGCTTTACTCCGGCACAGCGCAACACCCATCGCCGACATATTGGGGTCGGTGGACGCGCTCAAGGTCCGCAGCACGGCGACGCTCTTTGCTTCCATCGACAATGCCGACCCGGCGTTTACCGAAGTGCTCACGATGTTCTACGGCGGGCAAAAATGCCCCGAAACCGAGGCTCATATTCAGCGCTTTCGAAACAACGCCACATAACCCGTATCATCCTTATGTGCGCCGGTGGCATGCGCCCCGTAAAACCGTATCTCCGGCAAACGCAGGTCCACTATCTGCCCTGCAAGGCCGTCTAGTTTTTGCGCAAATCCGCATGTCTCAAAATGCGCCCCATTGATCGACAACGCCAAAAGTCCACCTGCCCGCGTAACCCGCAACAACTCATCCAGAGCGTCAGGTCCCACATGACCATTTGTAAAAGTGCCGGAGCTGACAACCCCGTCATAATGACCGTCCGAAACCGGCAAACCGAGGGTTACATCCGCAGCAAATAGGCTGGAATAGACTCTCTTTTTCTGTGCGACGTCCAACATTTCAGTCGAAATATCGGTGCCATCAACCAGCGTCACCCCAAGCGCTGTGAGCGCCTGCCCACACAGCCCGGTTCCGGCACCAATATCCAATACGGCTCCACCTCCGCCTGCATCGACAAAATGCTCCGCCACTTTTTTGGGCAGTACATAATCAGATGCCTCAGCAACCCCGCGTCGTAGGTTTCCGCCCATGCGGCATAGAGGCGTCGGGAATCCTCCGGCGTTTTAAGCGCATAGGCCGCGTCCAGATCAGGTTTCGATTTTGCACACATGCGTTATCTCACCCCATCATCATGCCTAAAATCAACCCCGCCCCCTTGCCCCTCCTGACAGGGAAAGGCACTGTGCCCCCATGAGCAAAACCCTCCTCTCCCTAGGCCATGGATATTCCGCCCAGGCACTGGCAAAGCGTTTGCTGCCCCAGGGTTGGACCATCCTTGGCACCCACCGCGACCCGGATCAGGCTGACAAGCTGCGCGCCCAAGGGGTCACCCCTCTTAATTGGCCGATCAATTTTGACGAGGCGTTGCAGAACGTCACCCATGTTCTCAGCTCGATCCGTCCGGATGATGACGGCGATCCCGTGCTGCAGATTGGTCGCGATGCGCTTCAGGCGGCCGCGCCACGGCTGGAATGGGTTGGCTACCTCTCCACCACGGGGGTTTACGGCGATATGGATGGCGGCTGGGTGGACGAAGAGACCCCGCTTGATCCCGGCGGCATCCGCGGCCAGATGCGTGTGAAAGCAGAGGCTGAATGGTCCTCCGTGCCAAACCTGCCGCTGCATATTTTCCGCCTCGCAGGCATCTACGGCCCCGGCCGCGGCCCGTTTGCAAAACTCCGCCGCGGCACCGCGCGCCGGATCATCAAGAAAAATCAGGTGTTTTCCCGCGCCCATGTGGATGACATCGCACGTGTTCTTGAGGCGTCAATGCTGGCTCCAAATCCGGGGCGCATCTACAACGTCTGTGACGACACCCCGGCCCCGCCGCAGGACATACTCGCCTACGCAGCAGAGCTTCTGGGCATGGATACGCCTCCGGAAATCCCCTTTGAAGAAGCGGATATGAGCCCGATGGCGCGCAGCTTTTATTCAGACAGCAAACGCGTGCGCAACACCCGCATCAAAGAAGAACTCGGCGTCGCGTTGAAATACCCCAACTACCGGGATGCGCTTAAAGCCATGCTGGAAGAAGAACAACGCTAACGCGCTAGGCGAAGCGACAAACTCAGAGCGTCACCCGGGCCATATCCTGGCCCCGGCGCTCCAATGTCTTCTCATTCGGAAAATATCCCGGGGTGGCCACCGCTTGCGGTGGCAGGGGCAGCGCCCCTATCCACCCTTTGCCTCAGAGCCTCAGGCCCGCTTGCTACCCAGCGACACCACACCCAGCACATCCAGCACTTTGGCCTCAATGTGCTCCGCATTCATCGCAGCAATATCATACATCGTCTTTGGGCTCGCCTGATCGATGAAAATATCCGGCAGCACCATAGAGCGGTACTTCAGCCCCTCGTCAAACACGCCTTCCTCGGCTAAGAGCTGCGCCACATGGCTGCCAAAGCCGCCCACTGCGCCCTCTTCGATGGTGATCAACGCTTCATGATTGGTTGCGAGCTCCAGAATCAGCGCCTTATCAAGCGGCTTTGCAAACCGCGCATCCGCGATGGTCGGCGCGATGCCTTTGGCCGAGAGCGCCTCAGCGGCTTTCTTGGCCTCTTCCAGGCGCGTGCCAAAGCACAGAAGCGCCACGCGGCTGCCCTCCTGCACCATCCGGCCTTTACCGATCTCTAGAATCTCGCCGCGCTCCGGCACATCCACGCCCACGCCTTCACCGCGCGGATAGCGGAAGGCAATCGGCCCCTCGTCATGCGCCGCAGCCGTGGCCACCATATGTTTCAGCTCCGCCTCATCCGCCGCAGCCATCACCACCATGCCCGGCAGATTGGCCATAAAGGCCACGTCAAAGCTGCCCGCATGCGTCGCCCCATCCGCGCCCACCAGCCCGGCACGGTCGATCGCAAATCGCACCGGAAGACGCTGGATCGCCACATCATGCACAACCTGGTCATAGCCACGCTGCAGGAAAGTCGAATACATCGCACAGAACGGTTTCATCCCGCCCGCCGCGAGAGCTGCAGAAAAAGTCACCCCATGCTGCTCGGCAATCGCCACATCAAAACAGCGGCTGGGATAGCGCTCGGCAAAAAGGTTCAGCCCGGTGCCATCTGGCATCGCAGCGGTCACCGCACAAATCCGGCTGTCCTCTGCGGCCTCTTGCACCAGCGCTTCCCCAAAGACCGAGGTATAGCTCGGCGCATTGGACGGCGCTTTGAACTGTTTGCCGGTCACCACGTCAAATTTCGCCGTGGCATGACCTTTGTCGCGTGCGGCCTCCGCCGGGGCATAGCCTTTGCCCTTCTTGGTGATCACATGCAGCATCACCGGCCCGGTCGCCCGCTGGCGCAAAGTCCGCAGAAGCGGCAGCAGCTGGCTCATGTCATGGCCATCAATCGGCCCCACATAGCTGAAACCGAGCTGTTCAAACAACGTGCCGCCCACAGCCATGCCCTTCAGCATATCCTTGGCGCGTTTCGCCCCTTCGCGGAACGGCTCCGGCAGCAGGCTCACGGCCCCTTTGGCAGCGGATTTGAACTCCTGAAACGGCTCCCCCGCATAGAGGCGTGAAAGATACTCGCTCATCGCCCCGACAGGCGGCGCAATCGACATATCATTGTCGTTCAGCACCACAAACATCCGCTTGCCCAGATGACCTGCGTTGTTCATCGCTTCATAAGCCATGCCCGCCGTGATCGAGCCATCGCCGATCACCGCAATCGCATCGCCAAGTCCGCCGTCACATTGCCCGCCCAGATCACGCGCCGTGGCAAAGCCCAGCGCGGCAGAAATAGATGTAGAGGAATGCGCCGCACCAAAGGGGTCATAGACACTCTCGCTGCGCTTGGTGAAACCCGACAGGCCGTCCTGCTGGCGCAGCGTGCGAATGCGGTCCCGCCGCCCCGTCAGGATCTTATGCGGATAACACTGGTGGCCCACGTCCCAGATGATCTTATCACGCGGTGTCTCAAACACCGAATGCAACGCAACGGTCAGCTCCACAACACCAAGACCCGCACCTAGGTGCCCGCCGGTCTCACTGACCGCAGAGATGGTCTCCGCACGCAGCTCATGGGCCAGCGCCGTCAACTCGCTGTCAGAAAACCGTTTCAGGTCTTCCGGATGGGTGACCTGATCCAGGAGTGGCGTCTGGGGTCTGGCTGACATGGGGCGTCCTCCGCTTAGCTGTCTCGCGAGATAACGAAGCGCGCCGCCTCCCGCAAGGCATCAGCATCCTTACCATAGGAGGAAAGCGCGTCACAGGCATCTGCCACAAGGTCGCGGGCGCGCGCTTTGGCGCCTTCCAGACCCAAAAGCGAAACAAAGGTCGCCTTACCGGCCTCCGCATCTTTGCCAACCGCCTTGCCAACTTTGGCCGCGTCGCCTTCCACATCCAGAATGTCATCAGCAATCTGGAACGCCAACCCAAGATCGGTGGCATAGCGCATCAGCGGCGCGGTCTCCGCCTGCGCCATCACCGCGCCTGCGGTGGCGGACCAGGCAATCAACGCGCCAGTCTTACCGGCCTGCAATCGGGTGATCTCTTCGAGCGTCAAAGGCGCAGGTGCCGTTTCAGCCGCAATATCAAGCGCCTGCCCCAAAACCATCCCCTGCGCGCCCGCTGCACGGGCCAACGTCACGGTCAGCTCTGCGCGCACCACCGCCTCCGGGTGGCATTCCTGCCGGCTCACACATTCAAACCCAAGCGTCTGCAAGGCGTCGCCCGCCAAAACAGCGGTGCACTCGTCCCATTTCACATGGGTGGTCGGCAGCCCCCGACGCATGTCATCATCATCCATGCAGGGCAGATCATCATGCACAAGCGAATAGGCATGGATCGCCTCAATCGCCGTGGCAGGCCAAATCGCATGCTCGGCAGCCACGCCATGCAGGCGCGCACTTTCCAGCACCAGAAACGCCCGAAGCCGCTTTCCGCCCGCACTGGCATAGCGCATGGCCTCCACCACCGGCAAATCGCCCAGAGGCGCCATCACATGCTGCAAATGGGCCTCAAGCTGCTGGGCGGCCTCTTTCAATCTGGTCTCAAACATGATCCGGCGAGTCCTTTATCAAAGGCGCAGCGGCCTCACATCCCCTCAACCGGGGTCAAACCGGCCGGATTTCCGTTGCCATCCAAGGTGATCGCCGCCACCTTTTCCTCAGCCTCTTTGAGCTTGGCCTCACAACGCGCCTTCAACGCCGCGCCGCGCTCATAAAGGGCAATGGATTTCTCCAACTCCACGTCGCCGCGTTCCAGCTGGCCCACAACCTGCTCCAGCTCCCGCATGGCCGCTTCAAAGCTCATCTCTTCCACAGGCGTGTCACTCATCCGGCTCTCTCCATCAAAACGCTGACATGTGCGGCCACCGAAGCCGCAAGCGCGTTCAGATCATATCCCCCTTCCAAAGTCGAGACCACCCGACCTTCGGCATGTTGTTCCGCCACATCGCAGAGCCGCTCTGTCAGCCAGGTAAAGTCATCTTCCCGCCAATTGAGCTGCGCCAGAGGATCGTCGGCATGGGCATCAAAGCCTGCCGAAATGATCACCAGCTCGGGCTCGAACCGCGCCAGCGCGGGAAACACCTCCGCTTCGTAGGTGGCGCGCATCAACCGCCCGTCGCTATGCGGGGGCAACGGCAGGTTCATCACATTGTTATGTCCGCCGGTCTCTTCCGGCATACCTGTGCCGGGCCAAAGCGGGTTCTGATGGCTGCCGACAAAAAGGCTGCGGCTCTCATTCCACAACAGATCCTGCGTGCCATTGCCGTGATGGACGTCAAAATCCACCACTGCCACACGGCTCAGCCCATGGCGCTCCAGCGCATGTTTCGCCGCGATGGCCGCATTACCAAACAGGCAAAATCCCATGGGTGTGGATGTCTCCGCATGATGCCCCGGTGGACGACAGGCCACAAAAGCATTGCCCACCTCACCTGCAAGCACCGCATCCACCGCAGCAATGCAGCCGCCAATCGCATGACGCGCCGCTGCCAGCGACCCCGGCGACATATGCGTATCAGCGTCCAACGCCACAGTACCGTTTGCTGGGGCAGCCGCCGCAATGGCATCAAGATGTGTTTGGGGATGGCACAGCAGAATATCATCATCGCTGCAGGCAGGCGCGTCCCGACGATCCAGCGCCGCAAAACTCGGCCCCTTCAGCGCCGCCATGATGTGCTCAATCCGCGCCACCTGTTCCGGATGCCCGCTTGGCGTCACATGCCCCAATGAACTCTCGTGACCAAAAAGCGCTGTTGTCATCGCTGCCCCCTTCCTCTTGCTCTAAATATCCCCGCCGGAGGCTTATAATTTGATGCTCAAACGCCTCAATCTGGCGCCAGCATATAGCCCGCACCACGCACCGTCTGCAGATAGCGAGGCTGTTTTGGATCTTCTTCAATCTTGCGCCGCAAACGTGTGATCTGCACATCCACCGCCCGTTCCTGCGCCTGACCTTTGTCGCGGCCAAGCTCTTCCACCAGCGTGCCCCGGCTGATCGGCTCGCCCGGCGTTTTGGAGAATATGCGCATCAACTGACTTTCGGTGGCGGTCAGGCGCACAGGCTCCTCGCCCTGCCACATCTCCCCGCGATCAATGTCATAGCGGATGTCGCCCAGATGCAGCACCTTGGGCACCGTCGCCGCCTCATCGACTTCCGGCATGCGCCGCAAAATCGCGTTGATGCGCAGCAACAGCTCTTTGGGTTCAAACGGCTTGGCCAGATAGTCATCCGCCCCTGCTTCCAGACCGGCAATCCGGTCTTCTGTCTCGCCCTTCGCGGTCAACAGCAGCACAGGGGTTTCGGAGTCCTCGCGGAGGCTGCGCGTCAGGCTCACGCCATCCTCGCCCGGCATCATCACATCCAGCACAAGCAGATCGAAATCCAGCCCCGACAAAATGCGGCGCGCATGATCTGCGTCACGCGCGGCGGTCACCAGAAATCCGTGCCGCATCAAAAATTTACGCAGCAAGGTGCGGATGCGTTCATCGTCATCCACAATCAGCAAATGCGGGGCAATGTCATTCATGCTCTGGTTTCCTCATTGGCCTATTATTGACCGGTCTCCCGCAACGACAAATACTGCCGACGCAGCTCGCCGTCCATCATCGACTCAAGCACACGGCGGAACCCCGCGACTGCCTCCGGTCCGGCATCGCGGAACGCGCTGCGCATGCGGGTGCGCTGGGAGTCCGACAGACGGTTCTCCAAGGCTACACCAGCCTCGGTTAAATAGAGGTTGCGCTCACGCCGGTCAGACGTGCCCACCCGGCTCTCCACGAGCCCGTCCTCGATCAAGGTACGCAACACACGGTTGAGTGACTGCTTGGTTACCCCCAGCATCGCCAGCAGGTTGGTCACCGTGGTGCCCGGCGCGCGGTTGATGAAATGGATCGCCCGATGATGCGCCCGCCCGTAAGCCATGCTCTCCAGAATACGGTCCGGATCCGCGGTAAAACCGCGATAGGCGAAATACATCGCCTCAATGCCCTGACGCAGCTGCTCGTCGGTGAGATAGAGCAAGCTTTCGCTGCGTATGCCCTCGCCCATGATACCTCCTGAGATCACAATTGACCGCTTTGCCCGTCACAATACGTCAGCTTTGTTGACACTCCAAGTCCTAACTGATAGCGAATCGCAGGATTTGCGCAACTTTGTGACCGGATCGGCCATTTACGGCGCAACAAATGAAAACTGAGATGAGCTCTGAAAGGCGAAAGGAACGACCATGGCGGGTGCATATGACGATCGTGACGGCGTCATCTGGATGGATGGCGAATTTGTGGACTGGCGCGAGGCCAAGGTCCACGTCCTGAGCCACGCGCTGCATTACGCCAGCTCCGTGTTTGAGGGCGAGCGCGCCTACAACGGCAAAATCTTCAAAAGCCACGAACACAACCTACGCCTGTTCAAAAGCGCCGAAGCGCTGGACATGCCGATGCCACTCTCCCTTGAGGAGCTGGAAGCGGCCAAGCTGGAAACCCTGAAGAAGTCCGGCCTGCAAGACGCCTATGTGCGCGTGGTTGTGTGGCGCGGTTCCGGTGACGACATGGGTGTCGCCTCTGCGGCCAACCCGGTGCGCGTGGCCATCGCGGTTTGGCCCTGGGGCGCATACTACGGCGACGCCAAGATGCAGGGCGCCAAGCTCGACATCGCAGAGTGGAAACGCCCCAGCCCGGAAACCATTCCGGTGCACGCCAAGGCCGCAGGTCTCTACATGATCTGCACCATCTCCAAGCACAAAGCCGAAGCCAAGGGCTGCTCTGACGCGCTCTTCATGGATTACCGCGGCTATGTGGCGGAGGCGACCGGCGCAAACATCTTCTTTGTGAAAGACGGCGAAGTGCACACACCGACGCCTGATTGCTTCCTCAACGGCATCACCCGTCAGACCGTGATCGGCATGCTGAAAGACAAAGGCATCAACGTGATCGAGCGTCACATCATGCCCGAAGAGCTGGCCGACTTTGAGCAGTGCTGGCTGACCGGCACCGCCGCCGAAGTGACCCCGGTGGGCCAGATTGGCGACTACACCTTTGAGGTTGGCGACATCACCCGCGACATCGCGGAATCCTACGAAAAGCTTGTTCGCTCCTAAGGCGACACAATCTGCGAAATGATCAGGGGCCTGCGGGCCTCTGATTTGTTTTGGGCCTCTGCCTTGCCATCCCAGAGCCTCCAGTCCAGTGTTGCCGCACCTTACGTCAGCGTCGGACACCCCCATGAACCCTCTCAAAGGCATCGCCCTGAAAATCTGCGCCATCGCGCTGTTTTCCATCATGGCCGCGCTGATCAAAGCCACCGCCTCTGATGTCCCCGCTGGCCAAGCGGTGTTTTTCCGCTCCTTCTTTGCCCTCTTCGTGATTTTTGGCTGGCTGATCTACCGGGGCGAGATGCCTCAGGGCCTGCGTGTCAAAAACGGCATGGGCCATGTCTGGCGCGGGGTGATCGGCACCACCTCCATGGGGATGAACTTCGCCGCCCTTGGCCTTTTGCCGCTGCCCGAAGTCACCGCCATCGGCTTTGCCGCCCCGCTGCTCACAGTGATTTTTGCCGCCATGTTCCTGGGTGAAGAGGTCCGCGCGTTCCGACTGTCCGCGGTCGGTCTGGGCCTTGTAGGGGTGACCATCGTGCTCTGGCCCCGCATCACCATCTTTGACGAAAGTCAGGCCGCGACGCTGGCCACGTTGGGGGTCATGCTGGTGCTCGGCTCTGCCGCCTTCCGCGCGCTTGCCCAGATCCACATCCGCAAACTTGTGCAGACCGACCAGACCTCGGCGATTGTCTTCTACTTCTCGCTCACCGCGACCTGCCTGTCCCTGCTCACGCTGCCCTTCGGCTGGGTGATCCCCACATGGGAGCAGGCCATCATGCTCACCATCGCGGGCCTCATCGGCGGGTTTGCACAAATCCTGCTGACCTCCTGCTACCGCTTTGCCCCCGCCTCCGTGGTGGCCCCATTTGACTATGTGGCCATGCTGTTTGCCCTGCTCATCGGCTACGTCTGGTTTGCCGAAGTGCCCACACCGCAGATGCTGATTGGCGCGGCTGTGGTGATCCTTGCGGGCTTCCTGATCATCTGGCGGGAACGCCAGCTTGGCCTCAAGCGCGGCAAAGCACGCCCCGGCATCACACCGCAGGGATAGTCAAGTCTATCGACAAATCTGCCTTGGAAAATTCCGCGCCCCGGGGATCACCCCGCGAACGTCGACGGGCTCAGCTCCAGCTGTCTGGCAGAACAATGCCCAGCTCACTCGCCAAAACCGCTGCATAGCGGCGCATATTGGCGACACGCTCCTTAGCGATGGCTTTGCCTGTCTGGGTCAACATATCTTCCGGCAAACGGAACAGCTTCTCCGGCCAATGATCCAACGCAAAGGCGCCATCGTCCAAGTCGCGCGATGTGGCAAACGGATCCTGCGGATCATACAGCGGCGTGCCCAAAGCCCCGCTCACCGCAAAAGTGCGGGCAATCCCGATCATGCCCAGCGCATCCAGCCTGTCCGCATCCCGCAGTATCCGAGCCTCTTTGGATTTAGGTGCAAGTCCGGCTGAAAAGCTATGTGCCGCAATCGCGTGCTGCGTGGCTGCAACTTGATGATTGTCAAACCCCAATTCGCGCAGAACAGGCGCGGCGGCCGCAGCTGCCAATGTGCTGGCCTTGGATCGATTCGGGGCATTTTTGGGCAGGTTCACCAGATCATGCAGATAAGCCGCACCCAGAAGGATTTTCAGATCCACTTCGCCTTCGGAACGGGCCAGCCGCTGCGCATTGGACCAGACACGATCCAGATGCGCCAGATCATGGCCGCTGTCCTGTGCCATGCGCTCTGCAGCGACGTCTCGCAGCGCCGTTCTCAGCTCCTGCAATTCCGTCCCGTCCAGCATCAGCCAATCTTACCCTGATTTTCTCCGACCTGACCGCGATGGAGCAGCAGGTGATCAAGAATGACACAGGCCATCATCGCCTCGCCCACCGGCACCGCACGGATGCCCACACAGGGATCGTGCCGCCCTTTGGTGATCACTTCAGTCGGGCTGCCATCTTTGCGGATCGACTTGCGCGGGGTGAGGATAGAGCTTGTCGGCTTCACCGCAAAGCGCACCACAACGTCCTGACCCGTGGAAATCCCACCCAGAATGCCGCCCGCATGGTTGGAGGAGAACACCGGCTGACCATCATTGCCCATGAAAATCTCATCCGCATTTTCCGAGCCTTTCAACCCGGCGGCTGCCATGCCTTCACCGATCTCCACACCTTTGACGGCGTTGATCGACATCATCGCTGCGGCCAGATCTGTGTCGAGCTTACTGTAAATCGGTGCACCGATCCCGGCAGGCACATTGCGCGCCACCACCTCGATCACGCCGCCGACACTGTCATGTTCCTTGCGCAGCGCCTGCAGGTAGTCTTCCCACTCCTGCGCCACATCGGCTGACTGTGGAATCCAGAAGTCATTGCGGTCAATCGCATCCCACTGGAAATTCTCGCGGTCGATCTCAAGCGCACCCATCTTGGTCATGTAGCCCTTGATCTCAAGATCGGGGGCCAGCGCCTTGATCGCTTCACGCGCAATGCCGCCCGCGGCCACGCGTGCTGCTGTCTCGCGCGCAGAGCTGCGCCCGCCGCCGCGGTAGTCGCGATTGCCGTATTTCAGATGATAGGTGATGTCGGCGTGGCCGGGGCGAAACGTCTGGCTGATCTCGCCATAATCGCGGCTGCGCTGATCGGTGTTCTCGATCATCAGCTGGATCGAGGTGCCTGTGGTCTTGCCCTCAAACACACCCGACAGGATTTTCACTGCATCCGGCTCATTGCGCTGGGTGGTGTTCTTGTTCTGACCAGGACGGCGCTTGTCCAACCAATGCTGCAGCATCGCCTCATCCACAGGCACACCGGGAGGGCAGCCATCCACGGTCGCGCCCAGCGCAGGCCCATGGCTTTCACCCCAGGTGGTGACGCGGAAAAGGTGTCCAAAGCTATTCATCGACATGCGCAGGCTCCTGTTTGTGGCACCTTTAAACAGAATGCGCGCTATGGGGAAGGCGACTCTCGCAACCCTATCCTAAAGAAAACACTGCACCTCGATCTGATACCCGTTCGGATCAGTGCAGAAAAAGCTGTAGATGCCAAAGCGCGCCATCTCTTCCGGGGCGCCTCTTAGGGTGGCATTGGCCATTTTTAAGGCGGTATAGGCTCTATCCACGGCGGCGCGATCCTCCACCACGAGCGTGATCATGCTGCCTTCGGGCTGCACCACCCGATCCCCAAAAGCCTCGCACACACCAATGCGCGCACCGGGTGCTGTCTCAAAAATCATCGCGCTGCCCGCGTCATGTGCAACCGGCAGCCCCAGCGTGTCGCGATAGAAGGTCACACAGGGCGCAAGCGCTTCGGCGTAAACCCAGGTGATCTGATACTGCACACCCTTCATTTCAGCCGCCCCACAATCCGCCCGATAAAGATCGCCACAAACATCGTGCCCACAATCGCCTGCAACCCGGTCAGCACCCGCGGCAGGCTCGCCGCCGGGGTCATCTCGCCATACCCCACGGTCGTCATCGTAATCATCGAGAAATAGACAAACGGCGCGCGCTCGTCCCCGACATCCCCCGGCAGGTTGAAAGACCCGGGATGCACCGCCTCAATCCGCCAGTAAAACACACCCCACAGCATCGCCATCAACAGATAGCCAAACACCCCGCTGGACAGCCGCTCATATTCGGAATGCACCGGCCCGATCAGCTGCCAGAAACTGGTGAGCATCGACCCAAACAGCAATATCCCCGCCAGAATGGCCAGGCTGCCGTCCACTCTGACACCGGCAAATTCATTTAACACAATCAAAGCGATCCAGATCAGCACAGGCACGCCCATAACAAAGCGCAAAACCGTGTTGCGACCGGTGGCCCCGACAACACCCAGAAACAGCAGGCTCAACCCCCAAAGCCCCGCGGTATCCGCCCAATGCACGCGGTCTTCAAACCCGTCCAGAAGGATCAGCGCCACCAGCAACGCCAGCAGGATCGACCATCTATGGGTCTGAATAAAGCCAGTCGGGGCCGGAATATCCGTCGTTTCACTCACCTGTCTGTCCTCAAATTCACGCCCCAAATGTCGGCGTTTCTTCACCCTAGTCGCAACGTCCCGCGCAAGAAAAGCCGCTTGGCAAGCGCCGCCGCGAGGCCCGTGCTCCCAAGCCCGTCGCAACCCTGCGCCCCAGTCCTCTGCCAACTGTCTGGTTGCGACACAACCTCTGATGGGGTTACATCGGAAAAACCTACACACAATACAATAAGTTGAGACCGGCTGAATGGACTTTCGCGCAATAGGCATGGGGCTGCTGTTTGCCCTGATCTGGTCCTCAGCCTTCACCTCCGCCCGCATTATTGTGGCTGACGCCCCGCCGCTTGCGATTTCGTCTCTGCGGTTTGCACTGGCGGGTACAATCGGCGTGCTGATCGCCCGCGCGCTGGGGCAAAGTTGGAAGCTCACACCCTCTCAATGGCGTGCAACCCTGATCTTTGGCCTCTGCCAGAACGCGCTGTATCTGGGTCTGAATTTCACCGCCATGACCACGGTTGAAGCCTCGCTGGCCTCCATCATTGCCTCCACCATGCCGCTCATCGTGGCGCTGCTGGGGTGGTCGGTGCTGGGCGAGCGCCTGACACCTGTCGCCGCCATCGGGCTGATCGTCGGCTTTGGCGGCGTGATCCTGATCATGGCCGGCCGCCTGCAGCAAGGTGTTGATCTCTTTGGCGTGCTGCTCTGCGTCATCGCCGCGCTGGCCCTCGCGGTGGCAACGCTCACCGTGCGCAATGCCTCCGGTGGCGGCAATGTCCTGATGATCGTTGGCCTGCAGATGTTTGTCGGCTCCATAACGCTGTTTTTTGCATCGCTGATCTTTGAGACATGGGCGTTCAACTGGAACCCCGTGATGATCACCGCCTTTGCCTACACCGTGCTTGTCCCCGGCCTTCTCGCCACTTGGATCTGGTTTGCGCTGGTGGGCCGCATCGGCGCTGTAAAAGCCTCTACCTTCCACTTTCTAAACCCGTTTTTCGGTGTTGCCATCGCCGCCTTTGTGCTCGGTGAGCGGCTCCAGATGACCGACATCATCGGCGTGATCGTCATCTGCGCAGGCATCCTCGCGGTGCAACTCTCCAAACAGACGAAACAAATTCACACGACCACGTGATCACCTGTCAGACGGGTTTCACATGACAGAACAGCGCCGCCTTGGCAAAAGGTGGCCATGGAATTTGTCTTTGCATATGCCGCAGGGCTGCTGACCCTGATCAACCCCTGTGTGGTGCCCGTGTTGCCGATCGTTCTGGCCACAGCCCTTCAGGCCTCCAAACATGGCCCCGCCGCGCTCGCCCTCGGGATGAGCATCAGCTTCGTGGTGCTGGGCATGCTCGTGACCACCTTTGGCTATGCCATCGGTCTGACACCGGAAACCCTGTCTCAAGCCGGTGCGGTTCTGATGATCGTCTTCGGTGCCATCCTGCTGGTTCCGCGGTTCTCCATGGCGTTTTCCACCGCCACCGCCGGTGTTGCCGCCAAGGCAGACAGCGGCATGGACGCGGTGGACAATTCCACCCTGCGCGGCCAGTTCCTTGGTGGCCTGCTCTTGGGCGCGGTCTGGTCCCCCTGCATTGGCCCAACACTGGGCGGCGCCATTTCTCTAGCCAGCCAAGGGGAAAACCTCGGCTTTGCCGCGCTGATCATGGTCGCTTTTGCCGCCGGTGTCTCCACGCTGATCTTGGGCCTTGGCTACGGCGCGCGCTCCACCATCGGCCGCCATCAGGCCACCATGCGCGCCATCGCCGCGAAATCCCGCCCGATCATGGGCGCCATCTTCCTTGCCACCGGCCTCGCGCTCTTCTTCAGCCTGCATCACGTGATCGAAGGCTGGCTGCTCAGCGTCATGCCGGCATGGCTCATCGACTTGTCTGTATCCGTTTAATCAAAGGAGTTTCCCATGCACCGCCGCACATTCCTGACCGCCGCAGCCGCGTCGCTTCTTGCACCTTTTGCCGCCCGCGCCGCCACAGACTACACCCCCGGCCTCGTGAAGCAGCACCTCGCCAAAGGGGACATCGTCTTCCTTGATTTCTCCGCGACCTGGTGCGCCACCTGCGCCACGCAAGAGCGCGTGGTCAACGAACTGATCGAAGAAAACCCGGCCTATGGCGAGACCATCACCTTCATCAAGGTCGACTGGGACACCTACCGCAAGGCGGAGCTGACCAAGAGCCTCAAGATCCCGCGCCGCTCTACATTGGTGGTGCTGAAAGGCGACCAAGAGCTGGGCCGCATCGTTGCAGGCACCTCCAAATCCCAGATCAAAGGCCTGCTGGACACCGCTCTCAGCGCCGCAAACGCCTGATCTCACAAACGCCACGCCAGCCTCGGTTATCATGACGCTGGCGTGATCCCCCTTTTCATCACCTCCATATCTCCCATATTCCAAGGGAGAAAAGAGACACGCCGCTGCAAAACCGCAGCGCGGGAAGGAGAGGCCAATGACCACCTACAAACGTGATATGGATGCCATTGCAGCCCTGAATGACGAACAATTCTGGGTCACACAGGAAAACGGGACAGAGCGCCCGGGCTCCGGCAAGCTTTTGTATAATAAAGAACCCGGCCTTTATGTGGATGTAGTGTCAGGCGAGCCGCTCTTTGTCAGCTCTGACAAATATGAAAGCGGCTGCGGCTGGCCCAGCTTCACCAAACCGGTGGAAGCGGCCTTTGTCACCGAACACCACGACGCCACCCACGGCATGATCCGCACCGAAGTGCGCTCCAAGCACGGCGACAGCCATTTGGGCCATGTGTTTCCTGACGGCCCCCGCGACCGTGGCGGGCTGCGCTACTGCATCAACTCCGCCTCTTTGCGTTTCGTGCATCGCGACGATATGGAGGCAGAGGGCTATGGCGCCTATCTCGACCAAGTAAAGGAGATCGACCAATGAGCGAACGCGCAGTACTGGCAGGCGGCTGCTTCTGGGGCATGGAAGACCTGATCCGCAAGATGGATGGGGTTCTGGCGACCCGCGTGGGCTACACCGGCGGCGATGTCCCCAATGCGACCTACAAAAATCACGGCACCCATGCCGAGGCCATCGAAATCACCTTTGATCCAGCCAAGACCTCTTTCCGCAAGCTTCTGGAGTTCTTCTTCCAGATCCATGACCCGACCACGGTGAACCGTCAGGGCAACGACATCGGCACCTCCTACCGCTCTGCGATCTTCTATGTGGATGACGCGCAGAAAGAGATGGCGATAGACACCATCAAAGACGTCGAAGCCTCCGGTCTCTGGCCCGGCAAAGTCGTCACCGAAGTCACAGCCGTCAGCGACTTCTGGGAAGCCGAAGAGTATCATCAGGACTATCTTGAGAAAAACAAAGGCGGCTACACCTGCCACTTCGCCCGCCCCGACTGGGTCCTGCCCAAACGCGCAGGGTAAAGTTCAGCGTAACATTCCAAGCCCCGGCCATGCGCCGGGGCTTTGTGTTTAAAACCATCGCCCCTGCGCGCTCAGATAGACCCGTGCGCTATCTCCAGTCGCAAAATCAGTCAGCCCACTGATCCGGTGCAGCGCCGCCCGCGCGGAACTAGCGCCCACCGCTTCCATCGCAACGGCGCCAACCTCGCTTGCAACCGGCGTGGCATTAGCGGCCAGATCGTCCCCATCCAGCGTCGCAGTCACCACAGGTGGCGCGGCAAAATCCGCAGGGTAGCTCCAGTCAGCGGCCAGCCGATGCACCGCGTCAAAATCCAGATCCAGCGCATGCGCACAGATCATCGTCCCATCCGCCCATTTGGTGAAAGCCCCATTGGCACCGCTGCCCTGCTCGATCACCGCCCCCGTGGGCACGCCGCCACTCTCTGAGACGATGCCCACCAGCGACCCACTGTCCCAAAGCCGCTGCCACGCGCCCCAAACACCACCATCAAGCCGCCGCAGATAAAGCGCCCCACCGCTCTGATCACACAACATCTGAAACCCGCCATCGGATTCTGATTTCGCCACCAAAACCGCATGCCGCCCGCTCAACCCTGTCGGCACATTGGCTGCCGTGCCAGCATTGGTAGAGACTATTCCACCTGAACTTGCTGTATTCAGATCCGTCACCTCCGGTGCTGCAGCGCTTCCAAGCCCAAAGCCACCCACCGTCAGCAGCCGTCCCTCAGTGGCATCCAGCGCATCCGCCTGCACCGCGCTTCCGCTCAAATGCCCCGTCGCCGCCGCAACCTTGAGCGCTGTTGTCCAATTGCTCCCATCCGGCGAGACTTTGATCGACCAGTCGTTCTCCCCTGCAAGCCCCATCTCCGCATGGCCCATCCAATTGGATTGAAACAACAGCGAAGCTGTGTCGCCAGCGGATGCCTTATTCAGCTTCAGCTGATGCCCTGCCCCGTCATGCGACAACAGCGTGGCCTCCGCCGCCACCGACAGCCGATTCACCGCATCCGGTGTTGCCCCCAGCCCCAGCTGGTCAAAGGACAGCCCGGCCCACTGCCCGCCACGATAGATCCGCAACGCCTGCTCCGCCTCGCCAAAGGCACGCCAGCCCTCTTGCGGGGTCAGATACAGCCAGCCGCCATTGGCCCAGACCGCCAGCATCCCGTCCTGCCCGGCCCAATCCCCATTCGCGCCTGCCCCAAGCGCATAGCGCTCCCCTTCCATCGGATTGACGGGCGGCTCCACCGCGTCAAAAGCCTTCACCGACAGCCCAACCAGCGCATCCAGCTGCTCTATCGCCTCATTGTGGGTGACATGCTTCTGCGCCTGCGACGGCTGAATATAAGGCATATCGAGGTTCGGGGATCTCTGGGGCATCGCGCGGTCCTTCTCAGGCAGATGTGGCCAAAACTGCCCAAACCCTGCACAAGAGAGATCAACACTTCCTGACACCACCGCACGCTAGTGTGCCAGACAAAGAAAAACCCCGCACACCTTCAGATGTACGGGGCACTCGTTTTGAGGTCAGCTCACCTTACAGCGCGCCGTTAAACCGATCCCGTGCCGCGCGGCCATTGTCGCTGTTTTCAAAGCACACATGCAGGCTGTGATCCTCCAGCACCACCTCATGGAACGCCAATGCCCCGGCGTGGCTCGCCAGAGTCGCCTCGGTCGCCACCAAATGCTCAAACACGTTGCGGTCAATCACCGCCGCATCAATCCGGCCCGCCGCCACTTTGCTGATGTTGCTCGCATCCGTCGGCCCCGCATCCACAGTCAGCGCCCCCTCAGCCGCCATCGCATCAAACGTGGCCTCATTCACATAGCCCTGCACCACGCCAATCCTATAGGCTTTCAGATCGTCATGGCTGGCCCAGTCAAACCCGCCGTCGGTGCGATAGATAAATCCCACAGGGCTGGTGCCAAAAGACGCCGAATAGAGGCACCGGTCCCCGCCCGCATCCGCATCAGAGCCCGCGTCATAATATTCCGGATACACACCAACCCAGGCAGGATCCTTCGCCGCCAGATTCACCGCACGGTTCCAGGGAAACACCTGCACGGTGGCCTCATCCCCCGCCGCCGCAAAGGCGCCAACCACCGCCTCAGAGCTCGCACCGCTGCCATCCGCCATCACATAGGGCGGCCACTCCAGCGTGGTCAGTTTCAGGGCTTCCGCGTGAACCGCAGGCGCGGCAAAAGCAGCAACCGCCAACGAGAGTACCAGTTTTGAAGCGCGCATCGGCGTTCCTTTCCTCTTGGGTCTAATCATTGGCGCCACCGAACCACGATTTTTCTAAGAGAAAGTTACCCGCATCAGCCTCACATAAGGTGATCTAGAGGCAACGCACGCCAAAGGGCACCGACCGCCAAAGGCGCACATCTTCTGAGCGTTCCAGGCCCTTCAATGCCCCCTCAGCGCCTCACCCCGCCCGCAGCTGCTCCAGCGCCCAGCGCGCCGCATCCGCAACCGTTTCATCTGCGTCCTGCACAAGCGGAGCGATCACAGGACAAAACGCAGCATCCCCCGAATTGCCAATGGCGTAGAGCACATTGCGCACAAAGCGGTTCCGCCCGATCCGCTTGATGGGCGAGCCTGAGAAAAACGCCCGAAACTCCTGATCCTGCAACTGCACCAGCTCCGCCAGTTTCGGCGCCACCAAGTCGTCGCGCGCGTGGTATTTCATCTCCCGCGCGCCCTGGGCAAATTTGTTCCACGGGCAGGCCGCCAAACAGTCATCACATCCGTAAATCCGGTTGCCCAGCAGAGGGCGCAGCGCCTCATCCACCGGCCCGTGGGACTCAATGGTCAGATAAGAAATACAACGCCGCGCATCAATCTGATGCGGCGCGGGAAAGGCATTGGTCGGGCACGCATCCAGACAGGCCCGGCAGGAACCGCAATGATCAATTTCAGCCTTATCCGTCTCTAATACAGCGGTTGTGAACACCGAGCCGATGAAGAACCACGAGCCCAGATCGCGGCTCACCAGATTGGTGTGCTTGCCCTGCCAGCCAAGTCCCGCCGCCTGCCCCAGCGGCTTCTCCGGCACTGGGGCGGTGTCCACAAAAACCTTCACCTCCGTCTCAGGCCCGGCTTCTGCAATCAGCCACCTCGCCAAGCGCTTCAGCCGCTTTTTGACCGTGTCGTGATAGTCTTTGTTCTGCGCATAGACCGAGATCGCCGCGCGGTCAGCCTGCCCATGCACGGCGGTCGGATCATGTTTGGGGGTATAGCTCTCTCCCAGCATGATCACAGACCGCGCCTCAGGCCAGAGCACGCTGGGATCACTGCGCCAATGGGTGCGCTCAGCCAGCCAGCCCATCTGCCCGTGATAGCCCTTGTCCAGAAACTTCGCGAGATCGGCGCCCACATGCCCCACAGCATCCGGACGGCACACCCGCGCCAGATCAAAGCCCATTGCCTGCGCTTCGGCCTTCATCCGGTCTGTCAGCTCATGGGACATGTCAGCGCGGCTTTCTCATTCGCCAAATATCCTCGGGGGTGAGGCCGTCAGGCCGAGGGGGCAGACAGCCCCTCCTCCCGGGTCTTAGAAATCCAGATCCGCATAATGCGCCGGGGGCGGGAAACCCGGAACCTGATCCGCCAGAATCGGCCGAAACGCCGGGCGCGACTTGATGGTCGCATACCAGTCTTTCACCACGGCAGAGCGGTTCCAGTCCACGTCGGAAATATAGTCCAGCGCGCTCAGATGCGCGGCGGCGGCAAAATCTGCCAGCGTCATCATGTCTCCGGCCAGCCAGCGGCGATGATCAAGCAGCCAATGCATGTAATCCAGGTGATATTTGATCGCCTTGGCCCCGGCTTTCACATTGGTGCTGTCAGGATAGCCTGTGCCCATCAGCTTGCGGTTGACCCGCTCATAAAGCAGCTTGGAGGTCACCTCGTGATGGAACTTGTCATCAAACCAGGCCACCAGACGCCGCACCTCATAACGCCCGTCCGCATCCTTGGGCATCAGCGCGGTTTCCGGATATTTCTCTTCCAGATACTCACAGATCGCCCCGCTCTCGGCCATCATCTTGCCGTCCATCTTCAGAACCGGCACCTTGGCCGCCGGGTTGCGGCGCAGAAAATCCGGATCCTGCTCCCAGTAGCGCTCCTCGACCAGCTCCACCTCAAGCCGCTTTTCCCCCATGCAGAGGCGCACTTTTCGACAGAACGGAGACAGGGGAACGTGGAACAAACGGTTCATCAGCAAGGTCACAGTGCAATTGAATCTGATTTTGGGCTTTGATCCTCAATGCCCTGCGAAGGCGCATTTTTCAATCCGCAAAACACGCATCCCGCCCGTCTGCGCGTATGGTTGCCGCCCCATCCAGGATCGCAGCAGCCCGCTTGCGCAGCCCCGCCGTGGGCTTGCTGGCAGAGCGCCCCTTTGGATTGGGCAACACCGCCGCCAGCCGCGCCGCCTGCACCGCAGTCAGATCTTCAGGGCCAACACCAAAGTAATGCCGCGCTGCCGCTTCCACGCCAAAGACGCCTTCGTCAAACTCCGCCACATTGAGATAGATTTCGAGAATGCGCCGCTTGCTCCAGGCCATCTCAACCAGTGGAGTCATCAAGGTTTCCAGCGATTTGCGCAGCCAATTGCGCCCTTGCCAGAAATAGACGTTTTTGACGGTTTGCTGGCTCAGCGTGCTGGCCCCGCGTCCCGCGCCCTCTTCAATGGCGCTGCGGATCGCGCGCATGTCAAAGCCCCAGTGCAGGCAGAAATTCGCATCCTCAGCCGCCACCACAGACCGGCGCATCACCGGCGCAACCTCTTCAATCGGCACCCATTGCCGGTCAATGCTGCCCAGCCGCCGCTTCTCGCCAACCATGGTCCATGTAAAAGGCGGGTTCACCACCGCATAAAGCAGCACAGACAGCACCACAAAAGCGGTGCCCCAGATCGCCAAACGCCGCACCCAATAGCGCAGGCGTTTCCACTGCCGCTGCATCAGCCCTGCGTCTGACTTTTTGCTGCTTCTTTTCTTGCTCTTGGCCATGACCCTGCCACGTGTTTTACGCATAGGGAGTAGAGCTTCGGCCCCGCCCTGACAAGACAGTCACGCAAGGCTTTGCCAAGCGCTGCCTATGGCGAGCAGGCCCAGGCCCGAACTTCGCATCCCGCGCCATAGTTCTGACAGAAGGCCAGCGCCACATCCTCGGCGGCCATGCGCGAATGGCTCTCGCCAAAGCCCCATTGGTCGCGATCACCCTGCGCCATCGCTCCACAGCCGTTGAAAAAGGTCTTCACCGTGTCGCAGTTGTCGCCACAGATCGCCTGCACCCGCTCTCGCGCCATGTCCTCGGAATACTGGCTGTAGGCATAGCCCCGCGCGCCCTCCGGCCCGACCCCCACAGCGCCCCAACAGCGTGCAAAGCCACATTGCTGCGCCTCAACTGGGACTGTGCAGGCCAAACTTGCGATCATCAGCGACAGAACACCCCATGGCTTCATCATGCGTCACCTCCATCTTCAACGGTGGCGCGACATTCTGTGCACGCGGGACTTACTGGGCCACCTTAGGCCTCATGCGGTAAAGATTTGGTAAGGCGTATTCTCTCAACACACATGCCTGAGTAAGGCGTGCAGGCTTTGTCACGTGACGTCCTTTAGGTTGAACACCAAAGTCCCATTTACCCGAAATTAGGACGAAATCCGTAGGCCTAAGCTAGCGTGAGGCAGAAAGTACTCTGCTATCTCAATGAGAGATTTGTCGAAACGTCCTAAGTTTGGAATGCGCATTCATGAAGTTATCTGCCCCGAAGTTTGTTTCAAAGCTCAGCGCCAAGCTCACCGCTGTCATGACCATTTGCCTGTGCTCCACCGTCATTGTCGGCGCAACCCTGACCTATGAAATCTCTCAGCTGACCCGCTTCACCGAAGCGCTGTTTGAGAAAGAATACCAGATCGCCGCCTCCCTGCGCGACGTGGAAACCCACCTTGTGACCATCAACCGCGACATGCTCACAGCGCTTGTCGACACCTCCGCAGAAACCCATGAGGCCGTTTTTGAGGATGCCAAGGCCAGCGAGGCACTCATCAACACGCTCCTGACAGAGATCGAACAGCTCGCCCCCGCAAACGCTGAAGAAATCGCCAACCTGCGCAGCGCCGTGGAAAACTGGCGGCCCCTCTGGCTTGGGGTGTTCCAGATGGCGGCCAACGGCGGCCATGAATTTGCTTACGAGGCCTTCCGCACCCACGGGCCGACCCAGCTCAACGATATCCGCGAAGCCCTGGGCGCCACCCGCACCGCCTCCGACGCCTCCACCGCCGCCTTTGTCGCCAATGCCGCCGCCACAAAACAACGCGCCTTCCTGATCGCCGCTCTGATCATGATCGGCGCCATCGCCCTCAGCATGGGCGGCGGCTACGTCCTGCGCCGCTCCATCGTCTGCAGCATCATCGACCTCAACACCGCCATCGGCAAACTCGGCGCAGACCAGCTCACCGAGCAAACCCCGCACACCGGCCGCCGCGACGAAATCGGCGACATCGCCCGCACCGTGGAGCGGCTCCGCGTCCGGCTGCAGGACGGTGCCGAGGCGCAGGAACGCGAGGCCGAATCCCAGCGCGGCAACGCTCTGGTGGTGGATGTGCTCAGCAAGGCGCTCACCGATCTCGCCCAGGGCGATTTCCGCAACGACGTGAATATTTTCCTCCCCGAAGCCCACAAGAAACTGCGCTACAAAATCAACGACGCCCTCATCGGCCTCAACGATGTGGTGGTGCAGGTCGGCGAGGCGGCGGAAAACATCCAGACCGAGATCACCGAGATCAACACCGCCACGCAGGAGCTCGCACACCGCACCGAACGTCAGGCCGCCACGCTGGAACAGACCACTACCGGCATCGATCAGGTCACCGACAGCGTGAAAGCCACCTCCCGCAACGTCGACACCGTGAAAGACGCCGCCATGGGCGCCCGCGCTGATGCCGAAGACAGCAGCCACATCGTGCGCGAAACCGTGCAGGCCATGGCCGAAATCGAACGCTCCTTTGCCGAGATCAGCCAGTTCATCGGCACCATCGAAGATATCGCTTTTCAGACCAACCTGCTGGCACTCAACGCCGGGGTCGAAGCCGCGCGCGCAGGTGATGCGGGCAACGGATTTGCGGTTGTGGCATCCGAGGTCCGCGCGCTGGCTCTGCGCGCCGCAACGTCGGCGTCCGAGATCAAGGAACAGGTCGAAACCAGCAGCCACCACGTGGAAAAAGGCGTCGAGCTTGTCGGCCGCACTGGCGCGTCACTTGGCGCGATTGTGGAGCATGTCTCAGGCATCGCGGAAATGGTCGCCGACATTCACCAATCCGCCAAAGAACAGGCCGCCTCGCTGGGCGACATCAACGCCTCGGTCAATCAGCTCAACAACGTGACCCAGGAAAACGCCGCCATGGTCGAGGAAACCACAGCAGCCAGCAATCTGCTCAATACGAATGCCGTGCAGCTCACCGAGCTGGTGGGGACGTTTAAGACCCGCCCCGTGGAGGAAGAGCCTGAGCAGCAGCAGATGTCGGCTTGAGGGGAGTCGCGCCGAGCGCGCCTGCCCCAAAAGTAGACGGTGACAATAATGCGCAGGATACGAGCTTTGCAAAGTTAGGCGAGTTGCCCCAGTTATCGATGATACGGTGCGTCAACTCCAAAGGGATGTAACGTGACCAAACCCACTGTTATTCACCGCTTATCCGCTTATGAACAAAGCCGAGTCCCAACATCGTGATCTTTTGTTGTTCGCTTCCGAAACTGAAGCCCCAGCGCTTCTCCATGAATTGAAGCATCTTTAAACTTCGCCGTAAGATTGCCTCTTGAGTCCACTCTTTCTCCTTGGCAACTTCGTTTTCCGAGTAACACCCAAACCTATATCCAACAGCTTCTTCTTTTTTTCCCGAAACTTTTTCTGGAAACGGTCGGTTGGAAAGGCTCGCGTTCTTGGGAAGCGAGATTGGTAATAAATTACCAATTGCATTTTTCAAGCTGTTGCGCTGCTTCTGCGTTAGATCAGAGAATCTATCTCTCCAATATGTGGCCTGAGCTCTTTGAGGATATATATGTTCAACTGACTTATGGTCGTACGCTCTTTCGTTCAACATCAACCAATTCAGTTTTGTTCGCTCGGTTTTGCTCCGCAACTGTAAATCTAAATTGTGTTCGTAAAGGAAGTACCGCACTTCACTCCAACTATAGAATCCCCTTGATTGGAACTCCTTCCGCACCTCGTCCATGAAGCCTGCACGCGAAAGGATGTCATTTGTTCGATCCTGAATTTCTTTTGCGACTTTCTTTGCCGTAATCTTGCCCTGCTGCAAAAGAATGGCCTCATTCAAGAACGAAATGTCCCCATATTCACGCCGATAATAATACCGGTCACCCAGAGTAATTATGAATAGGTGTCTTTCGAGCTTTCGAAGAATGTCAATTTTGGCTTCATCGTCATCGATATTGGTCAAGACGCTAAGAACTAGCGGAGCGCCTCCCTTGTCGAGGCGATCAAGTTTGTCCAGCCAGAAATCGACTTCCTTTTCTGTTTTGCAATCCTTTGGATTGAAAATACGATACCATGAAGTGACCGCTGCCTGCAGCGAACTGACATACTTGTAGATATCAGCCAATCCTATCTCAGGGGGTTCATCCCCATTCCCACTAATCCTCTTTGTCACAAACTTGGTTTCCAAAAGGTCACCATATGGTGACCTAGAGTTTATCTGCCGAAGCATCCTTTGGTGCATCATGCGGCTCTTCCGCTCGTCCCCTTCGGATTCTTCTATAGGATTAACGAAATGCAGCAAGTAATGGCTGTTCAGAAACTCGTCATCTTGCAGGGGACGGTCCTTGTTGCGGCCAAGGTTATGATAAATTGCCTTCCAGCAATCATTGATTGCCCGTCGCAGTTTTTCTTTTTCGGTTTCCGCCACGTCAAGCTTTAGTGAAAGATAGATTAGGCGGTTTTTTAGCAACTCAAGGTCAGACAACGGCTTTCCTCGGTTGTTCATTGTTTCGAACGCAACGCACACGTCTACTTCGTCGGATATCGTAAAGATATTGAAGAGAAGGTTCTGGGTAACCTTCCTGTAAAGCCCTTCAACTTCCTCAAAGGACATTTCTGACAGCTTTTGCGAGAAAAACGACTTAGCGTTGGCTAGATTGTTTGTATAGATTGTCTCTTCCGAAACGTTTGTTGATGAAAACTCCCGAAATATTGAGGTTTTCAAAAATTCATAACTTGGATTGTCTTTCTCGTATCCAAAAATGTAAGATCGAGAAATTCCTTCATCTTTGGTATCGAATATGAATTTTTGCTGGATTTGTTCCTTCGAAGTGTAGTTTAGGGGCGTGTCTGCCGGTATCACTTCCAGGATGCATTGAATAAGGACTATTGACGTTGTAAGTCTCTGCTGACCATCGACCACGTACAAAGGTTCATACCCTCTTGCTTCGACAATCCAGTTGTCATCCACCCAAGACTTGCGAACCTCTTGAGGCACTTCTTCTAGCGTCAAAACTCCAGTGTAGTGGTTTCTGCCAGCCTCAATTTGGTTGATATCGTTCCAGAAATCTTTGAGTTGACGTTCGGTCCATGCATATCCCCGTTGGTAGTCTGGGATACGGAACAGCCGCTCAGTGAAAATTTTCGACAATGTAAAGAGTTGGGATTCCAAATTTCAGACTCCAAGTGATTTCGTCGGCCTTATTAGCGCTCTTGGCAGCCTGAAAACAAGCAAAGCTATCTTTCGCTTCGGCAGAGAGGCGTGAATAGCCCCGACCACCCAGTCGTAAATCCGTTTGAAAGCTGTCGAGGATCTATGTTGATCGCCTCCCCAAGAGTACTTCTCCCGTTGGCTGCATGCTTCGCACTGAAAGCAGTCGTAGCCAACTTCCAATTAACACTACACCCCAACAATAACCCCCCCGCCAGCAACGCCAGCGGGGGTCTTTTTTTTTGTCTCTATCCCAGCCTTATTCCGCCGGAACCGCTGTTTCCTCTACCGTCAGAGGATGCGGGATATGCACCAGCATCTCTTTCGGGCAAACCTGCAGGAAGTTGGCTTTTTCCACATCCCAGTGTTGCAGGATGTCGCGTGCCTTGGCGCTGCCGGTCTCGGCCACATGGCGCTCGATCAAACCCTTAAGCTGATCTTCCCAGTGCTGCACCGTCACCGGACAGGTCACCAGCGTTTCCATGTTCATGACATCCTCGGCTTTGCCTTCCGGATCATAGAGATAGGCCATGCCACCGGTCATGCCTGCGCCGAAGTTTGCGCCGATCTCGCCAAGGATCACGGCCACGCCGCCGGTCATGTATTCACAGCCACAGGCGCCACAGCCCTCGACCACCACTTTTGCACCGGAGTTGCGCACCGCAAAGCGCTCGCCTGCGCGGCCCGCGGCAAAGAGGTGCCCGTCGGTGGCGCCGTAAAGCACGGTGTTGCCGATGATGGTGTTCTCGGCCGCTGTCAGTGGGCTCGCCATTGGCGGGCGCACCACCACGGTACCGCCAGACAGGCCCTTGCCCACATAGTCGTTGGCATCGCCGGACACTTCGATCTTCAGGCCCGGTGCCGCAAAGGCGCCCAGAGACTGCCCCGCAGAGCCGGTGAGCTTCACGGTCAGGTGGTCTTCCTGCAGCGTGTTGCGCATGCCGAAGTTGCGCACGATGTGGCTTGAGGTGCGTGTGCCCACCGTCCGGTGCGTGTTCTGCACCGCATAGGAGAGCTGCATCTTCTCGCCTTCCTCAAGGAAGCGCGCCGCATCCCGCACGATCTCCGCATCCAGCGTGTCAGGCACGTAGTTGCGGTCTTTGTCGCGGTTGTAGACGATGTCATGCGCGCCATCGACGGTGATCAGCAGCGGGTTGAGATCCAGATCATCCAGATGGGCAGAGCCACGGCTCACCTGCGCCAGAAGGTCGGCACGGCCAATCACCTCATCAAGGCTGCGCGCCCCGATGGAGGCGAGGATTTCCCGCACTTCCTGCGCGTAGAAGGTGATCAGGTTCACCACTTTGTCCGCCGAGCCGGTGTATTTCGCGCGCAGGCTTTCATCTTGTGTACAAACCCCGACCGGGCAGGTGTTGGACTGGCACTGACGCACCATGATACAGCCCATCGCGATCAGCGCCGCGGTGCCGATGCCGTATTCCTCAGCCCCCATCATCGCCGCCATCACGATGTCACGCCCCGTGCGCAGACCACCATCAGTCCGCAGCGTGACCCGCTCGCGCAGGTTGTTCATCGCCAGCACCTGATGCGCCTCAGTGAGACCCATCTCCCACGGTAGACCCGCGTGTTTGATCGAGGTCGCCGGGCTTGCACCCGTGCCGCCATTGTGACCCGAGATCAGGATGATATCGGCCTTCGCCTTCGCCACCCCGGCCGCAATCGTGCCCACACCGGAAGACGCCACCAGCTTCACCGTCACCTTACAGCGCGGGTTGATCTGCTTGAGATCATAGATCAGCTGCGCCAGGTCCTCGATGGAGTAAATATCGTGGTGCGGCGGCGGAGAGATCAGCGTCACCCCTTTGGTGGAGTGGCGCAGACGGGCGATCAGGTCGGTGACCTTCATCCCCGGCAACTGGCCGCCTTCACCGGGCTTCGCACCCTGCGCCACTTTGATCTCCAGCTCTTCACACTGGTTCAGATACTCCGCGGTCACACCAAACCGGCCCGACGCCACCTGCTTGATCTTCGCCGAGGGGTTGTCGCCATTTGGTTCCGGCACGAAATGCGCCGGATCTTCGCCGCCCTCACCGGAGTCAGACTTCGCGCCAATCCGGTTCATCGCCACGTTCAGCGTCTTATGCGCCTCAGGGCTCAGCGCCCCCAGCGACATGCCCGGCGTCACAAAGCGCTTGCGGATCGCGGTGATGCTTTCCACTTCCTCAAGCGGCACAGGCTTGCCGATTGCCTTGATGTCGAGCAGATCACGCAGATGGATCGGCGGGTTCGCCTGCATCTTTGCGGAATACTGCTTCCACAGCTGATAAGACGCGCGGTTACAGGCCGCCTGCATCATATGCATGGTCTGCGCGCCCCAGGCATGGGTCTCGCCAGATTTCCGCGCCTTGTAGAAGCCGCCAATCGGCAGCACATCCGTGCCCGACAGGAAGCCCTTGGCGTGCACTTCTTCGACCTTCTTCTGAATGCCGCTCACACCGATGCCGGAAATCCGGCTGGTCATGCCGGGAAAATATTCCGCACACATGGCACGGGACAGACCCACCGCCTCAAAGTTCAGACCACCACGATAGGAGGAAATCACCGAGATCCCCATCTTCGCCATGATCTTCAGAAGACCCTGATCGATCGCCTCACGATAGCGCGCGACGTTCTCGGTCAGCGTGCCATCCGCCAGACCGCGCTCAATGCGATCCGCCAGCGTGTCTTCTGCCAAGTAAGCGTTCACCACGGTCGCACCTGCGCCGATCAGCACCGCAAAGTAATGCGGGTCAATACATTCCGCCGAACGCACGTTCAGCGAGCAGAAGGTCCGCAGACCTTTGCGGGTCAGATGGCTGTGCACCGCGCTGGTGGCCAAAATCATCGGCATCGCGACCTTGTCGGCACCCTGCGCTTCATCTGAGAGCACAATGTGGCCTGCACCGGAACGCACCGCGTCTTCGGCCTCTGCGCGAATACGCTCAAGACCCACTTGCAGCGCACGGGAATCCGCGCCCGCCGCAAAGGTACAGTCGATGCGCACCACGGTGTCATCAAACGCCTCAAGCAACCGCGCAAACTGCGCATTGGCCACAAACGGGCTGTCCAGAACAGCGATTTCGGTCTGGCTGCCGTCTTCATCCAGCACGTTCTTCAGATTGCCAAAACGGGTCTTCAGCGACATCACGCGGTATTCGCGCAGGCTGTCGATCGGAGGGTTGGTCACCTGAGAGAAGTTCTGACGGAAGAAGTGACTCAGCGGACGGTACATATTGGACAGAACCGCAGACGGGGTGTCATCGCCCATAGAGGCCAGCGCCTCTTTGCCATCCTCAGCCATCGGCGCAAGGATCTGCTCGATCTCTTCCATGGAGAAGCCCGCCGCGATTTGACGCGCACGCAGCTCTTCGCCGGTGAAGGTCGCGGTTTCGGTCACCGCATCCAGCTCACCTGCCAGATCACGAATCTTGCCAACCCATTCGCCATAAGGCTTGGCATTGGCCAGTTTGTCCTTGATCTCCGTGTCGTGGTAGAGCTTGCCCTCTTTCATATCCACAGCCAGAAGCTGGCCCGGACCAAGCGCGCCTTTTTCCACCACATTGGATTCATCAATCGGCACCATGCCGGCCTCAGAGCCGGAAATCAGCAGGCCATCACCCGTCACGACATAGCGCATCGGGCGCAGGCCGTTACGGTCCAGACCCGCACAGACCCAGCGACCATCGGTCATCGCCAGCGCGGCAGGGCCATCCCATGGCTCCATCACAGAGTTGCAGTAGGAATACATGTCGCGCCACGCCTGCGGCAGCTCCACCGCCTGCTTGGACCAGCTTTCCGGCACCAGCATGGTTTTTGCCATTGGCGCGGAACGGCCCGCGCGCACCAGAACTTCAAACACACCGTCCAGCGCGGCGGAGTCAGACGCCCCACCCGGTACAATCGGTTTGATGTCTTCGGCGTAGTCGCCAAAGCTGTCAGACGCCATGCGGATTTCATGGCTCTTCATCCAGTTCAGGTTGCCTTTCAGCGTGTTGATCTCACCATTGTGCGCCAGCATGCGGAAAGGCTGTGCCAACCACCACTGCGGGAAGGTGTTGGTGGAATAGCGCTGGTGATACAGCGCAAAAGCACTTTCAAAGCGCTCATCCATCAGGTCGGGGTAGAACACCGCAACCTGCTCCGCCAGCATCATGCCTTTGTAGATGATCGAACGACAGGACAGCGACGCAATGTAAAGCTCGCCGATATTGGCCGCCAGCGCCGCCTTCTCGATGCGGCGGCGGATCACATAGAGCTCACGCTCAAAGGTGTCTTCGTCCACACCCTTGGAGTTGGAGATCAGGATCTGCTCAATCTCCGGACGGGTCGCATTGGCTTTTTCACCAAGACAGCTCACATCCACCGGCACATGGCGCCAGCCATAGATGCGATAGCCCATTTTCAGAACTTCGGTTTCCACGATGGTCCGGCAGTGCTCCTGCGCGCCGAAATCCGTCCGTGGCAGGAAGACCTGACCAACTGCGATCAGCTCGTCTTTGTTGGGCTCATGCCCGGTGCGTTCGATCTGGTCGTAAAAGAACGGCACAGGGATCTGCACGTGAATGCCCGCGCCATCGCCGGTCTTGCCGTCTGCGTCCACCGCACCACGGTGCCAGATCGCTTTCAATGCGGTGATGCCCGCTTCCACAACCTGACGGCTTGGTTTGCCGTCAATGGAAACCACAAGACCCACACCACAGGAGGAGTGCTCTTCTTCTTCGGAATAGAGGCCGTTCTCCGCCATCCACTTGCGTTTGGCTTCTTCGGCTCTGACCCAGTTCTGATCAAATTTGGTCATTCGCTATCTCCATCATTTGCACCGGGTGTCCCGCAGTGGGGTGGCACGTGGCCTTTTTCCGGCGAACTGCGCTGTCGGCTCCTCAAGCCAGTTTGGTCAGCGCTTATGTCTTATTTACTTTTGCCTGCTGTTTTCGGCACCGTCGCGATACAGTCGCAATACCGACGCGATACAGACAGTCGTTTTTTGCCCTTTTCCGAGCGCGTTAACGATTACTCAGCAGCCACAGCTTGCGTTGCGCCAAAGCGTTCGATGATCGCATCTGCGCAATCCCGTCCGTCTTTGATCGCCCAGACCACAAGGCTTGCACCGCGCACGATATCGCCCACCGCATAGACGCCATCCAGATCGGTGGCGCCGGTGGTGAACTGTGCTTTCACGGTGCCCCAGCGGGTCACTTCCAGCTCAGGCTGACCCCAGAGGGTTGGCAGGTCTTCCGGCTCAAAGCCCAGCGCCTTGATGACCAGATCCGCGTCTTCCACGTAGTCCGCGCCTTCGATCACCTCAGGGCTTTGACGGCCCGATGCATCCGGCTGGCCGAGACGCATTTTCTGCACCATCACGCCTTCCACACGGTCACCACCGGTGAAACCTTTCGGGGCGGACAGCCAGACAAATTCCACGCCTTCCTCTTCGGCGTTCTGTGTTTCCCGCTGGGAGCCAGGCATGTTGGCCTTGTCGCGGCGATAGAGACATTTCACGCTCTCAGCGCCTTGGCGGATCGCGGTGCGGACACAGTCCATCGCGGTGTCACCACCGCCGATCACCACAACCTTTTTGCCCTCTGCATTCAGCTCGCCGCTCTCGATCTCAGGCACGGTGTCGCCAAAGTTCAGACGGTTGGAGGCGGTGAGGTAGTCAATCGCTTTCACGATGCCCTCTGCACCGGCGCCTGGGCCTTGCAAATCACGGCTTTTGTACACGCCAGTGGCGATGATCACAGCGTCATGCGCATCGCGGATATCTTGGAACGAAATGTCCTCACCCACGTTGCAATTCAGCTTGAAGGTCACGCCGCCATCTTCCAGCAGCTTGTTGCGGCGCATGACCACGTCTTTTTCCAGTTTGAAGCCCGGAATGCCGTAGGTCAGTAGTCCGCCTGCGCGGTCATAGCGGTCATAGATGGTCACCTGAAACCCTGCGCGACGCAGACGGTCTGCGGCGGCCAGACCGCCGGGGCCCGCGCCGATGATGCCCACGCTCTCGCCACGCTCTTCGCTTGGCGCCAGCGCTTCGACCCAGCCGTTTTCCCAGGCGGTGTCGGTGATGTATTTTTCGACAGACCCAATGGTCACAGTGCCATGGCCGGACTGCTCAATCACGCAGTTGCCTTCACACAGACGGTCCTGCGGGCAGATGCGGCCACAGATTTCCGGGAATGTGTTGGTGGCTTGGCTCACCGCATAGGCCTCTTTGAGGCGGCCCGTCGCCGTCAGGTTCAGCCAGTCCGGGATATTGTTGTGAAGCGGGCAGTGGCTCTGACAGTAAGGCACACCACACTGGCTGCACCGACTCGCCTGCTCTTCCGCCTTTACCTTGGCGTACTCCGCATAGATCTCATTGAAATCTTCCTTGCGCACCGACGCATCACGCTTCTCAGGCATATCGCGCTCTACGGTCACAAATTTCAACATAGGTTGCTTAGCCACGTCCGCTGCCTCCAGATTTTTCCAGTTCCGGCTGTCTAAAGAATATTCTAGCGGCATAAAAGTCAGTTAAACTGACCTATATTCTGGTTTTTTGACTTATTTTGAGCAATCATATCAAAAATTTCCAAACTTTAGGTCCGAACAGTGCTTAAATTCTATATTTCCCTTGAATCACTGGCCAATTATACCTGAGTCGTTCAACGCGAGGTCGCCCCTATTATGGCACTTTTTCACATATTTTTGGTGGCAATCATTCAAGGCCTCACTGAGTTTCTTCCAGTTAGCTCCTCAGGGCACCTGATTCTCCTCTCAAAACTGTCTCCTCTCCCGGATCAGGGACTCGCCATAGATGTCGCCGCGCACCTCGGAACTCTAGGCGCTATCGTCATCTATTTCTGGGCGGATGTACGCGGCGCTGTGGCTGGCCTCCCGCGCCTTGCTGCAGGCAAACGTGACACTCCCGGCGCGCGCCTCGCGTTTCTGCTGATCATCGCCACACTCCCAGTTATCGCTGCGGGGTTGCTGCTCAAACTCAGCGGTGTCGACGAAGCCATGCGCTCCGTCGCAGTGATAGGATGGACCATGATACTCTTCGGCCTGGTGCTTTGGTGGGCCGATCGCTTCGGGGCGCAGATCAAAACCGAAGCGGATTGGAACCTCAAAGACGCGTGGAAACTCGGCCTATGGCAAGCTATAGCGCTGATCCCCGGCACCTCGCGATCAGGCATCACCATCACAGGGGCACGTCAGATGGGCTATGCCCGCAAAGACGCCGCCAAACTCGCCATGCTCATGTCGATCCCCACGATCCTCGCGAGTGGCGCCCTGCTTTCCATCGACGTTGCAGCGCAGGCGGACATAACGATCCTTCGGGATGGCGCACTCGCTGCAATCTTCTCATTCTTCGCGGCTCTGCTCGCCCTGATCCTTATGATGCGATTGCTCCGCACCGTCAGCTTCACGCCCTATGTGATTTATCGGGTCATCCTTGGGATCTTACTCCTCGGCTTTGCATATAGCTGACCGGCAGGCACAAAAAAACGCCGCTGAAACAGCGGCGCTTTCAGAATTCTTTAAAGCGAGGGCTTATGCCAGCGCTTTTACCCGAGATGCCAGACGGGACATCTTACGGGACGCGGTGTTCTTGTGATAAACACCTTTGCTCACGCCACGCATCAGTTCTGGCTGAGCCGCGCGCAGAGCAGCAGTTGCTGCCGCTTTGTCACCGGATTCGATCGCTTCTTCCACTTTGCGCAGGAAGGTGCGGATGCGCGAGCGACGTGCTTTGTTAACTTCGAGACGGCGCTCATTCTGACGGGCGCGTTTTTTTGCTTGGGGCGAATTTGCCATGATCTTGGACCTTTTTGGTTCGGTACGTTTGTAATGCGTGCCACGTCCGAACGGGCCTCTCTGTCAAGGAGAATCAGATCAAGCCTAAGCGGGCTGCACGCGCATGTATGGCGGAGCCTTATAAGGCTTTTGCAAAAACATGCAATGCAAAATCACCCAAAGACAAAGGAGACATAGGCACGCGTCGTCGCACAGGTCCTACGAGATTTTGACGAGCGAAAATTTGGTCGGAGTGAGAGGATTCGAACCTCCGACCCCTGCCTCCCGAAGACAGTGCTCTACCAGGCTGAGCTACACTCCGACCGTGCCGCGCGAGATAGTCGGTTCGATTTGCTTTGGCAAGGGCAACCACAGCCCATTAGGGATCGGTCTTGTCTGTTCGTTCCGGCCTCCGCATGGCCGAACTGACGCGCAGACTGCCGGGAGAAATGCCTCGTGAGCGGGTCCGCAACACGGGTGTTTGTTCCGAATTTCCACCCATAGCTTCGCGCGCAATGATGAAAAGGCCGCTGGCCACGATAATTGCGGCGCCAAGCAGTGTTGCCACGTCAGGTGACTCACCAAAAAACAAGGCGCCAAAGATCATCGCCCAAATGATCTGGGAATACTGCATGGGCGCAACCAGCGCCGCTTCGCCAATCGTATAGGCATAAACCAGAAGCAAGGTCGCGCAGAAGCCAAAGACAGACACAAAAGCCATACTGCCAAGGTCAATCAGCGGCATCGGTTCATATACAAACACGAGAACCACCGACATCACGGCAACACTGCCCAAAAGCGGATAGAGCATGAGGACGACGCGCCGCTCTTCACGCCCGATTTTGCGGACGATAACAGACTGAAGAGCCGCACTCAGTGCAGTGATAATCGCTGCGGCATGACCTGCATTTAGTTCCGTGGCGCCCGGGCGCACGACAATCATCACGCCTCCAAGACCAATGACGACAGCGAGCATCCGCCAGAACCCAACTTTCTCCTTTAGAATTGGAATCGACATCAATGTGATGAGCAGAGGAGAAGAGAACAAAATCGCGTAGACCTGCGCCAATGGCAGGTTTGCGAAGGCGTAAAACCCAGCCGCCGGCGCGATAACAACACATAAAGACCGCACAGCCACCCACCAAGGATGCACTGGGCGTAGATTTCCCTGCGTCGGGTCCCGCACCAACATCATTGTCACAAGCGGGAAGGAAAACAGGGAAGCAAAGAAAACGATCTGAAAGGGCGAGTAGGTCGCGCCAAGATACTTGGCGACCACATCATGCGTAGAATAAAGCGCAAAGGCCAACAGGGCCAAAAGGGTCGCCTTGAGGTTCATCGAAAATCTTCACCAGGTTTGCTATGAGGCCACTGTCGGCGTTTGAGCGCAACGCTTCAAATGAAAAAGCGATGCGCTCAATAATCACCCTAGAAATAGCTGCGCACAAGGCTGCCTGCAATCAGGCTCCAGCCATCTGCAATCACAAAGAAGCTGAGCTTAAACGGCAATGACACGATTGCTGGTGGGACCATCATCATACCCATGGACATCAAAACTGCTGCAACCACCAGGTCGATAATGAGGAAGGGCAGGAAGATCAGGAAGCCAATCTGAAAAGCGCGCGCGATCTCAGAGAGCATGAAGCTCGGCACCAAAACAGACAATGGCGCATCCGGCCCAGGAGCGACCTGTGCCGTATCAGGGCGCAATGCAGCAAGATGCAAAAAGGTGTCGGGATCCAAGCGAGAGGACATAAACAGCCGGAAAGGTTCCGTGGTACGCTGGAACGCTGTCTCTATATCAATCAACTCGTCCAGAAGCGGTTGCACGCCCGTCGTCCAAGCCTGCATGAACACTGGCTCCATCACGTAATACGTCAGGAACATGGCCAGTGAAACCATCATCATATTGGGTGGCGATTGCTGCAGCCCGATCGCCTGCCGCAGGATCGACAACACCGTCACAATGAACGGGAAACATGTCACCATGATCGCGATACCCGGCGCGAGGCTGAGTATCGTGATCAAAAGGAATAGCTGAATGCTGCGCGCCGTAAGCGATTCATCGTTCCCGATAGACAGCGATACATCCTGAGCGGATGCAGCGTCAGCCTGAAAGAGAACGAAGATTAGCAGGGCGGCGGCGATAGAAGCCGCCTTACGCATCAGAGACCGCTTTCAAATTCTGCGACTTCGGTCAGGCGAACGGCCAGCTGACCTTCTTGGCCGCCCTCAAGCTCTTCCAGCTCGCCACGGGCAATCAGCTTATCCCCAACGTAGAGCTCCACTGGATCATCCACGCGCTTGTCCAGCGGCAGAACGGAGTTTTCATTCATATTCAGCAAATCACCGATCAGCGGCCGCGCCTTGCCGACAGAGATTGTGATCTCAACCGGCACGGAGGTGAACGGGTTGGCGGAATCGGGTTTCATCATTGGATCAGCCATTCTGGGCCTCCTTGCGGGTTTCATGTGTGAACGCTTTCAGAGCTTCGGCAACGGTGTCCAAAACTTCGCTCATATCCAGCAGTCGTTCGCGTTCTGCGAATTCGAATCTGATTTGACCTTCCCCTAGGCTCTCGTCACGGACGACTTCGACGGGGAATTGTGGGGTTTCAGGCATGACGTCGATGACCGGCTGAAACGCATCCGGTGCAGCGGACAAAACAACAGGAGTTTCGCTGCATTCGCGAACGATCTCATTGAGTTGTTCCACCGCCAGCGCCCCAATGGCTTGACGCGCCAGTTCCGGCAAGACGGTCATGATCGCTTTCTCGATGGTGGGCGCCATGTCGGCGACGATGGCTTCGCGCGCCTCATGATAAGTGAAAGACAAATCCTGAAGCTTGCGCTCAAGTTCCGCAGACATATTTGCGTGTTCTTCGGATTTCGCATTGATCGCGTCATCCCAACCCGCCTTGTAGCCTTGCTCAAAGCTTTCCAGCATCTCGTCTTCGTTGCCGACTGCTTCTTCAACAGGTGCGGGTTGCGGCTCAGTAATGCCACCAAAGTCTTCAAAAAGATGGGAGACCGACATTAGGCACGCTCCTCACGATCGTCCAACCAATGGCGCAGGATTTCCACCGTTTCTTCTTTGCGATCACTGATCAAGGACCGCAGACGTTCGGCTGCATCAGATTGTGACATGCCATCGCCTCCCATTGGCATATCTCCTCCAAGCGCAGGCAAGCCGCCAACTTCGCCACCCATGTCACCAATCGCCATCGGCATCCCCATGTCTCCACCCATGTCACCCATCATCGGAGCCATCGCCGGGAAACCATCGTCTCCATCAAGACCCGGCAACATCGGTGCCTCAGCCATTTCGTTCAGATCACCTGCTCCGGCGCCGCCGGCCAGCAGAGGACGAATGACGAACAGCCCAAGAACGAGCGCAACAATTGCGAGCACTGCTGTCTGGATGATGGACATCAAATCAAGCGTCATGCCTTTGAACATCGAGGATTCCGCGGAGGTCCCCATCGGCAATGCTGGCTGGAAAGTCATCGACTTCAGAGTGATGACATCGCCGCGCGCTTCGTCAAAGCCGACTGCAGAGGCGACAAGCTCCCGCAATGCGCCCATTTCTTCTTCAGGGCGCGGGGTGACAATTGTCTCGCCTTCAGGAGTTTCTGTCGTCGTTCCGTTCACAAGCACCGCGACTGTCATACGGCGAATGGCACCTGGCTGACGCAAAATCTCGCGCTGCGTCTCAGACACCTCATAGTTGATTCGCTCTCTGGTCTCACGGTTCTGGTTGGAAGAGCCGGACTCATTCCCTGCCGCATCTCCGTCAGGCAAGTTGGAAGCAACCGTCACCTGACCACTGGCGTTCTGAGAATCGGTGCTGCGTTCTTCGGTATCAGTGCTGATGGCCACCCGGCCGTTTGGATCAAAGATTCGCTCAGTGATAGACTCAGTCTCCGTCACTGTTTCAATGCTCACTTCAACCACGGCATTGCCAGGACCGACACGCGCTTCAAGCAAGCGCTGAACAGCGAGACGTGTCTCTTCTTCGCGATTTTCACCCACTTTGGTTGTGGTTTCTTCGGCAACGCCGACCAGCCCGCCATTGCCATCAATGATTGCCACATCTTCAGGCGACAGGCCCGAAACGGCGGACGCCACCAAGAATCGCAGAGCTTGCGCATGTTTTGTGGGCAGATCGCCAGCAGCGGTCGTTATTGTCACCGACGCAGAGGGTTTAATTTGGCGTTGAAACGGGTTTGAGGAGGCGTTCGCAATATGTACGCGCGCCTGACTGATAAGCGGGCTAACAACGATGGTACGCGCAAGCTCACCTTCTTTGGCACGCCAGTATGCCGCATCAAACATTTGCGAAGTTGTACCGAAGCCTGAAAGCGAATCGAGAAGCTCGTAGCCCTGCGTCGTATTTGCTGGCAGCCCCTCGCTCGCAAGCGTCATGCGCAGTTCGTCACGCGCGGAAGAAGCCACATAGATTGAGCCTCCCCGCACCTCGTACACGGCGCCGCGCTGTTCCAGCGCCCGCACCACTTCACCTGCTGCGCCACTCTCAAGGCCGCTATAAAGCAGAGCCATTCCAGGTTTTGTTGCCACCCGCCCCAGGGAAAGTACTGTCGCAAATACTGCGACGGTGGCCAACACGACGATCACTTTCCGCCGCAAGTCCAACCCAGTCCACATATTCAATAATTGTTGCACGTCTTTACTCCGTGATGCCGCACCTTCTGCACGACCTTGAACAACTGTTTCCACGATCAGGCTTAACAATCGGTTAGTTTCTGTGTGGTTGAACTTGCAGGGACAAAGAATTTGGAACCTGCGATGACTGACGAAACTGTCGACACAGAGGAGACGCCAAAAAAGGCGTCAAAACTCCCTTTAATTATTGGGCTTGTGCTTGCTTTGGCAGGCGGAGGCGGCGGCTTCTTTGCCGTCTATTCAGGCATGATATTGGGAAGCGATTCTGCACCAGCGGCAGAAGAAGAATCGGTTGAGATGGATAAACCCGAAGCTCTCCCGGACATCACCTATGTTGGCCTCGACCCATTTGTCGTTTCACTGACATCTGGTGGTTCTGCTGACTATTTGCGGTTTCGCGCGCAGCTAGAGGTTCCCAGCGCACACCAAGAAGAAGTCGAACGCGTTCTCCCACGGGTCGTTGACGTCCTTAATGGATATCTCCGCGCGCTTAGCCCTGCCGACATCGAATCGCCCGATGCCTTGGTGAAGTTGCGCTCTCAGATGTTGCGCCGTGTCCAAATTGTAACTGGCCAAGAGCGGGTTTCTGACCTTTTGGTCATGGAATTCGTGCTGAATTAAGGAGTGCCGAGATGGATTTGATTGCAGATATCTTACTGGTCGCGGGTGCTCTTGGTGCAGGGCTCTATTGCTATGTGCTCGCACGCAGACTTGCGAAATTTAATGACCTTGAAACCGGTGTAGGCGGTGCGGTCGCAGTCTTGTCCGCGCAAGTTGACGACATGACACGCACCCTCAAGGCCGCTCAGCAGACCGCTGGGAAATCGACAGAGCGGCTTGAAACGCTAACCGAGCGCGCAGAAGGCGTTTCAAAGCGTTTGGAACTCATGCTGGCGTCAATGCATGATTTGCAGGATAGCGCTGCAGCGGATGCAGCCAAAGCTGAGGCAAAAGCCGCAGAAGAAGCTCTGCGAAAAGAGCTTGAAGCAGCTGCCAAGCGCAAAGCTGAAGACGCAGAACAAGATGATGATGACGAGCTGACGGATGAAGATCTCCTCGACCAAGAGTTCGAGATTGATTTCGAAGCCGAAGAAGAAGAACGCCTGCGTCGTCGCGAGAAAAAGAAAGCCAAACGCAAGGCGAAGCGAAAAGCTGCAAAAGAGGCGGCTACGCAAACTAAAAAGAAAGGCAAATCGGGCAAGACAAACGCAGATGAGGGCACAAAAGCTGCCCCGGTCTTCACCCGTCACGTTGCTTAAACGGAGCGAAAGCAATGAAAAAGGCTCAGAAAAACGCGCCAGCCAAAGCTGGCGCTGCCGACAAGACCCGCAAGCCAAAAGCCAAAGGCAAAGCGCCGCGTAAACAGGCCAAAGGCAGTCTGTTTATGATCGCGTCTTTCCTGGTAGCTTCTGCCACTTTGCGAGTGGGCGTGGGCGCAACAGAAGCGCTGGCACGCGAAGAGCCGCTCCTTGATTCGCCTCAAATGGCGATGGCGGAACCGCAAGCCTGTGAGCACCCAGAAGACATGCGCAAGCTGATGTCCGTGTTTGAAGAACGCGAGGCGCGTATCGCGAAGCAGGAAGCCGAGATCAAGAATCGCCTCCAGGCGCTCAATATCGCGGACGCCGAAGTGTCGCGCAAAATGGCAGCGCTTGAAGATGCTGAAAATCGCCTGCGCGACATGATTTCCATTGCCGAGACCGCCGCCGAAGACGACCTGACACGCCTGACTCAGGTTTATGAGACCATGAAGCCCAAAAGCGTCGCCCTCCTCTTTGAAGAAATGGATCCACAGTTTGCAGCCGGCTTTATTGGCCGGATGAAGCCTGAGGCCGCTGCTGGAATCATGGCCGGCATGAAACCTGATGCTGCTTACACAATCAGCGTGATTTTGGCCGGACGGAACGCAAATTCGCCCACCGAATGAGACATTGTTAACCCGCTGCTGCGTATGGTCACCCAAGAAGGGTAAAAGGAGTTTGGACTCATGATCAGCATTATCGGCATCGCTGTCGTTTTCATCATGGTGTTAGGTGGCTACGTGCTTGCGGGCGGTAGCCTGGGACCAATCATGAAGGCGCTGCCCTTTGAGATGATCATCATCGGTGGCTCTGGTGTTGGCGCATTCTTGCTGTCCAACGACGGCGCGGCGGTGAAGCACACGCTGAAGGATCTCGGCAAAGTGTTTAAAGGGACCAAGTGGCAACCACAGGACTATCAAGATCTGCTCTGTCTGCTCTTTGAGCTCATACGACTAGCCCGCAAGAATCCCGTGGCGATCGAAGAGCATATTGAAAACCCAGAAGAATCTTCAATTTTCCAGAAGTACCCGAAAATCCAAGCGGATAAGGAATCCGTAAATCTGATCGCCGATACCCTGCGCTCTGCGTCGATGAACTATGATGATCCGCATCAGGTCGAAGAGGTGCTTGAGAAGCGGATCGAAGCAAACTTTCACCATTCCATGCATTCCTCGCATGCACTCCAGTCCTTGGCAGATGCGTTGCCAGCTCTCGGAATTGTTGCGGCGGTTCTTGGTGTTATTAAGACGATGGGCTCGATCGACCAGCCACCAGAAGTGCTTGGTAAGATGATCGGTGGCGCTCTTGTGGGAACATTTCTTGGCGTTTTCCTTGCTTATGGTTTGGTTGGCCCATTTGCGGCCAAAATCAAAGGGATCGTGGAAGAAGACGCACACTTCCACCAGCTGATCCGCGAAGTGCTTATCGCGAACCTGCACAACCACTCGCCAAACATCTGCATCGAAGTCGGTCGACAGAACACACCTGGGCACAACCGCCCACAGTTTGCTGAACTTGAAGAAGCACTCAAAGAAGTGAAGAAGGAAGCGGCGTGAGACCACTACTCCTGTCCATTCCGTTGGCCTTTGTGGCCGCGACCGTTCAGGCTCAAGATGTGCCCTTCATCTCCGGGGAGCATGAAGATTTCACACGACTGGTGGCAACCTTGCCATCCAGCGATACCGAGTGGACGATCGACCGTAATGGAAACACCTATCGCATCAAGATTGACGGCGATGATCTGAACCTGATCACTGATGACGTGTTCGACCGCATTCCCCGGACACGTCTCGCCGACATCAAAGCCAATGACCGTACGGGCGAAGTTGAGCTCACCCTGGCGTGTGATTGCCGGGTGGTATCGATCCCTTACAACGAACGCCATGTGATTTTTGACATTCGCGAAGATCTGTCGACTGAACCAGAGGATGTTCCGCAAATCCCTCTGTCGTTTGGCGAAGCCGTGGAAACGGAAACACCGCAGCGGGTGTTCCGCTTCTCCGCACTTGAAGCGGCCAAACCGGTCACCCTCGCGCCAGCTCCCGAAGAAGAGCCTGCACAATCTCCGGACTTTTCCGGCCTTCTGGCGCTTGAGAACTTTGTGAACCGCAGTGTCCAAGTCACCACGCTGCGGCAAGACCTGATCAAACAGGTTGATCGCGCCGCGACGCAAAACCTGCTGAAATCCCAAGTTCCGATGCCGAAACCAAAACCGGCACCGAAACCAATGGAACTGGCAGCAGGGCCGCAGTTCAAAACGCCAGAATCTGCCGGCCAAAATATGGATCACGTTCCGCCACAAGCCGCTGTCGGCCTAGATGGCCAGAATGTGAACATCGTCGCCTACAACGTAATTGACGAAGTGGGGCGGGATATTGCGGCGCTTCTGAGTGGTCAGGTTGGCGTTGGTACTTGTCTGCCGGACTCAGCTGTGAACATCGCTGACTGGAGCGGCGAAAAAACTTTCGTAGAAGAACTCGCAGATGTGCGCAGAAATCTGGTGGGCGAATTTGACCGCACCAATGAGAAAGCGCTGCAGCGGCTGGTAAAGCTCTACGTTCATTACACGTTTGGCGCCGAGGCCCAGCAAGTTCTCAAGCTTCTGCCTAACACAGGCGAAACCCGCATTCTACATGTCATGGCGCAGATCGTTGACGGTGATGCCCCCAAAGACAGTGACCACATGTTTGCCAAGCAAGGCCATTGCTCCGGTCATGTGGCCCTTTGGGCCGCCCTGTCCGGCGAACGTCTCACAGGGGAAAGCGCGATCAATGGCGCAATGGATGGTTTGAATGTGCTACCACGCCATCTGCGCGACTATTTCGGGCCACGCCTGAGCAATCAGCTTGTTGAGCAGGGCGATACGGAGGCTGCGACGCTTGTGCTGAATGGCATTGAGCGCACCAACCCAATGCCGGGAACAAGCTTTGATTTTGCGCAAGCCAATCTTGATGCCGAGCTGGGCAACACCCACGCCGCAGATGCCACTCTGGAAGACATCGCCACTCAGAACACAGATCTCGCAACCCTAGCGATTGTTGAGCTGATCGACTCGCATGTAAAACAGGCCCTGCCTCCGTCGAATGACACCATTTCACTTGTCGGCGCGCTTGCGGTGGAGCACAAATCTGGCGAGATGGGCCCTTCTTTGCGACGCGCCCATGCGCTCGCGCGGATGTTGGTGCATGAATTTGAACCGGCCTTTGAAATCGTTGCAGAGATCGAAGCGATGGATGGTCCCGAACCTGCCGTTGAGGTGCGTAGTCGGCTGGCCAGCGCTGTAATCGAACACGCGCAGGACTTCGACATTGTCACCTTTGCGCTCGCGGAAGATCTGGCCGAACCTGGCAAGATTACCCCGGACACTGCGCTCGCCCTTGCTCAAAAGATGTTTGAAATGGGCTTTGTTGGGGAAACCAAACGTCTGCTGCAAGCCGCTCAGAACTCACATCAGAATGATGAAATGCGTTTGCTGAAAGCGCGCGTCGCTTTGGCCGATTCCCTACCCCGCCGTGCAGAAGCTGAATTGCTTGGCATGACTTCTCCAGACGCCGAACGTCTCCGAGCGCAAGCGCGATCTCTGGTCGGCGATCACGAAATGGCAGCACAGATGCTCTCTGATCTTGGCGAAAACCAAAGTGCCGAAGAGCAGAACTGGCTTGGTGGAAATCTCGATGCCTTGGCATCGTCCGAAAACGAGGTTTATCGCCAAACAAGCGATATGATGATGAAAACGGACACTGAGGAAACTCAGGTGGACGAGGCCACACAAGGCATATTGGCGCGCAACCGTGGGCTGCTTGATGACAGTGCTGAAAGCCGCAACGTGCTTGGCGATTTGTTGGATTGGCATAGTCTGACTGAGCCTTCCTCTTAACCACGCTTACCAAATGTAAAGAAACGACCGATAGCTTGGCCTCAAACTGGGGCAGAAAGCTATCGGTATGAAAAAACAGAACGTTTTCAAAGCATTGTTGTGCCGAGCGCGCGACTCGCTTTTGATAATCAGCGTCGGTGCGGCAAGCACGCTGATAAACCCTTTTTCGCAAGGGTCTCACGCAGCGCACGCCAGCACTGAAGAGGCTGAGACCTGCGACCGTGTCGCGCGAATCGTCTCGAATGAAACTGGCGTCCCACTTGACGTCCTTCGCGCCATCACCCGCACCGAAACCGGCCGCGCAAAAAACGGTGTTCTGACGCCGTGGCCTTGGACTGTGAACATGGAAGGCAAGGGCGTCTGGTTCAACTCACAGCGCGAAGCTCTGTCCTATGTTCAAAAGCACTTCGCAGCAGGCGCACGTAGCTTTGATGTGGGCTGCTTTCAGCTGAACTACCGGTGGCATGGCCAGCATTTTACCGACGTAACCCACATGTTCCAACCCATCGCCAACGCGCGCTATGCGGCGGATTTCTTGTCACGTCTCTATGCTGAGATGCAGAATTGGGATGATGCCGCCGCGGCCTATCATTCCCGTACGCCTAAGTACGCAGAGAAATACAAAGCGCGCTTCAAGCGTATCATGGCGAACCTGCCTGATCCCGGGTCAATGCCGCTCGCGCCGGCCGAGCAAACCGAGCCCTTGGTGCAGACCGCCGCTGTTGCACGGGAAAACAATTTCCCGCTGCTTCAACGGGGCAGCAGCGCAGGTGCGATGGGATCACTCTTTCCTGGCAGCACTGGCTCCGCTCGCCCCTTCCTCGGTAACGGAGGCTAATTCGTGAATCCGCAAACTCTAAAGCCCCTCTTCAGCCCGACCATTTTGTTGGCCTTGGCGCTGATGGCGATCATCGTAATGATGATTTTGCCAATGCCATCTTGGGTGCTAGATATCGGTCTGGCGGCGTCTTTCGCGCTCGCCATTTTGATTTTTACCGTCACGCTGTTTATTGAGCGTCCGTTGGATTTCTCCGCGTTTCCAACAATTCTGCTCGCATCCCTGATGCTGCGCCTGTCCCTCAATGTGTCTTCAACCAAGTTGATCATTGGTCAGGGACACACGGGTACAGGTGCAGCGGGCGACGTGATTGAAGGCTTCGCCAACTTCGTTATGGGCGGTAGCGTCTTTCTGGGCCTTGTTGTCTTCTGTGTCCTGTTGATCGTGAACTTCATGGTCATCAACAAAGGCGCCACACGTATGGCCGAAGTCGGCGCGCGTTTTGCCTTGGACGGTATGCCGGGTAAGCAGCTTGCGATTGACAGCGACATGTCCGCTGGCGCGATCGACCACGCTGAAGCAAAGGCCCGCCGTGAACGTGAACAGCAAGAAACCACTTTCTTCGGCTCTCTGGATGGTGCCTCAAAATTCGTAAAGGGGGACGCGGTCGGCGGCCTTCTGATCACCCTTCTCAACCTCGTGATGGGCTTGATTATGGGCGTCGCGATCCACGGCATGCCAATCGGTCAAGCGTTTGAGACCTACGCGATCCTGACGGTTGGCGACGGACTGGTCACACAGATCCCAGCCGTGATCATCTCCATCGCCTCAGCGCTCTTGCTGGCGCGTGGTGGCACCACCGGTTCCACCGACCTGACACTGGTCAATCAGCTCGGCAACTATCCGCCCGCGTTGGCCACAGTGGCCGTCCTGATGGTGCTCTTTGCGCTGGTACCCGGCCTGCCCTTTGTGCCGTTTCTTTTTGGCGGTGCTGTGCTCGGAGGGGCCGCCTATTATCTCTATAAGAACAAGGCTCAAGAAGAAGAGGCTCCCCTCGAAGAAGAAGCCCCTGTCCTGCCACGTGACAAGCCCATTGGCGATGTCTTGGATTTGGATGATATCCACGTAGAATTCGCCACGGATCTGGTCAATATGGTACTAGATCCCGGCGCAGGCTTGGACGCCCGTATCACAAATATGCGGACCCATGTTGCCTCAACCTTCGGGCTGATCCTGCCCGAGATTCGCCTCACCGATGAACCTTCGCTTCCCAATGGAACGTACACGATCCGCATTCAGGGGGTTGAGCAGGTGCGCGACCGTCTGGAACCGGAAAAGGTTCTTGCACTTGCTGGCGACACACCTGATGCCCTGCCACCGGGCGAAGATGTATCTGAGCCCGTTTATGGCGCGCCTGCCCGCTGGATCGACAGCAAAGCACAGGAAGCCGCGGCGCTCTCCGGCATCACCATTGTGACGCCCGGGGAGGTTCTGGCCACGCACTTGCTAGAAACGATCAAGACCAACTTCGGCCGCTTGCTAACCTTTAAAGCACTGCGCCGCATTCTGGACGAGATGGTCAACCTGTCCGACCCTGCGCGAGCAGATGCCAACCGCCGGATGATGGACGAGTTTGTACCTGATAAAGTGCCGCTCGATCTGTTGCATCGGATATTGCGCATGCTGCTGGATGAGCAGGTCTCAATTCGCAACATGCCGCTGATCCTCGAAGCGATTGCCGAAGCGAGACATGTCACCGTTATGCCGGATGCAATCTGCGAGAATGTGCGTCAGCGTCTTGGTTTCCAGCTGATATCTGATCTGAAACGCGACGATGGAACCATTCCGTTGGTGCAGCTGGCACCAGAGTGGGAAGACACCTTTGCGACATATCAGGTTGATGGTGACGCTGGCAGCATGGATGTGGCGCTTCCACCGGATGTGTTCAACGCGCTCGCCCAGTCGATCGCTGATCGCATGAACGAGGCTGGCAATAGCGGTATTTTTGCAGCTCTGGTCACCTCAACGCGACGCAGACGCTTTTTGCGAACAGTGTTGAGCGCGAAAGGTATTTCAAATCCCGTGCTGTCTTTTGAAGAAATCGGGTTGGATGCGCGCCCTTCTCTTGTCGGGGTTGTCGCCGCATGATGGAAAATGCGCTCGCGCTAATGAATATGACGGAAACCATGCTCTGGCATGGTTTTCTCGTATTTTTGCGGGTTGGCGCAGCGGTGTCTGTATTGCCGGCCTTTGGCGAAACCAGCGTTCCACCGCGGATCAAGCTTGGCGTGGCTCTGGCATTCACCGCCATCATTGCCCCGGCAGTGCCAGTCTTTGAAACCGCCCCCCCCGGCGTTGGTGAAATCGCGAGGTATACCGCCACCGAAGGTTTGATTGGTCTGTTGATGGGCATTTCGGTACGTATGTTCGTCTTTGCCCTACAAACCGCAGGCACCATTGCAGGCCAATCCACCTCGCTGGCCCAATTGTTTGGCGGTGCTTCTGGTGAACCCTTGCCCGCCGTCGGCAACGTGCTGGCTCTTGGCGGCACCGCGCTTGCGGTGACCATGGGCCTCCACGTCTATGTCGCGCAATTTCTCATCGGATCTTACATTCTGTTTCCAGCGGGCGTTTTCCCCGCGCGCGAAATTATGACCGAATGGGGCGTTCCTCAGGTTTCGTCGGCTTTTGCCATGGCGTTCCGACTGGCTGCGCCTTTTGTGATCATTTCAGCGATCTACAACCTTATGCTCGGTGTTATCAACCGCGCCATGCCACAGCTGATGGTGGCCTTTGTTGGTGCGCCACTCATTACGGCAGGCGGCCTGTTTCTTCTGTTTCTTGTCGCCCCAGCGCTCTTAGCACTCTGGTGGGGGGCGCTCCAGGGTTTCATGATCAACCCAGTTGAGGGATTGAGATGAGCGGAGGCGGTCAGGACGACGACAGCGAAAAGTCCTTTGAGCCAACCCAGCAGAAGCTGGATCAGGCGCGAAAAAAGGGTGAAATCGCAAAATCTGCCGATGTATCGGTCGCCGCAGGATATCTGGGTATCACACTGGCTTTTCTGGCTGTGGGTGCAGGCACCATCAAAGCGGCTGGAAATGGTCTGATGATTCTTCTGGATCAGGCAGAATCCATCGCACCGCTGGTTTTTGAAGGCAGTCCTTCCGCGCCTATTGGCGGCATCATGCTGGAAATGATCTGGGCCGTGGCACCATGGTTCGTGATCCCGATGATCGCTGTGATCCTCAGCATCATCGCTCAGAACGCCTTTATCTTCGCCCCTTCAAAAATTCAGCCCAAGCTTTCAAAAATCAGCCCAATTTCGAATGCCAAAAACAAATTCGGGCGCAATGGGCTTTTTGAATTTGCGAAAAGCTTTGCGAAGCTTGCGATCTACTCGATTTGCCTCGGTATCTTCTTGAACATACGGATGCCTGAAATGGCCTCCTCGATCCAGCTCGATGCCATCATGGTACCGGCCTTGCTTGGGCGGCTGATGCTCGAGTTCTTGATGATCGTGATCATCGTCGCTGCCTCTATCGCAGCTGTGGATTATTTCTGGCAGCGCGCCGAACACATCCGCAAAAACATGATGACCCGCAAAGAGATGACCGACGAGCAGAAAGAATCTGAGGGCGACCCACATATGAAACAACAGCGCCGCCAGAAAGGTCAGGAAATCGCGATGAACCAGATGCTGGCGGACGTGCCGGAGGCAGATGTGATCATCGTTAACCCGACACATTATGCCGTTGCGCTCAAATGGTCGCGACTCCCTGGCGAAGCTCCGGTTTGCGTTGCCAAGGGTGTCGATGAAATCGCTGCACGCATCAGGGAAAAAGCGCAAGAAGCCGCCATTCCAATCCACCGGGATCCCCCAACGGCGCGCGCATTGCATGCGATTGTAGAGATCGGTCAGGAAATTCCGGTTGAGCAATATGCGGCGGTGGCTGCAGCCATACGCTTTGCAGATGCCATGCGCCAACGCGCGAAAGGACGGGTATGAGCGACGATTTGAAAGAACTGAATGTGATCACTCAGGCCCGCTACCAAAAGGCACAGGCCGCCATGCAAGTCGTACAAGCTGAAGAAACAAAGCTACGCGGCTTGCTCAATGATCTCACCGAGCAAGAGAAAAACGGGCGCGAAACGATGCGCCATGACAGCGCCTTGCGTATGACGGGTGGCGATCTGGCATGGAACAACTGGATTGGCCGCAACCGCAAAATCTTGAACCACCAGCTCGCCAATGTCTTGGTGCGCAAGGAAATGGCGTTTCGGGAACTGCAAAAGCACTTCGGCAAAGCAGATGTCATGCAGACCTTGCTTGAAGATGCAGAAAGCAAACGCCGCCAAGCGCGGCAAACCGCGCTGATCGAAGCCGTTATGGAAACCAAGCTCAACTGCGGATAAAAAACGCGCCAGAGCTATTGCTCGGCGCGTTCTTTTTTTGTCGTCGTTAGAAGGGAGTACCCCTGCCTCTTACGACACGTCCTGGCGGGTAATTTGCACGATCAAGACGTCAGAAATCTCGTCGCCATACACTTTTTGCGCCACCTCTACGAAGGTCTGACGAAGCGGCTCAAGCTTGCTTGAGTTTGTGAAAGCGCCATTAAATCCGCCAATATTTGCGTGATCAAACATCGCTTGCAGCAACGCGCCTCGAATACGTGGCTCGGCCTGGAACACCCGCTCCGTGGCGCCGGAGTCAACTTCCAGCGTGAGTGTGATCAAGATCAGCGAGGTGACAGAACTGTCGTTCACGACCGGGATGATGAACTGGTCAACCAGTTCAACATATTCGCGCCCCTTTGGTGGGCCGTCAGCCTTCTCTTCCTTTTTCATTTCTTTTTTCATGTCGTGCTCTTCGACGTGTTCGGCGCCTTCAGCCATCTCTGCATCCTTGGCCGGAGGTTCAGGCGCCGGGCGCAGGGCAAGCCCTGCCCCCACACCCGCGCCAACACCGACGAGCAACATGATGATTGGGAGAAGTTTTTTCATGGGAGACCTCGATCAGAATGGCAGCACAGCATCGAGGACTTGCTGTCCAATACGGGGTTGTTGCACGTCGGTGATCTGCCCACGGCCACCGTAAGAGACACGCGCCGACGCGATTTTGTCAAAAGTGATCTCGTTTTTACGAGAAATATCGGCTGGTCGCACATATCCAGAAACCAGAAGCTCCCGAAGCTCAAAGTTCACACGGAGTTCCTGCGTACCCTGGATGGCAAGCACCCCATTTGGCAGCACATCCACGATTGTTGCGGCTACGCGGAGCGTGAGTTTTTCGCTACGTTTCACAGAGCCATCGCCGCTGCTGCTGCTTGTAGAGGTCAGATCCACCAAAGGATCCGTCGTTGCGCCGTCTGGCAGCCTGTCGTTGACGCGCTGAGGGATGCCGATCAGCTGCGGAACACTCAGGCTTTCAGAGCCGCTGCGGTTACGCTCGGTTTCATTGTCGATTTCAGCTTCTTCATCCACCTCAATGACAACAGTCAGAATGTCGCCACGCTGCGCGGCACGGCGATCGCCAAGCAGGGACTGCTTATTGCCACTCCAAAGAGAGGCACTGTCAGAGCGCCGGGATACGTTGGTTTGAGCCGGCAGCGGTGGATTCATCATCGCATAGTGCTCTTGATTATTCGTGGTCGGCGTAAAGCTAGGCGCTTTGCCGATGTGATCCATACGCGCGCACCCAGACATGGCCAGCGCTGAGATCACGAGAACTGCTGAAAAAAGACGCACCATTCTCTTCCTTTAGTTAGACACGTGGACGCTGCCGTCCGGCATTACAGTCCCGGTAACGGTTGACCGGGATCCAATATTCATGACGCGCAAAGCCTCTCCGGCACCTGCACGCGCCAAAGAGCGCCCTTCGGTTAGAATCTCGAGACCTCCCGAGTTGTACCTGAGCGTCACGATTTGGTTGCGCTCGACCAATGCCGGCGCACCAACATCGCCAAGTCGCACGGGGCGGCCGGGATAGATCGCTTTCCGTGCTTCGAGCCCGATGACGGCTTCCAGGTCAGAATGCACCCCGGCGACATCACCCTGTTTGAGACCAACAGCGTCGGCAGTGACGATGGTATTGGCTCGGATGGTTTGGGTCGCCACAACGATTTCAGCCGAAACCGGCGCCGCACAAACCAAAAGTAGAGCTGCAAGGATGCGTTTCATTTTATCTTACCTGCGCTGTGGCAGCCATCATCTGGTCGGCCGCGGTGATAACTTTGGCGTTCATTTCGTAGCCACGTTGCGCCTCAATCAGCTCGGTCACTTCGCGTACAGCATCCACGGAGCTGTCCTCAAGGAAGCCTTGGCGAATGGTCCCCAGACCATCTTGCCCCGGGTCGGACACGGCAGGAGCGCCAGACGCCTCGGTTTCAAGGAAAAGGTTTCCACCAATCGCCTCGAGCCCTTTCGCATTTGAGAAGTTGGCCAGAGAGAACTGCCCCAAGAGTTCAGCGTCAGGGGAGTCGTTGAAATACGCGTAGACTTCACCATCACCGTTGATGGAAATACTCCGCGCATCTTCGGGGATCGTGATCTGAGGCGCCACAGGGAAGCCATCGGATGTCACGATCAGACCGTCAGCACTGCGTTTCAGACCACCATCGCGGGTATACGCAGACTGTCCGGAAGGCAGTGCCACCTCAAAATAGCCTTTGCCTTCGATGGCCACGTCAAGGTCACCACCGGTGTTGGACAACGAGCCCTGTTCGAGCTGAACGGAAATCGCGGATGGGCGCACACCTAGACCGACCTGCACACCCGTCGGCAGAACAGACCCGTCAGAGGCGCTGATCGCACCAGCCCGCGATACTTGCTGGTAGTGCAAGTCGGCAAATTCAGCGCGACGTGCGTTGTAGCCAGTGGTCGACATGTTGGCGAGGTTGTTGGAAATGGTTTCGACACGCAGCTGCTGTGCGCTCATACCTGTGGCTGCAATCGTAAGGGCCCGCATGGCAAATTCCTCTGGTTACTTGACTAGTGTTTTTACCGCGTCGCGAATGCGGTTGTGTTCATTGTCGAGGAAGGTTTGACCCATCTCATAGGCGCGTTGCACCTCGATCATGCGCGAAATTTGGTTGATCGGATTGACGTTGGAACTTTCCAAGAAGCCCTGCAAAATACGCCCATCTTCGATGGGTTCGTATCCATCCGGCGCTTCAAACAGAGTGCCCGACTCACGTCTGAGATCGAGCGGATTCGTCGGTCGATAGAGACCAATCTGCCCAAGCGGCTGACCATCAACACTCAGCGTACCGTCTGAGGCCACATCAACGCCCTTGGCATCTGGTGGAATAAAGACCGGCGCACCGCCAGCATCCAGAACCAGGTTGCCATCCATGGTGACCAAATCACCATTCTCATTTGGTGTAAAAGCACCTGCACGAGTCAGTCGTTCCCCTTCAGGAGTCTGAATGAGGAAAAAGCCTGTACCTTCGACCGCGAAATCAAAGCTGCCACCGGTCTTTTTCAGAGCGCCCTGCTCAAGCGACGTCGTCTGCACATTGGCAGCAGCCATCGAGATACTTTCAGTCCCCGGCGCAGACTTAATGAATTCCGAGAAGGTGATACCCTCTGCGCGATAGCCCGTTGTCGCCGCATTGGCGATGTTATTGGCCAATACAGTCATTTCTCGTTTCAGACCAGATTGACGGGTCAGTGTGGTGTAACCGGCGTTATCCATAGTCAGCCTCCGACAACAAGCGGGATAATGTTTGATTGAAAAAACGACACGAGCGTCTGCACCATGAAACCCATGGTCGCCCAGAAAATGATGACGATGCACAGAACCTTGGGCACGAATGTCAGCGTCATTTCCTGAATGGATGTCAAAGCCTGAAACAAGCCAACTGCCACACCAGAGATCAGCGCCACAGCCAGGATCGGCGTGGAGATCAAAACTGCAACCCAAAGACCTTGGCGCAGCGTGTCAAAGAAGATGGCTTGCTCCAGCATCAGACGGGCATGCGCAGAATTTCTTGGTAGGCTTCCACGACCTTATTGCGCACGGTCACGGCAGTTTCGACGGCCAGCTCGGTCTGAGCCAACGCTTGGACCAGCGTGTGCGGATCCGCTTTGCCGGTCATGGCCTGCATGGACACCTGCTCGCTTTCCTGCAGGGTCGCGGCGAAGTCTTTCGCCAGACCAAATAGCGCATTGCCACCTTGAGCATTTTCCGCGGGGCCGGTTGCCGGCTTGGAAGCGGTGTATTTCTGTGCGGCGAGTACTGTACGGACATCCATTCTGGCTCTCCTTATTCACTTGTTATTTGCGTAAAAGTTCCATGAGCGACGAAGACATCTGTCGCGTCTGGTCGAACATTTTTAGGTTGGCTTCATAGCTGCGCTGCGCCTCGCGCGCGTCCGCAATTTCGATGATCATATCAACGTTGGAGCTCATGTAGTTCCCGGTGCCATCCGCCATTGGATGGCTGGGGTCATAAATCTGCTGACCTTCCGAACGATCAAGCTGTACCGGACCAACCGAGACGCGCCCGTCGCGCGCAGCCGTATCGGCTTCGAATTGAACAGTTTTACGCTGATACCCGGGTGTATCAGCGTTTGCGATGTTCTCAGAGACGTGACGCAGGCGCGCGGCCTGTGCACGTAGGCCAGAGGAGGTGACACTTAGGGCTGTACCGAAGTCGCTCATAGATCAGATACCTTGTGAATTAACGCGAGATGGCTGTGCGCAGGACAGACATGGAGGATTTGTAAATCGCCACCGAACGATCATGCTGGCGCTTGATTTCCACCGCTTTCAGCATCTCTTCTTCGACAGAAACGCTGTTACCGTTGGGGGAAACTTCTGCAGTGGAGAGACCTGGAGTCATGTCAGAGGCCTCTAAGCTGCTACCGTGATGACCAGCGCGGGTTGCACGCATGGTGCCGCTACCGCCATCATTCTGATAAATCTCTTGGAAAGGTTTGATATCGCGGGCTTGATAACCCGGGGTATCCGCATTCGCCATGTTCTGCGCTACGACGGTCTGTCGTGCGGCTGCATGTTTGCCCATGGCATGGGCGGCTTTGAAAACGTCCAATGATTTGAACATCGGGGCTTCTCCCTCGAACTGCTTAAAGCAAGGCTTAACCCTGATTCCTTTAGAAAGTGTTTCGTAGGAACTTTGGAGAATCCAATGGACACAAAAGGGCTAGAAAGCCTTGGCGCGGAACTTGAAAGAGTGCGCCCAATCAAGGACATAGGCCGTGTAAGCGCGGTTGAGGGCAATCTTTTGAGGGTGCGCGGCCTCAACAAAGTCGCGCGAATCGGAGATTTGCTTGAAGTTACACTTCAGGATGAGCGCAGAATTTCCGGTGAAGTCATACAGTTGCATAGCAACGATATGACAATGTTACCTGACGCGGCACCGGATGGCGTTTCGATTGGAGATCGCGTCGCGTTGCGCGACCAGATCGGGATCGCGCCTTCGGATGCCTGGATCGGGCGGATCATTGATCCTTACGGAAACCCGATTGACGGAAAACCTCTGTTACGTGGACCGGAAATGCGCCCCCTGAAAAACCCGCCCCCACCTGCGGCGGCGCGACGGGCACTTGGCAGCCGACTTGAAACCGGGATGGCGGTCTTCAATACGATGCTGCCGATCGTGAAGGGCCAACGTATTGGTTTGTTTGCAGGATCTGGTGTCGGCAAATCGAGCCTCATGGGGCAATTCGCACGTCACATGACAGGTGACATCGCCGTCATAGCGCTGGTTGGGGAACGAGGGCGTGAACTTCGGGAATTTGTGGAGCATGTCTTGGGGCCTGAAGGGCTTAAGCGCTCCATCGTCGTCGCCGCCACATCTGATCAATCGCCGCTCGTACGCAGGCGTTGCGCTCTCGCCGCGATGAGTGTGGCAGAGCACTTCCGCGATCAGGGTAAGCATGTGATTTTCATGGCAGATTCGATTACCCGATTCGCAGAAGCTCACCGCGAGGTCGCCGTCGCCGCCGGAGAAATGCCCGCGCTGCGGGGATATCCGCCATCGACCTCTCATATGATCATGTCACTGTGTGAACGCGCCGGTCCCGGGCTGGAAGGGCAAGGCGATATCACCGGTGTGTTCAGTGTTCTGGTGGCCGGTTCCGATATGGATGAGCCCATCGCGGATATTTTGCGGGGGGTGCTGGATGGGCATGTGGTTTTGGATCGCAAGATCGCTGAGCGCGGCCGCTACCCCGCTGTAGACCTTCTGAGATCAGTGTCACGGAGTTTGCCGCACTGTGCCACACAAACAGAAAATGCAGTGATTACAGAGGCTCGCAAGCTTTTGGGCGCCTATGAACAATCCGCCACAATGATCCGCGCAGGGCTTTACTCCGCCGGGTCTGATCCGGCCTTGGATGTGGCAATCAACGCCTGGCCAGAACTGGATTCCTACCTTGGAGATGGCCAGAGCGCGTCCATTGACAACGCCTTTGCCAAGCTCACATTGCTGCTGAGACGCGCAGGCGCACGCGGTGTCTAAACACAGAAAAGGCGCGCCTCAGAGCGCGCCTTTTTCAGGGATTTGGGACGTCGGTATCGCGTCTGTATTGCGTCGTTATCGCAGCTGTATCGCGTATGTGCCTTGTCGGTCTTTCAGATCAGTAGGACAAAAGGGTCAGAGCGATCTGTCCGGAGCTTGCGACGGAGACATTGTTGATCTCAGACATCAGCAAAAAGCGTTGCACAATTTCGTCACGAGCGGTCGTTGATACAAACTGAGAAATTTCGCCATCGCCTGTGAGTTTCTCAAGGCGGCTACGGAAAGTGTTCAACTGGGAGTCGAGGTCCTGTGCCCCAAACTCTGACGGCAAGCCAAAGGCGGTTTCGAACACCTGACGCAAAGGCGGATTGCCCATCACTGTGAACCAATTGGTATCATCGCTTCTTCCGGAGAGCGCTATGTCATCCAATTCGCGCACTGCGTTCATGGCAAAGCGCAGATTTTCATCCTGATCGCCCACCGCGCGTTCAAATTGACGCGCCACAAAATCTTCTCGAATGTTCTCCGCAAAGCCCGGCGTTTTGTGCCAAGGCCCACCCAAGTCACCAAAACCAAAAGCTTCGGCAAACTCGCGATACCGCGTGTCGGCCAAACGGTTGGCCAAAGCATCATTGGCCTGAGACCCCTCTTGGAGGATGGTCTGGATGAAGAACTTGTTGTTGATGTCGTCATCAAGACCAAAGGCACCCAGCGCCACTGTGAGAAGCTGACGGTCGTTGACGAGGTCTTCGGCTGTCTCAACATTGCCAATGTTTTCGGCAAAATAGTCGAGATCGCGTTTGACGATAAATGAGTTCTCAAACGCATTGGTCTGAGTCTCCATGGTCCGTTGCATGAAGTTCCATGCAACCAGACCACTGCCAACGACAATCGGCTGAAAAGTCATTGGCGTGCAACTGCCATGAGGCGTTCCTCACGGTCCAGCAGTGACCGCAGCGCTTTGAGGCCTTGATAGTGGCGTCCGCCGATCACGGCCTCTGTCGCCAATCCGATCTGACGCCGACTGTCACTGTCGGTGAACACCTGACTGAGATCCTCGATGTGGCGCAGCAGAGTGCGTTCCACCTCATCGGCATCTGCGTCACCGGACAACACGAGCTGCAGGGAATAGCAGGCTCGCCGCACCGGAGTGTTGGCTTCTTCGGGGTGAATGGCATCCCGCAGGCGCAGGATGTTAGCGTTTGGGGTCATAATGGAGAGACGAGACCGGCGATCGCCGTTTTCAATCACTGCTCCATTGACCAGAACCCGCTCTTTCGGGCTCAATTTAAGAACAAGGCCGCTCATGCTGCTGCTGCTCCACTTCGAAGACCGCGCAAAATGGCGGTGTTGACTTCAAGAAGGGGGCGTACATTGGCGTCGCCCGCCAGCACCTTGGTGCTATGATGATCTGTAAACTCGGCAAGGTAGAAAATCTGGGCGCGAAGTTGTTCTGGCAAACCGTTGCCACCATCGGCAACAAAACGCGCCAACATGGTCCATAGGCGGCGATTTTCATGAATAGCCTCGGCGAGTGCGGGAAAGCCCCGTTTGCCTTGCTTTGCTGCTTCTTTAAGCTTGTGGGTGATGCGTGCGATCACATCGTATTCGAGTTTCCCCGCAGTTCTGGTTGGGGCCGATGCTTGGCCGTAAGTGCGTTTTGCTAGAACATTTGGAGTCACGTCAGAATTCCCTGATAAGCGAGACAAAAAGATTATTTAATGGAAGTGAGGGCGCGTTTTGCGCCCCCACCCAGATCCATTAACGGAAGAGGGACAGCAGCTGCTGTGGGCCCTGGTTCGCAATAGACAGCGACTGGGTCGCCAGCTGCTGCTGAACCTGAAGCGCCTGCAGACGTGCAGAGGTTTCTTCCATATCCGCATCGACCAAAGCGCCGATACCGGATTTCATCGAGTCTGTCAGTTTAGACACAAAGTCGTTCTGAGTGCTGATGCGGCTTTCAACAGTACCGAACGCTGCACCGGCATCGATGGTATTTTGGATCATGCCTTCAATCGCAGACAGTGCGTTAGTTGCACCCAACTGAGTGGAGATGTCGATCGAGTCGAGACCCGAAAGGCCACCAGCAGCCGCGTTTTGGTAGCTGCCGCTAACGCTCAACGTCTCTGTGCCGTTGTTGGTGAATACCAGCTCACCCGCGTTAGCAGGGTCATACTCAACTTCGAAGTTAGCAATGCCGAGTTCATCGATTGCGCTCTTCAGACCGGTTGCAACCATATCGATGGTGTTAGCGGCACTATTCACCAGATCACCAGCTTGAATCGTATAGCTGGCAGATTTGTCGCCAATGGCAAGTGTAATTTTATCGCCAGCTGCCCATGCGTTCGCACCGTCAGTAATCGCGATATCATCCGTTCCACCGCCATCGTCCAGCGAAATCGCAAACGAGTCGCTTGCAGCAGAGATGTTGGAACCAGCGGTTGTGCTACCGTCATCAAAGACGTCATTTGCCACGTAGCCGGTCCGAGTAAGGGATTGAGCCTGCACAGTGATATTGGATGCAGTCACGTTACCGCTTGAGTCACGATCCAGAGAAGACAAAACGTTAGTTTGTGTGACTGAACCATCAACCAGGTTGAGACCATTGAACTGAGCCGCGCCAACCACAGATCCAATCTGATTGCGTAGCTCAACAACTTCGCGCTGCAGTTTGTCGCGATCCACGTTGTCACCTGTTGCGGAGATGACGCGATCTTTGATTTGACCCAGCAGGTCGTTTACGGTCTCAGTTGCCTGGCGAGCAACCGCAACGGTAGATTCACCCAGAGACAGGCTCTCAGAGATGGATTCAAAACCGCTTACGTCGGATTCCATGGTTTTGGAGATCGCCCAAACAGCTGCGTTTTGCTTGGCGTTGTCCACTTTTTTACCGGTGGAGATTTGGCCCTGAGTCTCGGAAAGGCTTGCGTTCACGGATTTCAGGGTTTGCAGCGCAACCATTGCGCCGTTGTTTGTCAGAAGGCTGGTCATGGCTTTCCTATACCTAATATAAATGGCGCTTTTGCGCCGGGTTGTATTTTGCGCTCCTTCGCGGGAGCGCTCCTGAACGTCATTCTGACATGTACCGCCGGGGTCTCCGGATCGGTGCCACTCTCTGTGGAGTGCGGGTTCAACATGGCGGGATAAGTGCTAACGCTTTCCTAAACACGAACCCCGCAATCACTGGCATTTTAACTAAACTTGCGAGAGGCTGATTTATGCCCTCTTTTCAACACGTTGACCGGCGCTCATTTGAACAGCATGGCGCTGGCCTGTGTTGGTGTAGGTTTCCAAAGATGTGCGCACACGGCGCATTGCGCCCATGCGCTCTGTGGTTGCGCGCAAACCCTTCTGAGTCGATTCCAGAAGTGCGTGGTTGCGGCGAAAAAGATCCTGCAGAGGTGCAAGGGATTCGGGGTCGATCGTATCTTCTTCCTGCTGCTCTTCGAGCTCTTCAAACAACGCTTCCTTGCGGGTGAGCAGACCTTCAAGCGCATCAAGCTTGCCTTCAATCAAGGCGGTGCGCTCATCCTCCAGCAGGGAGGTCAGAGAATCGATCAGATCATTGGTCACATCATCAGACATCGGCGCGCTCCTTTAGGGCGTTGAAGAAAGCTTCGGACAGGCCAATCCCGCCCGAGGCGACCATGGCGCGAGCCTGCTCCTGACGCAGAAAGGAAGAGAACTGGTCTTCGCCAGCGCCACCGCCAAAAGATTCGCTGGTTTTGCCCAGACCGGCAGATTTCAGCATTTCAGAGAGAAAGGTGATTTCGAGCTCATTGGCGGCGCTGCGGAGCGCCTCCTCCTGAGCGGTGGGCAGAGGGCGGATCGGCTGAGCACTGGGCGCAACCGGGACCGCGACTGGGGCCGTTGTGTGGAGCATTTCTTGCCTCGCGGATTGTGCATGTTTTTCCGTTGTGACCGAGGACGGTAAAGAAGTGGTAAGGAAAGCTGAGGTAGGGGTTTTGCGGTGGAAGAATTCCCGGAGGCCCAATGTTGAACCTGCCTTTACTCGCGCCGCAGCCTGCCCACACGGCAGCCGCAGCCCCCAAGAAAAGCGCTGATGCGCGCCAGGAAAACAATGTTTTTTCTGATGTTTACGACGATATGAACAGTGCCGATGACCGGCCTTCTGACGATCTCCATGAATCGCGAGAGGCACGCGCGGACCAAGCTGAGGATGCGCCGGTAGAAGGCGAATCGCAGGTCAAGCAGAGCAAATCAAACTCCGAGAAAGAAGCGCCTGAAGAGGCGGACTTTACTGCGATCGAAACGGCAGAGCCGAGCGAGTCGGAGCCGGAAGTTCAAATGCGCGGCGTCGAAAAACGTGCGGCGGTAAACGCTTCTGAAAACGCTGCGATGATGCGAATGGCGCACCCCGCAGAAGGCACCGCGGCCACCGCCAAAGCCGAGGCACCAACTACAGCCGCACAGGCCCAAGCCACCGCCACCGCCGCAAAACCGCTCATCGATGAAACCAAAATTGCGGCCACCGCAAAATCAGGTGAATCGGCGCAACTCTCTGACTCCCAAGCAGCCAAACTGGCAGCCGAGACGCCTGAAGGACTTGACCCAATGCAAGTTCAGGTGCGCAACAAAGGCACCCAACCATCGCAGGCTCAGGCTGCCAACGCGGCGCTTGCAACTACCCAAAAGGCACTGCCGGAAGCCGCCTCTGAGACCGCTGCAACGCGCAACCCGGTTAAATCAGATGTGGAAGTCGAAGCGGACGCAGAGGCGCCGACCGCCAAACTGGACGCACCGAGCACACCAACGGTTTCCACCACTCAGCAAATGCAGGCACGTGCCATTATGGAACAGGTACAGGCAGGGTCCCAATCGGTTTTGGTCAAGGGTGGTGAAGCCAACCTCGGGCAAGCAGCAGAATCAGCGCTGCCTGCCGCTCTGGAAGAAAACAGCATCAGCCCACGCGGAATCATGAGCGCGCAGGAAGCGGCCTCTCAGGCCCGTCTTGCCAACAGCGCTCCGAACCCGGCCTATGTGGTGCGCCAGATCGCAGATGCCGTGAAGACCAGCGACAAAAATCTGATCGAACTGACAATGGATCCCCCGGAGCTTGGCAAAGTGCGCATGTCGATGGCGGAGACCGGCGGCGTGATGGCCGTGACCATCAGCGCGGACAGCCAGGCAACCACTGAATTGATGCGCCGCCATATGGACCTGCTGCGCAAAGACTTCATGGAGATGGGCTATCAGGATGTATCTTTCTCCTTTGAACAAGGTGGCAGCAACGCTTCCGACCAACAGGCCCAAATGAACAACGAATTTGGCCAAGGTGGCGGCGGACAGGGTGAATTATCTCACGGTGACTCTGCCCAAACTGACGCCGCTCCTGTTTTGGCCGCACAACAAACTTCGCAACTCTCAGCCGCAAGCAGCGGCGTTGACATCCGCATCTAGGAGAATCCTATGGACGCCGTAACCTCTTCGACCAGCGCAGCCCCATCACGCGCCGCAACCGCGGCCAATGCAGTGGCTGCAAATCAGAATGAAACCGCGCTCTCTTCTGACTTTGAGACCTTTTTGCGCATGCTTTCGGTTCAAATGCAGAACCAGGATCCGCTGAATCCACAGGACTCTACCGAATTCGCCACGCAGTTGGCGCAATTCTCAACCGTGGAACAGCAGACCCTGACCAACACGCTGCTGACCAATCTCGGCTCGCAGTTGAACGCGATGGGGCTGAGCGGTCTGACCAATTGGGTTGGCATGGACGCCCGCGTGAACGCACCTGCGCATTTCTCAGGCGCGCCAATTGAGGTCGTGCCAAACGCCAATGCGCAGGCAGACAAAGCCTATTTGGTGGTAAAAAACGCCAATGGCGCAGAAGTTCAGCGTTTCACCATTGATCCCAAGGCGGACACGCTGGACTGGTCCGGTGTAGACAATTCAGGCAAACCATTTGCCAATGGCCTCTACAGTTTTGAAACAGAGAGTTACGCGAAAGACGAGTTGCTCGATACCGTCAGCGCTGATGTCTATGCCCGGGTGACGGAAGCCCGCACCGGCACCGATGGAGTGGTTCTCATTGCTCCGGGCGGCGTTGAGTTTGCATCTGACAAAGTCCTGTCCCTGCGCCAGCCAAGCTGAGGCTTGCCCCTGACACGGACGTGAATTAGCGTCGCGGCGCTCTGAAAAGGAACGCCGCGCTGCCTGTTTTTGCCCCCTCCCCCTCTGCATCTGTGATTGCAGCCTTCGCGCGGGCATTGCCAGATACGCCGCTCCCATCCTCTTGGAAGCCTCTGTTTGGTGGACGAACTAATATGGCATGGCACGGGATCTGTGAGGGCGCGCCGGATGTGGTCCTGAAACTCTATCGGGGTGCCGCTCAGAACCCGCTTTTCCCAAATGACCCGGCAGCGGAAACCCAGCTGTTAAAAATACTTGCGACACATCCTATGGCGCCGCACTTCTGTGCTTCGTTTGAAGCGGAAGATGGTCAGTGCAATGTTTATGAGCATTTGCCCGGGCGCGTTTGGAAGTCAGATACAAGGGCGGTTGCCGCGCTGATGCTTGATTTGCATCGCATCCCGCCCCCTACCGGTTTGCGGCAGGTGCCCGATGGATCATCTGAGCTTCGCACCCAAATTGAGTCGATTCTATCGCGCTGCTCTCAACCGCCTGATCTGCTGTCACAGCTGCCGGCGCGAGACATCGCCCCAAGCGGACGACAAGCGCTCTTGCACAGCGACATCGTGCCGGGAAACCTGATCGAAAACGACAAAGGCTTGCACCTGATAGATTGGCAATGTCCGGCGATTGGTGATCCCTGCGAAGATATTGCAATTTTCCTCTCCCCGGCGATGCAGTTCCTGTATCGCGGAAAACCTCTCAATCAGGCTGAAATAGAGACATTTTCTGACGCATATGATGACGCAACGACCGCGACGCGTTACCGATCTTTGGCGCCGTTTTATCACGCCAGAAGCGCTGCCTATTGCCTATGGCAGATGGAACGCGGGCAACCGGAATATCGCGATGGCTTACAGCTTGAAATGGCCGCGCTTCAAAGGTCTTTGAAGGCGTAGTAGAGATAAGTCGGGTACATCAGCAACCTGCGTGCGCGCCCAAGGGGAAAGCGTTGGGGCGTGCCGCGCATTATCTCCGGATGTCGATGCGTTCCGGTTCCCAGAATCTCCTGAGCAAGGAGCAAACCAGCATAGCTCCCCATAGCGACGCCATTTCCGTGAAAGGCGAAGGCGGCAAATAGATCATCTGCCCCAGGGACCTTTCCGGCAAAAGGTGTTTGGGCGCGGCTGTAACACACGAAGCCACCCCAGAAATATGGCGTTTCCACGTCTTTCCATGCAGGAAAAAGCTGTGCGAATTCACGCTTGATACGGGTGCGAATCTCCTCATGTGCAGGTCTCGACGTGGCCAGACCACCGCGCATTCCGAATAGAAACCGGCCATCTGGCATGAGCCTGAAGTAGTGCAGCAGATTTCGGCTGTCATAGGCCATCTGTGCAGAGGTCCAACTTTGCGCCTTTTGCTCAGCCAAGGTGAGCGGACGGGTGACAAGGATACTCGATTGCGCGGGCAAAAAGCGCCCCGCAAGCCATGGTGGAATATGCTCGCTGGAGTAGCCATTTGTGGCGACCACAAGTTTCTTTGCGGTGAGCTGTCCCTGCGGGGTGGTCAGATGCCAAAACCCGTTTTTGTACTCGGTCTCCCTGACAGGCGTGTCACTGTAGATCTTTGCGCCAGCCGCCTCTGCTGCGCCTGCGAGACCACGAAGGTATTTTCTCGGATTGAGCGCAAAGCCAATTGGCAGCGTGAGCGCACCATGAAAACTGGTGCCCAGCCCCTGCGCCGCAAGCTCTGACTGATGAGTCACCTGCGCTTTCAAGCCATATGTTTGCTCAAACGCAGCGGCTTCAGCAGGAAAAGTCTGAGAAACACGAGCATTGTGCGCAAGCAGCGTTTCACCTTCGGAATGTCGATCCACATCCCAACCGAAGCGCGACAGGAGCTGCTCGACATGCTCCACCGCCGCACGTTCAGCTTGGAGATAGTCCGACAGAGCGACCTGACCAAATCGCTTTTCAAGCGTCCTGTGGGATGCTTTTGTACCACCCAAGCAGCAGAAGCCTCCGTTGCGGCCGGAAGCGCCCCAACCAACCTGTTTCGCATCCAGCACAGCGACGGACACACCAGCCTCTGCGAGGTGTAGCGCGGCGTTGAGGCCTGTCACACCTGCACCGACGATGGCCGCGTCGGCACTGGCAGTCTCGTTGAGCGGGACCCGCTCAAATTTAGAGACTGTTTCAGCCCAAAAACAGCTTTTTAGCGGTCCATCGCCATAGGCAAATGGATCGCAGATCCGGCTCATGCCGACTTGGCCGCGGCCGCCTCATCCCGCCGTTGACGCACCACATTGCGCTTGTTGATCAAAGACGCTGTCACCACACCAATGGTGACCACCAGGATCATGATGGTTGAAAGCGCATTGATTTCCGGGCTGACACCCAAGCGCACAGAAGACCAGATTTTCATCGGCAACGTTGTGGCAGAAGGTCCGGAGGTGAACGACGCAATGACCAGATCATCAAGCGATAGCGTGAAGGCCAAAAGCCAACCCGAAATCACAGCAGGGGCGATAATCGGTAGGGTCACAAGGCGGAAGGCTTCCACCGGCGTGCAGCCCAAATCCAACGCGGCCTCTTCGAGCGATTGATCAAAGCTCACGAGACGGGAGCTGACCACCACAGAGACGTAGCACATCGAAAAAGTGGTATGCGCAAGCACAATCGTGAACACGCCGCGGTCCATGCCAAGGCTGATGAACAGCAGCAGGAGTGACAGGCCGGTGATGACTTCTGGCATCACCATCGGTGCGTAGATCATGCCGGAGAACAGCGTGCGTCCGCGAAAGCGCCCAGCGCGCACCATAACAATGGCCGCCATGGTGCCCAATACGGTGGCCAATGTGGAGCTGATGAAAGCAACCTTAAGAGTGACCCAGGCTGCATCCAGGAACGCGCGGTTGTTGATCAGCTCGCCATACCATTTTGTACTGAATCCAGCCCAAACAGTGACGAGTTTGCTTTCGTTGAAACTGAAGATGATGAGGATCACCATCGGCAGGTAAAGGAACACAAAGCCGAGAGTCAGCGAAGTGACGTTGAACCAAGACATCTGTCTCATCTGCCTGCCTCCCGCTGCTTCTGCTCATTGCGCTGGAAGAGCACGATGGGGATGATCAGGATGAGCAGCAAGACAACTGCCACAGCGCTGGCGACGGGCCAATCGCGGTTGGAGAAGAACTCCTCCCACAGCACTTTGCCGATCATCAGCGTACGCGAGCCACCCAGCAAAGAGGGGATCACAAATTCACCAATAGTCGGAATAAAGACCAGGAAACTGCCTGCGATGATGCCCTGTTTGGAGAGCGGCACGGTGATCAGCCAGAAAGCAGAGAAGCGTGAACAGCCAAGGTCTTCGGCGGCCTCCAAGAGGCTGATGTCGAGCTTTTCCAAAGCGGCATAGATCGGCAGGATCATGAAAGGCAGATAGGTGTAAACGATGCCGATGTAGACGGCGATATTGGTGTTCAGGATCACCAAAGGCTCGCTGATGACACCGATGCCCAGCAGGAACTGGTTGAGGTAGCCTTCCTGGCTGAGAATGCCCATCCATGCATAGACACGGATCAGAAAGCTTGTCCAAAACGGCAGGATTACCATCATGAAAAGCATGGCGCGCCATTCTTCAGGCGCCCGCGCCATCCCATAGGCGATGGGATAGCCAACCAGTAGCGTCAGGAAGGTGGAGATCAGCGCGATTTTCAGGCTGGAGAGATAGGCTTTCCAATAGAGGTCATCTTCGGTCAGCCAGATGTAGTTTTCCCAGTCGAGTTCCGCGAAGAACTCTCTGATCGCGCCAAAGCCCGCCGAAATATCCAGCGTTGGCGTGTAAGGCGGGATCGCGATGGCTGTGTCAGAGAGGGAGATTTTGAAAACGATCAGGAATGGCACAATGAAGAGTGCCAAAAGCCAGACGTAAGGGATGGCGATCAGAAGACGACGCATCAGTTAGCGCTCCAGAAAAACGCCGGCTGTGGCGGTCCAGCTGAGCCAGACATCGTCTTCCCAAGTGAAAGCGCGTCGGGAGATACGGCGGTTGTTGGCAGCCTGGGCTTTGATGATCTGCCCCCCCGCGAGCTCCACGTGGTAAGTCGAGATGTTTCCGAGATAGGCGATATCAAGCACTTTGCCCTGCACGGCATTGGCGGCCTCAACGGGCTTTTCAGCTGAAATAGAGACTTTTTCTGGCCTGATGGCGTAGTGCAGATCCTGCCCCGCCTGCGCCCCCTCAAGCGGCGCACCAACGATGGCAGGCTGGGCTTCGGCCCAGAGCATTTGAAGGACATCTCCTTTCGGATCCGCCTTGCCCGTGATCAAATTCACCTCGCCAATAAAGTCAGCAACATAGGTGGAGTTCGGAGCCTCATAGATCACGTCAGGGGTGGCCACTTGAATGATTTTTCCGTGGTCCATCACCGCAACGCGGCTGGCAACAGTCATCGCCTCTTCCTGATCGTGGGTCACAATCACAAAGGTGGTGCCGGTTTTTTCCTGAATGTCCATCAGTTCAAACTGCGTTTCCTGACGCAGCTTTTTGTCGAGTGCGCCAAGTGGCTCATCAAGCAAGAGAAGCTTGGGCGCTTTGGCGAGGGACCGGGCCAGCGCCACGCGCTGTCTCTGGCCACCAGAGATTTGGTGTGGCTTGCGCCGCGCAAATTTGTCCAAACGTGTCAGGCGCAGCATCTCTTCGACGCGCGCGGCGATCTGGTCTTTGGGCATCCGATCACGACGCAGACCAAAGGCGATGTTTTCCCAAATGCTCAGATGCGGGAACAGCGCATATGACTGAAACATCATATTCACTGCGCGCTTGTTTGGCGGCACTGGTGCGATGTCTTGACCAGCCAGCAATATGCTGCCCTCGGTTGGCGTTTCAAAACCCGCAAGCATGCGCATCATCGTTGTTTTGCCACAGCCCGAAGGCCCAAGCAGGGCAAAAAATTCACGCTCAAAAATGTCGACATTCAGATTGTCGATCGCCGTGAAATCGCCAAACCGCTTGGTAACGTTTTGAAACTGGATAAGGGGTTTTGCTGTTGGGTCTTCCCAAGGGGCAAAGGCATCAAGCGCCATGGCGGTCTCCGAAGTGGCAGGAGGCGAACTCACGAATGCAGAAAGAGGCCCGCGCCTCAAAGACGCGAGCCTGTGGTCACTTTGTTCTTAGGTGCCGGATTTGATCTTCGTCCAGAGACGGGTCACAACACGCTGCACTTTCGGAGGATACGGAGACACTGTGTAGAGGTTTCCGAGCGTTGCCTCATCTGGGTAGATCGCCGGATCACCAATCACGTCTTCCGCCAAGAGCGGCTGTGAGGCGAGGTTGCCGTTCGCGTAGTAAACATAGTTGGAAGCATCTGCCATGTTCTGCGCTTCCATGATGAAGTTCAGGAATTTATGCGCCGCTTCCGGATTTGGCGCATCTGCTGGAATGGCCATTTGGTCAAACCACATCAGCGCACCTTCGGATGGCGCATTGTAGGCGATTTCAACTCCGTTTTCTGCTTCCCATGCACGATCACGTGCCTGCAGAATGTCCCCGGACCAGCCCATCGCCACGCAGATATCTCCATTGGCAAGTGCATTGATGTATTCAGAGCTGTGGAACTTCTGAACGTAGGGTGCAATTGCGGTAAAGAGTGGCTCAACCTTGGCAATCACATCTTTGTCTTGGCTGGTGGGATCTTCGCCCAGATACGCCAGCGCCGCCGGGATCATCTCATCGGAAGCGTCCAGAATGTGAACGCCACATTCCGCGAGCTTCTCCATATTTTCGGGGTTGAAGATCAGATCGAGCGATCCAATCGGCGCATCCTCACCCAGCACCTCTTTGACTTTGCCGAGGTTCACGCCAATGCCCGTGGTGCCCCACATGTAGTTAATGGAGTAGGCGTTTTCTGGATCGTAGTTGGCTGTGCGCTGCTCAACCACATCCCACATGTTGCCGATATTGCTGAGCTGACCTTTGTCGAGCTTCTGAAACACGCCTGCTGCGATCTGACGCTGCAGGAAGGCACCGGTGGGCACGACGACATCGTAGCCGGAATTGCCCGCGAGCATTTTGGTTTCGAGCACATCGTTGCTGTCAAACACATCATAGATCAGCTTGATGCCGGTTTCTGCTTCGAACTTTTCCAGCAGTGCTTCGTCGATATAGTCGGACCAGTTATAGACCCGGACTTCTTCGGCCGATGCCGCCGCCGCAGTCAGCGCGAGGGTCGCGGTGAGGGTAATGAGGGGTGTCTTCATGTTGATCTCCCGTTGGATGCCGAGTTCTGGGCCCGGTCACATTATGCGAGATTAATTTGATCAAGTTTTTGCGCTATGGCAACATACTTGTGCAATTGAGCGTCACAGAGGCGTGTTTGAGAGAGCCACTCAAGCATGGTTTGCATAAATGAAAGGCAGGTCGGATTTGACACTAGCTGGTGAGCAGACAAAAGAAAGTACGGCCCGTGTTCCGGTGCATCAGCAGGTCTATGCACAACTGCGTGAAGCCGTTCTTTTTGGAGAGCTTGCACCGGGTCAGGCCGTGACCATCCAAGGCCTCATCGAGCGCACAGGCGCAGGCATGACACCAATCCGAGAAGCGATTCGACGGCTGACAAGCGAAGGCGCGCTGGAGTTTCGAGGGAACCGGCGTGTTGTGGTGCCATTGCTGACTGTGGATGCCATTGATGACCTTATTTTCCTTCGAGAATCAGTGGAAACGCGGCTCGCAGAACAGGCTGTGGCCCATATTTCGGCACGCCAGATCGCACGTTTGGAACAGATCGATTCTCGGTTGGATGAGGCCATCACACGCGGTGATGTTTCTGCCTATCTTCGCCGCAACTATGATTTCCACGCGCTGCTTTATGAGGCAGCCGAAGCACCGATTCTGCTGGATGTGGCCAACAGTGTGTGGCTGCGGTTCGGGCCTTCCATGCGCGTGGTATGCGGGCGCATGGGGACGCAAAACCTGCCAGACAACCACAAAACCGCGCTGGAAGCGCTGCACAAAAAAGATGCAGCGGCGGTGGGAGAAGCCATCCGCCAAGACGTGACACAAGGGATGGAAGAGATCCGTGATGCCCTTCGTGAAGGCACTGGATTCGCCGAGATGATTGACTAATCAAAATTTGATCATATTTTTGAACGCAGACAATGAAAGCAGCTGAGGACACCCTCACCCTGCCCCAAATTTTCTCTGCGAGGATTGCCATGAATATGATCACCAATCACCTGCCGACGGCAGAGCTTCAGGCGTTGGATGCGGCGCACCACATGCATCCGTTTTCCACGCAGGCAGATTTTAACAGCACCGGCGCGCGGGTGATCACGCAGGCCAAAGGCGTGACATTAACCGACAGCGAAGGCGAGCAGATTCTGGACGCGATGGCCGGGCTTTGGTGCGTTAATATCGGCTATGGCCGCGAGGAGCTGGCGGAAGTCGCCGCGCGCCAAATGCGCGAACTGCCCTACTACAACACATTCTTCAAAACCACTCATGTGCCGGTGATCGCACTGTCAGCAAAGCTTGCAGAGCTTGCTCCGGGTGATCTCAATCATGTGTTTTATGCAGGCTCCGGCTCTGAGGCCAATGACACCAATATGCGACTTGTGCGACATTATTGGTCTGCCAAAGGCAAGCCCAGCAAAACGGTCTTCATCAGCCGTAAAAACGCCTATCACGGCTCCACCATGGCCGGTGCAAGCCTCGGCGGTATGGTGCCAATGCACCAACAAGGCAGCCTGCCTATTCCGGATGTGCACCATATCAACCAACCAAACTGGTGGGCTGAGGGCGGTGACATGAGCCCTGAAGAGTTTGGTCTGCAGCGTGCAAAAGAGCTGGAAGACGCGATTTTGGAACTCGGAGAGGATCGCGTCGCGGCGTTCATTGCTGAGCCAATTCAGGGCGCGGGTGGTGTCATTGTCCCGCCAGAGACTTATTGGCCTGAGATTCAGCGCATCTGCGACAAGTATGAAATCCTGCTGATCGCGGATGAAGTGATCTGTGGCTTTGGGCGCACCGGAAACTGGTTTGGCAGCCAGACAGTGGGCATCACGCCTCACATCATGTCGATCGCCAAAGGCCTTTCTTCAGGTTATGCGCCAATCGGCGGCTCGATTGTCTGTGATGAAGTGGCAAATGTGGTGGGCGCGACCGAGTTCAACCACGGCTATACCTACTCCGGCCATCCGGTGGCCTGCGCAATAGCGCTGGAAAACCTGCGCATTCTGGAAGAGGAAAACATCATTGGCCATGTCCGCAACGACGTGGCGCCGTACCTCAAAGAGAAATGGGAAGCGCTGACAGAGCATCCTTTGGTGGGTGAGGCCAAAATCGTCGGGATGATGGGGTCAATTGCGCTGACACCCAACAAGGAAACCCGCGCGCCGTTTGAAGCAGAGACAGGAACCGTGGGTTACAAATGCCGGGAGCACTGCTTTGCCAACAACCTCATCATGCGCCACGTCGGCGACCGGATGATCATCTCCCCGCCGTTGGTGCTTCAGAAAGCAGATGTTGATGTTCTGATCGAACGCGCAACGCGCGCTTTGGATCAGACCTACGAGCAAATCAAAGCTGAGGGCCTCTACAAATAGTCGCCTAATAATTGATCAAATTGACATCCCCGGAAGCACTTTCCGGGGATTTTTTTTTGCCTCGCAAACATCACTTCTCAACCCAAAGGGGAAATTCACGGATATTTTTTAGATTTATGGGTTTACCTCTGTCGGTTTTTGACGAAAATCATCTTTGTTGTGTCGCAAACCGACCTTGCCGGACGAGATTGACTGGCAAACTTTCCGATGTGGACTGCGGTGTTGCGCAATGAGACGCAGGTGTGGTTACACTTGAAACAGATGAGCAGAGACAATCTGCCGACTGAAAACACAGGGAGCCTATTTTGGCTGATAGTGCATCTAACGGCGCGTTTGTCGAATTCGACCGCGTGCAAAAGAGCTATGATGGTGAGACACTCGTCGTCAAAGATCTGAATTTGAGCCTGCCCAGAGGCGAATTTCTAACAATGTTGGGGCCCTCAGGGTCAGGCAAGACCACCTGCCTGATGATGCTGGCCGGATTTGAGACAGCAACCCACGGCGACATCCGTCTGGGCGGCACCTCGATCAACAACATCCCGCCGCACAAACGCGGCATCGGGATGGTGTTCCAGAACTATGCGCTTTTCCCGCATATGACGATTGCGGAAAATCTGAGCTTCCCTCTGGAAGTGCGCAAGATGGGCAAAACCGAGCGCGAAGAGAAAATCATGCGCGCTTTGGATATGGTGGAGATGGGCGCCTTTGGCGGCCGCCGGCCCTCCCAGCTCTCCGGGGGCCAGCAACAGCGGGTCGCGCTGGCGCGCGCGCTGGTGTTTGAGCCTGAGCTGGTGCTGATGGACGAGCCGCTCGGCGCACTCGATAAGCAGCTGCGCGAAAAAATGCAGTTCGAGATCACCAACCTCGCCCACAACCTCGGCATCACCACCGTGTATGTGACCCACGACCAGACCGAGGCGCTCACCATGTCTGACCGCGTCGCGGTGTTTGACGATGGCCGCATTCAACAGCTGGATCCGCCTGACACCCTCTATGAGGCCCCTCAGAACAGCTTCGTGGCGCAGTTCATCGGCGAGAACAACACGCTGGAAGGCACCGTGAAGGAGCTCAACAACGGTCTGGCACTGATCCAACTGGACGATGGCGAGCTGATTGATGCGATGCCAGTGCATGAAAGCGTCAAACCCGGCGCCCGCACCCGTGTCTCCATCCGTCCGGAACGCGTGGAATACAACAAGGAACGCATTCAGGAAGGCGCCCACACGCTGAAAGCCGAGGTGAAGGAATTCATCTACATGGGCGACATCTTCCGCACACGTCTTTCGGTGGCGGGCAATGATGAGTTTGTCATCAAAACCCGGAACGCACCGGATGTGGAACGCCTGAAGCCAGGTCAGCAGATCGAGATCGGCTGGCTGCCTCAGGATTGTCGCGCGCTCGACGCCTGACAAAGGGACAAAAACCTCCGGCGCTCAATTGACCGGGGGATAAAAAGTCAAATCAAAGAAAACCAACAAGGAGAGAGTGTTCTATGAAACTCACCAAACTTGCAGCACTGGCGGCAACGACAGCACTTTGCGCCCCGGCAGCATTTGCCCAGGAAATGGCAAACGAAATGACCCTGGTGTCCTGGGGTGGCGCTTACCAGTCCAGCCAGATCAAAGCCTATGTAGAGCCCTATCTGGAAATGCACCCGGAAGTAAAAGTCACTTGGGATGAAAGCTCTGCCGAAGCCGTGGCCAAACTGCGCGCCATGAACGAAGCGGGCAATGTGACATGGGATCTGGTCGATGTAGTGGCATCTGACTCCATGCGTCTTTGCGACGAAGGTCTGGCGGTGGAGCTGGATCCGGCCACCGATCTGGCGACCGCGCCTGATGGCACCTCTGCAGAAGATGACTTCGGTGATCTGCTGGTGTCTGAGTGCTTTGCCCCTCAGATCGTATACTCCACCACCTTCGGCTACCGCACCGATCTGGTGGGCGACACCGCGCCAACCTCGGTTTGCGACGTATTCGATCTGGCAGCTTACCCAGGCAAGCGCGCACTTCAGAAACGCCCAATCGACAACATGGAATGGGCTCTCTTCTGTGACGGTGTTGCCAAAGAAGACATCTATGACACACTGGGCACCGACGAAGGTGTAAGCCAGGCGCTGGCAAAGCTCGACACCATCAAAGATCAGGTTGTCTGGTGGACCGCAGGTGCGGAAACCCCACAGCTGCTGGCTGACGGTGAAGTTGTCATGGGCTCCACCTTTAACGGCCGTCTGTTCTCTGCCATTGCAGAGCAGAACCAGCCGATTGGCATGCTCTGGGACATGCAGTCCTTTGACCTTGACGGCTGGATTGTTCCAGAAGGTCTGCCTGCAGACCGCAAAGCACGTGTGATGGACTTCCTGAAGTTCGCAACAGACACACAGCGTCTGGCCGATCAGGCGAAATACATCTCCTACGGTCCAGCGCGCGCATCTTCTGCGCCACTCGTGGGCACCCACGCTGAACTGGGCATCGACATGGCACCACACATGCCAACCGATCCGGCCAACGCGACCAACGTGCACATCTATGACTACGAATGGTGGGCAGACAACCGCGACGACCTGAACGCAAAGTTCGAAGCGTGGCTGGCGAAGTAATTCCGGCCTAAGCTGAGAAGATTTGGGAAGGGGCCTCAACCGGCCCCCTCCTCCAAAACAAGAACAACCTAAAAATAGGTGTTCGTCTGCGCCTTTCGCAGACTTGCAACGCACAAACGGCAATAGCCGACAGGGATACCATGAGCGATATGACCGATACCGCCGGCCCGGTTCTGGCCGCAGACGGGACGCCCCTCAAGCGCAGTCTCGCGCGGGCACTCCGGCGACAGAAAATGCGGGCACTGCTGCTGATCGCACCTTTGCTGATTTTTATTCTCGTGAGTTTCATCCTGCCCGTGGTGGATATGCTCTATCGCTCGGTTCAGAATGGTATCGTCTCCAACACGCTGCCACGCACTGTCGAGGCTCTGGCCGACTGGGATGCCAGCACAGGCGATTTGCCCGATGAGGTGGTCTTTGCCGCGATGGCGGCGGATCTGAAAGACGCGGCAGAAGCAAAGATCCACACCAAGGTCGGCACCCGTCTGAACTATGAAAACCCGGGTATGTCGTCCCTCTTCCGGAAGACCGGCCGGAAAGCCAAGAAATTTGATCTCGAAAACGGCGGCCCCTGGAAAGAAGAGCTGATCGACATCAACAAGGGCTGGGGTGAGCACGACAACTGGCGCACGCTCCAGACCTATTCCCCAACCATCACCTCCGGCTACTTCCTCAACGCGGTTGATATGCGTGTGGGCACCGACGGGCCTGAAATGCGTCCCGAAGATGAGCAGATCTATATGAAGCTCTTGGGCCGCACCCTGTGGATGTCTCTTGCGATCACATCCTGCTGTATCCTGCTGGCGTATCCGGTGGCGTGGATTCTGGCCAATCTGCCAGCACGCAAGGCAAACATGCTGATGATCCTTGTGCTGCTGCCGTTCTGGACCTCGCTTCTGGTGCGGACATCGGCCTGGAAAATCCTGCTGCAACAACAGGGTGTGATCAATGACATCCTTGTCTATGTCGGTCTTGTCGCCGATGACAGCCGCCTCGTGATCATCAACAACCAGTTCGGCACAATCGTGGCCATGACCCACATCCTGCTGCCGTTTATGATTCTGCCGATGTATTCGGTGATGCAGACCATCAATCCCTCCTATCTGCGCGCGGCCAAATCTTTGGGTGCAACCGATTGGACGGCCTTCTGGAGGGTCTATTTCCCGCAGACCGTACCGGGCATTGGCGCCGGATCGATCCTCGTGTTCATTCTGGCAATCGGCTACTACATCACGCCAGCTCTGGTGGGGGGGACAAAAGGTACCTTCATCTCCAACCAGATCGCCTTCCACATCTCGACGTCGCTCAACTGGGGTCTCGCCTCAGCACTTGGCGCAATCCTTCTGGCGGTCGTTCTCGTGCTCTATTGGGCCTATGACAAAATCGTCGGCATCGACAACGTGAAGCTGGGGTAACGGACATGAGCGCACTTCCACCATATGCAACCACCGGCCAACGTGTTTGGTACTATTCTTTCCGGGTTATCTGCGGCCTGATCTTCTTCTTCCTGATCGCTCCGATCATGGTCGTGATCCCGCTGAGCTTTAACGCTCAGGACTTCTTCACCTTCACCAAGGAAATGCTGAGCTTCGATCCGGAAGGCTATTCGCTTAAGCACTACCGTGATTTCTTCGGCAATCCGGACTGGCAGGATGCCCTATGGAACTCGGTGAAAATCGCACCTGCGGCGACTTTGCTTTCCGTTTCTCTTGGTACCCTCGCAGCGATTGGCTTGAGCCAGCCACATGTGCCCTTCCGCCGTGCGATTATGGCCACGTTGATCTCTCCGATGATCGTACCTCTGATCATTTCGGCAGCGGGTATGTACTTCTTCTATTCTCGCATGGGTCTGGCAGGTACTTACTGGGGTGTTGTCCTTGCTCACGCGGCCCTCGGTATCCCGTTTGTGATCATCACCGTAACAGCAACGCTGGTGGGCTTTGACCACTCTCTGACACGCGCTGCAGCCAGCATGGGCGCCAACCCGGTCACGACGTTCTATCGCATCCAAATGCCTCTGATCCTTCCGGGCGTGATCTCCGGTGCGCTGTTTGCCTTCATCACCTCCTTTGACGAGGTGGTGGTGGTGATCTTTGTGGGATCGGCCAAACAACAGACCCTGCCATGGCAGATGTTCACCGGCCTTCGGGAGCAGATCAGTCCCACCATTCTTGCCGTGGCAACCATTCTGGTGGCGATCTCTATCGCACTCCTGACCACGGTAGAGCTTCTGCGCCGCCGCTCAGAACGCCTGCGGGGAATGTCCCCAACCTAAGCGGGTGGCAGAAACAGAAAAAGGCGGTCTCTGGAAACAGCGGCCGCCTTTTTTGTGGAAGGATGCAGAGATTAGCGCAGTGTTTTGAGCAGCGTCAGAGACGCATATCCATCAGGCTCAAGCCCAACAGAGCGCTGATATTGGCGCACAGCTTCAATGGTCAGAGGCCCGATTTTGCCATCTACCTTCTGGGTATCAAAACCCGCTTTGGTCAGTCGACGCTGCAGCTCTTTGCGCTCCTTGAAGGTCAGCGCGCGATCACCACGTGGCCATTTTCCTTGAATGGCCGAACCACCTTCGATCCGGTCGCTCAGATGGCCAACACCGATCACATAAGCATCTGCCGCGTTGTAGCGCTCGATCACCGCAAAATTCTTAAAAATCAGAAAGGCCGCGCCCTGACCGCCCGCGGGCAACAAGAGCGACGCCGTACCGTGGTTTGGAACGGATCGGCCGTTGATCCCCACAACCCCCAAACGCGCCCATTCAGCAGGGGATTTCTTGATTTTGCGATTTGCGAGGGCGTAGTTGAAGCCACGCGGCAGTTTTACCTCGACACCCCAAGGCTGGCCAGACACCCACCCTGAACGCTTCAGATACGCCGCAGTGGACGCCAGCGCATCTGTCGGGTCTTCCGACCAAATGTCGCGCTTGCCGTCTCCGGTGAAATCAACTGCGAAGGATTGATAGGAGGTTGGAATGAATTGTGTGTGTCCCATGGCACCAGCCCAGCTCCCGGTCATATTGCGCGCCGAAACATCCCCATTTTGCAGGATCTTCAACGCGGCTGTGAGCTGCTGCTCGAAAAACTTACCGCGGCGGCCATCGTAGGCAAGCGTGGCCAGGGCCTCAATAATGGGCGTGTTCCCACGATAGGTCCCGTAATTGCTCTCCAATCCCCAAACCGCGACAACCACCGCCTTCTCAACACCATAGTGCGCCTCGATGCGCTGGAGGGTCCTGCGATGTTTCTTGAGCGCAGCCTTGCCGTTTTTGATCCGGGTGTCAGAGACAGCGCTGTCGAGGTATTCCCAAATGGTTTTGGTAAACTCGCTTTGATTGCGATCTCTCTGGATCACATCGCTGTTGTATTGCACGCCGCGAAAAGCCTGATCAAAAACCGCAGCACTCACACCAGCGCTGATTGCACGACCACGGTAGCCATTGATCCAACGCTGAAATCCCTTGTTACTGACAGCGACTGTTTGGGGAGCGGGTGCTGTCAGGGCAGGATCAAGAGGTCGCAGAACGGGGCGAAGCGATTGGGAAGGCGCATTGGCCGTCGCGCTCGTGGATATGGCTGCCGATAAAACGCCAACAACCCAATATTTGTTTTTCCACATGGCCCTGCTCCTCGCCTGTTTAGGAAAAGTCTACCGCGATCCGCCCCGTCACAAAAGAAAAGACACATTCAAGCGCGAGGATTTGCCGACGTCTGATTTTCATCCCGAAGGCGCTGCTTAAATTCCCGGAGCATCGGGATACGGCGGGGACGAAACGAACGCTCAGTAACTGCTAGATCGGACATACGGTCCAATCGGAACGCTCGAAAATCTTTCCTGAGATGGCAATAGGCCAACAGGCAGTGCGCGGTTTTCATGAAGACAATCGACAATGGGTCGGCCTGACGCGATGTCTGCGCGCCCTGTGCATCGGCATAGTCAAAGCCCACCGTGCGCTCTTCCCAGGCAGCTTGCCGCAAAACACTTGCGTCAATTCCGGGAGCCGGTGGCTTTTCAAAGCGCCTTGCCGTGAGAACCGCATGTTTCAAGCGGTGCGCCTGTGCCTCTGGCAGACGCGATTTAAGCTTGTTTAGAGCCGAATGAGCGGCTGACGCCAGGGCCGGGTCGCCAACTTCCATCACTTCATTCAATCCAACCACCAAGGCCTCTATTTCTTCAGGCACAAACCCCAAAGGAGGCAGTGTTGCGTCTTCGATCAAAGTGAAACCAAACCCCGCTTCGCCATCAATCACCGCTCCAAGCCCGCGCAAACTGTCGATGTCTCGGTAAATGGTGCGCTCTGACACGCCGGATTCCCGCGCCAAAGCCTGCGCTGTGGCGGGATGTGGAAGATCACGCAAAGCTTGCATGAGTTGAAACAAACGGTCGGTGCGGCTCATAAGTCTTGATACTGCATCCAACTGACAAAAGCTGACAAGAGCCTCCGTTAGACAAAGCGCATCTTTTCTAAAGGAGTGAAGAAATGCACTTGATTATGTTCCCCGGCACCGAAACCCTGCCCAGCCTGTCGCCATTCTGCACAAAGGCCATCTGTCTGCTTCAGATGGCCGGCGCAGACTGGCAGCCGGAGATCACCACGGATGTCTCCCCCATGCCGCTTGGCAAACTGCCGGTGCTGCGCCTGCCTGACCGCCTGATCCCCGACAGCGCCAATATCGAGGCCTATCTGACCGCACAGGGTGCAGAGTTCTATCCGAACATGAGCGCACAAGAGCGGGGCAAGGCCCATGCGCTGGTGCGTATGGTCGAGGACAGTCTGGTGCTGGGCATGGCCCATGACCGCTGGCTGAATGATTTGGTCTGGCCGGACACCCGTGCGCTGCTGTTTTCAGAGGTGCCCGCAGACATGCGCGATGCGGTGGCAGAGGAGGCCCGCGCAGGCGTGCGGGCCGGATTGACCGGACATGGCATTGCACGCTTCTCCCCTGCCGACCGGCAGGCCCGTTTTGACAAGGATTTGGCTGCGTTAGAGACGCAGTTGGGCGCAAAACCCTATCTCTTTGGCACAGCGCCCTCTGGCGCGGATGCCGCCATTGTGCCGACTCTGGACATGATCCTGCAACTGCCCGCCGAAACCGACCTTCAGGCTGCGCTGAAGGCCAAACCCACGCTCACTGCTTATGTGGAGCGTGCGCGGGCCGCGCTTTACCCGCAGAGCATCCCAATGGCGGCTACGCCACTCACTTCCGCCGCCGAGTAACTTTGCGTTTGGTCTTGGCCGCCTTGTGCTTTGCCTTGGCGGCCTTGCGCCGCACCGGACCACCGCGCCGGTTCTTGCCGCCGCGCCCGGCGCGTTTCACCACTTCGCCATCCAGCGAAATCAGCTCCAGCGCGATGCCTCCGGTCACCGGCGCCGCTTCTGTCAGACGCGCGGTCACGCGCTGGCCAAGGCCAATCACAATGCCCGTGTCAGAGCCGGTCAGCGTATTGGTTTCCGCATCGAAGTGGAAATATTCCCGCCCAAGTTCCCGCATCGGAATAAGACCGTCCGCACCGGTTTCGTCCAGTTTCACAAACACCCCGAACCGCGCAATGCCGCTGATGCGTCCGGTGAACTCGTTGCCGATCCGCTCTGACATATAGGCCGCCAGATAGCGATCGGTGGTGTCGCGCTCTGCCAGCATGGACCGGCGCTCAGTGTCGGAAATATGCGTGGCGGTATTTTCCAGCCGCTCGATGGTTTCCGGCGTGAGCCCATCATGGCCCCAGCCATGCGCCGAAATCAGCGCGCGGTGCACAATCAGATCCGCGTAGCGGCGGATCGGAGAGGTGAAATGTGCGTAAGCTCTGAGCGCCAGACCGAAGTGGCCGAAATTCTGAGGCGCATAATAGGCCTGTGTCATCGAACGCAAAGTCGAGAGGTTGATGAGTTCAGCTTGCTCTGTTCCTGCCGCGGCATCCAACAGCTGGTTGAGGTGCCGTGTTTGCAAGACTTGCCCTTTGGCCAGAGTCAACCCCGCAGCCTGTGCCGTATCACGCAGCGCGTTCAGCTTCTCCGGGCTTGGCTCTTCATGCACACGGAACAGGAGTGGTGATTTTTTGGCAATCAGCGTTTCAGCGGCGCAGACGTTTGCGAGCACCATGAACTCTTCGATCAGTTTGTGGGCATCAAAGCGGTCACGGAAGTTGACTGACAGCACATTACCTTTGTCTGACAGCTCAATTTTGCGCTCCGGTAGATCAAGAGCCAGCGGTTGGCGGGCTTCACGCGCTTTGATCAACGCTGCATAGGCCGCATAAAGCGGGGTAATCACGCTGTCCATGAGCGTGGCGCAACGCTCGTTAGAATGGCCATCCTGCGCCTGCTGCACCTCGCCATAGTTCAGCGAGGCAACCGAGCGGATCATGGCGCGACAGAAACGGTGTCCGATCTTTTTGCCATCAGCATCGATCTGTATCCGGAGCGCTATCACTGCGCGTGGCACACCTTCGTGCAAAGAGCAAAGATCACCGGACAGCCGATCCGGCAGCATGGGCACAACACGATCCGGGAAATACGAGGAGTTGCCACGTTTTCGCGCTTCGCGATCAAGCGCTGTGTCGGGGGTGACGTATTGTGCCACATCCGCAATCGCGACCCAAAGCACGTGCCCACCCGCATTTTGGGGATCATCATCAGCATGTGCCCAGCAGGCGTCATCATGATCTCTGGCATCCGCCGGATCGATGGTGACAAAAGGCATGTCGCGCAGATCCTCGCGCGCGCCGAGCGGTGCCGGTTTGGCTTTGTCCGCCTCCGAGACCACCTCATCTGGGAAGGTATCGGGAACTCCGTGCTGATGGATCGCAATCAGCGAGACGGATTTTGGGGCTGAAGGGTCTCCCAAACGACCAACAATGCGCGCGCGTGGCAATCCGAGACGCCCGCGTGGGCCGGATTGCTCGGCTTCCACCAACTCGCCATCCTTTGCACCTGCGCTCTGATCGCTGGCGACGGACCACTCTTTGCCGTCGCCTTTATCAATGGGGACGATGCGCCCTCCTTCGGCGGTTTTCCGGAAGACCCCCAGAACACGGCGCGGGTTGGTGCCGATGCGGCGAATGAGACGGGCTTCGTATTGGTAGCCCTCGTCCACAACTTCGGTGAGGCGGCCCAATATGCGGTCACCTTGTCCAAGCGCAGGATCAGAGGCACGCGGGATCACCAAGATTGTTGGCGCCTCTCCTTCGCCATGCCACTCAAGCGGCCGCGCAAAGAGATCACCATCTTCATTGGGACCGGCAATTTGCAGAACCGAAACCGGGGGCAATTTGTGCGGATCGCGATAGGTCTTGCGGCGCTTTTGCAAATGACCCTCGGCTTCAAGCTCCTTGAGCAGGCGCTTGAGATCGATACGCGCAGGCCCTTTGATGCCAAAGGCTTTGGCGATGTCGCGTTTGGAAGTGAGGGTCGGGTTTTCGGAAATCCACTCAAGGACTTCCTCTTTGGAGGGCATAGGCATAGGGCTGCCCTATCACGGTGCAGTCAGTAGGTCTACGTGCAGAATATAAAGGGGCCAGCCCCTTCCTGTGCCTGCGGCCCAGTTCATCCCCGGGATACTTGACGAATGAGAAGCTTAGAGCCGCGCAAGATCCGCAACTGTGTCCACATCAGCAAGAGTGGCGACCGTGGCAATCTTTGCAACCGGCAGTGTGGCACGGCTGTCTGCAAGCGCGTGTTCGCTGGACCAACGCACATTGTGGAAGAGGGAAGGCGGCGGCAGCGCGGTGCGTTTCAGGCCAACCAACCAGAAACCGCCATCCGGCGCGGGACCAAAGACTGCTTCGTGATCGCCCAGCGCGCGGAAAGCTTCGCTGACCCGTGCGCGGGTGATGCCCGGGATATCGGCCCCAATGATGCAAACCGGGCCCGGCGGCATCCGATGAAATTGACGCACCATACGGGCACCAAGATCACCGCTACCCTGAGGAACCCTCGGGAGATGGCTTGGCCAAACGCGAGAGCTAAGCCCAGCGCGATCCGGAGCGACAGCAAGAAGCAGGTCCCAGCGCGGGTCTTCCAGACGTTTCAAAAGCGACGCGGACTGGTGGCGAAACCACCAGGCAGAGGCCGTCATACCTATGTCGCGCCCCAAACGTGTTTTGACACGACCGGGGCGTGGCTCCTTGAGCATCACAACAAGTCGTTGACGGCGAATTGGGTCGTTTTTAGCTGAAATAGTCACTTAGTATCCGGCTGTAGATCGCTTTGAGTTGATGGATTTGTGCCACCGGGACCTGCTCGTCGACTTGGTGCATGGTTTTGCCAACCAGACCAAATTCAACAACCGGGCAGTGATGCTGAACAAAGCGCGCGTCAGATGTGCCGCCAGATGTTGAGAGCTCGGGCGTGCGGCCCGTTTCAGCCTCCACAGCAGCTGCGACCAGATCAGAGAGCATCCCGGGAGGTGTGATGAAGCTTTCGCCAGAGACCTTAACCTGCAAATCGATCTGCACACCTGTTTCAGCGGCAAACGCATCCACTTGGGTTTGCATCCAGTCTGTCAGCGAGGCACCGGAATGCGCGTCGTTAAACCGTATATTGAGCGTCGCACGACATTCGGCGGGGATCACATTGGTCGCAGGGTTTCCCGTGTCCATCGTGACAACGGCCAGTGTGGAGGCGTCGAAGTGATCTGTGCCCTCATCCAAAGTGTGGCGCGACAGCTGGTCCATCAGTCGTGCCATGACCGGAACTGGGTTGTTGGCGCGATGAGGGTAAGCCGAATGCCCCTGCACCCCGGTGAACTTGAAAAACGCATTAAGAGATCCGCGGCGACCGATCTTCATCATCTCGCCCATTTCGTTTGGGCAGGTTGGCTCTCCAACCAGGCAGACGGACATTTGCTCGTTCTGTTCGGCCATATAATCCAGCAGAGCGGTGGTGCCATCAATCGCATCCCCCTCCTCGTCGCCGGTGATGGTCAACACAATGGCACCGTCTGGTGGTGTGTCAGAGACAAAATCGATCGCAGCCGCAGCGAAAGCCGCGACACCTGACTTCATATCGGTGGCACCGCGCCCGTAGAGTATGCCGTCTTTTTCCTCGGCACCGAAAGGGTCCACACTCCATGCCGCAGCATCGCCCACCGGGACCACATCGGTGTGGCCATTAAAGCCAAAGGTCTTTGCATGCCCCCTTTCCCCCCAGCGGGCAAAGAGGTTGCTAATCCCATGGCGGTCCACACGTGTGCAGGTGAAACCCGCGCCAGAAAGCAAATCCTCCAACAATACCAGCGCGCCACCTTCTTCAGGCGTCACGGAGGGACAACGGATCAGATCTGCAGCCAACTTGGCGGCATCTATGGAAGTCATGGGCGCATCCTCATATTCGGTCATGGTCTTGTGGCACAGGAAGACAGGACCGGAAAGCCACATTTCCGCCACAAAGCGCGAGGCTTCAGGCCTAACCACTTAACAAACCCCAAAGTTTCCGATTTACTTATTGTTAATAAAAATCGACCGAGGCAGGTCACCAGCAGTTGGCGAAAGCCGCCCCCATGGAAACGATCAGCAAAAAGCTGCGCCATGAGGTTTTATCATCACCCGGATCCTCCGGCGTGATCTCTGATGCGTGATGTGCCTGTTGGAAGCAGGAGAAGAGCAACATGCCCAGAGTGCCAATCAACACCGGTGCCTCCGCGATCGACATGGCCGAAACCATTTTCGGCGATGATGTCACTATCGTTTCTGCATCCTACAGCGGACAAAGTACATCATCTGGCATTTATACGGACGGCGATTCCCTCTCTCCGGAAGCCACGCCAAGCGATTCCGGGGTGATCCTCTCAACGGGTCGAGCGACCAACTTTTCCAACAGATTTGGTGCTTTTAACCAGCGGACCAACCGCTCTTCAAATACCAATGGCGAAGACAACAACCCCGAATTCAACGCGATAGCGGGTACTTCAACCTTTGATGCGGCTTACCTGGATGTGTCCTTCACGGCCACTGAAGCCAGCCAAATGACAATGCAATTTGTCTTTGCCTCCGAAGAATATCCGGAGTTCACCAACTCGATCTATCAAGACTTTGTGGCTGTCTCCGTCAACGGAACTTATGTGCCGCTGGCGATTGGCGATGGCGACGTAGACCCCCGAAACATCAACACGGGAAACAACGAAAGCCTCTTTGTCGACAACACTGGTAGCCAATTCAACACCGAGATGGACGGGTTTACCCAGACCATGACGTTGAAATTCAACATCACGGAAGGGTTGAACACCATTCGCATCGTCATCGCGGATGTTTCCGACAGCAGCTATGACAGCTCATTACTAATCGCGGCAAACTCACTGCAAACTTCCTTGGTTGCCAATCTCGATGAGGTGAACCTGCCAATCGATGGCACGCGCACGATCGATGTGCTTGCCAATGATGTGAACGACACCGGCAACTCTCTCACCATCACCCATATCTCCGGCCAGCCTGTTGCAGCGGGCGGGACAATCACTCTGCCCAGCGGTCAGGAAGTGACGGTCAACGGTGATGGGACACTCACGCTTGTGGGTGATGATGACGAAGAAGTGGTCAACTTCTCCTACACGGTCGACGATAACAACGGCACCACGGATGTGGGCTTTGTCACCGTAAATCAGGCCCCCTGTTTTACCGCGGGCACGTTTATTCGCACCCCTTGCGGCGAGGTGCCGGTGGAATGCCTGAACATCGGTGACCTGGTAGAGACCATGGACCATGGCGCACAACCCATTCGCTGGATCGGACGGCGAGAGGTGCAAGCAGAGGGCAATCTGGCCCCCATCCACATCGCCGCCAACACGTTTGGCAAGCATCGCAGCCTCAAACTGTCCCCTCTGCATCGTGTGCTCATGCAGAACGCTTGGGCTGAACTGCTTTTTGGCGAAGAAGAGGTCTTGGTGACTGCGCGGGATCTGGTCAACGATCAATCTGTGCGGCGGGTGCCCGGCGGTACGGTTGAATATGTGCATCTGCTGTTTGACGAGCATCAGATTGTGTTTTCAGAGAATCTGCCAACTGAGAGTTTTTTGCCGGGGCCTCAGACTTCCGCCAGCTTTGAAGCGGAAATTGTGGATGAAATCTGCGCCATTTTTCCGGAGATCGACCGGGTCTCCGGGGAGGGATATGGTCCGATGGCACGGCGGGGGCTGCGCAGCTATGAGGTGGCTGCAATGACGCAACTTGCTGCCATCGCAGCAGAATAATCGCGTGGCGCGTATGAACACCGCACAGGCATATCCACATTCTGCCCCACTCAGGAGCAACGCCACATGAGCTGGATCGGCTTACTGGACAAATTCCGAGCCCTCTTTTGCGCAAATGGGTTGGCCCATCTGGGCGTTGGCGCGGGGGCCGATACGGGTGACGACGAGACACCGATGACGCGCGGAAGTGTTGTGCTTGAGATGCGTGCATCCCCATATGATCGTCCACAAACGCTGTTGGCTTTTCGGCCAGTTGACGGCCACGGGGTGCGTTTTTCTCTGCAGGCGGTGCCCGGTGGCGGCGTGGTATTGGTCATGAACCGCGCCGGCCGCACCTGTCACGGCGCAGTCAATCTGGACACCATCGGTCGGGCCGATGCCTTGCGGGTCGCATACTCTTGGGATCTGACGGCAGGATTGGGACGTCTGTCGGTGGAACAACCGGGCACGTTTCGCGTGGCACACCGCAGCATCAAGGCACCAATCGCCCTCAGCCCTGAAGACGTCAAGGCCTGCACATTGCTCGCGGAAACCCGCATTCTTGCCAACGATGTGTGCTTTATCGCCTTCTCAAATCGCATCGAGCCCATAGGCCCTATGCCGAGCTTGACTCCGGAGACGCCAGTGATGACAGACCGCGGCTATCAGCCGGTGGGCAACCTGCGGCGCGGCGATGTTGTCCAAACGTCCACCGGTGATCTGGTACCTGTTCTGTCCAATATCATGCGCACCGTCCCAGCAGCCGGCAATTTCGCTCCTATCAGACTACGCGCACCTTTTTTTGGTCTCGCCCAAGACATTGTGACAAGCCCAACCCAAAGGCTGGTGATTGGCGGAAGCCGAGTCGAGTACATGTTCGGATCAGAATATGTATTGGTGCCAGCAGGCCACCTCCTTCACGGAAATGCGGCGACCAGCGGTGGCTCCACCCCACTTACGACATACTGCCAATTGCTGCTGCCAGACCATGCCGCCGTTTTGGTGGCAGGAACCTATCTGGAGAGCTTCGACATTGGTCGACTGCGTCGCAAGCGGGAAATTTTGAACGCGAGTATGCTATCTGGCTATCCACGCGCGAAACTGCCTGAGCACTCTCGCACGGCCTATCCGGTGCTTAGAGAGTTTGACGCTCTTACACTTGCTGCCCAACGGGCCGCGTAGGTCAAAAGCCGAACTTAATGTTCGGTGCTTTCGCCTTCGCTTTCTTCGCCGTGAAAGAACGGGGTCATCTGCGCGACAACAACGGAGTTTTCATCCAGCGCGCGCTGCATCAACTCGCGCTCTTGCCCGTCAATTTCATGGCCTTGCGCTTCGCGCTCCTCAATGGTGCCATATCCGGTCACGTCAAGCGGGTTGAGGTCTGCCTGCTTCAGGATCGCCACCGTTTCACGCACAGCTTCCGCTTCGTCCACGCCGCTGGCATAGATCATAAGCGCGCCACCGGTCGCTTCTTCGGGCAGACCATCACCGTCTTTGCGCCCAACCTGAACCAACAAAGTGTAGACCTGTTGGCGTGTTTTCTTTTTCTTCTCTTGGGCCATCGCGATGCTTTCCTTTGTTTGTTCTACCTTGATCTCACTTTGTGACGTACACAGGTGGATCTTGGTCGGATAAATGGGCTGAGCGATCCTCGTTCAGTGCTCCCATACAGGCTTCGGCATCTGATGGATAGAAAGAAGGCGCTCAATCCCGAGAGCGCCTTCATTTGTTTCAGTCAGTGGCCGCCGCAAAATCAGTCGCGGAGCAGCTCGTTGATACCGGTCTTGGAGCGTGTTTTTTCGTCAACGCGCTTCACGATCACAGCGCAATAGAGGTTCACACCATTCTTGGACGGCATGGAGCCAGCGACAACCACGGAGTATGGCGGCACTTCGCCGTACATCACTTCGCCGGTTTCACGATCCACGATCTTAGTAGATTGGCCAATGAAGACACCCATGCCCAACACCGAGCCTTCACGCACGATACAACCCTCGACCACCTCTGAGCGTGCGCCGATAAAGCAGTTGTCTTCGATGATGGTTGGGCCAGCTTGCATGGGCTCCAGCACGCCACCGATACCCACACCACCGGAGAGGTGCACGTTTTTACCAATCTGCGCGCAAGAACCAACGGTGGCCCAAGTGTCGACCATAGTGCCTTCATCAACATAGGCGCCAAGGTTCACGAAAGATGGCATCAACACCACGCCAGGTGCGATATAAGCGGATCTGCGAACAACACAGTTGGGCACAGCACGGAAGCCTGCCTCTTTCCACTGGGTCTCGCCCCAGCCTTTGAACTTGCTGTCCACTTTGTCCCACCAGCCGGAGCCTTGTGGGCCGCCATCCTGGATTTCCATATCTTTGATGCGGAAGCCAAGCAGCACAGCCTTTTTGGCCCACTGGTTCACATGCCAATCGCCGCTTTCGAGTTTCTCAGCAACGCGCAGGCTGCCGCTGTCCAGCGCGTTCAGCGTGTCTTCGATCGCCTCGCGGGTTTCGCCGGTGGTCGCAGAGGTGATGGTATCGCGCGCATCCCATGCGGCTTCGATGGCTTGTTCCAGTTGGGCATTGGACATGTCTTCAGGCTCCGGATGTCTTGAGTTCACGCTTATCTAACGAGATCGGACGCAGCCGTCACGTCCTCTTTGCGACCATTATTGCATCGGATCGGGCGCAATATTGGCTCCGCAGACCAGCACAGCGACTTTTTCACCGGGCTCCGGCACATAAGCGCCCGACATCAACGCCGCGAGAGCGGTTGCCCCCGCCGGTTCCACAAGCAGACGACGCTCACACCAAAGCGCCTGTTGCGCGCGTGTGATCGCGTCATCTGAGACCACAATGGACTCCGCTCCAGTGGACACAGAGAGGTCATAGCAAATTTGCCCAATGCGCTTGGCACCCAGCGCGTTTGCAGCGACGCCCGATACCTCTACATCTACCGGAGACCCAACGCCCAGCGCAGCATTGAGCGCGCAGGACGTTTCCGGCTCAACAGCGACCACACGACGGCGACCGTCAAACCATGCCATCGCCCCCGCAATCAAACCGCCACCGCCCACGGCGATCAGAATAGTGTCGGCATCCAGCCCCTGCTCTTCCCATTCCAAAGCCAAAGTGCCTTGCCCTGCCACCGTCGCCGGCGCGTCATAGGCGTGTATTTGCATCGCGCCGGTTTCTGCCTCATAAGCCGTCGCCTGCTCAAAAGCGTCCGCATAGGCGCCCGGTACAACCTGCAAATCTGCCCCCGCATCCTTGATGAGCGCAACTTTTGCCGGGCCCGCCATTTCTGGCACGTAGATTCGAGCCTTGTGACCAAGCTGATGCGCGGCGTAAGCCACCGCCGCACCATGATTTCCACCAGAAGCTGCAACCAGACCTGCCGCAGGTACGTCACGAGATAGCAGGGTGTTAAATGCCCCGCGCGCCTTGAATGTGCCGGTGTGCTGCAGCTGCTCCAGCTTCATCTCGATGCTGTGGCTTAGGCCAAACCCGCCATCCACTGTCATCACAGGTGTGCGCACAATATGTCCATTTATACGCGCAGCAGCGGCTTTTATCTCGGCGTTCCAGTCCATTTTGCGTCCCTGTTACTGGCTTTGTTAACGTGAAACCTATAGGCCTGAGCTAAACGCGCAAGCAAGGACCAACACCATGCAGGATGAACGCCCCCACCCGCTGTCTGATGCCCATTCAGATCGTGAAACCGCGTCACATGTCCCGGACACTCCACAAACCCGTGCCCCTTCTTACAGATTGGCTTTTGCGGACACTGATTTCCTGTGTCGGGATGAGCTGCGCCCGGTGAGATTGCAGCTTGAGCTTCTCAAGCCGGAACTGGCGCTCGACGGACACGGTATTGAAAGCACCGTGGTGCTGTTTGGCGGCGCGCGCATTCCTGAACCCGCCAAAAAGAAGACTGCACGCACGCAGACTTTGGCAGATTTGTCGTCTTTTTATGATGAGGCACGCAAGTTTGCTCAGATCGTGACCAAAGCCAGCGATGGCAAGAAGAGCGTGATCGTCACGGGTGGCGGCCCCGGCGTGATGGAGGCGGGCAACCGTGGCGCAATGGAGGCCGGTGGGCGCTCAATTGGCCTCAACATCGTACTGCCTCACGAACAGGCGCCAAACGAATATGTATCCCCGGACCTGTGCTTCAACTTCCATTATTTTGCGATACGCAAGATGCACTTTCTGATGCGTGCACGGGCCATCTGTGTGTTCCCTGGCGGGTTTGGCACGCTTGATGAGCTGTTCGAAGCCCTGACGCTCATTCAGACAGGGCGGATGCAGCGCGTCCCGTTCCTGTTGTTCGGGCGTGCATTTTGGGAAAGCATCATCAACTGGGACGCTCTGTCAGACGCAGGCACCATCTCGGCTGATGATCTGGACCTCTTCCAGTTCGTGGAAACCGCTGAAGAGGCTGTCGAGGTGCTCGACAACTGGAAAGACTATTCCCGCCGCGCGGAGATTCCCGGCCGCTGAGCCCAACACACCCAGAAATTTCAGGCGCTCCGATATCTTCGGGGCGTCACAGTTCTGGCAACTGCGTATATGCTCGGTCTGACTGCATTAGTGAAACTGCTTTGGCAGAACGCCGATCTCTGTACCCTGAGGCAACTTGGTCACAACCTGCGCACCGGCCACATCCTTGATGGCATATCCATAGCCCGCGAGGCGAAACTTCCATTCACGCGCGCTCAAAGCCTGATCCCGCTCTCGCTTCAGAATATCCAAAACAGGTGCTTCAATCTCAGTGCTAAGAACTTGAGTAGGTGTCATCGTGCCTTCCTTCCCGTTGTTTACAGAAGGGAAACTGAAGGTCGATCTCGACTGAATTGGCGCCTAACTGTGAAAAGTTTTAGGCTTTGTTAACCTTTTGGGATTTGGCCTCTGCCAAAGACGGGAACAGATACTTCGGCAGCAACACGCCAGAAATCAACGCGCCAAGCCAGACAATCAATGTCGCTGCGAGCAGGTTGGCGACCCCGCCGATGTTAAAATCTGAAACAAGCAGTTCGGTGATGAGCAAGCCAGCGAAGGACACAACAAGTGAAATGCCACCCAAAAGCTCCGGCAGCTTCTTCTCTGCAATTTTGCGAACCACCGGCAAAAGCACAACCGACACCACCGTAAAAACCAATGTCACAATGATTGCGCCCAAGATGCCAATGGAAAACCCTGGCAGCAGAACACTGGCAAGGATAAGGCCGACAGCGTTGGCGATCAGATGCGCAGCGGTGGAAAGCACAAACTTGGGCATAACAACTCTTCCGTGATGAAAACCACGATCAGATTACCCAAATTTGCAAAGCTTTCCAACCCGTTGCAGCGCCAAAGGCTTAGGGCTGCGAAAGTCCCGCCTCTTCCGCAATTTGCTTGCGCGATTTGCGTGCCCGCTCTGTTGCGGATTTCAACTGACCGCAAGCCGCCATGATATCTTCACCGCGGGTCTTGCGGATCGGGGAGGCATAGCCTGCCTGATAAATGATATTGGCAAACGCGCGGATGCGGTTGTTGGAGCTGCGTTTATAAGGCGCACCTGGCCATTCATTGAAGGGGATTAGGTTGATCTTGGCCGGAATGTTGTAGCGTTTGATATGGTCGATCAGACGGTGGGCGTCTTCGTCGGTATCGTTCACACCATCCAACATCACATACTCAAAGGTGATCCGCTCGGAGTTGGAGACTTTTGGATAATCGGCAAGGGCCTGCAACAACTCGTCAATGTTCCAACGCTTGTTGATCGGAACCAACACGTCACGGGTTTCGTTGGTCGTGGCATGGAAGGAAATCGCGAGCAGACAGCCAATCTCTTCAGCCGTGCGTGCAATCTCCGGAACAACCCCAGAGGTCGACAGCGTGATACGGCGACGAGACAGAGAAATCCCTTCCGGGTCCATCGCAATCTTCATCGCGTCACGCACATTATCGAAATTGTAGAGCGGCTCACCCATGCCCATCAGAACAATATTGGAGAGCAGGCGCGTCTCGTCTTTAGGCGCACCAGGCACCGGCCATTCTTCAAGATCATCACGCGCCATCATCAGCTGACCGATAATTTCCGCCGCGGTCAAATTGCGCACCAGTTTCTGGGTACCTGTATGGCAGAAGGAGCAAGTCAGCGTGCACCCGACCTGAGAGGAGATACATAGCGTACCACGATCATCCTCAGGGATGTAAACCACCTCAACCTCATGCCCACCGGCAATACGCACCAGATATTTCCGGGTCCCGTCCTCACTGACCTGTTTGGTGATGACTTCAGGGATCGCAATTTCAAAGATCTCATCCAGCTCTGCCCGATAGGCTTTGGACAGGTTGGTCATTTCGTGAAAATCACGCACGCCCCATTGGTAGATCCACTGCCAGATTTGCCCAACGCGCATCTTGGCCTGCTTCTCCTTGGTCCCATTGGCAATCAGAACTTCCCGCATCTGATCACGGGTCAACCCAACGAGATTGATCTTGCCGCCCTCAGGCAGCTTACGGGGAATGGTCATCACGTCCTGCGTGATTGGCGCGGAGGTACTCATGGCTCAGGGACTCATCTGGGAATTCAAGCGGTGCAGATACACCATTTAGGGCGTTTTGCAAATATTGCCAGAAAACCTGGCTGACTCCAAAACCAACTGACAGACCGTGTCAGTTGGGCTGTGACACAAGGCGGATATCGAAACAGACCACATAGGAGACCAACATGTCTGTTATTGAAATTGTGCGCTACCGCCTGAACGCCGACGTCGAACCGGAACAAGCCATAGCCGCATGGGAAAAGTCGCAGAGCTTTGCAACGGCACAGGCCGGCTTTCTCCGCCGCCGTGTCGCAGTCACCGCGGAAGGTGATTGGATCGACGAGGTGGAATGGGAAACGCTTGCCGATGCGCATGCGGCTTCCGCAGCGTTCAACCCAGAAGCACATCCGGAACTGATGGACCTGATGGCGGTTCTGGATCAGAATTCCATGAGCATGTCCCACTACACCATCAAAGGCAGCACGTCATAAAATGCGCCGGACCGACCGCCTCTTTGATTTGATCCAACTTCTGCGCGATGGACGCCTGCACAAGGCATCAAACCTCGCCGAGAAAATGGAGGTGTCGGTCCGCACGATCTATCGGGATATGGACACACTGGTCGCCTCAGGCATTCCAGTGGAGGGCGAACGCGGGGTGGGCTACATTCTGCGAGCGCCCGTATTCATGCCCCCTATGGCGCTGACACAGATCGAGCTTGAGGCTTTACACCTTGGCGCCGCTCTGGTGCGGCAAACCGCTGATCCGGAATTGCAAGAAGCCGCCGAACGTATGTTGAGCAAAGTAGATCGCGCCATGCCTGAGCCCATGTTCGGTGGGATCGACGGTTTTGGCAAAGAGATCTTTGCAGCCCCTGAAGTGGCAGCAAGTTTTGCCCAAATGCCGATCATTCGCCGCGCTATCCGCGAAAGGCAGGTACTCATGATCGACTATACCAGACTGGATGGCCGCCAAAGCCGAAGACGTATTCGACCTCTACAGATGGAATATTGGGGTCGCGCCTGGACCTGCACTGCGTGGTGCGAAACCCGTGAAGACTTCCGGGTCTTTCGGGTCGATCACATCAACGAGGCATTGCTGGCTGGGCAGATTTTTGACGAGGAGCCAGAAAAATCTCTTTTGGAATATCTCCAACGCTTCGAAGCACCCTAAGCGGGTTTTTTGACTTCAACTACGTGAGCCGCTTCGTGTTTGTCCAAACGGCGACGCCATTTGTCCGATTTTGGATTGAGGGCAAGAAGCTCCGGGAACAGGGCAGGCACTTAGGCGAATGTGGTTCTGATGCAAAAATTCGTCAGATATCAAACCAATACAAATGTCACAGACGACGTGACTCATTTTGCTAAATGGTACCTGAGTTAAATCAACCCTAAGTGTACTACCCATTCAAGGCCAAACAATAGCGCAAACAGTGGTATTTAACGTTGTTCGAAACCCTGTTTTCTGTGTATCTCGCTTTTAATTGGATAGGGCAGGCTGTAAATTTAGGCCGTGCCCCAAAAACTAGCTACAAATAAGGTTAACTATGACCAAGCGCGCATTAATCACAGGTGTAACAGGCCAGGACGGTTCATACCTTGCTGAATTCCTTCTTGAAAAAGGCTATGAGGTACACGGTATCAAGCGCCGAGCCTCGCTCTTCAACACCGCGCGCGTAGATCATATTTATGAGGATCCACACGTCGATAACGCCAAATTCAAACTGCACTATGGCGATCTGACAGACACCTCCAATCTCACCCGCATCATTTCTGAGGTTCAACCAGACGAAGTATACAACCTTGGCGCACAGTCACATGTGGCAGTTTCGTTTGAATCGCCGGAATATACAGCAGACGTCGATGGCATGGGCACCCTGCGCCTGCTCGAAGCAATTCGCTTCCTGGGACTTGAAAAAAAGACCAAGTTTTATCAAGCGTCGACGTCTGAACTCTACGGTCTTGTGCAGGAAACGCCGCAAAAAGAGACAACCCCATTTTACCCGCGTTCTCCCTATGCCGTTGCCAAGCTTTATAGCTATTGGATCACGGTAAACTACCGCGAAGCCTATGGCATGTATGCCTGCAATGGCATTTTGTTTAATCACGAGAGCCCGCGACGTGGTGAAACCTTCGTGACGCGCAAAATCACGCGAGGGCTTGCGAATATCGCCCAGGGTCTTGAGCCTTGCCTTTACATGGGCAACATCGACAGCCTTCGCGACTGGGGCCACGCCAAAGACTATGTCCGCATGCAATGGATGATGCTGCAACAGGATGAAGCCGAAGATTTTGTGATCGCAACCGGCAAACAATATTCTGTGCGCGAATTCATCAACTGGTCGGCCAAAGAGCTGGGCATCACGCTAGAATTCACCGGCGAAGGCGTGGACGAAATCGCGACTGTTGCCGCGATTGATGGCGACGACGCTCCCGCTCTGGCGGTTGGCGATGTGGTCATGCGCATTGACCCACGGTATTTCCGCCCTGCGGAAGTCGACACGCTTTTGGGCGATCCAACAAAAGCAAAAGAGAAACTGGGCTGGGTGCCGGAAATCACCACGCAAGAGATGTGCGCGGAAATGGTTGCCGAAGACCTCAAAACAGCGCGCCGCCATGCTCTGCTGAAAGAGCACGGGCTCGACCTGCCAGTTTCAGTCGAAGGATAAGCCATGCGAAAGATCTACGTCGCTGGACACAGAGGCATGGTTGGCAGCGCGATCGTGCGCCAACTTGAGGCGCGTGGCGAGACAAACATCACAACGCGTACCCACGCAGAACTCGACTTAACGGATCAAGCTGCCGTTTGCGAATTTATGAAGTCAGAAAAACCGGACGTCGTCGTGTTGGCGGCGGCCAAGGTCGGAGGCATTCACGCCAACAACACCTACCCGGCCGATTTCATCTATGAAAACCTGATGATCGAATGCAACGTGATCCATCAGGCCTTCGCCGCTGGCGTCACACAACTATTGCAACTCGGATCTTCTTGCATTTACCCGCGCGCAGTTCCTCAGCCCATGCGCGAAGACGCTCTTCTGACAGGCATCCTTGAGCCAACCAACGAGCCTTATGCTGTTGCGAAAATCGCGGGTATCAAACTTTGCGAAAGCTACAATCGCCAGCACGGCGTTGACTACCGTTCTGTAATGCCGACGAACCTCTATGGTCCGGGTGACAATTTCCACCCAGAAAATAGCCACGTCTTGCCAGCTCTTATCCGGCGTTTTCACGAAGCCGCACAAAGCGGCACCGATTGCGTCACAATTTGGGGGTCTGGAAAGCCGCGCCGCGAATTCCTGCATGTCGATGATATGGCGGCTGCTTCTTTATTCGTCTTAGATCTTCCAAAAGACATCTATGAAGCCAATACCGAGCCGATGCTGAGCCACATCAATGTTGGTTGCGGCACCGATATCTCGATCTTGGAACTGGCCAAAAAAGTCGCTGGTGTGACCGGATTTAAAGGCGAAATTGCCACGGATCCGAGCAAGCCAGACGGCACCATGCGCAAACTCATGGATGTGAGCCGTTTGGCCAATATGGGCTGGACCGCCTCTATTGAACTCGACAGAGGAATTTCAGAGACCTACCAGTGGTTCTTGAGCAATCAAGACAGCTTCCGCGCTTAAAATGCACGACCAGGAGAACATTCGCCCAGTTTTTCTTTGCGGCGGGTCGGGCACGTACCTTTGACTCCAAAAGGACGCGCCTGATCTGGTCGATCTATGTGTGCTAAATCACAGGCTTCAGGATCGCTGCATCGCTCTGCGGACAAAGATGCCTATAAGACCTTGGCTGGGTCCGTCTCAGAAGCCTGGGCATAGAAGCTGTCAGCACTGATTACACCGTCACCAGCATTCCAAAGCTTCATATAGAAAGGCAAACAGGCGCGTGCCCTCTCGCGGCATTTTCTGTGCAAACGCCCGTCCGGGCAAAGCCGGACCTGATAACATTTGACGCGGGACTGCAGTCCTGATCCAACGCCTGCCTCTATGCTTTAGCAGCCATGTTGGCGAGGTCTTCTCTGACGACAGAAATAGCCAATAGGAGCCCTCTAGATTGTGGAAATCTCCCTATCCCACTAGCCCACCTAAATAGCGGTAGCGTAAAAAAATTTGAGTACTGGAGGCTACGTATTGCAAGCCTTTTTCGGCGAATCTATACCAAGATCCTATACCCTCGTAGAAGTTGCTTTTTTTCATAGGCACTCTTCAAACCGCTGCGAAATTAATTGAGGTCCGGCCATGACGCAACTTGGAGAGCAAGATGACGAGATTGATCTGGGCGAGCTGTTTGCCGCCATATTACACAATTGGTGGGTCGTTTGCTTAACGACCTTCTTGTCGATCTTCTTCGCGGCGTACTACATTTTCAATGTTGCAGTTCCCGAGTTTGAGGCGTCAACGCGGTTTGAACTTTTAGACGGCAGCGAAGCCGGGCCTGATCTGCGACAGGCAGCGACCCTTTCGGCATTAGCTGGTATCAACGTCGGAGGTCATGTTTCCAGAGCGGATGCAATCCAAGACCGCGTTTTATCGCGGCCGTTTATTGAATCAATTTACGCAGATGCAGAATTTGCATCAGATCCGATTTTTAACGCACGCCTGAGAAAGCCTGGATTGATCAGCCAAGCAATTGAACTCATCCGAGGGCCGGCCGAAGAAATCGAATTGGACCGCGATGATTTTCTGGTTATGGCGGTTGGCGGACTGCGCGACAGATTGGTTGTTACTCCCGGAGATAACGGCATCATCACTTTGATGGTAACCCATCCTGACGGAGAACGTGCTGCACAAGTTGCTAATGTTATCGTTGAGCAAACACTTTTGGACATGTTTGAACGTGAACGCAACGAAACACGCGAAAGTTTGAACTATTTTGCAGATGAGTTGCTTCAGGTTCGTGCCAAGCTCGATGTCGCCAATGCTGCAGTCAGAGATTACGCAATCACCAACAACCTTCAATCTGCCGAAGATCTCTCGCGCACTTCCGTTCAGCTCGCGCAGATACGACGCGATGTTGAACAAATCGACGAAAGCATTCGCGCCCTTGAAGCGATGCGTGCTGAAGATTTTTCGGGAGCCGAAATTGCTCAGACGCACCCCGTGTCAACAAGCTTGTCCTTCCGCCGTCTCATGAACCTTCCTGGTGATCCAAACCTTTGGGAGAAGCCAACGGATGAGCAACTCACACGTGCCGTGCAAAGCTTGATGGCTCAGAAATCCCCACTGATCAGCACATTTAATGCGCTTGAAGAACGGGCACGGCAATCTGGTGCTGAAGCGTTGGAACTGGAAGCTCTACGGCGAGAAGTCGATGTGCAGCAGGCAATCTATGAATCGGTGATCACGCAATTTGAAACGCGTTCTCTCGCCTCAGGTTATGAACGGGCGAGCGGGCGAATTGTCGAAACAGCAATTGCGCCAAACAACCCGGCGTCGCCCAATAAAAAAATTGTCCTGGTATTGGGCGTTGTTTTTGGTTTTGTCGTCGGCGTGGCCCTGGCGATGATAATATCCAAAAGACGAGGATTGCTTTATACAAACTCGGCGATCAAAGAGGCCTTTGCTTTGCCTGGAAGCCACAATTTTCCGTCTTCAAGGTTGGGGCGCCTGGACCGTCAAGGGCTTACAGCCAAACAGCTGGTCGCGGCTCAAGACTTTCTCGCCACCCTAGACGAAAGCGACCAAATCGTTCCATTGGCAACAACAGCCTCAGAAAAAGTGTCCGCACGTTTTGCATTAGGTCTGTCTAAAGCGTCATCTATGATTGCAGGACGTACTGCAGTTCTTGATTTATCTCAGGAGGGATTCGGTAAAATTGCTTCAAAAAGTGGAGGCTCGGTCGAGGAAGATTTCAGGAAGTTTTCCATCTCAGACAAGGTTGATTTTATTGAAGCGATAGATCCTAACAGCTTTTTGAAACCATCGACGTGCGCTCAACAGCTTGACCGGCTCAAGGCGAGTTACGAGCGCATCTTCGTTGTTTTGCCAGTTCCTAAAAAAGGCACCGCAATTGCGCATAGGATTGCCCAAACGATGGACAAAATGGTTATCATCTCCAAGTCTGGGAAAACAAAACGCACTTCTGTCGACGCAATTAAATCGGTCTACTCCAAGCCCCAGATTTCTGACCCACTTTTGATCATCACCTAGAGCAAGTGGCATCGCGCCACACTCAAGCGCAAGATCCACGGTCACAGAACCACGGCAAATGTACACGAACTTTTCTGCCTAGCAGACCTGCCAATGGCACGTCTGGCCCAGCTTTCTCACAATGCGCGACAAGCCTTTCTTGGCCGGCGTGCGGCAAGCACGGCGCCGAGAGTGGCTTAGGGCTCCTACTGTTCTGGAATGTCACCCTTCGCTCTCTTTGCAGCCACCACCAAGATCGGCTACAATACTTGGGAAAGGAACCTGAGGCCATAAGGGCCTAGATCAAATAAAGCGGCCAAACATCAGAAAGATTGCTCACGCATCAGGTAGCGAGCCACCACCAATAATCAGTCTTTTGCCATTGAGGCGTTGAAGTAATCCCAGGCCTCATGATCCGTGGTGAACTTGTCGAAGATCGTAATCTCATCACCTTTTTGATCTTTTGACGCGATGCTCCAATTTCCACTCTCTGATCGTTTGAAAATTTGGAGGTTGGTCGATTGAGAACCTTCTCCATATATTCCGGACAACGCAGACACTTCGATAGGGCGCACTTCAGGTCGGTTTGAGGGCGCCTTAACCACATCTTTCTGGCCAAATTTTCGGTTCCGGAAAAAATTCATGGATACGACGTAGGTTCCGATAAAGAGTGTCCCGAACAGCAACAGGAATAAGAGCGCAAGTAGGCCGTTTTGCCACGAAATCACACCAGCAATAATTGGTGCGGCGACAAACGGAAACAACACAAGCGCTCCAAACGGGTTATAGAGCTCTGATTTGAGTTTCTTGCCAAAAACAATCCTCAATGCGCGCACCACAAGGTGGTGGAAATGAAGACGGTCAGGTTGGTCTGTTCCCTTGTCCAACATCCGCCGCCTCCAAATCGCAAAGGCAGTGTCGGCCACTGGCCAGAAAAGAACCAGAAGTACGGCAAGCCCCGCGCCCTCAGGATTGCGAACCAGCAGAATAATCCCCAGCCATGACAAGATGTGCCCGATAGCGTAGGCGCCCGCGTCGCCCAGGAACAAATACCCGCGCGGCCAATTAAGGACGAAGAACCCCAGTAACGCCAAACTCAACACACCCGACACAAATTGGACGTCGTAGTCGCCTGTCATCCCCGCGATAACAAAAAATGCCACCGAAGCCATCATGCTATAGCCTGAGGCGAGCCCGTTCAAACCATCAATCAGGTTAAGGGCGTGACAAGCTCCAGCTGACCACAACAAGGTCAGCAAAACACCTACAAACGTCAGGCCGACAATAGTGTCCAAAAAAGGCACGCCAAGCCTTGGTAACAAAGCACCGGTCAAAATCATTGCCAAACTTGCCGAAGCAAATGCCGCCAGCAACCTCACTTTAGGGGACATGTCCCGATGTAAATCTTCGCGAAGCCCCACCGCAAAGACGACCGCTGTCGCCACGAGCGCCCAAATCAAATCATTTTCTATTCTCTGCCAATAGATTGCAGAGGTCACGGCCACCCCAAGTATTACTCCTACGCCACCTATTCTTGGTGTGGGTCGCTTGTGCTCTGCCTGGCGCGCATTGAGGTCATTACGCATGTGCTCCTGATTAAGAAAGAGACTCGGCACCAGCGCAAAGAGGCAGCATAATCCGAAGCTGACACCAAAGGAGACAAGCATCGGGATAATGTATCCTGCTTCAATTGGATCAATCATGGGTATTCCCAGATATTACTATTTAAAATTGTGCAACTTTGATATTATGCAACCTAAAATTCAGCAAAGCCGTTTCAACTAAAGCCATTCGTTTCGAACGTGCAGTTGCCAATTTGCACATACTCGTATTTCTAGCTTTGGTTACAGCCGCCTGAATGCGTATGTTTGACAGTCACAGCAGGCCATAGCGCAGCTTCCATTCTATTTCAAGGTCACGTCAAAGTGAAGTTAGCCTCTAACTCATCGGCAATTCAACGCACATGATGACGATAGACCACCGTGTGAATACGGATACCCGTCAGCATTCCAAAACGCACAAAATTAAGGCAATCAGAGCGGCGGCTGCCGCCAAACCTACTTAGCAACTCGAGCAAACTCCACACACAGTTTCCACGGGTAGCGAAGCTTTGATGTTCTAGGCTGTTTCGGCAGTCGTCCGCTAGGGTTTCTGTCTATCGGGCTCAAAATAAAACATAGGGGGCCTGCTTCCACTCGGTCAGACCCCCTATGCCCCCCGCGTGCTCCCATACCACCACACGCGTCTGTTATCTCTTAGGGTCCGGCCGTCCTAGCCCGACACATTATGCCTAGCGCAGACCCCCGCACTGTTTCAATTATCAAGTACCGACAATATGAGGGGATCCATCAGGGTTTTGGAAAGACTTAAGGCGCGCGCTTGGCCAGATAGCCAAAACACGCGCCTTTCGTGAGTGGTGTTTTCTTTAGCCGTAGTGGGCTTCTTTGCCGAAATGTTTGGTGAGCATGTAGTAAACAACCGCACGGTATTTGTTGCGCTCGGATTTGCCGTACGTCTCAAACACCGCGTCAATCGCCTGCATCAGCTCCGGCCCGTCTGAAAGGCCCAACTTCTTGATGAGAAAGTTATTTTTCACGATTTCGATCTCTTCCGGCTGAGAGCTCGCCACCGTTGAGGCGTCATCATTGTAGATTGCCGGGCCACATCCAATCGTGACCTTCGTCAGCAGATCCATATCCGGTGTCATGCCACATTTGTTTTGCAGATCATCTGCATATTTGGCGATCAAATCGTCGCGTTTTCCCATGATACTCCCCTTATATTTTAGTCAATTTTTATGAACGAAAGCGGCCTATCTGCCGCTCTTGCGCGTCAAATTAGCTCTCAGGCCCCAAAGCGCAAAGGGAAAACCGCCCGGTCTTTCCCCGCCAAACCGGTGTGCTGGCCATTTGCGGGCCCGCTCTCTAGGTTCAGGCCATAGGGCATCTGGCTGCCACTCAAGCCAACAGGAGACACGCCATGCTGCGATGGGGGATCATCGGAACCGGGTTTATTTCGCACGCCATGCTCGGCGCGATCCGCGCCAGTGAGCGCTCTTCTGTGGCCATGATCTGCGGCCGCAATGAGGCAGCGCTGGATGCGCTTGCCGCGCAGTATGACATCCCGGCCAGCACCACCGATCAGGCAACCCTGCTCGCCAACGCGGATGTGGATGTGGTCTATATCGCGCTGCCCAACCATCTGCACCGGGCCGCCACCGAAGCCGCCATGGCCGCAGGCAAACCCGTGCTTTGTGAGAAATCCCTGACCACAACGATGGAAGACGCCAATGCCCTTGCCGCCTCGGTGCGAAGGGCAGAGACCTTCTTTGTCGAAGGTCTGATGTATCTGGCCCATCCCCTGATGGAGCAGCTTGTGACCGTGCTGCGCGATCCATCTGTCGGGGAGCTGCGCTCTGTGTCGGGGTTTTATGCTGCCGATATCTGGCAGGTGGTCAATCCGGCGGGAGGTGGCACGCTTTACAATCTCGGCTGTTATCCGGTCTCACTGCTGCATCTGGTGGTGCAAACCATGTGCGGACAGGAGGCCTTTGCCGCCCGGCAACTCACAGGCTTTGGCAACCTTGGCAAAGACGCCACCTTGCAGGATGCAAGTGTCTCTGTGCGATTTGACAATGGTGTTCTGGCCAATCTGCACAGCACGGATGGCCATGGTCTCGCCCATGAGTTTGTGATCGTGACCACCAAAGGCACGCTGCGGTTTGCTACCAATCCCTGGCTGCCTGAACCGGGCGAAAGCCGCATGATCTGGCAGCCTTACGACGGTCCTACGCGCGACATTGTGGTGCGCTCAGAACAGGATGCCTTCTATCATCAGACCCGCATGGTAGAGCGCGCGCTGCGCTGCGGTGCAGAGGCCGCAGACCGGCCCAGTCCACGGCTCTCAGACAGTCTGGAAATCATGCAGTTTCTGACAGAATGGGAGGCGGCCTGCCGCCCCTAGGCCACGCTCAGGTCTCCGCCAGGATCTTCGCCAGATAGGCACCATAGGCGCTTTTGTCAAAGAGCTTGGCGCGCTCGGCAAGCTGCTCCACCGAAATCCAGCCGCGATCAAAGGCGATCTCTTCCAGACAGCCCGTCTGCAGCCCTTGCCGGTTTTCCAGCGTGCGCACAAAATTGCTCGCGTCCAGCAGAGAGGCGTGCGTGCCGGTATCAAGCCAGGCATAGCCCCGCCCCATGGTCTCCACATGCAGCTTACCCTCGGTCAGATAGGTCTGCAGCAGATCGGTGATCTCAAGCTCTCCGCGCGGAGAAGGTTTGACACTGCGCGCCCGCTCCGGCGCGTCCTGATCAAGGAAATACAGCCCGGTCACCGCATAGTTGGAGGGGGGCACCGCCGGCTTTTCCACGATCTCACGCGCCTGTCCATCCGCATCAAAAGACACCACGCCATAGCGCTCCGGATCTTGCACATGATAGCCAAAAACCGTGCCGCCAACCGCGCGCTGATCGGCGGCTACCAGCACCTCAGGCAGACCGTGACCAAAGAAGATATTGTCGCCAAGCACCAATGTGGAGGGCGCACCATCCAGAAACTCTTCTGCAAGAATAAACGCCTGCGCCAGCCCGTCCGGTGACGGCTGAACCACATATGCGAGCGAGATCCCCCACTGGCTGCCATCTCCCAGAAGCCGCTTGAACTGTTCCTGATCCTGCGGCGTGGTGATGATGCAGATCTCGCGAATGCCTGCCAGCATCAGCACCGAAATCGGATAGTAGATCATCGGTTTGTCATAGATCGGCAAAAGCTGTTTGGAGACAGCCATGGTGATCGGATGCAGGCGTGAGCCCGTTCCGCCCGCCAGAATGATGCCTTTGCGCTGTGTCATATCTATCTGTCCAATTTCTTGAAAACGCCTGCCAACTCAATGCGCCAATCAGAACGCTCGATGCCAAAGGTGGCAAGCGTCTGACTGTTGTCCAGACGGGAATTTTTGGGCCGCGCGGCCGGGGTTGGATAAGCGCTGCTTGGAATGTCTTCAACCGCGCAGCTCAAACCTGCCTGCGCAAAAATCTCTCGGGCAAAATCTGCCCAGCTCACATCCGGTCCGCCCGAAAGGTGATAGGTGCCGCTTTGCTCCGGTTGCGCTGCGAGAGTGCGCGCAACGGTCAGACAGCTCTGCGCGATATGGGCTGCGCTGGTCGGCCCGCCGATCTGATCCGCCACAATGGTGAGACCGTCGCGCTCGCCCCCAAGCCGCAGCATGGTTTTGACAAAGTTATTGCCGTGCTCGGAAAATACCCAGGAGGTGCGCAGGATCGCATGGGTACCACCCGCTGCACGCACCGACCCTTCGCCCGCCAGTTTGGATCGGCCATAGGCTCCAAGTGGTGCGGTGGGATGATCTGTTGCAAAGGGCGCCTCGCCAGCGCCATCAAACACGTAATCCGTTGAGATATGCACAAACGGCAGGCCCCGATCGGCACAGGCGGCAGCAATCGCCCCGGGTGTGGTGCCGTTTATTGTGGTCGCAACCGCCTCATCACTCTCCGCCTGATCCACCGCCGTATAGGCCACCGCGTTGATCACAACTTCCGCATCTGTCGCCCTGACCAGTGCGGCGCAGGCATCGGGCTGGGTGAAATCGGCTTGGCTGCGATCCAGCGCTTCAATGGTCAGACCAGCCTCAGCTTCACCACAGGCGATCAGCGCCTTGGCCACCTGGCCGGACTTGCCAAAAACCAGTGCCTTCATGGCGCATCAGCCGCGTCTTTGGCACTGCGGTCCGCATCTTCGCCAATGCGTTCTCCCACGCGATGCCGATTGAGCAGCGGCTGCCACCAGGCTTCATTGTCCAGATACCAGGCCACGGTTTTACGCAGCCCTTCCTCCACGGTGACCGACGGACGCCAGCCCAGCTCTTCGCGAATGCGGGTCGGGTCAATCGCATAGCGCGCGTCATGGCCCGGGCGATCGGTCACAAAGGTGATCAGATCGGCATAGGCCCCGCTCTCCCGCGGACGCAGCTCATCAAGGATCGCACAGAGCGTCTGCACCAGTTGCAGGTTGGTGCGCTCATTCTCGCCGCCAATGTTGTAGGTCCGCCCAACAACGCCCTGTTTCACCACCGTCAGCAACGCATCGGCGTGGTCTTCCACATAAAGCCAATCCCGCACGTTGGACCCGTCACCGTAAATCGGCAGCGGCTTTCCTGCGAGCGCATTCAGGATCACAACGGGGATGAGCTTTTCCGGGAAGTGATACGGCCCGTAGTTGTTGGAACAATTGGTCAGCAGAACCGGCAACCCGTAGGTCTCCGCCCAGGCCCGCACCAGATGGTCTGAAGCCGCTTTTGAGGCGGAATAGGGACTGCGCGGATCATAGGCGGTGTCCTCAGTGAACTGCACTTCTGGGTCCGCGGGAAGACTGCCATAGACCTCATCCGTTGAGATGTGGTGGAAGCGAAACCCCTCCGGTTTGCCTTTCTCAATCCAATACTGGCGCGCCGCCTCCAGCATGTTGAATGTGCCAGTGATATTGGTCTCGATAAAATCACCGGGGCCATCAATGGAGCGGTCCACATGGGATTCCGCTGCCAGATGCATCACCACATCCGGCTGATGCGTTGTGAAGACCTGATTGAGCGCCTTGCGGTCGCGGATGTCCACCTGCGCAAAGCTGTAGTTCGGGCTATCCGCAACCGATGCCACGTTCTCCAGACAGGCCGCATAGGTCAGCGCATCCACGTTCACCACACCATGCCCAGCGGCAATCGCCTGACGCACCACAGCAGAGCCAATGAACCCTGCGCCACCGGTCACAAGAATCTTCATCGCGTCATCCTTCCCACATAAACGGGCTGTCAAAATCTTTCAGAGCTGGCGCTGCTTTGTCTTTGTCAGACAGGATCACCGCGCCGTCGTGCCCCCAGTCCACGCCGCAGCTGTCCCAATGCACCGCCCCATCGCAGTCAGGCGCATAATAGTCAGTGCATTTGTAGATGATTTCAGTCATCGGCGCGCGGGTGATGAACCCGTGCAGAAACCCTTTGGGCGCCAGAAGCTGTTTGCCGTTCTCCGCGCTCAGCTCCACAGCCACATGTTGCCCGTAGGTGGGCGAACCCCTGCGCACATCCACGACAACGTCGAGCAATGCGCCCTGCCCGCAGCGCACCAATTTGTCCTGCGCATGTGGCGGAGACTGAAAATGCAAGCCACGAACCGTGCCCACCTCGGCAGACATCGAATGGTTGTCCTGCACAAACTCAAGATCAATACCGTGCTCAAGCATGCGCTGCTTGTTCCAGCTCTCCGAAAAGAACCCCCGCGCATCCCCGAAGCGTGCTGGTGTCAGGATAAGCACCCCGTCCAGCGCTGTTGTTTCTACCTGCATCGTCATTCCCATCGCCAAAGCGGTCACAAACAACCGCTTTATAAACGCATAGTTAGCGTCAGTGGCATTGGCAACTCAGACGAGCGCTCAGGGAGATCTCTACATCAAGACGCGGTCAAGCCCGCGCTCAATCTGCGCCAAACAGATCCCGCGTGAAAACTTTGCTTTCCACATCCAAAAGATCGTCTGTCATGCGGTTGGCCACAATCACATCCGCCTCCGCCTTGAAGGCATCAATGTCGCGCACCACCCGCGAGCGGAAGAAGTCCTCTTCCTCAAGCACCGGCTCATAGACAATCACCTCAACGCCCTTGGCTTTCAGACGTTTCATGATGCCCTGCACAGAGCTTTGACGGAAATTGTCCGAGCCCGCTTTCATCACCAGACGATAGATGCCCACAACCCGCGGCCCCTTCATCAGGATCTGATCGGAGAGATAGTCTTTGCGCGTACGGTTGGCGTCCACAATCGCGCGGATCAGGTTCTGCGGCACATGGTTGTAATTCGCCAGAAGCTGCTTTGTATCTTTGGGCAGACAGTAGCCACCATAGCCAAAAGACGGGTTGTTGTAGTGATCCCCAATGCGCGGATCGAGGCTGATGCCCTCGATGATCTGGCGCGAGTCCATGCCACCGGCGATGGCATAGCTGTCGAGCTCGTTAAAAAAGGCCACACGCATCGCCAGGTAAGTGTTGGCAAAAAGCTTGATCGCTTCTGCCTCCTGCGGATCGGTGAAGCGCACTTCCACATCCTTGCGCACCGCGCCTTCCAACAGAAGATCCGCAAAGATCCGCGCCCGCTCCGACTGCTCCCCCACAATGATCCGGCTTGGATGCAGGTTGTCATAAAGCGCCCGGCCCTCACGCAGAAACTCAGGGGAGAAGATCACCTGATCCGTATCCAGCTGCGCCCGGATGTCAGTCACATAGCCAACCGGAATGGTGGATTTGATCACAATCGTCGCAGAGCTGTTCACAGCGATCACCTGATTGATCACGGCCTCAACGCTGGAAGTGTCAAAATAGTTGGTCTTCGGATCATAATTTGTCGGCGTCGCGACAATTACAAAATCCGCATCGGTGTAAGCTGCCGCAGCATCGGTGGTTGCGGTTAAACGCAGCGCATGTGTAGCAAGGAAGTCTTCAAGCTCTGCATCCACAATTGGGCATTGCTTATTGTTGACCATCCAAACACGCTCTTCAGAGACATCCACTGCCACAACTTCATGATTTTGAGCCAACAAAACCGCGTTTGACAGCCCAACATACCCCAAACCCGCAACAGCAATTTTCATTCAAATGGTCCTTATAACAATGCCCATGTTGGAGCATGCCTTCAGCGTTGTGTCTAGATCGCTGGAAGGTCTTAACTATATCCGCCGCAAATTGGCAACGCGGCGCCGCGATTTGCGCAAAATCTGATCTGACCGACCCAGTACGCCAAACAAAAACGGCACCCCGTCTCAGGAGCGCCGTTTCTCTATTTCAGGCTTTAAACCACCTTAATAGCGGTAGTGCTCTGGCTTGAACGGGCCTTCGGTGCCGACACCGATGTAGTCTGCCTGCTCTTTGCTGAGCTTGGAGAGCTTGGCGCCCACTTTCGCGAGGTGCAGCGCGGCCACTTTCTCATCCAGATGCTTGGGCAGGATGTAGACTTCGTTTTTGTATTCGTCGCCTTTGGTGAAGAGTTCGATCTGAGCCAGCACCTGGTTGGTGAAGGAGGCAGACATCACAAAGGATGGGTGGCCAGTGGCGTTGCCGAGGTTCAGCAGACGACCTTCAGAGAGCAGGATCAGACGGCTGCCGGATGGCATCTCGATCATGTCGACCTGTTCTTTGATGTTGGTCCACTTGTGGTTCTTCAGGTTTGCCACCTGAATTTCATTGTCGAAGTGGCCGATGTTGCCAACAATCGCCATGTCCTTCATCTCGCGCATGTGCTCGATGCGGATCACGTCTTTGTTGCCGGTGGTGGTGATGAAGATATCCGCGGTGGCCGCTTCGTCTTCCAGCGTGGTCACTTCAAAGCCGTCCATCGCCGCCTGCAGGGCGCAGATCGGATCTACTTCGGTGACCTTCACACGGGCACCTGCACCGCGTAGGGAGGCGGCGGAGCCTTTGCCAACGTCGCCATAACCGCAAACAACCGCCACTTTGCCGGCCATCATGGTGTCGGTGGCGCGACGGATGCCGTCCACGAGGCTCTCTTTACAGCCGTATTTGTTGTCGAACTTCGACTTGGTGACAGAGTCGTTCACGTTGATCGCTGGGAAAGGCAGCTCGCCGCGCTTCACCAGATCATAGAGACGGTGCACACCGGTGGTGGTTTCTTCAGACACGCCTTGGATTGCGTCACGGGTCTTGGTGAACCAGCCGGGGCTTGCCGCCATACGCTTGGCGATCTGCTTGTGGATCACTTCCTCTTCTTCAGAGGTTGGCACGCCGAGGTCTTCGCCCGCTTCGGCCTTTGCGCCCAGCAGCACGTAGAGCGTCGCGTCGCCGCCATCGTCGAGGATCATGTTGGGGCCGTCTTCAAACAGGAACGACTTGTCCAGATAGTCCCAGTGTTCCTCAAGGCTCTGGCCCTTGATCGCAAACACCGGAATGCCCGCTTTGGCAATCGCCGCCGCCGCATGATCCTGAGTGGAGAAGATGTTGCAGCTTGCCCAGCGCACATCCGCGCCCAGCGCCACGAGCGTTTCAATCAGAACAGCGGTCTGAATGGTCATATGCAGCGAGCCAACGATGCGCGCACCGCTCAGTGGCTTCGCTTCGCCGTATTCCTCGCGCAGCGCCATCAGGCCCGGCATCTCGGTTTCGGCAATATCCAGTTCCTTGCGGCCAAAATCGGCCAGAGAAATATCTTTTACAGTGTAATCGGTCGCCATGGCGCCCAGCTCCTATGCAGGGTTTCCTTGGCGACCAGATAGCACCCCTATGGGTGTTGTACAACGGCACAGAGAATAGAGCCTGTCAGCCTGTGTCACCGGTGCCAATCCGTCGATATTTCAACGCTTTGCGCGCGATTAACACAGGTCATGCAGTTTTTCTGCGCCAAACCTACTAGCCATTCACGCCCGGCGGCTCGGGCATTGGCACGTGCTGGAACCAGTCGGTCCCGGCAGCGACCACACAGGAGACCCCCTGTGCATTGGTCAAAATTACGGTGAATGTTCCGGTTTTTTCGGAGGACCAGACCTCCACAAGTGCCGCCGATTGGGTGTTTGAGGCCGAGCCGTGCAGGCCCCCGGCGGTCCTGACCTCGGAGTATTTGGATTGCAACCGCTCTACCAATGTCTCGCGATCTGCACACCCTTGGGCAAATGCGGGTGGGGCCGCTGCGGCCATACCAAACAACAGGGCGGATCCTACAAGTCTCTTAAACATAGCGCTCTCCTTTCACGCGCGGCCCATTGCATCAGCAACAGGCGCTGGGGTTGGAGAGAGGGACACGCGGGAGGACGTAGATAAGTTACGTGTCCCCCTCGCTAGTCATGTTGGTGTCATGCGGCGGTTTTTCAAAACACGCGTGATCACGTTGTTTTGCGGCAGCATGTGATCCCAATACCTTTTCAGACTGCCCGAAGAATGTGGCGGTTTTGTGGCATTGCCTGATTTTTAAGCAAAACCCTGCCCGCAAAAGTCAGACTCCCCTGACTTTTCCACAACCTGTTAGACTGTTATAAAGAAAGGGTATTTTAGGAAGAAATTATGATTACCCCCTCTCAAAAGCCCCGGTTGCGGTTTGCGCGACTGGTGCCCACCGTCCTCATTTTGGCGTCGCTTATCGTGGTCACAAGTGTGTTGCTGACCGCAAGCGGCACCGCTGGCTGAGCACAGCCCCATGCCTGCGTTTCGCACACGCTTGCCCTGCGCCCCGTGGCTGGCGTAGGTATTTTGCGAACACTTGGGAGCGCAAACACATGGCACGAGCCTGGCAACGGATGCTATCAGGGCGCAGGCTCGATCTGCTTGACCCCACACCTGTGGACATAGAGATCGAAGACATCGCCCATGGCCTCGCCTTTGTCGCGCGCTGGAACGGGCAAACCCATGGGGATTTTGCCTATTCCGTGGCCGAGCATTCCCTGCTGGTCGAAGACATCTATCGCCGCATGTATAAATCCGCGACACCCAAGACCCGGCTCACTGCGCTCCTGCATGATGCGCCGGAATATGTCATTGGCGATATGATTTCCCCGGTGAAAGCCGCTGTTGGCCCCGGCTACGGACAGCTTGATGACCGTCTGACAGCCGCCATTCACATCCGCTTTGGATTACCCGCCGAAACGCCCAAGCGCCTCAAGGCCCAGATCAAGAAAGCCGATAAGATCTCCGCCTGGATGGAAGCGACGCAGATCGCAGGCTTTTCCGTGGCTGAAGCCAACAAACTCTTTGGGGTGCCCGATCCGGAAGTGATTGACGGGCTCACCATTGACCTGCGCCCACCCGTAGAGGTGCGCACCGATTTTACCCGCCGACACGCCGCATTACTGGCGCAAATTTAAACCCATTTCAGCCTATTTAGTCTCTATTTGGATCTATTATATGACACAAATTTCCATTCAACCCGGCACACAGGCCGATCTGCGTCAAACCGCTGATCTGCTCAATGAAATCATCGCAGCGGGCGGCACCACCGCGATCACCAAAACCATGACCAAAGAGGCGCTTGGCGAATGGCTGATGGCCAATCCCGGAGACGCCACCTGGCATGTCGCCCTCGCCGAAAACGGCACGCTCTTGGGCTTTCAATGGATCGGCCCCTATGCCGCCCTGCCCCCGGAAGCCTGCGACATCGGCACTTTTGTCAAAACCGGCCAAACCGGCATGGGCATCGGCTCCAAACTGTTTGACGCCACAAAGACAGCCGCGCGCAAATTGGGCTATGAATGGATCAACGCCGAAATCCGCGCCGACAACGCCGGTGGCCTCGCCTATTACCAAAGCCGCAGCTTTGAAACCTACGCGCGGAAATCCGACGTCGCGCTGGCCGATGGCACCACCGTGGACAAAATCCACAAACGCTACGACCTGACATAACAAACGCGCCGGAGAAGATCTCCGGCGCGTCGCTTCACGTGAAACAGATCTGAGATGCTGCGCAGGCAAACCTATGCTTCCGCAGCGCCTCTTCTCCTTTGCCAATGGCTTAAGACAGCGCCTCAATTACCTGTTGCGCCACGGCGGCAGAGGAGTTCGGGTTCTGACCGGTGATCAAGTGCCCGTCTTTCTGCACATAAGGCATCCAGTCTTCACCTTTGGAGTAAATCCCGCCACGGGCGATCAGCGTGTCTTCCAACAGCTGCGGCACAACATTGGTCAGCGCCACGGCGTCTTCTTCGGTGTTGGAAAAACCGGTCACTTTGCGGTCTTTGACGATGTATTCGCCCTCTGCGTCTTTTGCGTTCACCAGAACAATCGGGCCGTGGCAGACAGAGCCAACCGGCTTTTGCGCGGCAAAGAAATCTTCGATCAGCTTGATGGAGTCCGCATCCTCAACCAGATCCCACATCGGACCGTGGCCACCGGGATAGAAAATCGCGTCAAAATCCTCGGCTGCCATATCTGCCAGCTTTGCGGTGCTGTTCAGCGCGGAATTTGCCGCCGCATCCGCCTCAAATCGGTGGGTGTGCTCGGTCTGGAAATCAGGCTCATTGCTCTTTGGGTCGAGCGGTGGCAAGCCCCCTTTGGGCGACGCCAGCGTGACCTCAAAACCAGCATCAATGAACTCATAGTAAGGCGCCGCCAGCTCTTCGAGCCAGAAGCCGGTTTTTGCACCGGTGTCGCCGAGTTGGTCATGGGATGTCAGCGCCACGAGGATCTTTTTGGTCATCAGATGTTCCTGCCTATGATGTGAGGCAGCCCGCGCCGCCTCTTCTGAGGAGGCATCTAGGTATCATTGCATAGGTGACGCAAGTGACGTAACTGACAACACATCCTTGCACATGAGCAACAATAAGGAATGGCGGCATGGCGCTCTGGGACGGGATCGAAGAATTTGCCACGGTGGCGCAAACCGGCAGCTTCACCACAGCGGCGCGCCGGCTCAATGTCTCCACCTCTCATATCTCGCGCCGGGTTCAGGCGCTGGAGGACCGGCTCGGCACAAAGCTTCTGGCGCGCACCACCCGCACCGTGCGGGTCACCGAACGCGGGGCGGAATACCTCGCGCAGATCGAAAACGTCATCTCCGGCCTGCAGGAGGCAAACCAGAGCATCGCAGGAGATGTCGCAGCGCTCTCCGGTCTGATCCGCGTGTCTGCCGCTGGCCCCTTTGCCGAAACTGTGGTGGCGCCAAGGCTTCTAGATTTTGCCCAAGCCAATCCACGCATCACGCTTGAAATAGATTTCAACAACCGCAATGTGGATCTGATCGCGGATGGCTATGATTTTGCCCTGCGCTACGGCGTGCTCTCAAACAGCTCGCTGATTGCACGCAAGCTGGTCAACCACCGGCTATCCTGCGTCGCCGCCCCCGCATATCTCGCGCGCCACGGCACACCGCAAAAGCCACAGGATCTGCGCCAGCATTCCTGCCTTGTTGCCAACAACGACACCTGGCTGTTTCACGACCCGGAAAGCGGCAGCCCCCTGCCCGTCAAAATCTCAGGCCGCCTGCGCACCAACAATATTCCACTCATGCAGGATGCTGTCCGGCGTGGCTTTGGCATTGCCTATTCGCCCATTGGAAATCTGCAACCGCTGATCGACGCAGGCGAAGCCACCCCCATCCTCGAAGGTTTTGAGGACCAGAGCCGCTCTCACTGGATTGTTTATGCAGACCGCCGCCTCATGCCACGCCATGTGCGCGCGGCGATAGATCACTTGCTGGCGTCCTTTGCCAACGAACGCAGCTGAAACGCGTTTTTCACACAAGATCCGGGCGGCGCAGCCGTTGCGCAAAAAGTTAAAAGCGCCGGGCGAAATTCGCACCGACGCAATACCGACGTGTTACCACCGCGATACAGACAGGCCGTTTTGGCCGACTCAGAGCAAAATTAACGCGGCGAGCGCTTGGCCAGAATCCGCTGCAACGTCCGGCGATGCATATTCAGCCGCCGCGCCGTTTCACTCACATTGCGGTCACACAATTCGTAGACCCGCTGGATGTGTTCCCAGCGCACCCGATCCGCACTCATCGGGTTTTCCGGTGGCGGCGGCAGCTCATCTCCGGTGCTCAAAAGCGCATTGGTCACGTCCTGCGCATCCGCCGGTTTGCTGAGGTAGTCCGTCGCCCCGATCTTCACCGCAGCCACAGCAGTTGCAATCGCGCCGTAGCCGGTCAGCACCACCACGCGGCTGTCTTCGCGCTTCTCTCGAATGACCTCGACAACGTCCAATCCATTGCCATCCCCAAGGCGCAAATCAACCACGGCATAGGCTGGAGGACGGGCTGTTGCGATGGCTTGACCCGCAGCAACCGATCCGGCGGTTTCCACCTCAAAGCCCCGTTTTTCCATGGCTTTTGCCAGTCGTTTCAGAAACGGTTCATCATCATCTACGAGGAGGAGGGATTTGTCCGGCCCGATCTCCGACAGCGCGCTATCAGCCATTTGCCTGTTTCCTATGCCAATTTTCTAACTTGTAACGGCACAGCCAAACTTGGTCAAACCGAGGCCTGCGTTACATGTTTTCTACGAAACAGCCTACTCTTTGGGCCATATCTGCTGCCGAAACATCGCGACGGAAGTATTCCACAAACCCATGCCCCGGCAGTGTCAGGTAGGTAAAAGTGGAGTGATCCACGAGGTAATACTCCTCATCCCCATCTTCTGCCGGCTGCTTTTTGTAGTAGGTGCGATAAGCTTGGCTCGCAGCTTTCACCTGCTCGGGGGAACCGGAAAGCCCGATCATGCGCGGGTGCATGTAATCCGTGTATTCCTTCATCACTTCCGGCGTATCGCGCTCTGGGTCGATGGTGATGAATACCGGTGTGACGATATCCCCATCTTCCTCAAGGATTTCAGCGGCTTCCGCATTCCGTGTGGCGTCCAGAGGGCACACATCCGGGCAGAAGGTATAGCCGAAATAGATCAGCGCAGGCTCTGTCAGAACATCCTTTTCGGTGACCGTCTGGCCATCTTCATCGACCAGCTCAAAAGGCCCGCCAATCGCACTGGCTCCGCCCGCGACCTGCCCCTGACGGCACTGCGCAAACTGATCTGCCCCATGACCTCCGCGGCCAACAAACCACATCGCGGCAAGCGCGAAGATCGCCACAAAAACAGCAACAGCTGCCACCATTCGAACCATGTCGCACCTCACCAAGTCATGTTGCGGGATGTGGCCTAGAGACCTATCAAGTACGGGCAAAGACACAAGTGGAAAGGCCGGAAAATGACGGATTTGTCAGGCGAACTGCTCAGCGCAAATCGACGCAGCAACTGGATTCGCCTGCGTACATTCATCGCTTTGCGCTGGATTGCGATTGCCGGGCAAATTGTCGCGCTGCTTGTGGCGCAATTCGGCTTTGGCCTGGTTCTGGAATACGGGCTTTGCTATCTCGCGGTGGGCATTTCGGTGATCGGCAATCTAGTCGCGATTTTTGTCTTTCCCGAGAACAAGTTGCTGACCGAGTCCGAGAACCGCTACATGCTGTTGTTTGACGTGCTGCAGCTCGGTTTCTTGCTGTTCCTGACCGGTGGTCTGCACAACCCCTTCGCCTTTCTGGTTGTCGCCCCCGTCACCATTGCCGCCTCTGTCCTGTCGCTCCGCTCCGCCGTCACGCTGGCCGCACTGGCGGTGATCATCGTCACCGCACTGCTGGAATTCCACCTGCCGCTGCGCACCCAGAATTTCTTTATTCTACAGGTGTCTGACGTGTTCTTGTTTGGCAACTGGGCCGCCATCGTGATCGCGATTTCCTTCTCCTCATTCTATTCGCGCCAGGTTGTGACAGAGATGTCCTCCATGGCCGAGGCCTTGGCCGCAACCCAAATGGCGCTCGCGCGGGAGCAAAAGCTCACCGATCTTGGCGGCGTTGTCGCTGCTGCTGCGCATGAGCTCGGCACGCCCCTGGCCACCATCAAACTGGCAAGCGCAGAACTGTTTGAAGAGCTGGATGACCGCCCGGACCTCCGTGAAGACGCCGCCCTGATCCGGGAGCAAACCGACCGATGCAGAGACATCCTGCGCTCTATGGGCCGTGCCGGCAAAGACGATCTACATCTGCGCAAGGCACCTCTTTCCACAGTCATCGAAGAAGCAGCCGAGCCTCATATGGATCGGGGCAAGGAAATCATATTTGATCATTTTGAGATCGTGGACGGCCCGGAAATTTTGCGTCGGCCAGAGATCATCCACGGCTTGAGAAACCTCATTCAGAACGCAGTCGACTTTGCCCGAGAGAACGTTTGGGTTGAAACAGAATGGGACGAAACGTCGATCTATTTGCGCATCTTGGATGATGGGCCCGGTTACCCGCCCCATCTGATCGGCCGCATTGGCGACCCTTTCATGCGGCACCGCAAACCAGAGAAGGAACGCAAGAAGCGTCCGGGCTACGAGGGCATGGGGCTTGGCCTGTTCATCGCAAAAACGCTGCTGGAGAGATCCGGTGCGGAGATCAGTTTTGCAAACGGTTCCAAAGTGATAGAGGAAGGCCGCTTTACCACGGCGCGCAGCGGCGCCGTGGTAGAGGTCATTTGGCCGCGGCAAAAAATCGAGGCGAACCTCAATCTCAATCTTGTTGGAAGCGGCGAAAATCCGGTGCATCAAACATAGGCCTGAGCAGATAAATCTTGCAAAACAAGCGGATTCTTGCACACTCTTAACGAATTCAACGAAGACTTTCCTCTCCACTACGTTGCTAATGGAGACTTCCATGTTGTTAACGAGTACTCAGCTTCTGTTTGTTTTGGCCGTTTCGGTCTTATTTGTGACCTGCGTCTGGATGATGACCCGACGCCTGCCGCCAAACACCCAACCGCCAACAGAGATCGCACCAAACGCCACCAAAGCCTGCTTTCTGTTTCGCTCCGGAAGTTTGGTTGATGCCAATCCCGCAGCGCTTCAGATATGTGCTGAGACGCCGGTTGAGACTTTTGACTGGTCCGCGCTCCACCAGAAGATGACGCCGCTCTTTCCGGATTTCCCAAGAATTCAAGGCGCCAGTCAGGATCGCGACGTTACCATTTTACGGTCGCAGGATCCGGAAGACGGCTCCATCGTGACCATAGATCAATGGGACGAAGTCGCCCGCATCACGATCGCGCAAGACGATGCGCCCGATGCGGCCCGCCGCACCGCGATTATGCAGGCCATGTTTCAAGCCCCTAACCCGATCTGGAAATCAGACACCGAAGGAAACGTGGTCTGGCGCAATGGGTCATATAAGAACCTGGTTGGGCAGCTAGGCCATCAGTCCAGAAACGAACCTGTCTTTGACGTCCGCGAGTTGGTCGTTGGGGAACCCTCAAAACGGCTGCAAGTCACCGACAAAATCGGCGCCACGACCCGATGGTTTGACGTGACCGCGGTGCAGGCGGGCAACAACGTGATGTATTATGCCACCGAGGCAGATGCCGTTGTGTCCGCTTTGGATGCACAGCGCAGCTTTGTGCAAATCTTCTCAAAAACCTTTGCGCATCTCTCAACCGGACTGGCGATTTTTGATCGTGATCGCCGACTAATCCTCTTTAACCCTGCCCTTATGTCGCTCACCGGGCTCAGCGCGGAATTTCTGTCCAAACGCTGCGATGCGAAGTCTTTCTTTGACCAGCTCAGGGAAATGCACGTAGCGCCCAACATCAGCACCAACAAAAGCTGGGCGGAGCAGGTTGAAATCATCATGCAGGCGGCACTTGAGGACCGGTATAGCAAGACCTGGACCTTGCCTTCTGGCGTGACCTATCGCGTCACGGGCCGTCCACATCCCGATGGCGCCTTGGTCTTTTTGGTGGAAGACATTACGGCCGAAATCACCGTCACACGACGATTTCGTGCGGAGCTGGATCAGTGTCACGGCGTCATGGATACGATCAAATCTGCGCTTGTTCTGTTTTCCTCCACCGGCCAGCTGCAGCTTTGCAACGAAGCTTATCGGCGTCTCTGGAAATCAGACCCGGACAGCAGCTTTGCCAAATACACCCTCACAGACGCTCTCGCCCACTGGCGCAGTGATTGCCTGCCCAATGAGATATGGCCGCAGCTCCAAAACCGTATCCTGTCGACCTCCATCCGCGAGCACTGGCATGCCACCATCACGCTGAAAACGCTCACCGCTGTGCGTCTGACATTGACGCCCATAGCAGGAGGGATGACGCTGGTTGCCTTTGACAAGATCTTGCCCTTTGGCACGCCGGAACCGATCAGAGTGGAAACGCAGGAAGAGACACCCATTCACGGCTGATCTCGCTTGCAGCCTCCGGCCGCGATTTTTACTGTGGCCGCATGACTGTCCTCCAGCTTTCCCTCGATCTCCCTTCTGCCGACGCAACGCAGCAATTGGCCATGCGTATCGGCAAAACACTCACGCCAAGTGATGTTGTGCTTCTGGAAGGCCCTATAGGTGCCGGCAAAACACATTTTGCCCGCAGCCTGATCCAATCTCTTTTGCCGATTGTCGAAGATGTGCCCTCCCCCACATTCACGCTGGTGCAGGTTTATGACGGACCTGAGGGCGAAATCTGGCACGCGGATCTCTATCGTCTCTCTGCCCCCGACGAAGTGGTTGAGCTTGGCCTTACCGATGCTTTTGAAGAAGCCATTTGTCTGGTGGAGTGGCCTGACCGCCTTGCGGAGTTGCAACCTGAAAACGCCCTAACGCTTTCCTTTGCCCTCGCCGAAGAAGAAGAAAGGCGTCAGCTGACCCTGTCAGCGACCGCGCCACGCTGGGCCGATCTGTTTGAAAGCCTGCCCGAATGACCGCGCGTGCGACCTTGATCGCAACATTTTTGCAAGAAACCCAGTGGTCTGATGCCACGCAGACGCCGCTTGCCGGGGATGCCTCTGCACGTCGCTACATCCGTTTACAACGCCCATCCGGACAAACAGCCATATTTATGGATGCGCCCAAGGAAAACGGTGAAGACATTCGCCCTTTCTTGCGGATCGCGCAGTTTTTGACGGCGCATGGTTTCTCTGCGCCGGAGATCTGGCACGCGTCAGAAGAAGCGGGTTTGATTGTGATGGAAGACCTCGGCGACGACCTTTTTGTAAAGGTCATGGCGGATGGGACAGCCGATCAGCTTTCGCTTTATCAGGCTGCTGTGGACGTGTTGCTGGAATTGCAAGCACTCGCTCCGCCCACCAATCTGGCGGTGATGGATCACAAAACGCTCGCGGAAATGACTGAACCCGCTTTCACTTGGTATTGCGACGCACCTGCCAAGGGGATCGATATAGCCTTCGCAAGTTTTGTGGGAGCGTTACAGCGTCTGTTGGAGACTTACCTTCCCAAACCAAGCGTGCTTGTCTTGCGCGATTTTCATGCGGAGAACCTGCTCTGGCTGCCAGATCGCGACGGCAGTGCAAGTGTTGGGTTGTTGGATTTTCAGGACGCTTTGATAGGCCATCCAGCCTATGATCTGGTATCGATGCTGCAGGATGCACGCCGAGATGTGCCTGAAGATATCGAGCGTGCGACCAAGTCCTATTACCAACACAAAGCCCAGTCAGATCCTGAAAGCTTTGATGCCGGCTACCACTTGCTTGGTTTGCAGCGAAACCTTCGCATTCTTGGCATCTTTGCCCGATTGTGTAAGCAGGCGGGAAAACCTCACTATGTGGATTTCATACCGCGTGTTCATGCCCATGTGATCCGCAATCTGGCCCACCCTGCCCTGCAGGACATCGCCAAAGTGCTAAAATCTGTTCTGCCTGAACCAACCCCAGAATTTCTCCAATCTTTGAAAGACCAATGCGCCACACACCCGAAGCCATAATGCTGTTCGCCGCCGGTTTTGGCACGCGCATGGGCACACTGACCAAAGACCGCCCAAAACCGCTTTTGACCGTTGGGGGCAAAACGCTGTTGGACCACACACTGGACCTAGCGCAGGCCGTTTCCCCACAGAAAATTGTGGTGAATGCGCACTATCATCATGATCAGGTAGAAGCCCATCTGGCGCACAAAGACGTGGCGGTTTCTGTCGAGTCCCCGGACATTCTGGAAACTGGCGGTGGGTTGCGGCATGCCCTGCCCCTGTTGGGCGAAGGCCCAGTTTTCACCAGTAACACAGACGCGGTCTGGCGCGGTCCAAATCCCTTTGAATTGCTAAAATCCGCATGGAACCCCGAGAGCATGGATGCATTGCTGCTTTGCGTTCCGAAAGAACAGGCTGTTGGCCATGTGCGTTCTGGTGATTTTTTGGTGAACGCTGACGGAAAACTCACACGTGGACCGGGGCAGATCTACACCGGGGTGCAAATTCTGAAAACGCACGGGTTGTCCGCGATCAGAGAAACGGCCTTTTCGCTCAACCTTTTGTGGGACCGCATGCTGGAGAACGACCGTTTGTTCGGCCTGACATACCCTGGATCGTGGTGCGATGTGGGGTCACCAGAAGGCATCGCGCTCGCCGAAACCATGTTGGAGGCCCGCAATGTTTGAGCCCAGCGACACTCCGCGCGTTTTTGCACTCGCACCTGGTGTGGATTTTCCCGAGGCCTTGGTGAAGGGTCTGCGCGCGCGGTTTGACGGCAAGCCGCCACAGGACATCGCCCGCGCGCAGGTCATTGTGAACACCGCCCGTATGGCGCGCCGCATCCAGACGCTTTTTAATAACGGCCCGGCGACGCTCTTGCCGCGCATTCAATTGCTTGGAGATTTTGCCAACACAGAATCCGCGGACCTGCCCAAGGCATCCTCCCCCATCCGCCAACGCTTCGAGCTGATCCAACTGATCACGCGCTTGCTGGAACAACAGCCCGACTTGGCCGCGCGCGCCTCTGTCTATGACCTCGCCGACAGTCTCGCCTCTCTGTTTGACGAGATGGCTGGAGAAGGTGTGGCTGTGGATACCATTGAGACATTGGATGTGGCTGATCAGTCCGGTCATTGGGCGCGCGCGCAGTCGTTCTTTGCAATTGCTCGGCATTTTCTGGAAGACCTCGAAAGCGCGCCGGGTGCCGAGGCACGTCAACGCCGCGCCATCGAGGCCATCATCGCGCGTTGGGAAACTGCGCCCCCCACCCATCCGATCATATTGGTGGGCTCCACCGGGTCTCGTGGCACCATGCAGCTTCTGATGCGGGCCGTTGCGCAACTTCCCCAAGGTGCGATTGTATTGCCCGGTTTTGATTTTGACATGCCTGCGGCCACCTGGGGGCATCTCAGCACGGCTTTGGAAAGTGAAGATCACCCGCAGTTCCGGTATCATGCTTTGCTGGCGTCATTGGATCTGCCGATCAAAGCTGTTCAAACATGGGATCCCTCCCCGGCTCCCTCACCTGCGCTCAATCGGCTGGTTTCGCTTGCACTGCGACCTGCCCCAGTCACGGACCAGTGGCTTAGCGAAGGCCCAACGCTTGGAGATCTGCTCCCTGCCACCACGGACGTCACTTTGGTTGAGGCAACGACACAGCGCGAAGAAGCCCTCACCATCGCCGCTCGTATGCGCAAAGCCGCAGAAGACGGGCAAACCTGCGCGTTGATCACGCCCGACCGGATGCTCACACGTCAGGTCACTGCGGCGTTGGATCGTTGGGGCATTGTGCCAGACGACAGCGCCGGGCAACCTCTTCAACTCTCTCCTCCAGGCCGTTTCCTGCGCCATGTTGTGGCTCTGTTTCATCAGAAGCTCACCTCTGAGATGCTGCTGACTTTGCTGAAGCACCCGTTGACACACAGCGGAGCAGAACGGGGCAAACACCTGCGCTACACAAGAGAACTAGAGCTTTGGCTGCGCCGTAAAGGCGTCACCTATCCTGAGGCCGAAACGCTCAGCGCTTGGGCGCAGGCCCAGAAAGACGATATGTTCGAGTGGATCACTTGGCTTTCAGGGTGCTTTTGCGATCAGCTCCGCACGGCCTCTGATATGGCTGACCTGCTTGAGGCACATCTTTTGCTTTCACAAAAGATCGCCCATGGCCCTCAAGAGGATGGAGAAACCGGAAGCGGCGCGCTTTGGCAGGAAGCTGCTGGGCGCGCGGCGGTGCGGGTTTTGGCCGACATCAAAGACCATGCGCCTGTTGTTGGCGAGATTTCTTCCACTGATTATGCGGATCTCATCGGCGCGCTTCTTTCGCGTGGAGAGGTTCGCGATCGCGATGCTGGCCACCCGCATATTCTGATCTGGGGCACGTTGGAAGCGCGTGTTCAAGGGGCAGATCTTGTGATCCTCGGTGGTTTGAATGAGGGCAGCTGGCCAGAAGCGCCCAGTCCTGACCCGTGGCTCAACCGGAAAATGCGCCATGATGCCGGCTTGCTGCTGCCAGAACGCCGCATCGGTCTTGCTGCGCATGATTTTCAACAGGCAGTTGGCGCGCCAGAAGTCTGGATCACCCGCGCGATCCGTTCTGACGAAGCCGAAACCGTACCGTCGCGCTGGATCAATCGCCTGATCAACCTTTTGGGCGGCTTGCCACAGCAGAACGGTCCGGAGGCTTTGGCAGAAATGCGCGGGCGTGCACAGGTTTGGCTTGATCGCGTTCGAGCCTTAGAAACCGTGCCGCTTGTGCCAGCCGCAAAACGGCCTTCGCCCACTCCGCCAGCTGCGGCGCGTCCGAGAAAGCTCTCCGTCACAGAAATCAAACGTCTGATCCGCGATCCATATGCGATTTACGCCAAACACGTGCTGCGCTTGCGCCCGCTTGATCCTCTGATGCGCACACCGGATGCCTTATTACGCGGGATCGTCGTGCATGAGGTTCTAGAAACGCTGATCAAGGAAAGTCGTGATCAGGATATTCCTGTGACCCGCGCGCGTATTTTGGAAATATCAGAGACTGTTTTGGCGCAAAACGTTCCCTGGGCCACTGCGCGTGCGCTTTGGTTGGCCCGCCTCGCACGTGTTTCAGATCACATTGTACATGGCGAGGAACGCCGCCGGAAACGCGCCATTCCACTGGCTTTTGAAGCGGAAACGCGCGCTCGGATTGAAGAGTTGGATTTCACGCTCACGGCCAAGGCCGACCGGATCGACTGCACAGAGAAAGGCGATCTGATCCTTTACGACTACAAAACCGGTGCGCCTCCTTCCAAGGATGAGCAGACCTATTTTGACAAACAGCTGCTTTTAGAAGCGGCCATGGCAGAACAGAACGGTTTTAAGGACATTGATCCGGCGCAGGTCGCTGATGCGATTTATATCGGTCTGGGAACCACCCCCAAGGACCAACCGGCACCGCTGGCGGAAACACCCACTGAAAAGGTTTGGGAAGAGTTTTCGACCCTCATCGGCCACTACCTTGAAGACGGGAAAGGATTTACCTCCCGCCGCGCGATGCAATCGGAGCGCGACGAAGGTCTTTACGATCAGCTTGCCCGGTTTGGCGAGTGGGACGCGACGGATGAGCCTGCGCCGGAGGAGTTGACATGAACGCCCCAAACGATGCGACCCTGCGCCAGATCTCTGCCGCGCGCCCCGATGCAAGCACATGGCTCTCAGCCAACGCCGGATCCGGCAAAACCCGTGTGCTGACCGACCGCGTGGCCCGGCTCCTGCTCGAAGGGGTTTTACCCCAGCATATCTTGTGCCTGACCTACACAAAGGCAGCCGCAAGTGAGATGCAAAACCGGCTTTTCAAGCGCCTTGGCAGCTGGGCCATGAAAAGTGATGAGGAGCTGGCTGCCGAGTTGGCCGAGCTCGGCGTAGCAGGCAAAGCAAATCCAGAAGACCTGCGCCAAGCGCGCACGCTGTTTGCCCGCGCGATTGAGACACCGGGCGGTTTGAAAATTCAGACCATCCACTCTTTCTGCGCCTCTCTGCTCCGCCGTTTCCCATTGGAGGCCGGTGTGTCTCCGTTGTTTTCTGAGATGGAAGACCGTGCGGCGGCGCTCCTTCGGGAAGACATCGTCGAAGCCATGGCGGAGGGCGAGGATGCGCCGCTTCTTCGTGATGTCGCGGTGCATTTTACCGGCGCAGCCCTTGAAGAGCTCACAGCAGCTATCACGCGGCATGCAGACCGGCTGCGAAATGGAAAATCCAGTTCTGAACTCGGCGCCTTGCTGGGATTGCCGGATGGATACGATCAAACGCAATTGCTCGCGGAGGTTTTTCTTGGCGGAGAAATTGAGCTGATCACGCGGGTCATCGCTATGCTGCGTACTGGCGGGACAAACGACAACCGAGCTGCGGATAAGCTTGCCGCCATTTCCGCGCCAAACCTCTCGGCGCTGGAAATATTGGAAACTGTGCTGCTCAACGGTAAGGCGGCAAGATCACCGTTTTCGGCCAAATTAGACACGTTTCCAACAAAAGGCCTGCGCACCAAGCACCCTGATCTGATCGATCAACTTCAGCCTTTGATGCTACGTGTGGAAGATGTGCGTCCTCGCCGCGTCGCGCTGCGGGCCACAGAACGCAGTGCAGCGCTTCATGCTTTTGCCGCACATTTCCTTGCGCGCTATGACAAAGCCAAGCAGCAGCGCGGATGGCTTGACTTTGATGACCTGATCCTGCGCGCACGCAACCTGCTCAACGAACCCGCTGTCGCCGAGTGGGTGCTTTACCGTCTGGACGGTGGCATTGACCATATTCTCGTGGATGAGGCACAGGATACGAGCCCTGTGCAGTGGCAAGTGATCGAACGACTGGCACAGGAATTCACATCCGGCACCGGTGCACGGAGCGACATCACACGTACGATTTTTGTGGTGGGAGACCAAAAGCAGTCGATCTACAGCTTCCAAGGCGCTGATCCCGCGGAGTTTGACCGCATGCGCGAAGAGTTCGCCGCCCGTTTGGAGCCGACGGGCAATCAACTGCAAAACCTAAGCCTTGAATATTCTTTCCGCTCTTCGCCAGCAGTGCTCAATCTGGTGGACACATGCTTTGAGCATCATGTGGAAGCGGGATTCCCCGCTGGCAATCGCCACATAGCGTTCAACGATGATATGCCCGGTCGCGTTGATCTATGGCCTGTGGTCGAACCTGTTGGAAAAGCAGAGAAAGACGAGTGGTTTGATCCGGTTGATCGCCTTGGAGACACCCACCATACGGTGATCCTAGCCGAACGCGTCGCAGCGCAAATCGCGCGCATGATCAAACAGGACACGATTGCGGATAAACGCAGGCCGGACGGAAAATTCACGCAGCGCGCCATTGAACCTGGTGATTTCCTGATCCTTGTGCAGCGACGCTCTGATCTCTTTCATGAGATTATCCGGGCCTGCAAACTCCAAGGGCTGCCAATCGCAGGTGCCGACCGCCTCAAGGTGGGCGGTGAAATGGCCGTGCGCGATCTTGGTGCGCTCTTGGCCTTCCTTGCAACGCCGGAAGATGATCTTTCACTTGCTACGGTCCTGCGTTCACCGCTGTTTGGCTGGTCTGAACAGCACCTGTTTGATCTGGCGCATCGCCGAAAGCCGGGGTCCTATCTTTGGACTGCGCTACGAGATCGCAGCACAGAGTTTCCCGAGACCATGGCCATTCTGAATGACATGCGCGGACAGACCGACTTTTTGCGCCCTTATGATTTGATCGAACGGATCCTGACCCGGCACAAGGGCCGCCACGCATTGCTCGCCAGACTGGGGGCTGAAGCGGAAGACGGCATCAACGCGCTGCTGAGCCAAGCTCTGGCCTATGAGAAATCTTCGGTGCCCAGCCTGACCGGTTTCCTTCAGTGGATGGAGACCGACGATCTGGAGATCAAGCGCCAGATGGACAGCGCCTCTAACCGTATTCGCGTGATGACCGTGCATGGTTCCAAAGGGTTAGAGGCGCCAATTGTCATTATGCCGGACACGGGCAAGCGTCTCATCAAAACCGATGCGCCGATTGTGCCGGTGGGACCGACTGCCTTGTGGAATATGTCCGCAGATGCGGCACCTGACGCTCTTTCGGAGGCACGTGCCGAAATGGCTGAGGCACAGGCAGCGGAAAGGCTTCGCTTGCTTTATGTTGCCATGACGCGGGCGGAAAAATGGCTGATCGTTGCGGCGGCGGGTGATCTCGGCAAAGATGGCAACAGTTGGTATGATATTGTGCGCAGCGCGATGGCGGCCTCAGATGCGGAGCCGTACAAGTTTCAGGGCGGCGAGGGGCTGCGGCTCGATCACGGAGATTGGACAGGATCCGCCACCAAACCGCCTGAAACCGCGCCTGACATCAAACCCGATATTCCGGAGTTTTTGCAAACCGCGGCCGCGGAGCCGTTGCCAAAATCCGGCACACTGAGCCCATCTGACCTCGGGGGCGCGAAGGCTTTGACAGGTGAGCAGGGGCTTGATCAGGAAGCTGCCATGCAACGGGGAACGTGGTTGCACGTGTTGCTGGAGCACTTGCCAATGCATCCGCAAGAGCGCTGGAAAGAGATCGCAGAAAACCTTCTGCAGGATGACCTTGTTGAGATGGAAGACGGTCTTTTTTTAGCATTGCTTGATGAGGCCCAGGCCAATCTTATTACGCCGGAACTAACGTGGATCTTTGCGCAGGAAGCTCTGGCTGAGGTGCCGATCACGGCAGATTTAGGGACGCATCGCTTGCATGGGATCATCGATCGGCTTGTCATTCAAGACGATTGTATCTGGGCCGTCGACTTCAAAACCAACGCAGTTGTTCCCGAAAACCCCAAGGCCACACCCGAAGGGATTTTGCGGCAAATGGGAGCCTATGCCCATGCTTTGGAACAGGTTTTCCCCGGCAAAGCCATACGGACTGCCATCCTATGGACAGCCAAAGCGGAGCTTATGGAATTGCCACACGATCTTGTGACAAATGCACTGCGCGCCACAGCATATCTTGACGCCCTGCCGCCGCAAACCTAGGTTCCACCAGACCAAGACTTATCCAATTCCCTTTCAGGAGACCTCCAATGGCAACCGTCGCTGTCACCGACGCCACTTTTGACGAAGAAGTAAAAAACGCCGACGTGCCCGTCGTCGTAGATTTCTGGGCCGAGTGGTGCGGCCCTTGTAAGCAAATCGGCCCAGCGCTCGAAGAGCTGTCTGCTGAGCTGGACGGTAAGGTGAAAATCGCCAAGGTTGATGTCGACAGCAACCCGAACGCCGCTGCTGCACTGGGTGTGCGCGGTATTCCGGCGCTGTTCATCTTCAAAGACGGTCAGGTGATCTCCAATCGCGCAGGCGCTGCTCCAAAAGCTGCGCTGCAAAGCTGGATTGAAGACTCTCTGTGATCTGAGAACAGCTCAGACACATCAAAGGCGTCCCATAAGGGGCGCCTTTTTCATTTAAGACACAGGCCAACCAAATTCTGCCAAACGGGCACGAATATGGTCTTGTGCATCACTTCGGCCAGCGTTGATCGACATGTGCTGAAGGAACCACCAGAGGTACTGAGGGTAGGGAGGTCGCATGTCGCGCACCTTCTCAAACGCACCTTGAACGCCCAACGTCTCTACATTTGCCGCGATATGGTGGAAATCAATACGGCCAAACAGCACCGCAGGCTTCTTGAGAAGATACCCTGCAAAGGCAACGCTGGAGTTCATGGTCACAACATAGTCGCAGCAGGGCAACAGGCTCTCCATGCCTCCAAGCTGAACAGATAGCTGGGCGTGTTTCTCCACCAATTGGTCGAGCCTTGTACGTTCTGCTAAGGAGTATTCCTCTCCCGGATGCAAAGTCGCGACAACTTTGGTTCCGGGATTTTTCTCCAACACATGTTCGATCATTTGCACGGGACTACAGGTCTGAAAGGAACGCTGCTCCAATAACCGCCCTTGCAGCGGCACGTAAACAAAACCGCCCTTTTCGACCTTTCCCAGCAGCGGCCCATAAAGGCGTTTGCGCCATGTATGAAAAAACTTTCGCGCCTCAGCTTCATCAATCTTGGTGGGATCAAAATGCGTTTTGGCAACATCCCAGTACCAGCGCTCGTTTGTGCGCTCGATATGCCAGAACGGATAGTAATAGGCCCGCCGAAACGAAACCGAATTTCGTGCAAAGGGCTCCCGCATGAAAAAGAGCGAATACTCCTCTTTGCAGGGCAAAGCATTTTCAGGGATGTCAAAGGAAACCCCGAAACCTGCACTCTGCAGTACCTCTGAGATTTTATTGATAAAATTGTGTTCACCGCGCACTGCACGCTGGCGCAGCGTTTCATGCAGATAAAAGCGGGCCTGATGGTTGCTGCTCATGCGGCGACGCTATGCACTTGGCCCCAGAGGAGCAAGTCTCACCCTTGTGCGCAAACCGCGACAGGCTCATATAAGAGCGCAGACAAAAGGAGCTTTTCATGTCAGAGGATCAATTCCCCGGTTGGCACGGCACCACGATCATCGGTGTGAAAAAAGGCGGCGAAGTTGTGATTGCCGGTGACGGGCAGGTCTCGCTTGGTCAGACAGTCATCAAGGGCACAGCACGTAAGGTGCGCCGTCTTTCCCCGGGCGGACATGAAATCGTGGCGGGTTTCGCAGGCTCTACTGCGGACGCTTTCACACTTCTGGAACGCTTGGAGGCCAAACTCGAGGCAACGCCGGGCCAACTCGCGCGCGCCTCTGTGGAACTGGCCAAGGATTGGCGGACAGACAAATACCTGCAAAAGCTTGAGGCGATGCTGATCGTTTCCGACGGCACAGACATTTTTGTCATCACCGGGGCAGGGGACGTGTTGGAACCTGAGCATGATGTCACCGCAATTGGCTCGGGTGGTAACTTCGCGCTCGCCGCAGGTCGCGCGTTGATGGACACCGATCTGACCGCTGAGGAAGTGGCGCGCAAAGCCATGGCAATCGCCGGTGACATTTGCGTCTACACCAATGGCAACCTCACAATGGAGACCATCAAAAAATGACTGAGATGACCTACACACGCATGGGAAACTCCGGGCTGGTGGTGTCCCGTTTGGCGCTTGGCACCATGACCTTCACGCATGGTTCAGACTGGATCCCCGGCGTGGCCAAAGTAGGTCTTCAGGACGCACAGCGCATGGTGGATGTGGCCCTTGATGGCGGTATCAACTTCTTTGATGCTGCGGATGGTTATTCCAATGGCGAGGCCGAAGACATCCTCGGCCAAACCCTCAAAGGCAAGCGCAACGAGGCGGTGATCTGTACCAAGCTGGGCTTTCGCCAGAATGACCGGATCAACAATGCCGGACTGTCCCGTGGCCATATCCTTTCGTCGGTGGATGGCTGCTTGAAACGCCTAAATACCGATTGGATCGACCTGCTTGTCTTACACAAGACAGACTTTACCACGCCGATGGAAGAAACCCTTTCAACGCTGCAATACGTCATAGACGCTGGCAAAGTGCGCCATATCGGCGTGTCCAACTGGCCTGCGTGGAAGGTTGCACAAGCGGTGCAATTTCAGCGCGACAATAACATGAGCCAGTTTGTGGCCGGGCAATACCTTTACAACGCCGTGGGTCGCGACATCGAGATGGATGTTCTACGCATGGGCGAAGAGCTGGGCCTAGGGTTGATGGCCTGGTCCCCATTGGCAGGTGGATTGCTCACCGGGAAATATGATCTGAACAAACTGGAAGACAGCGATGGCCGTTTGGCCGAAGGGGACTTCCTTCAAGTTTCCAAAGAACAAGCACAGATCGCGCTGGACGCTCTGAGCTCAGCAGCCAAGGCCCACGACGCCACCCAAGCGCAAATCGCACAGGCCTGGATTTTGAACAAACGCCGTGACCACACGGTCATCATCGGCGCTTCCAAGCTGAGCCAGCTTGAAACCGCGATCTCTGCGGCCAATATCACCCTCAGTGCAGATGAAATGGCCGCGCTTGATGCCGCTGCTGCGCCGGGCCGCCGCTATCCTGAGTGGTTTGACGACATGATGAAAGACGAGTTGTTTGCCAAAGTGCTTGCGTAACAAGAGACGTTGAACCCGAATGATTTCCAAAGATGACCTACGCGCCGCTGTTGGCTCCGGCCTTTTGAACGAGTCTCAAGCGGCTTCGCTTGCGGCTCTGGCTGACAGCCGACGTGGCGCGCGTGAAGATCTTGCGCCTGGTGATGAGCCTTTTGAACTGTTTAAAGGGTTCAATGAGATTTTCATCGTGATTGGCCTGCTGATCCTCGCAGGCGGGTGGGCTGCGGTGAACGGCCTCTCCATGGCAGTAGAGATCGTCGACTACAAAAGCAAACTGGTGACCACGGCAGGCGTTTCTGCGCTCGTTCTGTGGGGCTTGTCGGAGTATTTCATACGCCGTCGCCGCATGGTGGCGCCAGCAATAGCGCTTTCCTGTCTTTGGGCGATCAACGCAGGTTCCGGCATTACGGCCTATTTCGCCCAACCCTTCATGGTGGCACAGGAAGATTTCTCCAGTCTGCCATTCCCGCTCGCGCTCACCACAGTGGCCATGTTCCTATACTGGCTGCGTTTCCGCGTGCCATTCGCCATGGCGCTGATAGCACTTGGTGTATTTGGCGTGGCGATGATGGTCGGCGCCAATCAAGCGGGCACTCCGGCCAGCTTCTCTGATATGTTCCTTCTGTCTGCAGGCGGACCATTTGCCCTCATCACGCTGGCCGTAGGAGCTGGTGTTTTTGCCGTTGCCATGATCTTTGATATGTCAGATCCACACCGTGTTACCCGGCGCGCTGCGCAGGGTTTCTGGCTGCATGTCATCGCGGCACCGGCACTTGTGAACACGATCGCGCTCAGCCTTCTGGAGCGGGACAGCTCCGGCGCGAACACAACGCTCTTTGCAGTATTGTTGCTCTTCGCTTTCATCGCCATCATCATCGACCGCCGCTCGTTCCTCATTGCCGCCATTGGCTACACTGTCGCTCTGGCCGGCACGGTGTTTGAAGGCGAGGGCGCGGCCATGACAATTTTCCTCCTTGGCATCTTCCTTGTGGTGCTCGGCGCATTCTGGGCCCGCATTCGCGCGGCTCTTCTGGCACCGCTTTCGGGCATCCTGCCATTGCACCGCCTCCCGCCGTCTCACTGATTGGACCTTTTATGACTGATCTCACACCCCGCGAAATCGTATCCGAGCTTGACCGTTTCATCATCGGTCAGAAAGACGCCAAACGCGCCGTCGCTGTCGCGCTGCGCAATCGTTGGCGCCGCAAACAGCTGTCTGATGACATTCGCGATGAGGTTTACCCCAAAAACATCCTGATGATCGGCCCAACCGGTGTTGGCAAAACCGAAATCAGCCGCCGTCTTGCGAAGCTTGCCCGTGCCCCCTTCATCAAAGTTGAAGCCACCAAATTCACGGAAGTGGGCTATGTTGGACGCGACGTCGAACAAATCGTGCGTGATCTGGTGGACGCAGCGATCATCCAAACCCGCGAACACATGCGAGAAGATGTGAAAGTCAAGGCCTATGCTGCCGCCGAGGACCGCGTGATCGAAGCCATTGCAGGCACTGATGCCCGCGAAGCGACGCGCGAAATGTTCCGCAAGAAGCTCAAAGATGGCTTGCTGGACGACACGGAGATCGAGCTGGAAGTGGCGGACACCTCCAACCCGATGGGCGGCATGTTCGACATCCCCGGCCAGCCCGGTGGCCAGATGGGTATGATGAACCTCGGCGATATCTTCGGCAAAGCGCTTGGCGGGCGCACTGTCAAAAAACGCATGACCGTGGCCGAGAGCTACGAGGTGCTGATTTCTGACGAAGCAGACAAGTTGCTGGACGATGAAACCGTCAACACCGCCGCCCTGAAAGCTGTTGAGCAAAACGGCATCGTGTTCCTGGACGAAATCGACAAGGTCTGCGCCCGCCAAGAAGCGCGTGGCGGTGATGTTTCCCGAGAAGGGGTTCAGCGTGACTTGCTCCCCTTGATTGAAGGCACCACGGTTTCCACCAAACATGGACCCGTGAAAACCGACCATATCCTCTTTATTGCCTCGGGTGCGTTCCACATCGCAAAGCCCTCTGACTTGCTGCCGGAACTTCAGGGCCGTCTGCCAATCCGCGTGGAATTGCGCGCGCTCACCGAAGAAGATTTCGTACGCATCCTGACAGAAACCGACAATGCATTGACGCGCCAGTACACCGCTTTGATGGGCACAGAAGAGGTCGTTGTAACCTTCACCGACGATGGCATTGCAGCGCTTGCCAAGATCGCCGCGGAAGTAAACCAATCGGTGGAAAACATCGGCGCGCGTCGCCTCTACACCGTGATGGAACGGGTTTTCGAGGAACTCAGCTTCTCTGCGCCAGATCGATCCGGCGAGGAAATCACCGTCGATGCGGCCTTTGTAGAGACGAATTTGGGCGAATTGGCAAAATCCATGGACGTCAGCCGCTACGTGCTCTGATTTCTTCTGGTTCCACAACCCGAAGCCAGCCATAGTCCCGGAGAGTTTTCTTTCCGGGACTTTCTTTTGCGCGCTGTGCGCCAAAGCCCCAACCACATTGAGCCAATACAATGATTTCCACCCGCGCATTCCTGCGGCAAAACGGGCGCTTTCTCTTGCCCGGTGCCGCGTTGATGTTTCTGTCCTGCTTTGGGCAGACCTTCTTCATCGGAACCTTTGCGGCCGATATTCGCGCCTATTTTGACCTGTCTCACGGAGACTGGGGCGCCATCTATATGCTGGGTACAGGGACTTCCGCATTGGTCATGCTGTGGGCCGGCACATTGGCTGATCGTATCCGTGTGCGCCTGCTGGGTCCGATGATGCTCATCCTGCTGGCATGTGCGTGTTTTGCGCTTTCACAACTCACATGGGTCTGGGCATTGCCTCTCGTGATACTTGCGCTGCGGTTTACCGCTCAGGGCATGCTGCCACATATTTCAGCAGTGGCCATGGCTCGGTGGTTTTCCGCATCTCGCGGCCGTGCGTTGGCCTTTGCAACAATGGGGTTCATGCTGGCAGAGGCAATCATGCCCGTCACTGTGGTTTGGCTCAAAGCCCGTGTGGAATGGCAAATGATCTGGATCGCAGCCGCTTGTTTTTGTCTGATCATGGCGCCGGTCATTTTCGTGCTCCTGCGCCAAGAGCGTGAGCCCAACAGCATCGTTTCCGAACACTCCACCTTTGGTATGCAAAGCCGCAACTGGACGCGTTGGGAAGCCATTCGGCATCCGGTTTTCCTGTCTGCAATTCCTGCGATGATGGCGTTTCCGGCATTCGCCACCGTGTTTTTCTTCCAGCAGGCCTATTTTGCAGAGATCAAAGGGTGGTCCCATCTCTCCCTTGTCGCAGTCTTCCCGCTTGGCACCATTTCTTTTGGGGTATCGACCTTGGTCTATGGCTGGTTGATCGACCGATTTGGTGCCGCGCGTCTCATGCCATTTTACCTGCTCCCACTTGTGGCCGCGTTCGCGATACATGCATGGGCACCCTCAGTGAGTTGGGTCGCAGTCGGTGTCATTTTGATGGGGATGGCAGGAGGAGGCATGGCGACATTGCCTGCATCGGTCTGGTCCGAGTTCTTTGGTACGGCGCATCTTGGCGCAATCAAAGCCACAGTGGCTGCCTTTGGCGTGCTGGGATCTGCGCTTGGACCAGGTTTGTCCGGATGGCTGATTGATGCAGGTGTCTCCTATGAAAGCCAGCTCCAGAGCTTTGCCGTTTGTTTTGCTCTCGCAAGCGCCGCGATGGTAATCCCCTTTGCACGGGCGCGCCGCAGCCTACCGACGCCGTAAATAAACGTAATACGCCCCGGTGCCACCGTGTTTGATGTGCGCTTCAGCAACCTGCAAAATGCAACTCTTCATCGGGGGCAGAGCAAACCACTGCGGGACTTGATGTTTGAGAACACCACGACGCGTCGGGATTGGTCCGTCATCACGTTTGGATTTGCCTTTGCCTGTGATGACCAAAACCAGTCTTTTTCCCTCGGCATGGGATCGCATGATGAAGCCGGTCAACGCCCCATGCGCCTGATCGGCAGTCATTCCATGCAGATCGATTTTGCCTTCAGGAACCAGTTTCCCGCGTTTCATACGGCCAAAGGCTTTCTTATCCATTTGCACAGGCTGTCGCGCCACGCGATCTGAGACAGAGCCCATCAGATCATGCCCGCGCAAATCACTCGATGCCCGTGAGCCAACTTCAAATGCGGGTAGAGCAGGGGACGCGTCCCGCGCCCTTGGTTTCTTCTGCGGTTTGGGCTTGGGCAGCGGCAGATCATGCGACTTCGCTGTTGGGTTTAGTCGTTCAGCCGTGTCAGCCACCTTGCGCCAAAGCGCAACTTCATCTTCGCTCAGTTTTCGGCGTGTCACAGAACGGACTCCGGCAGCATTGCATAGGCGCGTTGGATAGGCAGCAGAACCACCATCCGGCCGGGATCCTTCAACGTCCCAGCAGCGCGACCCGCTGCGTCTCCGGTGCCAAAGAAAATATCAGCACGCTGTGCGCCTTTGATGGCAGAACCGGTGTCCTGTGCGATCATAAGACGGCGCAGAGGGCCTTTGCCGTCCTTCTCCACCCAAACTGGGGCGCCAAGTGGCGTAAAGGCCGGATCAACGGCAACAGAACGCATCTCGGTAATAGAACGGTTCATGGCGCCAAGCGGACCTTTGTGTGCTGGCACACGGCTGACTTCCCGAAAGAACACAAAGCTGTCGTTGTGCCGCAAAAGCTCCGCCCCTTCGGTAGGGTTACGCTTCACCCAATTTTTGATGACCTGCGCGCTCACCTGATGCGCGCCATAGATACCACGCCGCACAAGTTCCGCACCAACTGAGCGATATTCATGCCCGTTCGCACCGCCATAGCCGACCCGGATATAGCCACCATCGGGCAAACGTACCCGCCCAGATCCCTGAATTTGTAGAAAGAAAAGCTCAACAGGGTCGTCGACCCAAGCGATTTCCAACCCTCGGCCGTCCATGGCTGCGCTGGTTTCAATTTCTCGCCGTGTCAGCCACTGCCCACCACGTCGCACCTCTGGCGGCACGCGGTAAATCGGAAACTGATACGGCCCCCCTGGTCGACGCGCGCCGTCGAGTTCAGGCTCAAAATATCCGGTAAACAACGCATCCCGATCTGCTTCCTCTATGAGAACAGGTCGAAACAGCAGCTCAAAGAACTTGCGCGCATCAGAAATGCCCGAGGCCGCGGCACAGACGGTTTGCCAATCTGGTGCATCCAGATCAGCACATGTGTTCAAAAACACTTGGCGGGCAGCCTCATGATCATCGTCTGCCCAGCCTTCAAGCTCTTCAAATGATAGGATTTTCATGGTTGTTTCGGACATCGCTGCGCTCCCGGCCATGACACCAGCCATCACATGGGCTGCGGCCAACGCCGCCCGAAACATCCCAATCATTCGCCTGTGGCAACAAGCTGCCAGTTCGGGTCATCAGATCCCATGACACGGGCAAAAGTCCAAACGTCTTTCTGGCGTTTGATCTGGCTGTCGCTACCTTCAACGATATCGCCGCCATTGTCGCGCACAACATGGGTCAATTCCCCGATGAAGCGCACAGAGATTTCACCTTCCTTGGTCGCATCATCAAAGGTCGCATCCTGAAGCACCATTTCACGAACACCAATGAATTCGCTTTCAACGGTCAGGCCTTTGTCCTCGCGCATCTGAACCACATAGGCAAAGCTCTCATAAACTTCGTCGCCCAGAAAATCCTTGATCGACGCAAGATCACCTTTTTCAAAGGCCATCAGGATCATCTCATAGGCGCCACGGGCACCGCCAAGGAAGTCATTCACGCCAAACTGCGGTTCTGCGGACTTCATTTTAGCAAGAGCTTCAGCCTGTGGGCTGCCCTCTTCTGCATGGTCAAGAATGTCCTGATCCGGACCACCTTCGATCACTTCGAGCTCCGGCCCGCGACGACGTGATGGTGCTGTTGTTTCCTGACGAGGAGGCTCAAAGCCGTCACGTGTGCCCAAAACATTGCGAAGGCGCAGGATGAGAAACACAGCAATACCGGCAAGAACCAGAAGTTGAAGTAGGGAGGAGTTCATTTGAACCTCTTGTTGGGCATGGAAACAACTGTCTCACGCACTTATGTAAGTTACAGGCGGGGTCAAGTCCACCTCACCGGAGATGACATTGGAGTAAAGCGAAGATGTGGCTGTTGTTGGCCTTTGTTGCGGTCCCGATGATTGAGATCGCCCTGTTTATCAGCTTTGGCGGTGCGATTGGCTTGTGGCCAACGCTTGCGATTGTGCTTTTGACCGCGATGCTTGGCACGCATCTCGTGCGCTCTCAAGGGCTCGCCGCGATTGGAAATGTACAAAGATCTTTCATCGAATTGAATGATCCTACCGAGCCTTTGGCGCATGGAGCCATGATCCTGATCGCTGGCGTCCTGTTGCTGACACCTGGTTTCTTTACCGACGCGCTTGGTTTTGCCTTACTGACGCCGCCATTTCGCTCCGCTGTATTTCATTACGCACGCAAACGCGTTCGGGTGCAAAGTTTCACAATGGGAAGCGCAGGTTCTGCTCAGTTTCACGCAAACACGCCACAACGCCCGACCCACGGCGCGCAGGCTGACATTATTGACGGGGAGTTTTCCGAAATCGATCCGGATGCGAAACCTGTGACCAATCAGGATGAGACGGTCAAAAAGCCCACACATTCACCCTCAGGTTGGACAAAGCATTGAGGCACTAAGTCTGACCTGATAAAGCAGGCCAAACGTGTTTTTTTGGAGATCCCAATGGCGGAAACAGAAAACGGTGCTGCACAGCAGGCACCTCAGCTGAAGATGAATGTGCTGACCCAATTCGTGCGCGATATGTCGTTCGAAAACATTCTGGCGCAAAAGGGCTCCAGCGCGAACCCGCAGCCTGATGTTCAGGTGCAGGTCAATTTGGATGCCAAAAAGCGCGCAGCAGACAACCAGTTTGAAGTTGCCATCAAGCTGAACATCACCGCCAAGAACAAAGATGATGGCGCTGAAATGTTCATCCTGGAAATGGACTACGCCGGTGTCTTCCACATTGAGGGCGTGCCTGAAGATCAGCTGCACCCGTTCCTTCTGATCGAATGCCCACGCATGTTGTTCCCGTTCGTGCGTCGCATCGTGTCTGACGTGACCCGTGACGGTGGCTTCCCGCCGCTGAACCTTGAAACAATTGATTTTGTTGCACTTTACCGCGCAGAACTGGCGCGTCGTGCGCAAGAACAGAGCGAACAGCCTGTCGCAAACTGATCAATTTGGCGCTGCCCTTTGGCAGCGCCTCACCAAACTAGCCGAGTTTGGACCAGAGGGCATTTTCGCCCATTTTCTCTACAAAACCTCTATGCGCTTCTGCCTCGGCCTCCGTAAGCCGGGAGGGCAATGGCGTTGGGCGGGCGCTCGGACGCCAATCATCCTGAATGGCCGTGCTTTTCTTTTCTGAAGTGTTGTCAGACGCCAGAACCAGATCTGGTTGCCGTCCCCCAATCAGCTCCAGATACACCTCTGCCAGAATTTCGGAGTCAAGAAGCGCGCCGTGCAGCGTCCGTGAGGAGTTGTCGATCCCAAATCTGCGGCAAAGAGCATCCAGCGTGGCAGGAGACCCCGGAAACTTCTTACGCGCCATTTCCAGCGTATCAACAGCACGCTCCATCGGGATTTGCGGCAGGTTCATCCAGCTCAGTTCGGCATTTAAGAATTTCATGTCGAACTTGGCATTGTGGATGACAAGCTTGCTGTCATTGCCGATGAAATCGAGAAACTTTTGGCCAAACGCGTTGAACACAGGTTTGTCGCGCAGTGTCACCTCTCCCGGCGCGGCGTCACGGGGGATATCCAGGAGATCCGGGCCAATCCCGTGCACCTTGAATGCCTCATCCGGCATGGATCGCTCCGGATTGATGTAGACATGAAATGTCTCGCCGGTTGGCAGGTGATTGTAGAGCTCCAAAGCACCGATTTCGACGATGCGGTCACCAGAAAACGGATCAAAGCCTGTGGTTTCCGTATCGAGTACGATTTCACGCATGATCCAACTGTCCTCTGATGGTTTTCACAATCTTCTCCACCTGAGACCGGGCATGGTCAAGTGTATCCGTTTCTACCACATAGTCTGACAATGCCAGTTTTTCTTCATTTGGCATCTGTTTTGACCGGATGTGTTCAAACTGAGCTTCACTCATCGTGCCGCGTTCCAGCACACGAATTCTCTGCAATTCAGATGAAACAGAGACACATACAACCGCGTCCATCGCTGCATCGCCACCTGTTTCAAAGAGCAACGGAATATCAAAAACGAGGATTTCAGCGTCAGCTCCGTTAATGAAATCCGCGCGATCCTGGGCGACCAGAGGATGGACGATCTTTTCTATGGTGCTCAACACAGACGCATCTTGTGCAATCAGCTCTTTCAACCGATCTCGCGAAACCGCTCCATCTTCAATCGCGTCTGGTAGCGCCGCTGAAATAGGAGCTACAGCAGCGCCTCCCTTTGCGTAAATCCGGTGCACCGCTGCATCCGCATCCCAAACCGGGCAACCCAATTCTGAAAAAAACTGAGCTGTCGACGATTTCCCCATGCCGATTGAGCCGGTCAAGCCGAGCTTGAATACCTTTTTGGTCATCCCAAAACCACCTGCCGTGTGGCTTCATCCACAACAGGGCGGCGGCCAAACCAACGCTCAAAACCCGGCACCGCCTGATGCAGCAACATACCAAGGCCATCAACGGTCACACATCCGCGCTCCTGGGCGGTTTTCAGGAAATTTGTGACCAGAGGATTATAAACCAGATCCGTGACAACAGTTTCGCTGCGCAATCCGTCCATGGGAATCCGAAGCTCCGATTTCCCAGCCATGCCAAGAGAGGTTGTGTTTACGAGCGTGGCGGCTTCTTCAAGAATATTGCCGGCCTGGACCCATTCGACAACTTTGACGCGTGCGCCAAAATCCTCCCGCAACCGATCTGCGCGCACGCGCGTCCGGTTCGTCAGCAAGATTTCTGGCACACCTGCGTCTAGAAGTGAGGCTACCACAGCCCGCGCGGCGCCACCTGCGCCGAAGACCACCGCTGGACCGGCCTCCGCCTGCCACTCTGGTGCGCCATGACGCAGATTTTCGATAAAGCCGTATCCATCGGTGTTGTCGCCAACGATGCTGCCATCCGGGCGGAAAATCAGCGTGTTCACCGCACCGATCAATGTCGCGCGGTCCGTAATCTGGTCAACAAACTGAACGACACGCTCTTTATGAGGGATGGTAACGTTACAGCCCACAAACCCCATTTGTGGCATCGCCTTAAGGACAGCCTCTAGATGCTCTGCATCCACTTCAAGCGGTACGTAATGTCCTGCGATGCCGTAGGTCTTCAGCCAATGATCATGCAGAAGTGGGGATTTGGAATGGGCGATGGGATTGCCAATCACACCGGCGAGGGGGATCGAGGGCAAAGTCATTGTGGCAGTTCTCCCCGCAAGGTCAGATATGAGAGTATTTCAACAAGTGGCATTCCAAGGACGGTAAAGTAGTCTCCGTCTACTTTTTCAAAAAGCCGCACGCCTTCTTCCTCGAGTTTATACCCGCCGACCGAATGGCGTATGCTCTCAAAATTTCGGTCCAAATAGTCGTCAAGAAATTCGTCGCTAAAGTTTCTCATGAACAGGCGTACCACACCGACAAAACGCCATAGCGGCTCGCCATTCTGATAGATCACTGCGGCAGACAAGAGCATATGCCGATTTCCGCGTAGCATCAGGAGCTGATTGCGCGCGTCATCAATGCTCGCGGGTTTGGAAAAGATCGTGCCCTGAAAATCAAGCACCTGATCACAGCCAAGTACCATGGCCTCCGGCCGCTTCAGGCTCACCTTACGCGCTTTGGCCTCCGCGAGCGCATCCGCTACATCTCTTGGCGGCGCGCCTTCCGCCTGCAAAGATCGGCGGATCATTTCTTCATCCACACGCGGCTTAACAACTTCGTAACCAAGATTCGCTTTATGTAGGAGCTGAGCCCGTATCTCGGAACCCGAAGCAAGGATCAGGGGTGCGGCCATGTGGATAAATCCGTGGAGAAGGAAAGGAACATCTGGTGAGTCCTTTCTGGAAATTTCTGTGAGATTTTGCAAGCTGGGGAAACTCACCCGGACTTCATGGAAATCCCCCGTTTTTCTGCACCGTGGATGAGGAAAACTTTGCTTGGGGGAGGAATCAGCCACATACTGGTTCATCCTCACGTTTATCCACAATCATCCACACGTCATCTAGTTCTCAAGTCTTTGACTCTCATAGACTCTTTTCACTTTAGCCCCAGATGTGGGAGTCTTCTTAGATATTCTATCCTCCTGTGTAAAACTGCGGGGGAAAACCCATAATCCACAGGTTTGGAGCTCCCAACAAAATCATCATCCTTTTCTAAATATATTTATTTATTTATTTAGAGAGGGTGAGCTCGTACCAAGGATCGAAACCGCATGGGTTACTTTCTCGTAGACATTTATCCCTATGTCCTCGCTTTCCATATCATGGCTGTGATCAGCTGGATGGCAGGGTTGTTCTATCTCCCACGGTTATTTGTTTATCACGCGGAACGGGCAGAGCAGGGGGATCAGCTCGACGAAACGCTTAAGATCATGGAATACAAGCTTCAGCGCTACATCATGGCACCAGCCAGCGTTGCTGCTTGGCTTGCAGGTCTCACGCTAGTGTTTACGCCGGGCATAGTCGATTGGTCGTCAGTTTGGCCTTACACAAAAGCGTTTGCTGTGATTGCCATGACAGGGTTTGATCACTGGCTCATGCAAATGCGAAAGAAATTTGATCGCAACGAGAACACGCTTACTGGGCGCCAGTATCGAATGATGAACGAAGTACCGACAATTTTGATGGTAATCATCGTTGTCTCGGTTGTGGTGAAATTCTGAATTTATTGACTCAGAAGAGCGAAAGCCCTATCTGAGTCGACAACTGGCCCGTCCGGGCTAAGTGTATCCCTTATATAGATCACATGATCTGCCCCGTTTCGGGCAGTACAGGATTGTTTCATGACACAAGAAAAGCTCGCTCTTGGCGATCTGAAAGCCAAAAGCCCTAAAGCGCTCTTGGCAATGGCCGAAGAGCTGGAGATCGAAAACGCCTCCACCATGCGTAAGGGCGAGATGATGTTCCAGATTCTGCGCGAACGCGCGGATGATGGTTGGGAAATCTCCGGTGATGGTGTGCTTGAGGTACTTCAGGATGGTTTTGGCTTCCTGCGCTCTCCAGAAGCCAACTATTTGCCGGGCCCGGATGATATCTATGTCAGCCCGGAGATGATCCGTCAGCATTCTCTGCGGACCGGTGACACCGTGAATGGCGTTATGACGGCGCCTGGCGACAACGAGCGCTACTTCGCGCTGACTGGCGTGTCTCAGATCAACTTTGAAGCGCCAGAAAAAGCCAAGCACAAGATCGCGTTTGACAACCTCACACCGCTTTATCCCGATGAGCGCCTGAAGATGGAGATCGAAGATCCCACCATCAAAGACCGCTCTGCACGGGTTATCGATCTGGTTGCGCCGATTGGTAAGGGCCAGCGTTCCCTAATTGTTGCGCCGCCGCGCACCGGTAAAACCGTTCTGTTGCAAAACATCGCGCACAGCATCGAAGCGAACCACCCAGAGTGTTACCTGATCGTTCTTTTGATCGACGAACGCCCGGAAGAGGTAACGGACATGCAGCGGTCTGTGAAAGGTGAGGTTATTTCCTCTACTTTTGACGAACCGGCCACCCGTCACGTTGCTGTGTCTGAAATGGTGATCGAAAAGGCAAAGCGCCTTGTAGAGCATAAACGAGATGTTGTGATCCTTCTGGATTCCATCACAAGACTTGGTCGCGCCTTCAACACTGTGGTGCCTTCTTCCGGTAAAGTTCTGACCGGTGGTGTGGACGCAAACGCTCTCCAGCGGCCCAAACGTTTCTTTGGTGCAGCTCGTAACATCGAAGAGGGCGGCTCGCTCACAATTATCTCGACCGCGCTGATCGACACCGGCTCGCGTATGGACGAGGTGATCTTTGAAGAATTCAAAGGTACAGGTAACTCTGAGATTGTTCTGGACCGTAAGGTGGCAGACAAACGTGTCTTCCCTGCGATCGATATTCTCAAATCTGGTACTCGGAAAGAAGATCTGCTTGTCGACAAGGGAGATCTGGCCAAGACATTCGTATTGCGCCGTATCCTCAACCCGATGGGCACCACGGATGCCGTGGAGTTCCTGCTTGGCAAACTCAAGCAGACCAAAACCAATGGCGAGTTCTTTGACTCGATGAACACTTAAGGAATGTGACATGGCCTATGTGCCTGACACAATTTTCGCCTTAGCAACGGCCCCCGGTAAAGCGGGGGTCGCTGTCGTTCGTGTGTCCGGTTCCAGAGCCGCAGAGGCGGGGAGGGCGCTTTTCGGCGTTCTGCCCAAACCACGCTACGCTGCTTTGAAGATCCTGAAAGACAGTGAAGGCCGTCGTTTGGATCAGGCCTTGGTGCTCTACTTTCCGAATAAGAACAGCTTTACCGGCGAAGAGGTTCTTGAGCTGCACTTGCATGGTTCAACTGCCGTGGTGAATGCGGTTCTTCGGGAACTCTCTGAGATGGATGGGCTTCGCTTGGCGGAGGCAGGGGAGTTCACCCGCCGTTCTTTGGAAAACGGATGCCTTGATCTGGCCCAGGTCGAGGGGCTCGCTGATCTGATTGATGCAGAGACCGAGGCTCAGCGGCGTCAAGCCTTGCGGGTTTTGTCAGGTGATCTTGGGAAACTTGCAGGCAAATGGCGCACGGATTTGATCCGAGCGGCTGCTTTGATTGAAGCGACCATCGACTTTGCCGACGAGGAAGTCCCTGTAGATGTCACGCCGGAAGTCACTGAGCTTCTGTCTGGCGTAAGAAATGAACTCGACCGTGAGATCGCCGGTGTCGATACGGCTGAACGCATCCGCACGGGTTTCGAAGTCGCCATCCTCGGTGCGCCAAATGTTGGCAAGTCCACGCTGCTCAACGCGCTTGCTGGTCGCGAGGCGGCAATCACCTCTGAATACGCGGGGACAACGCGTGACGTGATCGAAGTCCGCATGGAGCTAAACGGATTGCCGGTGACTTTGCTGGATACTGCTGGGCTTCGTGAGACTGAGGATCACGTGGAGGGGATCGGCATTCAGCGTGCACGCGAGAGGGCAGAGGCTGCGGATCTCCGTGTATTCCTTCAAACTCAGGATGAAGCGCCGGATTTCGAACCGCTGCCAGAGGATGTGATCAGAACGGCGAAGGCAGATACTTTGTCTGATCCAAAAAATGCGATTTCAGGCAAAACCGGTTTCGGCATCAGCGAATTGGTTTCTGAGATCACTGAAAAGCTCTCTGAACAGGCTGGTCGATCCGGAGTGGCGACGCGCGAGAGGCATCGGATCGCTATGAAACGCGCATCAGAAGCACTGGATGCAGCGCGTGATGTTCTAGCTCTCGGACCGGATCACTATGATATTGGTGCTGAAGAGTTACGAACCGCGATTCGTGCTCTTGATTCTATTGTTGGTCATGTCGATGTAGAGAACCTGCTGGACGAAATCTTTTCGAGCTTTTGTATCGGGAAGTGATTCAAATCTGAGGAGTGTTTCACGTGAAACATTTTGACGTTATTGTTGTGGGCGGAGGACACGCCGGAACGGATGCTGCGTCGGCGGGGGCGCGTATGGGTGCCTCAACAGCTCTAGTCACCTTGAAGAAATCAGGCATTGGCGTCATGTCTTGCAATCCTGCCATTGGTGGTCTTGGAAAAGGCCACCTTGTGCGTGAAGTAGATGCGCTTGATGGGGTCATGGGGCGTATCTCTGATATGGCTGGAATTCAGTTTCGACTGCTCAACCGTCGTAAAGGCCCAGCTGTACAGGGCCCACGCGCGCAGACCGATCGAAAGATCTATCGCGAAGAAATGTTGGCGGAAATCGAAGCCACACCCAATTTGACCATCGTTGAGGGCGAGGCAACTGACTTCCGGATGGAAGGGCAGGCGGTGCGGGGAGTCGTCCTCGCAGATGGATCAGAGATCTCTGCGCATTCTGTTGTACTCACCACAGGGACTTTCCTGCGGGGTGTCATCCACATTGGGGATGTGTCTCGCCCTGGCGGCAGAATGGGGGACGACCCGTCTGTCAAACTTGCGGAGCGCATTGACAGTTTTGATTTGCCTCTTGGGCGGTTGAAGACTGGCACGCCTCCACGGTTGAATGGCAAAACCATCAAATGGGATCTACTCGACAGCCAGCCGGGAGATGATGATCCGGTGGTTTTCTCGTTCTTGAACAAGGCGCCAAGCGCCCGGCAGATTTCCTGCGGCATCACGCACACGAATGAGAAAACACATGAGATTATCCGGCAAAACCTAGATCGCTCCGCGATGTATGGTGGTCATATCGAGGGCGTCGGGCCGCGGTACTGCCCATCTATCGAAGATAAGATTGTGCGTTTTGCAGATAAAACTTCACACCAGGTCTTCTTAGAACCGGAAGGTTTGAACGATCACACGGTTTATCCAAACGGCATTTCGACCTCGCTGCCTGTAGACGTCCAAGAAAACTACGTGCGTTCGATGTATGGCTTGGAAGATGCAGAAATTCTGCAGCCAGGGTATGCGATTGAATATGACTATGTGGATCCGCGAGCTCTGGATGCGGCGCTTGGTGTTAAGGGCGTGCCAGGTCTATATCTTGCGGGGCAAATCAACGGGACCACTGGATATGAGGAAGCTGCGGCACAAGGGCTCGTTGCAGGCCTGAACGCAGCTTTGGCGGCACAAGGCAAAGAGCCCCACCATTTCCGCCGATCGGATAGCTATATCGGCGTCATGGTTGATGATCTTATCACGCGCGGGGTCACAGAGCCCTATCGCATGTTCACCTCACGTGCAGAGTTTCGTCTTTCTTTGCGTGCAGACAATGCAGACCAGAGGCTTACGCCAATTGGTTTGGAGTTGGGTCTCATTGGCGAAACGCGGAAGTCGGTGTTTGAAGACAAGCAGGAGAAGCTAACGTCCGGCAAAGCCCTCCTCGAAGAAACTGGCTATACGCCAAAACAAATTAATGCTGCGGGCATTTCTGTTAACCAAGATGGTAATCGTCGCACAGCATTCCAGGTTCTCGCTTTTCCTGAAGTGAGCTTCGGAGATGTTGTGGAGCTGGATTCTCGCTTTGCCGAAATAAGCCAAGATATCCAACTTCAGCTTGAGCGTGATGCGCTTTATGCAAATTACATCGAGCGCCAAAAGCGCGATGTCGAGGCAATGCGCAGAGATGAAACGCAGATTATCCCGTCTGATTTCGACTTCGATGTGATCGAAGGTTTGAGCAACGAGTTGAAATCCAAGTTGAATGCGGTCCGTCCTGAGAATTTGGGGCAGGCCGGGCGGATTGATGGCATGACACCTGCGGCTCTTACGCTGCTTCTTGCTAAGTTGCGCCAGGCCCAGAAAGCGAAAACCGCCTGATGAACTGCCCAGAGAACATTCGTGACGCATTGGATGTTTCACGTGAAACATTTCAACGTCTGCAGATCTTGGCAGACTTACTGGTTAAGTGGAACCCGAGAATTAACCTCGTTTCCAAGTCCACACTCGACGCCTTATGGGAGCGTCATATCCTGGATTCGGTTCAGGTTATGCGTAGCGCACCTCATAATGTGGCGCATTGGGTAGACATTGGCAGCGGTGGTGGTTTCCCCGGATTGGTCATTGCCCTGATGTCGGAAGAGCCAACTGCGCCGCAGAAAGTAACGTTGATTGAGAGTGATCAACGTAAGTGTACCTTTTTGCGGACGGTATTGCGAGAGACCGGCGTGAAAGCAGCTGTTTTGACAGAACGTATCGAGAAAGCGCCTCCGCAGAATGCCGACGTTCTTTCTGCACGCGCGCTGGCGGATCTTCCGCTGTTGTTTGACTTTGCAGAGCGACATTTGCGGGCAGATGGCGTTGGGCTGTTTCCAAAGGGAGCAAGCTGGCAAAAAGAGCTTAAATCCGTACAGGAATCGTGGTCATTTGATTGCGAAGTGGTAAAGAGTATTACGGACTCTCAAGCAGTCATCCTGAAGGTCGGAGAACTGAAACGTGACGGATCCAACGCGCCCTAAGGGCCCCAAGATTATCGCTGTTGCCAACCAAAAAGGTGGGGTTGGCAAAACCACAACAGCCATAAATCTTGCAGCTGCTCTCGCAGAGCAGAAATGTCGTGTGCTTTTGGTGGATCTTGATCCGCAGGGCAATGCATCAACGGGGTTGGGCGTAGAAGTCGAGGATCGTCAGAACACAACATATGACCTGTTGACCGGTGAAGCCGAACTTGAAGACGTGATTCAAACGACGGACTCGGAAACCATGTGGATCGTTCCGGCAACTGTCGATCTGAGCTCGGCGGACATTGAGTTGATGACCAATGAAAAGCGTAGCTTCTTGTTGCATGACGCCCTGCGCCAGCATGCTATGGATGCCTATGATCTGGACTACATATTGATTGATTGTCCGCCATCTCTCAACTTGTTGACTGTCAATGCAATGATCGCTGCGCATTCGGTCTTGATTCCGCTTCAAAGCGAATTTTTCGCACTTGAGGGATTGTCGCAACTTATGCTGACCGTGCGTGAAGTGCGACAAACCGCCAATTCAGGTCTGCGCATTGAGGGTATTGTGCTGACGATGTTCGATGCACGTAACAACCTGTCTCAACAAGTGGAGCAGGATGCGCGCGATAACCTTGGTGAATTGGTGTTCGAAACCAAAATCCCTCGGAATGTGCGTGTTTCTGAGGCTCCCTCTTACGCGCAGCCGGTTTTGGAGTATGATCCAACATCCAAGGGCGCAGAGGCATATCGAGCCCTGGCCAAGGAACTATTGGTCAAAAACTATAAAGTCGCTGCATAAAGGAGGCCGGTATGGCAGAGAAGAAGAAACCACGTGGCCTTGGCCGCGGCCTCAGTGCGTTGATGGCGGATGTGACCGAAGATAAGAGCGCGCAAGTTGCGCAAACACCTCGTCGGGCAGATTTGGTTGTCCCAATCGAGCGGATTGAGCCAAATCCAGATCAGCCGCGCCGTGATTTTACACCTGAACAGTTAGACGATCTGGCGAATTCCATTCGCGAAAAGGGCGTCATTCAGCCGCTTATCGTTCGGAAGAAATCTGGAGATCGATACGAGATTGTCGCTGGCGAACGCCGTTGGCGCGCGTCCCAGATGGCGAAGCTGCATGAGCTTCCGGTTATCGTCAGAGAGTATGATGACACTGAAGTTCTCGAGATTGCGATCATCGAGAACATTCAACGTGCGGATTTGAACCCGGTTGAAGAGGCGATGGGCTATCGCCAACTTATGCAAAAGTTCGGTCACACGCAGGAGAAGGTATCTGAAGCGCTCGGCAAAAGCCGAAGCCATATAGCAAACTTGATGCGTTTGCTCAATCTACCGGATGACGTTCAGATGATGTTGCGCGAGGGAGACCTATCGGCTGGTCATGCACGCGCTCTGGTGACCTCGGAAAATGCCTCGGAGCTGGCCAAGAAGGTTGTGAAGGATGGTCTTTCTGTTCGCCAGACAGAAAAACTCGCGAAAAAAACAGGCTCTCTCGTCGAGCAAATTAAAAAATCTCGACCAAAGACCCATAAGGACGCCGATACAGTCGCGCTAGAAGGCGATCTTTCTGCGAATTTGGGCATGAAAGTCAGCGTCGATCATATGTCTGGCGGAGAATCTGGTAAAATTACCATTAGTTATCAGACACTTGATGATCTTGATGAGTTGTGCCGGATACTGTCCTCTACGCGTTAGGTCGCGTCCAGAGGAAAAAAAGTACCGCGCTTAGAACCACCGCTTGGATGATCAAAACGGTGGTTTTGACACCTAACGCTAATGAAATTGCAAAAACCAACATTATGGACAGTGTTGCTGCCCTTTTTGCGCTTGGTCTGATCGCACCATTGCGATGCCAATCATCAATCATCGGACCAAAGAGTTTGTGACTGAGGAGCCAGTTGTGCAGCTTCTGTGATGAACGTGCAAAACAGAAAGCTGCGAGCAACAAAAAGGGGACAGTCGGCAAGAGGGGGAGCACAACGCCGACCAAGGCAAACGCGACACATATCAATCCGCAGATCAGCCAAATCGCGCGCATTTAGTCCACCAAAAGTTCCGACAGGACAGAATTTAGCACCATGCGCCCTTGTGGCAAGACGCGCAGATGTCGCGCTGTCTTTTCAATCATGCCTATTTCGATCAAGTGATCCACGCGGGGTCCTTCAAGAGCATGCCCCGAGAGCTCCTCGTAGCGGGTCAAATCAATTCCCTCGCTCAGGCGAAGGCCCATGAGAAGGAATTCCGCGGCTTGCCCATTTCTGGAAATCACCTCGTCCAGGCTTTCTCCATTTCCGTCTTCTGCAGTCTCCAGCCACTTGTTCGGATTTTTCCAGGTCTCTATCGCGTGACGTTTCCCGTTAAGTGTCAGCCGCGCATGCGCCCCGGGCCCAATTCCTGCGTAGTCGCCGTAGCGCCAATAGATTTGATTGTGCCGTGATTCAGAGCCTAAAGCTGCGTAATTGGAAACTTCGTAGGGCAACATGCCTGCTTCAGCGCAGATCTCCTGCGTTGTTTCATACATGTCTGCAGCAAGATCATCTTCTGGCAGGCCACGCAGCTTTCCACGGTTGTAGCGATCGCCAAAGGCTGTGCCTTGTTCAATTGTGAGTTGATAGAGAGAAAGATGATCTATGGCCATCGACAGAGCTTCTTTCAACTCGGCCTGCCAATTACTCAACGATTGGTCCTGGCGTGCATAGATCAGGTCAAAACTTACCCGATCAAAGGTTTTCCGCGCTATTTCAAAGGCTTTCTTGGCTTCTGATACAGAGTGAATACGGCCTAAACGCTGTAAGTCTCTGTCATTCAGCGCCTGAATACCCATGGAAATTCGGTTTACCCCGCCTGCGCGATAAGCTGTGAACCGACCAGCTTCAACAGATCCTGGATTCGCCTCAAGCGTGATTTCCATGTCGTTTGATGTGGGCCAGAGGGTTCGCACGCGTTCCAGAATGGCTGCGACGATATCTGGATCCATTAAGCTTGGGGTGCCTCCACCGAAGAAGACAGTGTTAAGCACACGCCCCGGCGTCTGAGCTGCGACGCGATCCAGTTCGCTGAGATAGGCGTGTAGCCAGCGATTTTGGTCGATTTCACGGCTCACATGGCTGTTGAAATCGCAATAGGGGCATTTGGCCTGACAGAACGGCCAATGTATATATAGGCCAAAGCCCCCGTTTTGCCAATCGTCAGCCAAAACAACCCGCCACAAAGGCTTTCACCGCGCGTCCGCGATGGCTGATCTTGTTTTTGGCCCAGCGGTCCATCTCCGCAAATGTGACATCATGCCCTTCGGGGACAAACATCGGGTCATAACCAAAGCCATCTTTGCCGCGCATAGGCCATACAAGATGCCCGGGAGCCACACCCTCAAAAACCTCATCATGCCCGTCAGGCCAAGCCAGAACCAGCGTGGAGCGGAATTGCGCGAGTCTTGGGTGCGGAGCGTTTACCGCTTCAAGTTCGTTGTGGGCGCGGGTCATTGCCATCACAAAGTCCCGGCCATCTTCGGTCTCGGCCCAGTCCGCTGTATAGACGCCAGGCGCACCGTTAAGCGCGTCAATCGTGATGCCACTGTCGTCTGAGAGGGCAGGCAGGCCGGTTGCTTTCGCCGCTGCGTGGGCTTTGATCCGGGCATTTCCGACAAATGTGTCTTCGGTCTCTTCTGGTTCGGGCAGATCCATTTCTGCAGCACCGACAACTTTAACGCCAAAGGGCTCAAGGAGATGAATCATCTCCTCAAGTTTACCTTTGTTGTGCGTCGCCATCAGCAGCGTTTTGTCCGTGAACTTGCGTGTCATGCCACGGCTGCCTCTTGCGCGGCAACGAGTTCTGCCACGCCTTTTTCTGCGAGATCAAGCAGTTGGTTCATCTGATCACGGGAGTAGGTAGCACCTTCAGCGGACATCTGGGTTTCAATCATCTGCCCGTTGGCCAGCATGATGAAGTTGCCATCCACACCTGCCTCGCTGTCTTCTGGATAGTCCAGATCAAGCACTGGCTGACCTGCATAGATGCCGCAAGACACTGCCGCGACCGGAGAAATAAGTGGGTCGGTGGTGACGTCGCCGGCTTTCATGAGCTTGTTCACTGCCAAACGCAGGGCAACCCAGCCACCGGTGATTGAAGCACAGCGCGTGCCGCCATCAGCTTGGATTACATCGCAATCCACCGTGATTTGACGCTCGCCCAAAGCCACACGGTCCACGCCTGCGCGCAGGGAACGGCCGATCAGGCGCTGAATTTCTACGGTGCGGCCGCCTTGCTTACCTGCCGCAGCTTCGCGCCGCATGCGGGAAGACGTAGAGCGTGGCAGCATCCCGTATTCCGCTGTCACCCAACCCAGACCGGAGCCTTTGATAAACGGTGGCACGCGCGCTTCCAGAGAGGCGGTGCAAAGCACATGCGTATCGCCCATTTTGATCAGGCAGGAGCCTTCCGCATGTTTGGTTACATTGGTCTCAATCGACACGGCACGCATTTCATTGAGCTGACGTCCAGAGGGGCGCATGGGAATTTCCTTCTCTTGATTTCTTTTGGGCATAGCCGCGCGGGCAGGGCGGGTGCAACCCCGATTGACCAACGCCGATTGACCTTTGTGCTTGAGCCTATTTTATTGAAGAGCAGAAGGCACGGGCAGATGACAGACACCACTAAAATCCTCGAAGAAATGAACGATCGCAGCCGAGAGGTGTTTCGCCGTGTGGTCGAAGGCTATCTTGAAACCGGCGATCCGGTTGGATCGCGCACGCTCACCCGGTCTCTTTCGGAGAAAGTCAGTGCGGCGACCATTCGCAATGTGATGCAGGATCTGGAATACCTTGGCCTTCTGGACAGTCCGCATGTTTCGGCTGGCCGCGTGCCGACGCAGCAAGGCCTTCGTATGTTTGTGGATGGGCTCCTTGAAGTTGGTGATTTGGATCATGGAGACCGCAAAAAGATCGATGCCACGTTGGGAGAAGGCGATAAGGATGTGAGCAACATGCTTGATCGCGTCAGTACAGCGCTTTCTGGTGTTACACAGGGGGCTTCGCTGGTTCTGGCACCCAAACATGAGGCACCAGTCAAACACATCGAATTTGTCTCCCTCGCACACGATCGAGCGCTGGTGGTCTTGGTGTTTGCGGATGGCCATGTGGAGAACCGTCTTTTTACACCGCCACCGGGGCAAACACCCAGTTCCATGCGCGAGGCCGCGAATTTCCTCAATGCTGTCGCTGAAGGGCGCACGTTGAGCGAGGTGGGCAAAGCCGTACGGGAAGAGATCGCGCGCCGGCGCCAGGAAATCGATACGCTAGCTGCAGACCTTGTGGAAAGCGGTTTGGCACTTTGGGCCGGTGAGGGCGGACAGGAAGAACGCCTCATCGTTCGCGGGAGGGCGAATCTTCTTGGTTCTGGTGGCGAGGAGCAGGATCTGGAGCGTATCCGCACGTTGTTTGATGACCTTGAACGTAAGCGCGACATTGCCGATTTTCTGGAACTTGCCGAACAAGGCGACGGTGTGCGCATTTTTATTGGCTCAGAGAACAAACTTTTTTCACTTTCGGGTTCCTCTTTGGTGGTGTCTCCCTATATGAACGCTGATCGAAAGATCGTGGGTGCTGTCGGGGTCATTGGACCCAAGCGCCTAAACTATGGACGTATTGTGCCGATCGTGGATTACACGGCGCAACTGGTTGGAAAATTGATCTCCGACCGCGGTTAGAGGTGAAAAATGGCTGAGCCTAAAGACAACGAGTTTCTGGACGACATCGCAGAAGCCGAAGCCGAAGAATTTGCTCAGAGCCTTGATGAGCTCGCAGATGAGGCGGTGGAACTGGATGAGCTGCGTGCCGAGCGTGACGAGCTGAAAGACCGCTGGATGCGTGCGCTGGCAGATGCTGAGAACGCCCGCAAACGTGGCGACAAAGCGCGTCGCGATGCAGAGCAATACGGCGGCTCCAAGCTGGCCCGTGACATGTTGCCTGTCTTTGACAATATGAAACGCGCAGTTGAATCGATCACTGAGGAGCAGAAAGAGGCCTCCTCTGCGCTGATCGAAGGTATTGAGCTCACGATGCGCGAGCTGCTGAAAACTTTCTCCAAGCACGGTATCGAAGTGATCTCCCCTGAAGTGGGCGATAAATTTGATCCAAACGTGCACGAAGCGATGTTTGAAGCGCCTGTTCCCGGCACCAAGGCGGGTGACATCATTCAAGTTTCCGCTCAGGGCTTCATGCTGCACGACCGTCTTCTGCGCCCAGCACAGGTTGGCGTGAGCTCCACTCCAGCCTAACTGGCAGAGTTATTGAACTAAAAAGCCTCCGATCACTCGGAGGCTTTTTCTTTGGGTAAAGGGGAGAATTAGTTCTCCGCCAGATCCTTCAATTCATAAATGAGGTTCAAAGCCTCTCGCGGGCTCAACGTGTCCGGATGCACATCCGCGAGTTTCTCTTGCAAGGGAGTTGGTCCCGCTGGTGCAGAGGGTGCAGGCGCAGGCGTCGCAGCGAAGAGCGGCAGATCATCAATCAGCGCTTTCTGTGCCTGACCTTCCCGCTCACCCTTTTCCAATGCATCCAGCACCACACGTGCGCGCGATACCACCGCAGCGGGCAAGCCTGCCAGCTGCGCCACCTGAACGCCGTAAGACCGATCTGCGGCCCCCTGTGTGACCTCATGCAAGAAGATCACTTCACCTTCCCATTCACGCACCGCAACTGTCGCGTTGTCGACGCCCGCCATCTTCCCGGCAAGCTGGGTCATCTCGTGGTAGTGTGTCGCAAAGAGCGCGCGGGATTTGTTCACATCGTGCAGATGCTCCAGTGTTGCCCAGGCAATCGACAAGCCGTCATAGGTTGCGGTCCCGCGTCCAATCTCATCCAAAATAACCAACGCACGGTCATCCGCTTGATTGAGGATTGCGGCGGTTTCGACCATCTCCACCATAAATGTGGAGCGTCCTCGCGCGAGATCATCGCTCGCGCCCACGCGACTGAAAAGCTGGCTGACCAACCCGATCCGCGCACTGTTTGCAGGCACAAAACTGCCCATCTGTGCGAGCAGGGCAATGAGTGCGTTCTGGCGCAGGAAGGTCGATTTACCAGCCATGTTTGGGCCTGTCAGAAGCCAGATGCTCGCGGCATCGCCGCCTGAAAGGTTACAATCATTGGCAACAAACGGATCACCGGTTTTATGCAAAGCTGCTTCCACAACCGGATGCCGCCCGCCTTCGATGGCAAAGTCCCGACTGTCGTTAACCTCAGGTCGGGTCCATTTCTCATTCGCTGCCAGCTCTGCCAAAGCCGCAGATAAATCAAACTCCGCCAGGCCTCTGGAAGCCGCTGCAACCTCAGCGGAGCGATCCAAAATCGCGCTTTTTAAGCTGTCATAGAGCCGTTTTTCGATCTCGAGCGCCCGGTTTCCGGCATTCAGGATCTTGGTTTCCATTTCGCTCAATTCAACGGTGGTAAAGCGCACCTGATTGGCGGTGGTCTGGCGATGAATAAAGGTTTCGCTCAGCGGCGGAGACATCATTGCATCCGCATGTTTTGCGGTTGTCTCAATGAAATAGCCGAGCACATTGTTGTGCTTTATTTTCAGCGCGGTGATGCCGGTTTGCTCAGAATATTGCGCCTGCATCCCAGCAATCACGCCACGCCCCTCATCGCGCAGCTCACGGCTTTCATCCAGCTCCGGGTCAAATCCAGGAGCGATAAAACCACCATCGCGGGCAAGAAGGGGCGGCTCTGCGATCAGCGCGTCTTCCAGAAGATCAAGCAGCTCCTCATGCCCGGACAGTGTCCGTCGTGCCGCTGTTAAATCATCGGGCAAATCACCAGAAAAAGCTCGTTCTGCCAAAAGACTTGCTTGCCCGAGGCCATTCCGGACGGCCGCCAAATCTCGAGGGCCGCCTCGGTCCAACGCGAGCCTAGACAGGGCGCGGTCCAAATCCGGCACCTTGCGCAAAGCTTCACGTAGATCCGCTGCCTCGCCACGTTGATCAGCCATATAGCTGACCGCATCCAGCCGCCCGCGAATGGCTGCCAAGCGCAGCGAGGGCGAGGACAGTCTTTGCTCCAACAGGCGTGCGCCACCGGCGGTCACTGTCCGGTCAATTGTTGCGAGAAGGGATCCGGCCCGGCCGCCAGAAAGGCTTGCCGTTAGCTCCAAGTTCCGCCGAGTCGCCGCATCAATTTGCATCACACCCTGCGTCGCTTCGCGCACTGGCGGTTGCAACAGCGGTAATTTGCCTTTTTGGGTCAGCTCTAGATAGTCGACAATGGCACCAAGCGCTCCGGCCTCAGGCCGCGAAAATGTGCCAAAGGCTTCAAGAGACGACGCTTTGAACAGCGCAGAAACCCGTTTTTCCGCTGAAACAGAGTCAAAACTGCCGCGTGACACAGATGTCAGCGGCACCCCCATGTCATCGACAACCGGTCCGAGCTCAGCTTCCGAGCCTTCTGCCACCAACAACTCACTTGGCGCCAAGCGTGCAAGTTCAGGCCCCAGTCGTACCGGCGCCAAAGGCATCACATGTAGCGCACCTGTGGAGATATCTGCCCAGGCTAGCGCCGCCTCATCTCGGACAACGGCGTAAGCTGCCAGAAAGTTGTGTCTCCGCGCATCCAGCAGGCTGTCTTCGGTCAATGTGCCCGGCGTCACCAGCCGTACCACATCCCGTTTCACCACCGCTTTGTAGCCGCGCTTTTTTGCCTCTGCTGGGCTTTCAAGCTGTTCACAAACGGCGACACGAAAGCCCTTGCGGATTAGGGTCAGAAAATACCCTTCTGCGGCGTGATGCGGGACGCCACACATGGGGATCTCATTGCCCTCGTGTTTGCCACGCTTGGTCAGGGCAATATCTAGCGCCTCTGCCGCCGCCACAGCGTCGTCAAAGAACATCTCATAAAAATCACCCATCCGGTAAAACAACAGCGCATCCTGATACTGCGCTTTGATGTCCAGATATTGCGCCATCATCGGCGTGACGCCCGGCTTGTCGCCCTTCACTGCTCAGAACCCCCAAGGTTTGGTTTTCCTCAGATAGCAAACCTCGGTCCCTATGGAAAAGCGCAAAACCTCAGGTAAGGTCATTGCCAATAGACAAGCGTGCAATTTTTTGATCGTTAGATCAAAGAAACTGGAAACATGGCGTACTCTCATGGCGATTTACAACCTCGGCTCCATCAACGCCGATTTCTTTTATCATGTGCCTCATCTGCCGGGGCCAGGCGAAACGCTTGCAGCGACCAAGTTGACTCGGGGCCTTGGCGGCAAAGGGGCAAATATGAGCGTTGCCGCCGCACGTGCAGGTGCGCATACAGTGCATGTTGGTGCGGTTGGGCATGATGGGCCTTGGGCGGCTGACCGTATGATGGAGTTCGGCGTGGATACACGCCACATCAGCAAGCTTCCGGACACTCCAAATGGCCAAGCTCACATCTATGTGGATGCGGGCGGCGAAAATAGCATCGTTCTTTTCCAAGGTGCCAATCATCAAATACCGGCCGAAACCATCTCTGCTGCACTGTCAGAGGCGAGTACGGGCGACACGTTGTTGATGCAGAATGAGACCAAAGATCAGCCTGAGGCCGCCAAAATTGCGCGAGAGCTTGGTCTTTACGTCGCTTATGCCGCTGCGCCATTTGAGGCGGAGGCTGTTGAGGCTGTTCTTCCTCACCTCGATTTCTTGATCCTGAATGAGGTGGAGGCTGAGCAACTGGAAGAGGCAACTGGTAAGTCTCCGGCGGCGCTTGGGGTCACCGACGTGATCATTACGCTTGGTGCGAAAGGTGCGCGCTGGCTGCATGAGGGGCAGTCTCGCGATTTTCCTGCAATGCCTGTGACACCGGTCGACACTACGGGGGCTGGCGACACCTTCACTGGCTATGTGCTTGCTGCGCGTGATCGTGGTCTGCCCATGGAGCAGGCGATTGCCCTCGCGATGCGCGCAGGTGCTCTGATGGTGACCCGAAAGGGAACCGCAGATGTGATCCCTGATTTGAAAGAAGTGGACGAGGCGCGTTTCTAAGCGCTGCCTCGCACCTAATTTCGGCTAGAAATTACCTTCGAGGGGATCGCTGATCTAATCCGGAGTGGGCGCAGCCCGCGGATGGTCTTTAATGGCCCACAAATGGAGCGGCGCTTCCCCAAAGTTCTTTTACGCGCGCATCTCGGCCGCATGCTTTGCGGTAGCGCTTATAAGCTTCGCTCTGTTTCTTTGGTCCAAAGCGGGTCAATACAATCTTGCCGCCTTTGTAGTAATCCTGATGATAAGCTTCTGCCTCATAGAAGGTTCCAGCCTGCAAAATTGGCGTCACAATTGTCTGCCCCAACTGAGCCTGGGCTTTCACTTTTGCGGCTTGAGCCTTGCTTTGTTCGCTTTGATTGGCGACAAAAATCGCGGTGCGGTAGCTGTCGCCTCGGTCGCAGAATTGACCGCCTGCATCTGTGGGATCAACAGAGCGGAAGAAGAGATCAAGTAGCGTTTGACGTGAAACTTTGGAGGGGTCGAAAGTGATTTCTACGGCCTCGTAGTGACCTGTCCCACCTTTGGTCACCTGCTTATAGCTTGGGTTGGCTGTGCTGCCGCCAATAAAGCCGGACCGCGCTTCCTGAACACCTTTGACGCTTTCAAAGTCGCTCTCCACGCACCAGAAGCATCCACCGGCGACGATCAGTTTCTCCGTGGTCATGGCGTAGGCACGCTCGCTGTGAGCAAACGTTCCCAGGACAATCAGAGCGGATAGGGCTGCGGTTTTCAGGTTCTGCAGTTTTTTCATCAGACAACTCCTTGTTGCCCCAATCTTGCGCTGGCTCTTCGTGAGTCTCAATCCTATGAAACCTGTTGTCACACCAAGGTGAAAGTCGGTGAATGGGAGCAGCCGGAGCCGATCCTACCCGCGCTTGCGAGAGCGATAGACAGGTGAAACTCTGCAAAAACTGCTACCGACCGAAACATCTCTGTCTTGGGCGACATTTATTTTCGTGCAGAACTTGATCAGTTGGATCCCTGCGGCGTTTTCATACGCTCTGAAAGTTAGAACAAGGTGGCGATCGTCTTGGTTCCAAATGAGGCCCTGAAAGGTCGCGCGGTGAGCAATTGCATCGATATCACAGAATGGCATTCAACGTTGTCAGTTACCAGAAGCATTTGCTCTTGGTCTTCGGGTTGCTGCGCGCTAGCGTCTGCGAAAATCAACAGTATCAAAGCTAGCATAGGTTGTGTTAGGGCGACTGAGTGACCCCAATATCTACCTCTGCGATACAGCCGTGATACCGACGCAATACAGAGGGGTGATTTTGATGAAGATAGCGATGTGGAGTGGACCGCGAAATCTGTCCACGGCGATGATGTATGCTTTTGGCAATCGCTCGGATTGTGCTGTGGTGGATGAGCCTTTCTACGCGGCTTACCTTGCAAAAACCGGCCTAGATCATCCGATGCGTGAAGAGATCCTGAGGTCACAACACCAGGATCCACAAGTGGTGGCTTCAGCGCTCTCAGGCGCCAATCCAGATGGTAAAACCGTTTTTTATCAAAAACATATGACCCAGCATATGATTGATGGCGTTCCTAGAGAGTGGATGCAGGATGCAAAAAACGTGTTTTTGCTGCGCCATCCGGCACGCGTGATCGCCTCTTATGCGGCCAAACGAGAGAACCCCACACTTGAAGATATCGGTTTTCCTCAACAACTAGCGCTTCTCAAAAAAGTGCGGGACTGGGGGCGAGATGTCGTCATCGTTGACAGCCATGACATTCGGGAAAATCCCGAGGATGCGCTGAGAAAGCTATGTAACGATATAGGTTTAGATTACGATCCGGCGATGCTCAGCTGGCCCAAAGGCGGGCATAAGGATGATGGCGTTTGGGCCAAACACTGGTATGGCGCAGTTTGGAACTCCACGGGATTTGCGGGTGCAGAGGGCCCGTTGCCAGAGGTTCCTGATAACCTCCAGCCGGTGCTTGATGCGGCTTTGCCAATCTACGAAGAGATGAAATCGCAAAAGCGCTGAGCGTCCTCAACACGGAGGTAGGGAACACTGCCTCCGTGAAGAAGAGTCTGGAAACAGATATTTAGGCCAGCAACTGTCCCAACTTCATGGCTACGCCCATGTCACCCGACACTTTGAGCTTGCCCAACATTAAAGCTGTGGTTGGCTTGAGATCTCCCGCCAGAAGCTTTGAGAGATTGTCTGCAGAGATTGTGACGGTACAGTCGGTATCACGATCATCGGTAGACGCAGTCCCGTCTGCCAGAACGAGCACTCCGGCGTCGCCACAATCAAATTTCAGCGTGTTATCAAACGCTTGATTTTTCAACCCTTCGCGCATTTGCGCCGCAATCTCTTCCAGCATGTATCCTCCAAAAGACTAGTTTCTAACGAGCACTTAATCGCAGCCACATTGCGTTGCTGCAAGAGTTACGTTGGATTGGTTACCTCCACGTTAAGTGGTGAGGCCTCAGAGGAATTTGCCGTTTTCTTCTGGATTTCAGAGTTCTGTCCGAAACTATCAAGTTGTTGGCTCTTGGTGTCATGTTTTGTCTGTTCGCTAAGAATAAATAGCTGATCGAACCAAAATTACACTTTTTATGGAGATCACCATGCGCCCGCTGATCCTGATAACCTGTTTAGTCACCTTCATTTCCGCTTGCTCAGACGCGGGAAGATATCCAATTACCGGATGTGACAGCAATGCGACCTACCCTCTGACTTGCAAACCGCAAGAAGAGCAGGACCCTGTACACAAAATGGACTCTACCGGCTTTACGTCTGTATTCAACTAAACTGTCGGTTTGATAGCAAACTGCCGGAAACAAAAAACCCGCCCATTGGGCGGGTTTTAGTGTCTAAATTCTGGCTGTTTAATCCGCGTTGCGCTTGTTGCGCATCGCGATCAGTTTTAGTCGCAGCGCTTGTAGTTGAATGAAGCCGGCTGCGTCTTTTTGGTCATAAGCACCCGCGTCATCTTCAAAGGTTACGTGCTCTTCCGAATAAAGAGAATAGTCGGACCAGCGGCCTACAGTGGCCGCCCTGCCTTTGTAGAGCTTGACGCGCACGGTGCCTGTGACGTGCTCCTGGGATTTGTCGATCGCAGCCTGCAGCATCTCACGCTCCGGAGAATACCAGAACCCGTTGTAGATCAGCTCCGCATACTTCGGCATCAACTCATCTTTGAGATGCATCGCGCCTCGGTCCATGGTGATAGACTCGATGCCGCGATGAGCTTCCAAAAGTACGGTGCCACCGGGTGTTTCATAGATGCCACGGGATTTCATGCCCACGAAGCGGCCTTCTACGAGGTCCAGACGGCCAATGCCGTGTTTGCCACCATATTCGTTCAGCTTGGTTAGAATGGTTGCCGGGCTCATCGTCTCGCCATTGATGCTGACCGCATCACCCTTTTCAAAGCCGATTTCGATGAATTCTGGCTCATTTGGTGCGTCCTCAGGATGGACGGTACGCTGATAGACATAGTCCGGAGCCGCGACGGCCGGATCTTCCAATACTTTACCTTCTGAAGAGGTGTGCAAAAGGTTCGCGTCCACTGAGAAGGGCGCTTCGCCGCGTTTGTCTTTGGCGATGGGAATCTGATGCTGTTCGGCAAAGTCGATAAGTTTTGTTCGGGAAGAAAGATCCCACTCACGCCAAGGCGCAATTACTTTGATGTCGGGGTTCAGCGCATAGGCGGCCAGCTCAAAGCGCACCTGGTCGTTGCCTTTGCCGGTTGCGCCATGTGCCACCGCATCTGCGCCCGTTGCCTCCGCAATCTCGATCAGACGTTTGGAGATCAGCGGGCGTGCAATCGACGTGCCCAACAGATAGAGCCCTTCATAAACCGCATTGGCGCGGAACATTGGAAAAACGAAATCTCGTACAAACTCTTCGCGCACATCTTCGATGTAGATGTTCTCTGGTTTGATGCCCAGCAGTTCCGCCTTTTGGCGGGCCGGTTCAAGCTCTTCACCTTGACCCAAATCTGCGGTGAAGGTCACCACCTCACAGCCATATTCGGTTTGCAGCCATTTCAGGATGATTGAGGTATCCAGGCCACCGGAATAGGCCAGCACAACTTTCTTCGGAGCCGACATGTCTTTTCCCTTCGTCCATATAACGCTCGCGCGATAGCGGTTTTTAACCGCTTGGGCAAGGAGAGCCTCCCTCCGGAGCCGATAATGATTGTGAAACACTTAAAAAGGGCTGGATCCCGTTAGGTAGCCGCTCTTGGAAAGACAAATGATCTCGGGTTTGATTGCGGACCCTTGCGCGCTAAACTGTTAGCGGTTAGAGGAACGGGCGCAGTGCCTCAATAGCTCAGCTGGTAGAGCAGGTCCTTCGTAAGGACAAGGTCGGGGGTTCGAGTCCCTCTTGAGGCACCATCTTTCAGCTTTAAAAGTGCCGTAACACTTACCACAATCCCAAAGGCACGATTTGTCTATGAGCGGGCTCTGTTTTTTGGCTCTCTTGCGTCTGACTGAGATGAAGCGAGTTCTGGCTTTGCGAATTCCCAAAGCAGGTCGAGCAGCTCTTCTTTCTTGAAGGGCTTTGAAAGGACAGCGTTCATTTTTTTGGCGAGATAAGTCTCGCGATCTTCTTTGCTTGCATTGGCTGTTAGAGCGATGATGGAGGTGGGTGTTAAGCCGTGAACAAGTTCGTATTCACGAATGCGCAGTGTTGCTTCCAACCCGCCCATTATCGGCATGGATATGTCCATGAGCACGACAGAGAAACTCGGGTCATCTTGGAAGGCATCTACCGCCTCTTGTCCGTTTACGCAGAATTGAAATTCAACAGGCTGATTTTTGAACAACTTCTCCAATACCAACCGATTAACCTTGTTGTCATCCGCGGCAAGGATCCGCCAATTGGGTAACTCTGTTCTCGTATCTCGTGGGGTATTCAATGCGTCTTCTTCGGGAGACAGGCGTTCTATGAGAGTGGAGTTGGTCATCAACGGGCTCAGTGATGGATAGTTACCTCTCATTTGGTCACCATCGCCAATCTCAAATACGTGGCACTTCGACTTTTCCAGGTTCTGCTGCGCCGATTTCGGGAGCTTCGACCCACCAACCAGGATTGCATGTCTGTTCATGAGTGGAAGATTGAATTCGCTCATACGCAGCAGGACGACTTCTGCACCAACATAAGCCAATCTGTCTTGCCAGAACCGCGCTAAATCCGGTGAGTCTTGGGTTAATATGGCAATGCGTTTACCATTCAGGTTGTTAATTGGGGTGTGTCCGCAGCCCGTCGTGCACAGGGGCAAAACAATCGAGAAGGTGGTTCCTTCACCCAGTACAGAGGCCACGGTGATTTGGCCCTCCATGACATCAATCAGCCCCTTTGTAATCGCGAGTCCCAAGCCGCTGCCATCAAAGGTGCGCGTTGCCGAATTGTCCACCTGTTTAAATGCCTCAAACACCCGGTCCAGCTTGTCTTCGGCGATGCCGACGCCGGTGTCGGAAACATGTATTTCGAAAGAGTCGTCTTGTGTATTGGGGCGTCTTTGGAGGGAAACTCGGACATGTCCGCTTAGGGTGAATTTGTTCGCATTCCCAACGACATTCAGCAGAATCTGCCGCAGTCTCTTGGCGTCAGACCAAATCACTCTTGGCATGGCTTTTTCTAATGTCACTTCAAAGGCCACGTCAGGTTTTTCGAGCCCCTGTTTGACCAGACCAACAACTTCGTAGACCAGATCGTCAATCAATACGGGCTCACTTGATGTTTCAAACTGTCCTGCCTCCAACTTTGAAAGGTCCAAGATATCGTTGATAATCCCGACAAGAGCCAAGCCAGAAGAGCGGATAACACTGACCGAGTCTCGCGCTTCGGCGGAAAGGTCTTCGTCCAACAAAGCTTCTGACATGCCAATGATCCCATTCATCGGCGTTCTGATTTCGTGGCTCATATTTGCTAGAAAACGGCTCTTGGTTTTGTTGGCTTCCTCGGCCTGAAGCGCTGCTTGATTGAGGCGTTGTTCGTGCTCCTTTTGGTGTGTTGTGTCTCGCTCTACGGCAATCAGACGCACCAATGTACCGCTTTCATCAAAAACCGGGTTGATCGCGACCTCCACCCAATAGGGGCGCCCGTCTTTTGCATGGTTGATCAATTCGACAGTCACCGCCTTTCCAGCGTTTAGATTGCGAGACATGGTTGCAATGGCTTTTGGATCAGACAGTTCGCCCTGTAGCAGCGCACCGGGAGATTTTCCGAGAACTTCTCCCAGTTTATAGCCTGTTAGGTTTTCGAACGCTGGGTTGACCCAGGTGATCAGCCTGTTTTTATCCGTGATGACCACTGCATCGTTGGAGCGGATTGCGACTTCTGACAGTTCCCTATGTTTCTGTTCTAGTTCCTCCATTTCGGTTTTGGCTTTTTCCAATGCTTTGACGGGTCGAACCAACAACCGGTGACCGAGCAAAGACATACATGGCGCCGCCACCAACAGAATTCCGAAAATCGCCCACGTGAGAGATCGCAAAAGTGCCGTTCGTGCCTGATCCAGCGACGCTGCGTCCCACTGCACTTGAAGGGTTAGGCCGGTGCCTTCTAGGTTGCTTGCAAACAACCAATTTGCGGGATCTTGTTGCTGGGTTCGCGTCAGCGTCAAAGTTTCCACCTCAGACGGGATGATTTGAGCCGGCAAACTCCATTCGGCGTCAATAGCTATGAGAACGCCTTCGGCAAATCCGTTTGCCAGTACCGGCACGGCTACCATTAATGTTGGTGTGCTCTCAAAATAGACGACGTCAAATAGCGTTTGTTCGGCTGAGATAACGCGCTGTGCCAAGAGATTGGTATGATCTGAGATGCGCTTGTTTAGAATGTTGTTTGCGTCTAGCCGGAGAATTTCTTCCGGGAGAAAATCGTACAAGAGAGTGCCGTCAAAAGGGGCAATTTCGAGATAGCGGTCAAAGATTGAATCTGCATAGGTGTCCGTTTGCACATCTCCCAAGACAAGATTTACGATGGCTGGTTGCGTGGCGAGAAAAGTCAGACCTAAGCCCAGCTGATCCATGTGAGTGTGCAACCGATCCGCAAGTGCGTCACCTTCGACTTTGGCAAATTCCTGTTGGGAACTCAGAGTTTGTTCTGACACCGAAAAACGCACCACGGCGCTGGTGAAGGCCCCTGATACCAATGAGGCGAGCACAACGAAGATGTTGAAGAACAACGTGTAGCGCATTGAGCTGGCCATTTTTAGAAGTGATCAGACTTGGCGGTAACAATACGGTCCTCGTTGTCGAAACGCGCTATACAGAAGTCTCCTACTTCGAGTGCTTCATGCGCTTCTGGATTTTGAACCGCGTATTCCGAAAAGGGGAACTCATAGCGGCGGAGCAACCCGTCGACCGGTCCTTCGATATTGGTCAGTGCTTTGATCAACATCGCGCGTTGTGTTGATATATCGTCTTCGACCTCGATGTTTCTCAATGCTTCAATGAGCAAAAGGCCAAGATCATATCCGTGAAAGAACCCGGCTGGCGCTCGCAAATAGCCACTGTCATCAAAATCCTCACGATAGGTTTTGACAATCTGATCTAAGCGCGCATCAGAAGATCCCGCGGGCGCTTTGAAGCTAAAGCAGGGCTGAATGAAACGGAGCTGCAACCCGTCGCGCACTGGGGCCGGAACATCTTCTTCAAAATCTCCCCCGGTAATGCCCCAATGGCTAAGCATTCTGGTTTGCATTTCTGTTTTGTGGAGTGCGGTGAAGATAACAGAAGCATCTTTCGCATTGCCCACATAAATGGCGCAATCACTGCCTGCGACATCCAATGCGTTGGCAAGAGACAAGGCATCAGCCTCACCCAGGTTACCCTCAAAATATCGGATTTTATAGCGATTAAACCCGAGAGATTTCATCTCCGCGGTCATGGTGCGCTCGTTGGATTCTCCCCATCCTGACCGCCACAAGATCAGGGTGATATGCTGGCATTTGTCTTGTGTGACGGCCTGCGGGACAAGAATTTTTGCTGCTTTCGCATCATCTAGAGACAGGCGAAAAATACTATTTCGAGCAGTTTGTGCGCGCGTGAGTGGGGCGGCGGCCGACCAAGGCAATAGCAGTGGAATGCCATTTTCATTCACATAGTCTTTGGAGGAAAGATAAGGCGGGGAGTGCAGGCCACCCACGACTGCGATTGCCTGGGGGTCTTCTAAAAATTGCTGGAGATGTCTTTTTGAGCGTTTGCTATTGGCGCGGTGATCAAGAGGCACAAACTCAATCTTGCGCCCAATTACAACACGATCTACCTCGTCAAACGCGGCCATAAGTCCAATTTCGATTGACCGTGCAGAGGCGTAGTTGGAAGTCCGATCCGCATCCAAATACACCTTGTAGATATCGGCCGAAGCCATCCCAGATAGGCCGCAGAGCAGCGCCAACACACGCATAAACATAACAACACCAGAACAAAACACATACACTTGATCCGAAAAGAGTAAGAAGAAAATCTTAACAAAGCCTCTAACTGGCTTTGCGCAGAAAGGGCGCTGAGGATCGATTGTGTTTTGAGCGGAGCAGCCTGCTTGTTATGCGGGCTTCAGGACCTTCCTGCCGGAACTTTCCAAGGTCCAGACATCTGAGCCTTCAAAGACGGCCACTGAAATAGGCTTTCCATAGCCAGCTCCCGTGTCCAAGTCGATGCGATTGCCTTTGTGTTCGACGGTTTCAACAACCGTATGGCCGTGTACCACCAGCCAGGGATGTGGCCGGGGATCGGAAAGAAAATCGTCTCTGATCCAGCATAAATCGTCTTCTGACTGATCTTCCAACGCGATGCCAGGTCGAATGCCGGCGTGTACAAAGAGGATAGGATTCATGAGATGAAACAAAGGTAGGCTCGATATGAACTCTATGTGCTCTTTGGGAACAAGCGCGAGCGCGTCAGCATGAATGTCCTCGACAGCACGATCGGCATGGGCATCCACACCATAGCTGGCCAGCGTTTCAGCGCCGCCCAGTCGCGGATGAAGCCATGTGAGTTCTGGTCGTAGGCGTGGATCATGCTTTGGTTGCGTGGCCATGAAATATTCAAACATGCGATCATGATTGCCCTTCACAACGGTCCAAGGGCGGCCTTCGGTGCGTGCATGCATAAGTCTATCGACCACACCGCAACTGTTTGGTCCGCGATCAACAAGGTCTCCCAGAAAGACAATACGCGCATCGGGACCGCCATCTGCTTCAATGCGCGAAAGTATGTCTTCCAGTTTCTCGAGATACCCGTGAATGTCGCCGATGGCGTAAACTGGATCTGTCATCGAAGTTCATCTGCTGTTTGAATAATCTGCCCAACAAGACCGTAGTCGACCGCTTCCTGCGCTGTAAGCCAAAAATCATGTTGAGTGTCGTCGGCTATTTGTTCCGGAGTATGGCCGGTCGCTTCGGCAAACAAAGTATCAAAGCGGGCACGCATCATCCTAATTTGTTGCGCTTGAATTTCCATGTCGGAGGCCTGTCCGGCAATGCCTCCAGACGGTTGGTGGAGCAAGAAACGTGTATTGGGTAGGCAAAACCGATTTTCAGCCTGTGCACCGACAAAAATCAACGCACCGGCACTCGCCACCCAGCCGGTGCCGATTGTGCGTACTTTGGGACGGATGAAGCGGATGACATCATGCACCATATCGCCGCTTTCCACATGTCCGCCGGGAGAGGAGATAAACACGTTGATCGGGTCATCTCCGGCTTCAGCAAGCGAGAGTAGATGGGTCACCGTGCGGCGGGCGAGAACATCGTTGATTTCTCCGGCAACAATCACGTTGCGACTTTGGAAAAACAGCTGGTCAATCGGGCCGGAAACAGTGGGCGAGTGCTTGTCAGCGTCACGCATTTGGGGAAACATGGAAACCTCCTAAACCGACTATGTGTAAACACCCCCACTGTTGATTGGAGATCTTCTGAGCACAACCCCAGAGGATCTTTCAGAGGCAACAAAAAAGCGCCGCCAAAACGAGGCGGCGCTTTTGTTGGCTTTGTCACAGTTTAAGCGACGTCAAAGGCCAGTGGTTTGATTTGGCGGAACATATCGGTTTCTGCCAGTTTCGCACGCGCTTCGGCCGGGACCGGTTCATCCACGTAAAGGAGTGCAATCGCTTCGCCGCCGACGTCCGCACGACCCAATGTAAAGTTTGCGATGTTCACGCCATTGTCGCCCAATGTCTGACCCAGCGTACCGATGATGCCTGGCACGTCCTCATTGGTGGTGTAGAGCATGTTGGCCCCGATCTCGGCATCGATATTGATGCCTTTGATCTGGATGAAGCGCGGCTTGCCATCCGAGAAGACGGTGCCTGCGATGGAGCGTTCACGCTTGTCGGTCACAACTGTCACTTTGATGTAGCCATCAAAAGTGCCGGACTTGTCCTGATTGGTGGTCGAAATCTGGATGCCGCGTTCTTTGGCGACCACAGGGGCGGAAACCATGTTCACGTCTGGGTTGGCCTTTTTCATGATCCCAGCCACCACTGCACAATTCAGAGCTGCAAGATTCATATCCGCTGCTACGCCGTCATAGAGGATGTTGATGGCTTTGATCGGCTCGTCCGTCATTTGGCCCGAGAAGGCGCCAAGATGATCTGCCAGTTTGATCCAGGGTCCCATCACCTTTGCTTCCTCAGCGGTCACCGACGGCATGTTGAGCGCATTTTCAACAGCGCCGGTCAGCAGATAGTTGGACATTTGCTCAGCCACTTGCAGAGCGACATTCTCCTGAGCCTCGGTGGTCGCTGCGCCAAGGTGCGGGGTGCAGACCACATTAGGCAGATTGAAGAGCGCGTTCTCTTTGGCAGGCTCTTCAGAGAAAACGTCAAAGGCCGCACCAGCGACATGGCCGGATTTCAACAGCTCGGCCAGCGCTTCTTCGTCCACCAGACCACCGCGGGCGCAGTTGATGATGCGCACGCCTTTTTTGGTCTTCTCAAGGTTTTCGCGGCTCAGGATATTGGCGGTCTGTTCCGTGAATGGCACGTGCAGGGTAATAAAATCAGCGCGGGCGAGCAATTCGTCCAGCTCCACTTTTTCCACACCCATCTTGTCCGCTTTCTCGGCGGACAAGAATGGATCATATGCCACAACTTTCATCTTCAGACCACGGGCACGATCACAAACGATGCCACCAATGTTGCCTGCACCGATCACGCCGAGGGTTTTGTTGGTCAGTTCGACCCCCATAAATTTGGACTTTTCCCATTTCCCGGCATGGGTCGATGTGCTGGCTTCCGGGATTTGGCGCGCGACAGCAAACATCATCGCGATGGCATGTTCCGCAGTTGTGATCATGTTGCCAAAAGGCGTGTTCATCACGATCACACCCTTTTTGGAAGCAGCTTCCTTGTCCACATTGTCGGTGCCAATGCCTGCGCGGCCGACCACTTTGAGGTTTGTGGCGGCGTTCAGGATTGTCGGGGTCACCTTGGTGGCGGAGCGGATCGCCAACCCGTCATATTGGCCAATCACTTCGGCCAGTTTCTCTTTGTCTTTGCCAAGGTCAGGCATGAAATCGACGTCGATGCCGCGGTCACGGAAGATTTGAACGGCGGTTTCGCTGAGTTTGTCGGATACGAGTACTTTGGGAGCCATTTTAAGCGTCCTTTGGAAAATCTATGTCTGGGAAGGTGCGCAACAACTGCGCACCCAACGTAGGGTGTGCCCTCGGGGGCCCCTCTTAGGCTTGCGCTGTGATTTCGGCCTCAAAGGCCCATGTGAGCCATGGGAGCATGGCCTGCAGATCGGAGGTCTCGACTGTGCCGCCACACCAGATGCGAAGGCCAGCAGGCGCGTCGCGATAGGCGCCGATGTCCAAGGCGATGTTCTCTGCCTCAAGACGTTTGGCCACCGCTTTTGCGAATGCTGCACCGTCTTGAATGCGGTCGTCTGAGAACTTCAGGCAAACCGATGTGTTGGAACGCGTGGTTTCGTCTTCGGCGAGGTTCGTGATCCAGTCGTTTCCGTCACAGAAATCGAAAACCGCTTTGGCGTTGGCATCCGCGCGCGCGATGAGACCTTTCAGGCCACCCACAGACCGCGCCCAATCCAGCGCAAAGAGATAGTCTTCGACTGCCAGCATGGAGGGGGTGTTGATGGTGGCGCCGGTAAAAATGCCTTCGATCAGCTTGCCGCCTTTGGTCAGGCGGAAGATCTTTGGCAGCGGCCATGCTGGTGTATAGCTTTCCAGTCGTTCCACAGCGCGCGGGCTCAGGACAATAACGCCATGCGCCGCTTCGCCGCCCAGCACTTTCTGCCAGGAGAAGGTGGTCACATCCAGCTTGTCCCAAGGCAGGTCCATCGCAAATGCGGCAGATGTAGCATCACAGATTGTCAGCCCTACGCGGTCATCCGTAATCCAGTCGGCATTTGGCACGCGCACACCGGAGGTGGTGCCATTCCAGGTAAAGACAACATCGTTGTTCTTGGTATCTACCGTGGCCAGATCCACGATATCGCCATAGTCGGCGGTCTTGACCTCGGCGTCGATCTTAAGCTGCTTCACCACATCGGTAACCCAGCCCGCGCCAAAGCTCTCCCAAGCCAGCATTTCGACTTTGCGCGCGCCCAGAAGGGACCAAAGCGCCATTTCAACCGCGCCTGTGTCAGAGGCAGGCACGATACCAATACGGTAATCTGCGGGGATGCCCAGGATCTCGCGTGTGCCTTCAATCGCGGCCTTCAGTTTGTCCTTGCCGATAGCGGCACGGTGGCTGCGGCCGAGAGCGGCATCGGCGAGCTTGGTCACATCAAATGTGGGGGGTTTGGCGCAGGGGCCAGAGGAGAAACGCGGATTCGCCGGGCGAACCGCCGGTTGCTGAGTAGCCATAAGTGCTATCCTTCCAGATAAATGCCTCTCGTTGGGGAGAGGTGTCCCACGGACCGACTTAGGCGGAGTGGCGGGATCTCACAACAGGAAAAATCCGCATTGGCGACAGTTTGTGATTCAAAAGCGACGCCAAATGACCACTATCGGAAACATTCGGTCACATGAACGATGTGGGTGCGGCAGGTGCAGATTCTGATGAATAAAACCTTACGGTCAGAAATATCCGAGACTGGAATCATCTTTGCCGCCGTGCTCTATGGCGCCCAAGCTAACTTCAAATCTGTTGAGGCCCCCGATGCTCACTGCCACGCTTTTGACCAATCCGACGTTGCCAAGTCTTGATGGGGCGCTTTTGGAGAATTTGCGCAATGCGTGGGGAGGTGACACCGTACATTGGCTCGCAGTCGAAGAGGCTGCGGAGTTTTCTCTGCCTGCCAAGCCCGACAATCTTTGGGAGGTTTGGGCCGATTTGCAAAAATTGGGTGTGGATCTCGTTGTTCAGCCGACTGAAGGCCGCCGGAAGAAGATGCTTTTAGCGGACATGGACAGCACGATGATCGAGCAAGAGTGCATCGATGAGTTGGCTGACGAAGCGGGTGTCGGGGATCGCGTCAAAGACATCACCGCACGGGCGATGAACGGAGAACTCGATTTTGAAGGTGCATTGACGGAGCGCGTTGGCCTGTTGAAAGGCTTGGATCAGGGGGTGATCGCCAAGGTGTTCGCGGAACGCATCACTTTCATGCCCGGGGGGAAAGCGCTTTTGGCGACAATGAAAGCGGAAGGCGCCTACGCAGCGTTGGTGTCAGGCGGTTTCACAGCCTTTACTGCCAAAGTAGCATCCGAACTTGGCTTTGACGAAAACCGCGCCAACACGCTCTTGATTGCAGATGAAAAACTGACCGGGGATGTGGGGCGCCCTATCTTGGGCCGCGAAGCGAAGGTGCAGGCGCTCAAAGAGATCACCGAACGACTTGGGCTTGCGCATGAAGATGTGATGGCTGTGGGTGATGGTGCCAATGACCTTGGCATGCTGGGGCTCGCTGGGGCAGGGGTAGCGCTACACGCAAAGCCTTCAGTCGCGGCAGAATGTGACATCCGCATCAACCATGGGGACCTCACCGCGCTGCTGTATATCCAAGGCTATGCCAAGTCTGAGTTCGCGGGCCTCTAATACATGCTGGAATTTGGGGTTGAGGGGCTGCTGCTCTTACTGGCAGCAGGATTTTTTGCGGGCTTCGTGGATGCGATAGCTGGTGGCGGCGGATTGATCACGGTGCCGGCGTTGATGATTGCCGGTGTGCCGCCCGTGCAAGCACTCGCAACAAACAAGATACAAGGGATGTTTGGATCAGGCACCGCTGCCTATTCCTATGCAAAGAGTGGCTTGGTCGATCTGCGCGCTCAGGCTGGACCTGCACTGTTGGCGTTTATCGCATCGCTTGGCGGCGCACTCCTTGTATCCGTTTTGCCAACAGATTGGATTCGGCTGATCTTGCCGGTTCTGCTGATCGGAATTGCGCTGTTCTTTGCCCTTCGCAAAAATCCCGGCGAGATGGATCGTACAGCGCGTCTCAAACCCATCATCTTTTCCCTGACGGCTGTTCCGGTTGTTGCCTTCTATGACGGTATCTTGGGGCCGGGCGCGGGCAGTTTCTATATGATCGCCTTCGTTGCGCTGGGCGGCTACGGCATCTTGAAAGCGACCGCGCATACCAAGCTTCTGAATTTCGCTTCCAATGTTGGCGGGCTCGCCGGGTTTATCCTCGTTGCCAACCCGCTTTGGGCTATTGGCTTAGCTATGGGCGCGATGCAAATTTTGGGCGCTCGGCTTGGTGCCAAGGTGGCCATGGCGAAAGGGGCAAGGTTGATCCGCCCGCTTTTGGTGGCAACCTCCGTCGCATTGGCGCTCAAACTGCTCTGGGATGTGCTCTGTCAGACTTGAAATTTAACATTTGTGTTAAATAGAGAATCCCCTCAAGATCAGGCTATGACCTGTCTGGCCACAACCTTTGCTGCCCTTTCCGATGAAACCCGCCTTGCCATGATGGAGCGTCTTATGGCTGTTGGGGAGCTTCCAGCCGGTGATCTTGTGGCAGACGCGTCGATCAGCGGTCCTGCGGTGTCTCGCCACCTTAAAGTTTTGCGCAACGCAGGCTTGGTGACACAGCGCGCAGAGGGCACAAAACGTCTTTACAGCGTTCGACCGGAAGCGCTGCAAGCCGTTGCGGGATGGACAATGGATCATAAAGCGTTTTGGCAGTCAGGCTTGGAGCGGTTGGACGCCCTGTTGGCGGAGGACAAGTCATGAGCGATGCGCGATTGGAAAAGGAGTTCTCTGTCTCGCCTGAGCGCCTCTACGCTGCGATTACAAATCCGGCCGATCTGAGCCGTTGGTGGGGGCCGGAAGGCATGACATTGGGCGACCACACTTTAGATTTTACGCGACTTGGTCCGTGGCATTCTGTCAAAATCAGTGACGCTGGTCGGCAGATGAAAATGTCAGGTCAGGTGACAAGTATCGATCCGCCACATTCGGTCGGGTTTACCTGGGCTTGGCACGACGAAAATGATCAACGTGGACATGAAAGTCATGTCACATTCACCGTCGAGGCGACGACGCGGGGGGCTAGGCTGATCATAGATCACAAGAAGTTGCAGGATGAAGAAGCTGTGCGTGGCCATAGTTGGGGCTGGAACAGTTCTACCAATAGGCTGCGGGCGCTTCTTGAATAAATTTGGATCAAGACCCTTCAACAAAGGAGACTTCAAATGCCAAAATTTATGTTCATTTACCACGGAGGTGGGCGCCCGGAAACGCCGGAGGAAGGAGAGAAAGTCATGGCAGCCTGGATGAAGTGGATGGAAGGGATAGGCGCTGATCTCGTCGATGGCGGCAACCCGGCAGGTATGTCCAAAACCGTCAGTGTAGATGGTGTGGCGAATGATGGCGGTGCCAATCCGGTCTCTGGCTACACGCTTGTTAACGCGTCCGATATGGACGCGGCCTGCGAAATCGCAAAAGCTTGCCCAATCCTGGAAGGCGGGATGGGCACAGTGGAAGTGGCCGAAGCGATGGAGATGTAGTCAAACCAGACTAAATGAAGCGCCGGTGGCATATGTCGATGCCTCCGGCGGGAGTATTTTCTGCCGAGTGCAGCTGGAGTGGCGAAGTTCAGCGCATCACCTCTGTGGCGCGCATCATCCCGGTTTGTAGACCGTCCCAATTTCTGATTGGCGCATCGAGATATTTGGCCGCTTCCGGATGGTTAGGGTCTAAAACACCGAGCTTCGCCAAAATCGCCGCAATTGCGTTTTCAGAAGCGCGCGTGCCGCCATCAATGATCTTCAGTGCGACACCCAGTTTCTGTTCGGGCAATATGGCGATGAAGAAGGCCTCAGCACCGGTTTTGATCGCGACTTTATAGTTCATTGCGCGCATCAGATTGGTGCACGCGCGGCCTTCGCCAGCCACATACTCCGGATGTTTGGCCATAGCGTCCCGCAAGCGTGCAGCGGCTGTTTCGCGGGTGCCTTCCCCCTCACGAGCGGCTGCAAAGAATGCCATGGCGCGGGCCATTCCCTTGAGTGTGCTGGCGTGATTGGGAGCAGAGCAGCCATCAATGCCGTAGCCTGTGCTGGTTTCCTGTGTCAGCTCTTCATGCGCTGCCAGAACGGCTTTTTGCACAGGATGGTCGATATCTGTGTAGTTTTTCTCTGCGCCGAGATGTTTGGTCAGAGTGAGGAAACCCGTATGTTTGCCGGAACAGTTGTTGTGTACGCGGCAGACCGGGTCATTGCAGCGGATCAACTCATCACGAATACCGATGTCGCGCGGTTCCTGAGGTCCGCAAATCAGATCATCGTCGGAAAATCCTTGTGCCGCAAGCCAGGCATTCACCATGTCATTGTGGATGGCAGATGCGTTATGGGACGCGCAGGCCAGCGCCAAGTGCTGCTCTGTCAAACCGGCGGCATCGGCTGCGCCGCTTTCCACCAAAGGTAGTGCCTGGATCATTTTTGAGGAGCTGCGAGGCAGCACAATGGCATCTGGATCGCCCCATGCATGCACAATCTCCCCGTCGGCATTGCAGACCACGGCATGGCCGCTGTGGACACTCTCAAGAATGTCTCCTCGCCAGAGTTCGGTCATCGGCACGGCTTTGGTCATCAATCTCTCGCTTTCATGGGCAAATTTGTGCCAACGGGTCTTTCGTCTCGCGGCAAACATGGGCTAAGCTTATTCTATCGCGTATAATAATCTCCGGCCCAACACAAATGGTGCAAAACCAGCGGGCAGGAACCAGAGGCAACACACAGCTTGGAGGCTGTAGAAGAGCATGACATCACGTTGGATGACGGCGCTGGCCATGGCGGCGACGCTTTGGAGTGGCAGTGTTTCGGCACAGGCATCAAGCGAAAATCAGGTCAACGCCATCACGGATTGGAGCGTCTTTGAGCACAAAGACGGTGACAAACGTGAATGCTGGGCGGTGAGCACAGCCAAAGAGAGCGTGAACACCCGTGGTGGACAGGTTGTGGCCGTACGCCGCAGCGACATTCTGCTGATGGTGTCTTTCTTGCCCCACGAGAGCGTCTCGGCGCAGGTTGGGTTTACCGGTGGATATCCCTTTGCTGGTGGATCCACCGTTGAAGTGAGCATTGACGGTCAGAGTTTTGTGATGATCACAGAAGGCGAATGGGCTTGGCCTGCGTCTTCCGGAGATGATGCCAAAATTGTTGCGGCCATGAAACGCGGCGCGGATGCGACGCTGACGGCGCGCTCTTCACGCGGGACCAAAACCGCCGATACGTTTTCGTTGCGCGGTTTTACCGCTGCCGTCGAAGACGCAGAGAAACGCTGCAGCTGAGATCAATAAAGCCCCTGCCAGGGCCTAACACGCATCCAACGTCACCATGGGGGAGATCGATCGGAACAACCGGTCGATGAAATGGCCATGGGAGAGCAAAAATGGCGCAGGCAGAAACAGCATACACAAATGGCCGGCAGTCTCAGGTGCAAGAGCTGGGCTCCAAAGATGTGAGCCTGGTTGCGAGAAGTACAAAGATCGCAACCCGACAAGGAGAGGTGGCGGTCGAAACGCTTCGCGCTGGTGATGAAGTGGTCAGCCGAGATCTGGGGCTTATCCGTGTGCGCTGGGTTGGAGTGTTGCAGGCAATTGAGCTCCCGATCCGAGTGCCTGCTGGCGCTTTGGGGAGAAATGTCCCAGCGCGTGATTGTTTACTTGCACCAAATTCTCGGATCTGGATGCGGGGCACTGAGTTTGAAACTGCCTTTGCTGCGCGTGAGGTGATGGTTCCGGTGAAGGATCTCGTCGGTTGGCACGGGATAACAGAGCATGTTTCACATGCGCCCACGACCGACTATTTTCTCGTGCTATGTGACACACCGCAAATCCTGACCATGGATGGCATGCAGGTGGAGATGCGCCACGCTGGAGCTGATATGCCGGAATTTGCGACGGTAGATGCGGACGAAATGGCCTTCCTGTTCCCGGAGCTTCTGGCTCTCAATCCAAAATCGGACAAATGGCGTCGCCGTTTGGACAAACACGAAGCGGCTCACGTGGTCGAGGTTAGAAAACGCGCTTAGGTTGCCTCAATGCATTTGAAATATTCCAGCAGAGATTAGTATGTTTTTTTGACCTTGCCTCTCGAAACTGGCCCCTTCGAGTATCGCTGACCACGTTTGGCGTTGCGCTTCTTTGATGCCATTGATACTGGGATGGCGAATGCGAGTACAATTGGTAAGTAAGTCAGGAACCTCGTAGAAGACTATCCGATGTGTAGATGAGACGCGATTGGCATATCTATCTGAACAAAAACGCAGTTTCTTTAGCAATGACTACACTTGTTTCAAAACGTATCCACTGGATTTGAATGCAGCGAGGCGACTGGAATTGCGGCCATTTGAGTTGGCGAACTACGATGTCTTCGCGTTCGATTTTGACGGGACCTTAGCTGACACAAACGCTACGAAGTATCGGGCAGTCTATTGCGCGGCTCTGAGCGTCACGGAAGATGAAAGTGTAGCATCACGCTTTGCAAAGAAATTCATTTTCCAAAGCGGAATTTCCCGGGAAGCGAAAATTACCGCGGAGTTTGATGAGGCGGTCGCGAAACAGGTCCTTGCCAAATACAACTCTAATCTTGAAGTGATGTTGTCTGAGGTTGTTCTTGATGACGACGCCCTTAGGCTCATTGAGAAAATCTCAGAGCGCGAAATGACCGCGTTGATTGTTACTGGTGGCGATGTCAAAGAGGTGGAGCAGATCCTTGAGCGCAACCAATGTGCCGATTTGTTTCACGGAGTTTTTGGGCCACCTCTGAACAAGGTGCAGCATTTTAGGAACTTGCTAAAGAGTGGACTGACTGCAGTGTATTTTGGCGATTCACCCTATGATGCTGAAGCCTGTATTGAGACGGGCGTCGATTTCTGTTTCGTTGAACAGTTCTCTCATGTCGATTATGGCCAGATCGACAAGCCTAGCTATTCCATAAATAAATTTGGGGATATTTTATGCCAACTTCTTTGAATATTGCCATCAACGGTTTTGGGCGTATTGGGCGGGCGATCTTTCGTCAGGCCCACCGAGATCATAGATTTCGCGTTGTGATGATCAATGACATCAATCCTGACGAGAAAAACGTTTGCTATATGTACAACTTTGACTCGATCCAAGGTGTCAGCCAGGGCGAGGCAGCTCTGCAGGTAGTCTCGAGCAATGCGCTGCGCGTCGGAAGTGAAGGCGATGAGATTAGATACTCGCGCGAGGAAGACGTGGCTGCGTTAGACTGCGCTGATATCGACATATTGATAGATGCTTCAGGCTTGTCAAATAACGGTGCCTCTCTGTCGGCGTTGGTGGAAAAGTTCCCAAAACTGAAAGTTCTTACAACACATATTCATCCAGACGCGGACATATGTCTTGTTCTTGGGGCTAACCATGAACAACTTGATATCTCAGCATCTTCGATCATTTCGACGAGTATCTGCGATGCTACTGCTTTGGCGCCTGTGCTGCGTTGTCTTGATGAAGCTTATGGGGTTGAAAGAGGTCATATTACCACGGTTCATCCATGGCTAAACTACCAAAACTTGTTAGACGGACCATCCACGTCTTGGGCTAATCCTGGCGAAATCTATGATCACTATCCGCTAGGTCGCAGTGCTTTGGATAACCTAATCCCAAAACCAACTTCTGCGGTAACCGCGACATTCAAATCACTGCCGAATTTCGATGCGAAAATTTCATCATTCTCATATCGTGTTCCTACATCTTTGGTTGGATCCGCTGACCTCGTGCTCCAGCTGAAGGAAGCTCCGGCGAGTAAGGCTTCAGTCATTTCGGCCTTTGAAAAGTTTAATTCTGCATTTGCCTGGAAGCTCTTCGGGATAAACACTGACCCCCTAATCTCCCGTGACTTTATCAATCGTGAGGAATCTGCGATCATCGATGCAAGGTGGTTGGATATTGTTGACAACCAAATTCATCTGATTTTGTGGTATGACAATGAAAATGGCTATGCGGGGCGCGTTCTGGATCAAGCCCAGTTTGTCTCGGAAGCGAGAAAAGCATGAAAATCGTTGCTGTTGTTCCGGTAAAAGAAAAATCTGATCGCGTCGTATCGAAGAACTTTCGCGAGTTTTTTGGTGGAAAATCGCTTTTTGAACTAAAGCTATCGCAGCTTCACGCGGCCGATTGTTTTGACGAAATCTATGTGTCGTCTGACTACACGAGCTTGGCAGACAGACAGAGCGAACTTGGATTTACTTTTATTGAGCGCGATGTCGAATTCTGTGACAATGTCAAACCTTGGCCAGAGGTTATTCACCAAGTGGCTGCGTCTCTTCCTGAAGATGATGAGACGAGTGTTGCATGGTGTCATACAACCAGTCCGCTGTTTGATGAGTATTCGAAATGTGTCGCAGCATATCAGGAAAAATGTTCTGGTGGCGATTATGACGGTCTTGTCGCTGTTAAGAAAATTTCTGAATTCCTGGTTTCTGAGATGGGGCTCCCGATCAACTACGCTTGGGGGCCATGGCACAAGTATTCCCAGCACTTACCAAAGACTTTTGCTGTGAACGGTGCGCTATTCATAACAAAAAAAGAAATGATGGTTCGCAATCGGTATGTGGTTAGTCCGAGCCCCTATTTTTACGAAACGGATGATGTGTCTTCTGTCGATGTAGATACAGACTTAGATTTCGAGTATGCGCAGTTCTTGATGCAGAGGAAGCTGTAATGACATTTCGCGAAAGGCTCTTAAACAGAGAGCAAGTGCTTGGGACTTGGTTCACAATTCCGTCTGCAGCAGCAGCAGATATTATCTGTACATCAGGCATAGACTTTTTGATCATCGACCGCGAGCATGGTCCACATAGTTTTGAAACCGTACTGGCTTCTGCCTTGGCCGCTGAGGCCCGTGGTGTAGCGCCCTTAGTCCGGTGTACCCATGTTGATCAGGCTGAAATTTTGCGCTGCTTGGATTTGGGAATTGCTGGAATACAGGTTCCAAATATCGAAGATGTTTCCCAATTGAGTTCTCTGCTAGAATTTTCTCTCTATCCACCCGAGGGGAATCGCGGATTTTCGTTGTTCACCCGCAACGGTGAATATGGACGTTTGCCTGCGACTGAGATGACGTCAAAGAGAAACGACGAAACAGCAATTATTGTTAATGTCGAGTCTATTGAAAGCGCTAACGCGATTGATGAGTTGATTTCCATCGATCGGATCGATGCTATCTTTATTGGCCTCTACGATCTTTCACGTAGCCTAGGTAGACCGGGAGATTTTTCATCAACGGTTTTCAAGGATGCGGTCAGGAAAGTGACAGATGCTTGTGTCGCCAAGGGCAAATCTGTCGGAACGATTTGCGCCACAACGGAGGTCGCAACTGAGTTCAGCGAAATGGGCATGAATTATTTGGTTTATTCCGTCGACTGCAACGTTGTACGGAAATCTTACAGCGACTTTGTTGCAGCGATGCAAAGCACAAAATGAAGACGAATAAATGGCTTCTAAAAATTTAATCTACGTAACCGATTATGTCGAAAATCCTGACATTGAGCAGGAAATAACCGAGCGTTGCGGACTGGGTATCGCTCATGGTGAGTTGAGTGTTTCCGAGAAAGAGCGCGTAGTTGGGCTTCTGGTTTGGCATCAGGAAATCGACGCAGACTACATCGATCAGTTTCCAAACCTCAAAGCCGTGGTTCGATATGGGGTTGGTTTCGATCAAATCGATGTTTCGCTTCTAGCCGAACGGCAAATTGGATTTGGGAATACTCCAAACTACGGGACCGATGAGGTTGCCGACACCGGTGTCGCAATGGTCTTAAGTGGTGCGCGAGGGCTCACGGCTTATCACCATGTGATCAAAACGTTGGCCGAAGGCACCTGGCAGGAAAATACGCTGCCGCATATTGTTCGCACCAAAGACATGCGTTTGGGCGTTGTTGGCCTGGGCCGGATCGGAACCTCGCTTGCTTTGAAGTGCAAGGCACTCGGGTTTCAGGTTTCATTTTATGATCCCCTTCTTCCATCCGGTGTTGATAAGTCCCTCTCGTTGCTTCGTTACCGGTCTCTCGACGATCTTCTGAGCCAATGTGATGTTGTTTCAGTACATACTCCTCTGAACGATCAGACTGAGGGAATGATTGACGTAAGATTCATCGAAAAGATGAAAGATGGCGCAATTCTGATTAATACCGCCCGTGGTGGGTTGATCGACGATTTAGAGGAAGTTTTTAACGCGCTGAAGCTAGGTAAGCTGTCTTTTGCTGGCTTGGATGTTATTCCACAGGAGCCCTTGCCTCGAACAAATGCACTTCATGAGCCAATGATAGAGCTAATAGAAAAAGGAAAGTTGGTTCTGAATCCGCATACGGCCTACTATTCTCAACAATCCTACAAGGAAATGCGAAGTCTAGCCGCAGAAAACCTATGCCAGCATTTGTCGCAAGGTTCAAAGCTAGAAAACCAAATTTTATAGATGAAACTAATACAGCGCTTACAGTCCTTATATTTTTTGCTGGATTCTCAACGCAAACGCAGTTTTGTGTTGCTCATTTTCGCGTCCTTATTAATCGGGATATTGGAAAGTGTCGCATTCAGTACAATTGCCCCACTTGCCAAAAGTCTTATGGCAAATGAAGCCGGATTGACCACCGTCCCGTTATTGGGAGAACGCTCTACCAACTTTGTTTTGGCGTTGTTTGTTTTGGCGTTCTTTTTCAGATCATCGATGTTGGTGTTTTTGTCGTTTTTCCAAGCAACGACTGTCTTTAAGATTCAGGCCGAGATTTCGTCGTCTCTGTTTCGGAAGTATCTAAAGCTGAACAAGAGCTCAGAAAAAACGCGCAACGTTAACCTTCTGGCCAAAAACGTAATCGTAGAAGCTCAAAGTATCACGCAGCACGGCTATGTTCCGATGATTGCGATAGCGAGTGATACGGTAATTGCGGCGGTATTGATTAGCTATCTAATCTACCTGAATGGATCGTCCTTATTGGTCATCAGTGTGCTTTTTGGGGTTCTGATTTATCTGATGGCAGCCGTAGTGCGTGGTCATCTTGGTCGGCTCGGCACGCTGCGCAAAGAAATGGATGGGGTTCGATATCAGTATGTGAATGAGGCTTTTGAACAAAGAGATCTCATATTTGCGCACAGACTTTTTGATTTTTTTTGGCGGCGGTATGATCGTGTGAACGAACGGTCGGCCCATGCAGGTGGGCTCCAAAGCGGCTTGAATATGTCGACACGCTGGATCGTTGAGTTCATTATCATCTCGATTTTAGCCGTAATCTTGCTTCTCAATGGTGGGCATGTGCCCGAGCTTAGTCAAATTGCTGTAACAGCGGGTATCGCTATACGTCTGCTTCCGCTATCTTCTAAAATGTTGGCAAATTTTCAGCGACTGGACTATTCTGGCCCTGTTTTGGAGGAGCTTTCAGAGCAACTTGCAGATCAAGAAGCTGACGCTCCCTTGAATTCAGCTCCACTAGAACCACAGCCGCGCCCATTTGAAATTTCATTTGGCGGCGCCGAGCTTGTAGTTTCGGGGCAAGACGGGCCATATTTCCAAAAATTCGTAAATATGACTTTAGAGTCGAACCGTGTTTATGCCGTCACCGGGCCAAATGGCGTGGGGAAATCAACATTCATTAAGGTTTTGCTCGGCTCGGTTAAGGGGGACCTGCAGGCCGGGTCCATCGTGATTTCTAGCTCTAACGAATTAGAAGCATCACTGACTTCGCCTCAGCTTCTGGACAATCTCGCGATCGGTTATGTGCCTCAAGATCCGATATTACTGGATGCGACGGTCCGAGAGAATCTAAGCCTCGGTATGGATATTTCAGATAGTGTTGTCTGGACTATGCTCGAACGTGTTGGTCTGGAGCGCTATGTTCATGATCTTCCTAAAGGTTTAGATACTTTAGTTGGCGACAAATATGGATTTTTCTCCGGGGGGCAACGCCAACGGTTGGCAATAGCACGTGCCTTGATCTTTGGCGGAGATATCATTGTATTGGATGAGCCAACATCAGCGACAGATGACGCCTTTGCAAAGGACGTTGTTAACCTCCTAAAGTCGGATTTGAATGGCGCCATGGTATTGATTGTAACGCATTCTAGCGCGGTAGTTGGCGCTTGCGATGCACGAATTACGGTCTTCCAAGATAAGATTTCGGTACAGGCGTGAACATAGAAATGCGTATCGCGGTCTCACTACTGCTGAATAGGTGTGCATTTTTCGCCATTGCAGCGCTGGGGTATCTGCTGGCAATTATCCCGCGTCGCCGTCGTTATATTGTTTTTTTGGGGCATCAAGGCCACTACAATGGCAATGCGAAGTATTTGTTCGAAGCCTATCTGAAAGAAGCTGAAGACGGGCTCGAACCTATTTTTGTCGCTAGGAACCACGCTGATATTAGCGAGCCGTTGACACAGGCACACATCTTACATTTGCGTTCCAGCTCAAGTTATTTTTCCTTTATCGCCTTTTTGTGGAAGGCGAAAATTATGTTTGTAACGACGCCCGGATATGACTGGAAAAGCAGACATTTGTTTGCGTGGCGGGCGAAAACGATCTTACTGTCAAATGGTATTCCTTTGAAAGCACCAGGCCAGATAGCCAAACATTTCGGTGCGTTAAAAAAACAGAAGTACTTGTCCTATTGGAAAGACATTGACCAGCTGTGGGTAAGCTCAACATTCGAGCGTTATCTTGCCTCAGCATCACTGAGCGTTCCGATTGAGAAAATCAAGGTAAACGGAGCCGCTCGACAAAGTCAGCTTTCTGAGACCGCCACCCGTCAGAATCGCGAAACTGCAAGAGACAAGATAAACGCGGTTTTAGGTCAGGAATATGTCGGTAAACGGTTGGTTCTGCTGGCACTCACACAAAGGGCATACCAGGAAGGTAACAAGGCTACAGCGCTTGATAGCTTGAGCAAATTGGACGGCTATGAACGCTCGGAACTGGTTCAGTTTCTAGAAGAGAATAATATCGGTCTCATCGTCCGAGATCATTTTCTGACGAACGGCCAACACGAACATGAGCTAAATAGTCACTGTGCTTACATGGGCGCAAATGTCCTGCCGGAATTGAATGACGTTATCGCAGGCATCGATGTGATTCTTACGGACTACTCAGGGCTGTATTTGGATTTCGTGGGACAGGATATTCCAATTGGTCTGTTGAGATTCCCTGGAGATAACTTCTTGGAGCAGAGAGGGCTCATCCTGCCTGATGAATTTCTGACCGCTGGAATGGGAGTATCGACCCAGGAGGCCTTATTTTCCCTGATAAAGAATACGAAAATTGAAGCTGACACACGAGCCCGACGAGATATGTTGCAACGCCTATTTTTTGAGGTGGAGCCAGAGGCGTGTTTGCAGAATAACTTGAGCGAACTAAGAGCTCTGATTGAGGGATAACCATGAAAAAGTTTCTCCAGAAACATGCAAGAAAATTCGGTATCAAGCTGTCGCGCTTGAACGACCGTAACGATCTTTGGTACCTTCTCGAGTCGCAAATACTTGATTATAAAACGAATGTTATGATCGATGTCGGGGCGAACGAAGGGCAATTCATTTCGAAGGTCATGAGCAACAGCAGCTTGGCTTTTGAAAAAATATACAGTTTTGAACCTTTACCAGATGCATTTGCCAACCTGCAAAACCGTGTCCAAGATCTAAAAACTAAGTCAAAAATACAGACATTCAATATTGCGCTCGGCGACAAGAACGAAACGCAGAATATCTACGTCGCGCCCAATAGCGTTTCCAGCTCACTCTTGCCGGTTGCAGATGGGTTTAAGCGGCACTTAGAGTTGGAAGAAGAGGCTCAAATGCAGAAGATCGGGATCCCTGTCGAGCGCTTCGAGGACTTTGCTCAAAGTCTCTTTCCTAGCCTGGATTTTAAGAAAGATAAGTGTTTTCTGAAACTTGATGTTCAGGGGTTTGAAAAACATGTCCTAGAGGGTTTTGGACCTCTCTTGGATCATGTTCCTCTGGCGCTTTTGGAGTGCTCATTGGTCGAAATTTATCGCGACAGACCACTGATGGGTGACATGTTTGAATATATGACTAAAAAAGGGTTTCATGTTGCCGGGATTTTTCCTGGCTATTTTGATGATGAAACCCGGCAGCTTTTTGAGGTCGACGTTGTTTTTGCCAGATAGCACCTCAGGCCAAAGCCCAGACTATGATTTTTCGGTTATAACTGCTTGTAAAGATAGCAGCGCAACACTTGAGGCTTGTATTCAAAGTGTCGCGGCGCAAGAAAATGTGCGCGTGGAGCATCTCATTTTCGATGCAGAGTCGAAAGACGGATCGTACGAGATTCTACAAAGATTGTCGCGACCTGAACTCGTCGTGAATGTCGAGAAGGATGGTGGTGTATACGAAGCTTGGAATAAGGCTCTCAAACGCGTGCGCGGAAGATGGATCATATTCCTCGGGTCCGATGACGAGCTCGCTTCGTCAACGGTCATGTACGAAATCCTGCAAGGAATGTCGCGCTTTCCCGAATGCCGGCTGTTCTATGGCCAAGTACGCAAAGAGACGTTGTCCGGAGAACTTATCTCATTTAACGGAGAGCCATTTGCAAACTATGCAAACAAATTCGATCCTCCAACACGCGCGTTTCCGCCACATCCGGCTACCTTTTTTCACAAATCGTTGTTTGACGATTTTCCGAGATTTGATGAAAGCTATAAGATCTGCGCGGATTCGTTGCATGTTGGACGCATAATTGCGACGGAGACCCCGCAGTTTCTGGATTTCGTTGTTACAAAGTTCCGAGTTGGAGGTATCTCGAACTCGCGCCGCCATGCATTGAGAAAGTGGAACGAGAAACTGCGCATCAGCAGAACCTTGAAATATCGAATACCGTTGTTCCTTGTTTTTCGATCATTTGCTGCTTCTGTATTGAACAAATTGCGAGCTTAACATGCGTATCACTTTGATCGTAGCAAACCTCAAGGGAGGCGGGGTACAGCGCGGAATTTGTAACCTGGCAATCACTTGCCTTAAGCAAGGTGAAGATGTCCGTGTGGTTTCGCTGACTGATTTGGATGACGGACATTTGGACTTTGGCGATGTACCAGTCGAGGTTTTAGGCAGGTCGACTGTCAGATCTTCGCTGAGAAACCTAGCGAAAATCATGAAAAGTGCGACCAAAGAGGATGTGATCATAACTGGGCAGCCTCATGTAAACTTGGCTGTGCTTGCACTAAAACAGGTTGCGCGCTCGAAAGCCCGCGTTTTCGTTACAGAACACAATCCGATTGATATTTCTCTGAACAAAAAAGAAAAAATCATTCAGAATCTGAAATGGTGGTTCTATCCGAAATCCGACGGAATCTTCTGCGTAGGAAAGGCGATTGAGGACTCTTTACGAGAACGCTCTGATCTTCAGGATCATCTAATTGGGACTGTGCACAACCCAGTTTTCGCACCTGAGCTATCCAGTGGCGTGCCGGATAGCGATTGCGAAGGTTACAATGTGCTTTGTATTGGGCGCCTGCACCCGCAGAAAAACTTTGGACTGGCAATCGAGGCCGTTGGTGAGCTACAAAAACGCCTTCCCAAGGTACGCATTACAATTGTCGGGGAAGGGCCGGAACACAAATATCTAGAGAAGCTTGCAGAACGAAGATTACTGGCTCATTCCTATGAGTTCACTGGATTTCAAAGAGACGTCTATGGATATCTGCGACGGACCGATTGTCTTCTCATGTCTAGCCGTTGGGAAGGATTTGGCATCGTAATTATTGAGGCACTCTATGCGGGAAAAAACGTAGTTTCAACGCCGTGCCCGGGGCCTATCGAAATCCTCGACAATGGTCGTTTTGGTGCAATTGCAAAGGCGACTCCGAAAGCTCTCGCAGATGCTCTCGAGAGCAAGCTGCTTGATCCGGACCAAGCCGAAGAACTGCGTAAGCGTGCAATCGAAGTGAGCGACCCTGTTCAGGTCTACAACAAGTACATGGCATTGGTAAATGCGGCTCCAGTCTCATAAATTTTTGGGCTCCATCTTCGTTGTAACGGTTGGTCTAGCCGCACCTTCGTTGCTGCTCAATGTGGTTGGATTAGGGGCCTTGAAAGCTCCTGTTGGACAGCTGCTATTGGTGGTTTTGGCTTTGGCATTTATGTCAATTAATCGCTTCAAACTGCCTAGGAAGACGATTTTGGGCGCGACGATTGTCATTGCTTGTGGCTTGTTTACCGCTCTTCTTTATGCCGCCGCTGGCCTCACCTCCTCTGTAGCGCCCATTCTGGGGGCGTCTATCAAAGTTGCGATATTTTTTGTTATTGCATCGGTCGCCCAAAAAAAAACGGAAGATGCATCACGCGCCGTTGTCTATGCGGTCTTACCAATTTTGGTACTCGTGCTTGTTGCCAACCTCATTCACAACTTCCTTGGGCAGGGAGAGCTCACCAGATGGGTGATCGACAATCGGCAAATTAGCGTTCTTTTCGGATCGTTTGCCACCTCCCGGATCTTTGTTGAGGGGCTTACCTTTTTCCGCGTTAGCGGAATATTTAATGAACCTGGCACCTTCGGAATGATACTCTACTGCGTGTTTCTTCTATTTGTTACCTCGAGGGAATTTTCGACCGGGAAAAAATTTCTACTCTTCACCGGCATCATCTCAACATTTTCGCTAGGAACTTTCATTTCTATGGTAGTGGCCTCATTGGTCAACCTACGTATTAAGGTAGTTTTACAGCTATTTCGGAAGAATTTCTTCACCTCACTGTTTTGGGGATCGTTCGTAGTTCTAGTCGGCTTTTTCCTCATACAAGCGCTGAGTTTTGTCGCCGCGCGACTTTCGTTTGGCCAAGGAGGGAGGTTGATTGCAGGGGACAACAGATTCTACGATGATACTCTTCCATCGAACTTCCTGATCGGGGACGGGAGTTACGGAGGTGGGTTTGACAGTGGTCTCGCGATTTTCCAACAGTTTGGCCTTACAGGAAGTGCAATCCTGTTCGCACCAGTGATAACCGTGGCCTGCCAGCTGTTTTGGCGCGGCTCGTTTTTGTACAGCTTTGGCCTTATTTTGTTTTTGGCCCACAAGCCAAATGTCCTGACCCCAATTTTGATAGTTCTCTTAGCTGTTACATCAGCTCAAATTTCGACGAACGAGCAGAAAATCAGAGATGCATGACGCTAGCCAAGTTTTCCATATCATTGCTGGATTGCCCCGTGCGGGGGCGGAAACTCTACTATCGCGAATAGTCAAAGAGGGCGCACAGCGTGGAGATCAACACCTTGTAGTAAACTTAGGTTCTCCAACGGCTTTGTCAAAAGAGATGACCGAGTACGCTGAGGTGGTGAATCTGGATCTAAAGCGAAACCCTCTCAAAGCAATTTGGGCCTTCGTCAATCTTTGGCGCGCAAAGAGGAAGAGCGTTACACTGGTCTCTGGGTGGATGTACTATGGAGGTATTATTTCTGCGCTGTTAAAGTTTTCCGCTCATGGGCGGGTCATGGCGCATATCAGACATACGCCTGTCTCTTTATCAAATGAGTCCCACAAAATAAAAATCGCCCTTAGGTTATTGCGTTTGTTAACCCCAAAATTGGACGCCGTCACATATAATTCCATGCACGCACAGACGTGGCACGAAGCGTTTGGGTTCAAAGCGCGTCGTCATTTTGTTGTCGACAACGGCTACACAGTGGATGGCAAAAGGCCACTTACTTTAAGAGATCCAACGCGAACCTCATTTGTGATTGGCGCTGCTGCGCGCAACCACCCAATGAAGAATCTAGCTGGATTAATAAATGCATTCGAGAAATTGATTGCCTCTGATGAGCACTACGAACTTCACATCGCCGGAAAGGATACAGATAAGCTGGCAAATCTGCCTGCCTTTTCGCGCGCGAAGGATAAAATCAAACTATTCGGCGAAGTCGACGCGCAAGCTATTTGCGACTTCTATACTGAGCTTGATGCTTATGTTTCGTTCTCGTCTTGGGGTGAAAGCTTCCAGAATGTGGTTGCGGAAGCAATGTCGTTTGGCGTTCCAGCGCTTTGCACCGATATAGGTGCTGCGAAAAAGATCGTTGTGAGAGAGAGTTTTGTTGTGCCAATTGAAGATGAGGCTCGGCTTATTCAACGATTGGCTGATTTAAAGCGTATGGCCGCCACGCCAGAGGATTGGCACGCTTTAAAGCTCCGGTGCCGAGACAAAATAGCCGAAAACTTCTCAATCTCTCAGGCTTATGACCAGATAATATGTGAGCGAAATTAGTGTCTAAGATCCTGTTTCTCGTACCCAGCGACTGGTACCTCTTTAGTCATCGCAAAGAGCTACTGAGTGCTTTGGTCGCGCTAGGCCATGACGTGCATGTCTTCACAGAAATCACGGTGCCCAAAGATGAAGTGCCCGAAGAACTACGTTCCGTGACCTTCCACCCGTTCGCAGGCAAAGGCGCGAACAAAGGGCTCGGCTTGTTTGAGCAAATGCGCGCGACACGCGATATTATCAAAACACTGGATCCCGATTTGGTCCATGTGATTACGATCCGTTTCTTGTTACTAGCCCCTTATCTTGCAGTTGGGCGATCAATGAACAGCGTTATCAGCATTGCAGGGTTGGGCGGATTAGAGCAGCTTTCTCTACCAAAACGGATACTGGTTCATTCATTTCTGGTTCTGGCGAAATTCAAATCTGGATCGAAGAACATAAAGTATGTTTTCCAGAATACAGTCGACGGAGAGGTCTTGCTTGGAAAACAATTTTCTAGACGGCTGAACGAGAACGTATTTCTGATACGAGGCGCGGGTGTAGATATTGATCAGTTTTCCTCGGAGGATAAACCCTCACGAAACCGCAATCGAATTCTGTTTGCCGCTCGCCTTTTGAAGTCAAAAGGCATCATAGAATTTATCGAAGCGATCAAAGCGTCAGAAATATCTCACCGCTATAGACCGACCATAGCAGGTCGACTTGATGAGGCTTCCTTCGACGGCCTCAGCGAAAATGAACTTGAGGATCAAGTAGGCGGCACCGGTATCGAGGTACTTTACGATCACCGCGACATGGCTGCGCTCATGACTGAGACAACGGTATTTGTGCTACCGACGAATTATGCGGAAGGACTTCCCAAAGTCGTGCTAGAGGCCATGGCGGCTGGCGCGGTCGTGATCACAACCGATTGGCCGGACTACGACAAAGTCATTGATGATGGCGTTAGCGGGCTCATCGTGCCTAAGTCGAAACTTTCATACCAAGCGCTCTCGCGGGCAATCACTTCGCTGTTAGATGACCATAGCAAGCGCACTTCCATGTCTCACGCAGCGCGGCGAAAGGTTGTTGATCACTTCTCAACAGACTATGTCGTCAGCGCCCAACTTAAGGTTTATGGTGACTGGATAAACTAGCTCATGAAAAAAATTTTTATTCTTGGAAAACACAGATCTGGCACAACTTGGCTCGCGAACTGCATCGCAGAGGTTGATGGAGTATATACGCCACGGGTTGACCTCCATCATGGGCAAATCGAAAGCGCTTTCTTTAGCAGTATAGTGCCTTATTTCAGTGGCGCGAAATCGGCTGTCGATAGATCCGCTCTTTACGCGGCCTTTTCCAAATCTGATTTCTTTTCGGCACTAGGTGTAGATTTCGATGAGGTCGATCATCAACTTTGCCCTGAACTGATGTTTGAAGCTTTGATGAGCGCAGCTGCGAATGCCCAAGATTGCGACGCTTGGCTTGAAAAAACGCCCGCGCACTCACTGCTGGTCGATGACCTCATGTCATACTACCCGGACGCTCAATTCATTCGTGTAAGACGCAATATTTTGGATCAGACTTTGTCAACGTGTGTCGGGCTAAAGGGGACACTTAACAAAAAGAATTTGTTCGTCGCTGCATTTGAGTCCGGCATCTATGAAGCTGTTTTGTCCATCAAATCAGATCGTTTGCTCGAGATTGCCTACGAAGATTTGCGAAATGACTTTGACCGAGAAATTCATAGGTGCTTGGATTTCTTGAACATGGCAGAGCGAAGTTTCTCGCGCCCGTCGGTGAAGGCAAATTCATCTTTTTCCTCGGCTTACTCCCAAGTTAAAACAGCACCTTCTCTAAGCGTGTTGGATAAAGTCATTGTGCGGTTCGGGTTCATATTCGGGCGATCATTTCCTCGACGCCTCATCAAATTCGCCCTTAGGCAGCGCAAAACCATTTTCCGAAACAAACTGCCGAGGTGGATGTTTGCTTCTTTGTAAGGTAGCTTTGGCTTCGGCTGCTCAAGTGACGCTCGTCTGAGCCTCTCAAATACGATCGACCAAAATGAGCGCTGTCTACTTGAAAGCTTTAGTTGTCTTGTAAAACGTACCAATCGTCGAATCGCGAAAACTCGGTAAATTTTCTAACATACCCATGAGAAGACAATAGGTTATGAATTTCATCACGCATTGGAGTGAAGTTGTGTTCGCAGGTGATGACTTTAAAACTATACTCGCTAAAGTCGAATGAGTTTAAAATTTCAAACTCACTTCCTTCGGTATCTATCGAGAGATAGTCAATCTTTTTAGGTGCGTTGTATTTTTTTAGAAGATCCATCAACGAAATTGTATCAACTTCGTATTTCTTGCCCATCTGTCGAGCAGTTTTGTGTTTGTCTGAGGAGGAAAATGAATCTATGGTCGACAACTCTCCATTGTGCTGGGCGTCCTGCACTTCGTTAAAGATTAGTTTTTCGTTTGAAGCGCGCCAAACACAGTCTCTCTCGATATTCACGTTTCGATTTTTGATCAACTGATCGTGCCAGGTTTTGGCTGGTTCAGCTAGAATACCAGTCCAATTGAATTTGCTTTCCAACAGGAAACTGTTGCTCAACGTAACTCCATCAGTCGCACCGAATTCCACGAAGTAACCATTAGTTTTGAAGCCAAGTTCACTCAATACGAATAGGTCTTGGCGGAGCTGAGATGTCGAAAATGGTAAGAATTCCAGATAACGTTCGACCATTTTGATATCAAGCACAGAGGCAAGTTCGATATCGCGATACTTTTTTCTGTTCTCGAGAAGCTGTTCATACTTTGATTTTCGCACTAGTTGCACGTCGATCGAAGCGAGCACCCCGTTTACAAAATTCTTCAATTGGAATTCCTATCTTAAGCACATTTTGTATGGTAGCCGTGATTTTTCGCGTCATACGCGAAGGTGGTAGAACATAACCGTAGACACAAATCCAGAGGTCTTTTAGCTGTGGCTACCCGCTTAGGATTTAGACAGATTTGATACACTATCTCTGTCCAGAGCTTTGTCCTTCGGTGTTCCCAATGAAATTTTGAGGTAGTTAAAGGCTCAATTTTTTCCTGCACTATAACGAAGGAGTTTTGGACTAAGAAGAAATTGGGTAGCGGCACGCAGGTCGTGACGATTTTGAACTAGCACAGAATGGTGTAATCGTACGAAAGCTACGCAGAGAACATGGTAGGAGCGTTGTTGCGAGCTCGTCCGAGCTAAATGCTCTTTTCGAAACAGTATTCGCTCGGATCGAGCGCAGGATTTTGGTGGCAGAACAAACAAACCTCTAGCTTTCGGCGAACCTCCCAGCTTTTGATATTAGGTCGGATGTTGTTCTACGATGTCTTGATATCTCAAAGCTTATCCTCAAAACAAAGTCAGCACCACACCGATAATCCCGCAGCCGATGGTGGCGTAGCCACCGTCAATCAGCATCAGGACACGCGGGCGGCCGGCGAAGCTGTAGTTGGTGATGATCCAAGGTGTTGCCAGAAACAGGCCAATACCCAGCCCGCCGATCAGCCCTGCGCCGGGGCTGGTGATGCCTGAGAGCTCAAAGATGTGACGCATCATGCCCGCCACAATCAGCGTGCAGACAAAGGCGGCGATATAGGGGGCCGGATTGCTGGCGTTGAGGGGGCGGCCGTTGTCGCCCAGCTTGACCTCAGCGGCGGCCATCCAGGGTTTGGCCAGAACCATATACCAGACCGACCCAAAGGCATAAGACGCCACAGCGGCGACACATACGGCTAGAAATCCCATGGAAACCTCCCCCGTTCATGGTTGTTCACGGAGAAGTATGCCTGAATTTTCAGCGTTTGACACCGCCTAGGTCGCAAACGATGGCCCACTCTTCTTCCGTGACGGGTTGCACGGACAGGCGGGAGCTTTTGACAAGCGCCATTTCGGTGAGCCGAGGATCGGCTTTGATCATGGCGAGCGTGACCGGTTTGGGCACCGGGGCAATCGCCTTGATGTCCACGCATTCCCATCGGTCATCATCTGTGGTGCTGTCCTGATGAGCTGCGGCGCAGACCTCGACAATGCCAACCACGGATTTCTCTTTCTGGGAGTGATAGAAAAAGCCGCGGTCCCCCACGGCCATTTCCCGCATGAAATTACGCGCCTGATAGTTGCGCACGCCGTCCCACTCTTCGCCAACCTCGCCTTTGGCGACCTGCTGATCCCAGCTCCAGGTGGAAGGCTCAGATTTGAACAGCCAATAGCGCATCAGCCCAGTACCTTGTTCCAGGCGGTCAGCTCGACGCTCTCAAACAGTCCAGCTGCTTTGTAGGGGTCTGCTGCGGCCCAGGCCTGGGCTTCGGCCATGTCTGCGACATTCAGAATGATGAGCGAGCCGCACATGTCGCCTGCGTCATTCAGAAACGGGCCTGCCATCATGACGGTTTCGCCGGATGCCTTCAGATAGGCGACGTGGTCGTCACGGTTGGCTTTGCGGATGTCCAATGCGCCGGCTTTGTCTTTGGCGATAAGGGCGATCAGCATGGTTATTCCTCCTTGGGTGGTCTTGAAAGCAACATTTCCATCGCGTCGCGGATTTGCAAGCCCCCATCGAGGATGGCGACAACCGCTTCGGTGATGGGCATGTCGATGTGCATGGATTTGGCGCGTGCGAGTGCGGCGCGGGCCGTGGCTGCACCTTCAACGGTGACGGAGGCGTCAAAGCCTTCACCGCGACCCAGCGACAGGCCAAAGCTGTAGTTGCGTGATTGTTCAGATGAACAAGTCAGGGTGAGATCGCCAAAGCCAGAAAGCCCGGCCAAAGTATCGCCCTCCGCGCCAAGCGCGCGGGCCATGCGCACTATTTCGGCATATCCACGGGTCATGAGCGCGGCGCGGGCGCTGTCACCTAAACCGGCCCCAATCGCAATGCCACAGGCGATGGCGATCACGTTTTTGAGGGCGCCACCCAACTCTGCACCAACTGTGTCGGTGGTGCGATAAATGCGCAAATTGGGCGATATCAGTCTCTGTTGCAGCGTTTTTCCGGTGTCTTCATCGGGCGTCGCCAGCGTCAGTGCGGTGGGCAGGCCGCGCGCGATGTCGGCGGCAAAGCTGGGTCCGGTGAGAATTGCGGGCATGGCCTCGGGCAGCACATCGCGGATCACGGCCACGGGGCCAAGCTCTGTGCCCAGCTCCACCCCTTTGCAGCAGGCTACAAGGGTGCGGCCAGACAGCTCTGGGTGCGCCTCCAGCACGCCGCGCAGTTTCTGCATTGGAACGGCGAGCAGGATTACATCGGAGAGGGCTGCCGCGAAATCAGCTGTAACAGCCAAGGAAGCTGGGAGATCGACACCAGGCAGGCGCGGGTTTTCTCGCGTTGCGCACATGGTTTTCGCGGCGTCAGCATCGCGCGCCCAGAGGGTCACCTCGGTGCCGCCTTTGGCAAAGGCCACGGCCAGTGCGGTGCCAAAGGCGCCTGCGCCCAGAACGGAGATCATGCTTTGGCCCCTTTCTTGCCGGAGCCAAGAAGCGCGGGTGCGGATTGATCCAGCGGCCAACGGGGGCGCGCCACAAGAGACATGTCGTCTTGCTCCCCTGCACGAAACCGCTCAAGCCCAGCATAGGCGATCATCGCCGCATTGTCGGTGCAAAGCGCCAGCGGCGGCGCGGTGAAGGTCACGCCAAGATCGGCACAAACAGTCTCTAATCTGGCTCGAATGGCAGTATTTGCCGCCACGCCACCGGCCACAGCCAGAAGTGGCTCAGAGGGGGGTTCCGCCAGATATGTCTCCAGCGCCCGGCGGGTCTTTTCCGCCAGCACATCCACCACAGCGGCCTGAAATCCGGCACAGAGATCGGCGCGGTCCTGCACGGTCAGCCCGCCTTTTTCAGCGATGATGGCATCGCGTTGGCGCAACAGCGCGGTTTTCAGGCCAGAGAAAGACATGTCGCATCCGGGGCGATCCAGCAGCGGACGGGGGAAGCGGAACCGCTTGGCATCGCCCTTTTCCGCTTCTGCCTGCACCGAAGGCCCGCCCGGCTGCGGCAGGCCCAGAAGACGCGCGGTTTTGTCAAAGGCCTCGCCGGGGGCATCATCAATGGTGCCGCCAAGGCGGGAGAATTTTTCCGGGCCATGGGCGATGAGGAACTGGCAATGCCCACCCGACACCAGCAGCATCAGATAGGGAAAGGCCACCTGATCGGTGAGGCGCGGTGTCAGAGCGTGGCCGGCGAGGTGGTTCACCCCAATGAGTGGGATGCCAAGGCTGGCCGACAGCCCTTTGGCGCACATCACACCGGAAATCACCCCGCCAATCAGACCGGGCCCGGCGGTGACGGCAATGGCGTCCAGATCCTTCAGCGTCACACCGGAGGCCTCCAAAGCCTGCTGAATACAGATGTCCACCTTCTCGGCATGGGCGCGGGCGGCGATCTCGGGCACCACGCCGCCGTAGGGGGCGTGCAGATCGGTTTGCCCGTGCACGACGGAGGCGAGGATATCGGCCTCAGCGCCCGCAGGTTGGCGCAGGATCGCGGCAGCGGTGTCATCACAGCTGCTCTCAATGCCAAGAATGGTGAGCGTTTCAGTCATGGCGGCGGGTGTCCTTGCCGTTGCGCGTGGGTTCTGTGGCAGGTAACACCTCCCTATCGTTCAAACAATCCCGGTGGCCTGAATGCCGCAAACACCTGCTTCGATTTTGCTGATCCGACCTTTGGCGGATGCGGAGCGGTTTGCGGAGGTGTTGCGCGCACGCGGCGTGGCGGCACCGATTGAGATTTCCCCGATTGTGGAGATTGTGCCCACCGGCGCAGAGGTCGACCTTTCAGTTGTCACGGGCGTTGTGTTCACCTCCCGCAATGCGGTGGCGGCGGTGGATGGATTGGATCTGCCCGCCTGGTGCGTTGGCAGGGCCACGGCAGAGATGGCAACGGCCAAGGGCTGGCGTGCCATTGCAGCGGAAGGCGACGCGGATGCGCTTTATGCGCGAATTTCAGCCGATGCGCCCAAGGGGCCGCTTTTGCATCTGCGCGGGGTTTTGTCGCGGGGCGATTTGGCCGCTCGACTGACCGCTCTGGGCATCGAGACGCGCGAAACGGTGGTGTACCGGCAGGTTCCTTCTGCGCTGTCAAATGCCGCAAAATCGCGGCTCATGCAGGAAAAGCCCGTCTTAGTGCCGCTTTTTTCGCCAAATGCCGCAGACCAATTTGCGCATCAGTTGCAGGAGCTTGGCCCGATCAAGGCCGCTTTGCATGTGGTGGTAATCAGTGGCGCGACACAAGGTGCCTTGGGGGATTTGCCCTGTGAACAGGTTGTTTTGGCGGCCCAAAAAGAGGCGGGGGCCATGGCGGATGCGATCACGAGACTGTTGGACGCAGGGTGACGCATTGAGCGAGTCGCCACGCTCGCCTAGACTTGGTGCTGCATTTGCAAAAACGGATTCGAAAGGGTGACCGGTGGGGACCACGGACAAGTCGGACAAGCCGAACAAGGATCAGGTGGAGGCGGTGGAGGCCGCGGACACGATCGAAGATGCCGAAATAGTGGAGGAGAGCGCCGCGGAGGAGGTTTCGGATACTGATCTCTCTGAGGATGCGCAGGACAGTGCAGACGAGCCATCCGCGCAAGAGCCGGAGTTTGAGCGCGTCGCCTCTGAAAAGCCTGAGCAGATGGCCCCAGCGCCCGCACCACAGGACGCCCGTCGCGGTGGCTTTGTGCCGATGGTGTTTGGCGGTGTCATCGCGGCTGTCATCGGATTTGGCGGGGCGATCTATTTTGGCGATCAGCTTGGTCTTGGCGGCGACACCAAGGCGGCGCTTGCCGAGCTATCTGCGCAGCTTGAGGCACAGAATGCCACGCTGGCTGAGCTGCAGGGCGGTGTGAGCGCAAGCTCTGCGGCGGCAACCGGAGCGCAAGGCGCAGCGGATGCGGCCGCAAGCGCGCTTGAGACGTTGCGCGCCGATGTGGGCAGCCTGTCTGAGGCGGTGGCCACTTTTGAAGCGCGCCTGATGGATATCGAAAAGCGCCCGTTGACCGAAGGGTTGGGCGCGGCGGCGGTGGCCGCCTATGAGCGCGAGGTGAAAGACCTCAAAGATCTGGTTGCTGCCCAGAAAGCGGAAGCGGCGGAGCTTAAAGACCGCGCGGATTTGTCGGCCAAGACCGCATTGGCGCGCTCTTCTGTAACCCGCATAGTTGCCGCGCTTGAGAGCGGCGCGCCGTATCGGGCTGCGGTGGTTGATCTGCGGTCTGCCACCGGGCAGGAGGTTGCACCGGTTCTGGAACAGTTTGCGGATGATGGGATCATCCCGCTCTCTGCATTGATCGAGAGCTATCCGGATGCGGCACGCGCGGCCTTGGCCAAGGCGCGGGCGGATAAGGTGGATGATGCCCAAGGCAGCACCCTTGGCAATTTCTTCAAAACCCAGTTTGGCGCACGCTCTGTTGAGGCCCGCGAAGGCAGCGACACAGATGCGATCCTCAGCCGGGCCGAAGCGGCCCTGAAGGCAGGTGATCTGGCGACGGTGCTAGGCGAGATCGACACATTGGCCGAGGGGCCGAAATCCGTGATGGCAGAATGGGTTGCGCAGGCGCAGACCCGGGCTGACGCCACGCAAGCTGCCGAAGATCTGGCACAAACCCTAAACAGTAACTGAAGGTCATTTCATGCTCTGGTCCCTGATCAAAATTATTGCGTTTGTTGCCATTGTCACCGGGCTGACCTTTGGCTCGATTTACCTGCTTGAAAGCGAAGGCGGTGTGATGCTGACCGTGGGCGGGGTGGAATACAGCCTCGGCCCGTTCCAGACCGCGCTGGCGCTGGCCGCTTTGGTGGCCACTGTCTGGGTGGGCATCAAGCTTCTCGGCTTTCTCGTGGCGGTTCTGAAATTCCTCAACGGGGATGAAACCGCGATCAGCCGCTATTTTGACCGCAATCGCGAGCAAAAAGGCTATCAGGCGCTGTCTGACAGCGTCATGGCGCTGGCCTCCGGTGAGGGGCGCATCGCGATGGACAAAGCGCGCCGTGCAGAGCGCCTGTTGATGAAGCCGCAGCTGACCAACCTCATTGTGGCACAGGCCGCTGAGATGCATGGCGATGCCAAAAAGGCCGAGGAAACCTACAAAAAGCTGCTCAATGACGAGAGTACGCGGTTTGTGGGTGTGCGCGGCCTCATGAAGCAGAAGCTGGCGGCGGGTGAAACCGATGTGGCGCTGAAGCTGGCGGAAAACGCCTTTGCGCTGAAGCCGCGCCATGAAGAGGTGCAGGACACGCTGCTGCGGCTTCAGACCGAAAGCAAAGACTGGAAAGGCGCCCGTGGCACGCTGAACGCCAAGCTGCGCCACGGCAATCTGCCGCGCGATGTGCACCGCCGTCGCGATGCGGTTCTGGCACTGTCGGAAGCCAAGGATGTGATGGCCGAAGACACCACGATCGAGGCGCAGGAGCAGGCGATTGAGGCCAACCGTCTGTCACCGGATCTGATCCCTGCGGCAGTTCTGGCGGCACGCGGCTATATTGAGAAAGGCAAAGCGCGCTATGCGACACGCCTGCTCAAGAAAGCCTGGGATACGCAGCCGCATCCGGATCTTGCCGCTGCTTTTGCCGAGATCGCCCCTGATGAAACACCTGAGGCGCGCATCAAGCGCTTTAGCGCGTTGATCAAGACCACGGCGGAGCATGACGAAAGCAAAATGCTCATGGCGGAGCTCTATATTGCGGCGGAAGATTTCCCGGCGGCACGCCGTGCGCTGGGCGATCTGGTTGAGAGCGCGGCCACGCAGCGAGTGCTGACCATCATGGCAGCTGTGGAACGTGGCGAAGGTTCAAGCGATGCGGTGGTGAAGGGTTTCCTCGCCAAAGCGCTGAGCGCGCCGCGCGGTCCGCAATGGGTTTGCGACAACTGTGGTCACATCCATGCGGAGTGGGCACCAACCTGTGAGACCTGCCACAGCTTTGACACGCTAAGCTGGGTGGCTCCGCCGGAAGTCGAAGGCCAGAGCCAGGCCAGTGCGGCCATGCTGCCGCTGATCATCGGCGCGCTGGAAGATCACTCTGAACACTCCTCCGTCGAAGATGCCGAAGAGGTATCGGACGCGGATGATCAGGTGGTGGAAGGCTCAGCAGTGGAAGCTGAGGTGTCCACAGCGGAAGCGGAACGCAAATCCGCCTGATCCCCAATAAAACTTGAGACATCGCCCGCCACGTTGCGGGCGATGTTTCATGTGAAACGTTGCGGGTGGTAGGGTGCGAGGTCCATGTTGGGCGTTTTGCCGGTGATCAGATCCGCCACCAGACGTCCGGTTTTTGCACCGCCTGTGAGGCCGATGTGCTGATGGCCAAAGGCCGCAAACACACCGCTTGTGCCAATTTCTCCCAACATCGGCAGGCTATCCGGCAGCGTCGGGCGGAAGCCGAGCCACTCCTCTTCGCTGTCAGCTTTCAGATCAGGGAACACTTCTGCCACCTTGCGGCGCAGCAGCTTGAGCGGGGCTTTGGATTTCTGCTCTGACAGGCCGCCAAACTCGACAATCCCGGCGCAGCGCAGCCCCTGATCCATGGGCGTGGCCACAAATTTGGCGTCCGCGATCATCATCGGATTGTTGGGCTGCACCGACGGGTTGCGGTAGGTGACATGGTAGCCGCGTTCGACCTCCAGCGGCACAGTGAGGCCCAGTTTGCGCGCCAGATCCTTGGACCAGATCCCCGACGAAAGCACCGCGCGGTCACAGTCGATGCGGCCCTGATCGGTCAGAACGGCGGAGATTTCGCCCCCTGAAAGATCAAAATCCCGCACCTCCGCCTGCACAAAGCGGCCGCCCATGCCGGTTAATGTCTCCACCAGCGCTTTCACGTAAGACGCGGGGTTGAGGATATAGCCATGAGCTTTGTTGACCGCGAGCAGGCCGATGTCCCCGCCCAGAATGGGCTCCATCTCCCGTATCGCCTGCCCTTCGACGAGGTCGGGCACAAAGCCCATCTCGGCGCGCATGTCCCAGACGTAGCTGTCGGCGTCAAATGCGGCGCGGTCTTTATAGGCAAAGAGATAATCGGTGTCTTTGATCCAGCGCTCCGCTGCGGTGCCCGCGGCCAGCGCCTTGTGTTGCTCGACGCTGTCGCCGATCAGATCTGTCAGAGCCTGAGTGATACGGCGCACATGGGTGTCGCTGGAATATCCCATGAACTTCAGCAACCAAGGCACCAGCCGGGGCAGGTGGCCCCATTGCATGAAAAGCGGGAAATCAGGGTTGAGCAGGTAACCCGGCGCCCTTTTGGCCAGACCCGGTGTTGCATTGGGCAGGATCGCGCAGCTGGCCAACAGGCAGGCATTGCCAAAAGAAGCGCCCATGCCCGGCGCACCCTTGTCAATCAGCGTCACCTCACAGCCTGCGCGCCGCAGCCAAAGCGCCGTGGCCGCGCCATTGATGCCTGCGCCCACCACCACAACATGCTGTGTTGTCTTCGCCATGTTCCGCTCCTTGCAACTTCGCCGAGTGTTGCAGGGCAAAGAGCGGAATTTCAATAGCTTGCGCGTCTCAAGCGGCGATCAATCTCAAAGTTCGGCGATGATCTTTTTGAGCTGCTGAAGTTTGATCGGTTTGGCCATATGCGCATCCATCCCGCTTTCCAGACAGGCCTCCCGATCTTCAGGAGCGGAATGGGCTGTCAGCCCGACAATCTGGCTGCGGGCCGCACCTCCAAGCGCCTCAAGCGCGCGGATTTCGCGGGTTGCGTCCAGCCCGTTCATCACCGGCATGCTCACATCCATCAGCACCAGATCGGGGCGGTGTGTGCGGAACCGGTTGATCGCCTGTTCCCCGTCGTTGGCGGAGTAATGGCTGATCCCAAGCCGTGTGAGGAAGACCTCGATGAGTTTGCGGTTGGTTTTGTTGTCATCCACAATCAGGATCGTTTTGTCCTCAGGCAGCTCTGAAAGCTCCTGCGCGATGGGTTTGGGCGCGCCATTGGCGGCAAAGAAGGCCTTGGGGGCGGCGGCCTCTTCTGCGTCGATTTCATCCGGCACGAGGGCGGCCAGCAGTTTGGGTGTCAGAACAGGTTTCAGCAGTTCGGCATCGGCCTGCGGTGTTTTCACCTTGTCGGTCTTGAGCGCTTCGCTGATCGGTTTGACCACAATCAGACGCGCCTTCTTGCGGCCCTGCGCCGCCTTGAGCTCTGCAAAGAGCTTGGCCTGCTCCATATCGGGCAGGGAGGTTTCCGTGATGATCACCTCGTAGGGTTCCTTGGCCTCCGTGGCGGCGCGCAGGCTGCTGAGCGCGGCGGCGGCGGTCTCAAAGGTTTGCGCCTCAGCCCCCCATTGGCTCAAGGTTTCTTTGGTCACAAACAGCGCTGTGGGTTCGGATTGCAGAACCAGAACCCTGAGACCTTCCAGATCGACGCTGTCCTCGGAATGCAGCGGCGGTGGCGTGTCAGGCTTTTTGATCGGAATGGTGAATTTGAACGTGGTGCCTTTGCCAAGCTCAGAGGTGACCCAGATGCGCCCGCCCATGAGTTCGGTGAAGCCTTTGGCAATGGCAAGGCCCAGACCGGTGCCCTGATGGCGGCGGCTGTAGGAGCCATCCACCTGCGTGAACTGGTCAAACACGGTCTCAAGCTTGTCTTTCGGGATGCCGATGCCGGTGTCGCAGACATCCACCTGCATCACCTCGCGCCCGTCATCCTCTTTGAGCGTGGCGTTGATCAGCACATAGCCTTCTTCGGTGAACTTCAGCGCGTTGCCCACAAGATTGATGATGATCTGCTGCAGGCGCGAGTCGTCGCCCATCAGGGATTTGGGCAGCTCCGGCGCAACCCGTGTGATCAGATCAACGCCCGCCTGCGCCGCCTGAAAGGAGAGCATCTGCGCGGTGTTTTCGATCACGTCGCTGGGGCGGTAGGCCTCCTCGCGCAGGGTCATGTGATCGCTGTCGATCTTGGAGAAATCCAGAATGTCGTTGATGATCCGCAGCAGGGTGGAGCCAGAACTGTGGATCGATTCCAGCAGGTTTTGCTGATCCACCGACAGATCGGTGTCCGCCAGCAGCTCCGCCATGCCAAGCACCCCGTTCATCGGCGTGCGGATCTCGTGGCTCATGCGCGCAAGGAACTGGGACTTGGCCTTTTCGGCGGCTGTGGCCTGTTCCGCTGCGATTTGCAGCTCCTGGTTTTTGAGGTTCAGATCGCGACCCGACACCTCAAGCTTGGTCTGGGTGTCCTCCAGCGATTGCACCCAGGCGCGCAGGTTGCCCAGCATCAGGTTGAAACTGTTGGCGAGGCTTTCGACCTCGTCATTGGTGCGGATGACAATGGACTGATTGAGGTTGCCTTTGGCGGCGCGTTTTGTGGCGCTGTTCAGACGCGCCAGAGGCTCGGTCAGACGGCGCGACACCCAGATGCTCAACAAGACGCCGGTGAGGGTGAAAAACACCCCGAAAAGCAGGTTCCGGCGCAGCACAAGGTTCACTTCCCGGCTGGCAGGCTCCCCATCCAGATCAAAGCGGATCGTGCCGTAGTTCACATTGCCATAGATCACCGGCACCGCCACCTGAATGCGGTTGTCCTCGGAGATGATATTGGTTGTCTGGGTCTCGGTGGCCAGCGTGATCAGGGGATCTTCGACCCGGCTGAGAAAGAGCGCATTGGAATCCTCTTCGCCGTTCACCAGCAGATAGCTGTTTGGGTCGACAAACTTCAGGCTCAGGATGTCGGGCTGGCGCATCAGCTCCTGATAGATGATGTCGAGCTCCGCCGGACGCCCCTCAAAGAGGTAAGGCAGCGTCACTTCCTGGATCAGGATTCCCAGCGCGTCTGAGCGTTCCGAGAAACGCGTGCGCACCAGCTCCAGCTGGGTCAGGGTGTTGAGATAGATCAGCGTGGTCACAAAGGCACCGATCATGAGGCCGAAGTACAGCGTCATGCGACGGCCAAGGCCGTAGGTCATCGATTGCCATGTCTGGGAAAAATAGCTCAAAGGTCGTTTCTTCTCTGCGGACACGCTACTGTATCCCCGCCTTTTCGAGGTCGCTCAGTATTTTGTTGATCCTTTCAAACAGCCGATTGCGACCATCTGGAAAATCATCAAACGCGCTGGTGTTCTGCAGTTTTTTAAGCACGTTGCGACCTTCTTCTGACTCTTGCATGCCCAGCAACACAGAGCGTACGTCTGAGAGCGTGTCGGGGTTCAAACTCTCCCGATGCAACAACACCTGACGCGGAAACTTTGCGGAACTGGCGATGACGCGATACTCACCCGGACGCGCTGCGCGCAAGGCCTGAAACGCATCCAGATTGGTGGCCGCCGCGTCCACACGCTGGCTGGCGATCAGAAAAATGGTGTTTTTATCGTGTGAGGAGAACACGAAGTTCACTTCACCCTCTTCGGCAACTTGCGTCTGGTTCAGCTTCTCGCGCAGACGCAGGCCGTGTTGCACAATGATATGGGCGGGCAGCAGAAAGCCTGCGGAGGATTCCGGTTCGCTGAAGGCAATGGTCTTGCCTTCGAGATCGTCCAGCGTGGCGATCCCGCTGTTCACATGGGCAAGGATCACCGAAAAATAGGGACCTGCGGTTTCCTGATGGCGGCGCAGAAATGGCTGTGCGCCGGACATCTTGGCCACTTTGCCGGCCACAAGCGGACTGTCGATGAAGATGTCGACCTCGTTGCGTTTGATCGCATCCGCCATTTGATCGGCGCTCGACACCACCATCAGCCGCACATTGGTCACCGCGGTGCCGCGCATTTCTTCCTCAACATAAGCCGCGAAAGGCTCATATATCTTCATCTGCGCGCGGATGCCCTGGTTCATCGTGCCAATGGTCAACGTCTCCGCCACCGACATATGCGGGGCGCAGTGAACACCGGCGACAGCCAATGTGACGAACAACCTGATAAGACGCAGCATTGCGATAAACCCCAATGACTTAGATAAGCCGACAGATGGAACGTCTTGACGACTATTTAACAGAGGTAAAAAAACTGTTGATATTTGGGCGGTCTGCTAAATTCGTCAAAAATTTTTCGTAAGTTTGCACAGAGCCTGTGCTGCTCTGGTTGTGGCCCACTGAAATCCGGCGGCGCGATTCTTGCTGGGTGCGTTGCATCCCCCTAGTTTGCAACGATTTTGCGCACCACACCACTGTTTTGCGGCGGGTGCTGCAGGGGCAGAGAGCAACCCTAAAATGAGGGCCATGCACCTTGGCGCGGTTTAATGCGCCTTGGTTGTGATCGATTTGATCGGACGGTCGCGATAGAGAAGCGACTGCGTGTCGGCAAAAATATGCACCTTGGCCGGGTCTGCGGTCATGGACACCTGCTGTCCTTTGAGGTCGCGGTGAATGCCTTGAAGCTTGCCGATCACCGGATCCGCGTCACCTTGCGGCTGAAAATAGAGCAGGGTGACCTCTCCCAGAGCTTCGGTGATATTGACCGTGCCAGTGAAGATCGCGGGGCCGTCGGTGGTCACCAGATCTTCGGGGCGCACGCCGATGTTCACGGCACGCCCCATATCCTCAGCGCGCGACGGCACCGTCGATGTGGCGGTGCCACCTGCATCCAATGCCACGGTGGTTGTCTCGCCCGTGCCCGTGATTTTGCCGGGCAGCAGGTTCATGGCCGGAGAGCCGATGAACTGCGCGACAAATTCATTTTCGGGGCGCTCATAGAGTTCCAGCGGCGTGCCAACCTGCGCAATGCCGCCACCGGCCAGCACCACAATGCGCGAGGCAAGCGTCATCGCCTCCACCTGATCGTGGGTCACATAGACCATGGTGCTGTCAGGCATGCTTTCCTTGAGCTGCGCAATCTCGATGCGGGTGGCGACCCGCAGCGCCGCATCAAGGTTGGAGAGCGGCTCATCAAACAGGTAGACCTTTGGATCGCGCACAATCGAGCGGCCGATGGCCACACGCTGGCGTTGCCCGCCAGAGAGTTCTTTGGGCAGGCGGTCCAGCAGATTGTGCAGCTGCAGGGTTTTGGCGGCCTTCTCCACACGCTCGTTGATCTCCGCCGTGCTCATTTTCGCGATCTTGAGCGCAAAGGACATATTTTCGCGAACCGTGAGATGCGGATAAAGCGCGTAGGATTGGAACACCATGGCGATGCCGCGCTGGCTGGGCGGCACATCGTTGACCAATGTGCCGTCAATTTCCAGCGTGCCGCCGGTGATATGTTCGAGCCCCGCGATCATCCGCAGCAAGGTGGATTTGCCGCAGCCTGACGGGCCGACAAAGACGATCAATTCGCCTTTCTCGATCTCCAGATCGATTTTGCTCAATACATTCACCTGGCCATAGGACTTGGCCACATCTTTGAGAACCAGATCAGCCATGTCCGCTTTCCTCGCTGTTTTGCGCCGTGTTAGAGCCTGATGTGACCGCAAAGACCGCCTGCCATCCAGGCAAGGTGACGCTGTTGCCATCGCGGCTGACGGTGAAGGGGGCTTTGGCCTCCACTTTCCAGGCGCCGCTGGGCAGATCAAAACTTTGGTCTTTGTCAGACAGGTTGAAGGCACAGATCGCGCGGGTGCCATTGTGGCTGCGCTCAAACCGGATGTGGGTGTCATCGGCGTGGATCAGGGTGAAATCCCCCTTAGCCAGCGCAGGCACGGTTTTGCGGAAGGCAATCAGGCGGCGGTAGAAATTCAGCATGGAGCCGGAGGCGTCTTCCTGTGCTTCCACCGATAGCGCCAGATGTTCAGAGGCCACTGGCAACCAGGGCTTGCTGTCCGAGAAACCACCATTCTGATTGTCAGACTTCCACACCATGGGCGTGCGACAGCCGTCACGCCCTTTGAACTTAGGCCAGAAACGGATGCCATAGGGGTCTTGCAGATCGTCAAACGCCACATCGGCCTCCAGCAGGCCCAACTCTTCGCCCTGATAGATGCAGGCAGAACCGCGCAGCGACATCAAAAGCGCCGCATAGGTGCGCTGGGCCGCATCAGACAGCGCCCAACGGGAGCCGTGACGTTCCACGTCGTGGTTGGAATAGGCCCAGCAGCCCCAGCTGTCCTGAGAGAAACTTTCCGCCTTTTTCATCACCTCGGCAATGCGTGTGCCGGTGGGATGCACATGGCCCAGTAGGGCAAAATCATAAGCCATATGCAGCTTGTCCCCGCCGCCGGTGTATTCCGCCTGAATTTCGCTGCCACGATGGGAATCCCCCACCTCACCCACAGTGGTGATCGCGTCATATTCATTCAGCAATTCCCGCAGATCGCGCAGGAAGCCGAGGTTTTCCGGCTGGTTTTTGTCGTGCAGGTGATCCTGATGGTTGTAGGGGTTCACCGCTGGCGCGATATTGTCGTTGCGCTGATCCTCGGGCAGGGGCGGGTTATCGCGCAGCTCTGCGTCACAATAATAGAAGTTCACCGTGTCCAGACGGAAGCCATCCACACCACGCTCCAGCCAGAAGCGGGCCACATCCAGAAGCTCTTGCCGCACTTCTGCATTGTGGAAGTTGAGGTCTGGCTGCTCGGCCAAGAAGTTGTGCAGGTAATACTGCATCCGCGCAGTGTCCCACTGCCAGGCCGGGCCGCCAAAGATCGACAGCCAGTTGTTGGGCGGCGTGCCATCCGGCTTGGCGTCAGCCCAGACGTACCAGTCGGCCTTGTCATTGCTGCGATCTGCACGGCTTTCCACGAACCACGGGTGCTGGTCAGAGGTGTGGCTGAGCACGAGATCGATGATGATCTTGATGCCCAGCTCATGGGCCTTGGCGATCAGCGCGTCAAAATCCGCAAGCGTGCCAAACATCGGATCGACATCGCGATAGTCCGAAACGTCATAGCCAAAATCCAGCATCGGCGAGGTGAAGAACGGTGAGAGCCAGACGGCATCCACACCAAGGCTGGCCACATGCGGCAGGCGCTGCATAATGCCGGCCAGATCGCCAATACCGTCGCCGTTGCTGTCCTGATAGGAGCGCGGATAAATCTGATAGATCACCGCACCGCGCCACCAGTCTGGGTCTGTGATGAGAGCGGTGTCTTGGGTCATGTTCGGGTCCTGATATGTCATCGGGTCGTCCTAGGTCTTGGCGGCATTTCTGCCGTGTTAGGGTCTGTTTTGTTATTTCACGGAGCCGGCCAGCAGGCCGCGTACGAGATAGCGTTGCATGGCAAAAAACACGCAGAGCGGCGCCACAATGGAGACAAAGGCTGCGGTGGCGAGGATCTCCCAATTGCCGCCACGGGTGCCCAGCAGCTCGACAATCTGATTGGTCATCACTGTGGTGTTGCCGGTGGCGTCGATCAGGAAGACTTTGGCCACCAGCAGATCATTCCATGTCCAGAGGAACTGCAGGATCGCGAAAGAGGCCAGCGCAGGGAAAGACAGAGGCAGGATGATCTTGGTGAAGATCTGGAAATCCGTGGCCCCATCCACCTTGGCGTTTTCGATGATGTCTTTGGGCAGCCCCGCCATATAGTTGCGCAAGAGGTAGATCGCGAGCGGCAGGCCAAAGCCCGTGTGGGCCAGCCAGACGCCAAGATAGCCTTTGCCGATGCCGATATTGAGATGCAGCTTCAACAGCGGGATCAGCGCCAGTTGCAAGGGCACCACCAAGAGGCCCACCACTGTCGCAATCAACAGCACACGGCCCGGGAACTCCATCCACGCGAGCGCGTAGGCGGCGAAGGCGGCGATCAGAATTGGGATGATTGTGGCCGGAATCGTGACTGTCAGCGTGTTGAAAAACGCTTTGGCCATGCTGTCATTGCTGTTGCCGGAGAAAAGCACCTGATCGTAGTTCTCCAGCGTAAAGTCCGGCGGCAGGGTGGCGGTGATGAACACCCGCTGGCCACGTTTGCGCAGCTTCTCCGTGGAGGTGAAACGGTAGGTCCCCGCCGCGTCCATGGTGAAGGTTTTCTCGTCTCTGGAAAACGTTGCTGTGTCGCCCACCGCAAAGGCGTCCACCGCTTTGGAGGATACGCCAAACCGCGTGATGGTGATGCCCGGTGCGGGGCCGTCCTCAGCCTCGTCCAGCAGATTGCCCTCAACCACCCAGAGGTCGCCCTCCTGTGTTGCGGCCTCCGCCCCACCGGTGCGCAGCTGCACGACCTGCTCTGCCGAAAACAGGGATTTCCACCATCCCGAAGCAGAGATCTGATCTGCGGTGCGGAAGGAGGACACCAACAAACCAACGGTGGGGAAGAGCCACAGCGCCACAAGCAGCGCCACAGAGATATTCACTGCCCAGCTGAGACCGGATTTACGTCCTGCGATATTGTCCATGGTCTCTCTCCTCAGCGCAGTTCTTTGCGGGCCTGCACCACGTTCCAGATCAGGATCGGGGAGACGAGCAGCATGATGATGATGGCGCTGGCAGAGCCCACGCCCCAGTCATTGGCGCGGAACAGCTTGTCATACATGTAGTTGGCCAAGACCTGCGTTTCCCACTGGCCGTTGGTCATGGCGAACACGATGTCAAAGACCTTGAGCACGACCAGTGTGATGGTGGTCCAGACCACGACAATTGTGGGCATGATCTGCGGGACCTTGATCTTGAAGAAGATCTGAAACGGGTTGGCCCCATCCAGAATGGCGGCCTCGATGGTTTCTTCGGGAATGCCGCGCAGCGCGGCGGAGAGGATCACCATGGCAAAGCCGGTCTGGATCCAGATCAGCACCACCATCAGGAAGAAGTTGTTGTAAAACGGCAGGGTCAGCCAGGTCTGCGGTGCACCATATTCAAGTTCGGTGACAAAGACCGTCACCGCATTGCTGAGCGCGGTATAGGCAAACCACAGGCCAAGCGCCGCGCCAAACACACGCAGTGCTTTGATCAATACGGTGCCAGCGCTTTCAAACAGGGGGCGCAGCAGCAGATAGGCGACATAGGCCACGATTGCGGCAAAGCTCACCAGAAGCACCGCAGGCATCAGTTTCAGGATCAGAAAAGAGCCTATTCCACCTTCAAACTGCAGCCAGACCGCATTTAAGATGCCAATCTGCTCATTGCCCGCGGGGCGCGCATCATAGACCAGTTTGAAGATCACCGACGCGCCAACAAAGGAGATCGCCATCGGCATGAAGATCAGGGATTTGGCGATGTTGCCCCATTTGATGCGGTCGGTCAGCTGCGCTGCCAACAGGCCAAAGGCGGTGGAGGCAGCAGGCACCACAATCAGCCACAGCATGTTGTTGCGCATTGCCTCCCAGAATTTGGGTTCGGCAAACATCTGGCTGTAATTGGCGAGGCCGACAAAGGCCTCATCCTGCGTGCGGTCCGTGAGAGACAGCCGCAGCGTCTCGATCACCGGATAGCCGAGGTACAGCCCCAGCGCGAGGATCGCAGGGCCGAGAAACAGCCATGGGCGGATCATGTTTGCGCGGTTGATATTGCGCCCCGCATTGGGGCCCACCGGCGGAAACAGGACTTTATCCAGAAAGAGATTGGACAGGTAGAAATAGCCAAGACAGCCACTCACACCAATCGCAATGGTCACAAGACCAAGCAGGGCCGGAGACATGGCGCACCCCTTTTTTGAACTGTGCCGCCCCGACTGTGGGGCGACACGGGTTTGGCGTCAGAGCGCGCTTATTTCAGCGCGTCCCAGCTGTCCTGAATTTCGGTCGCCACCGTGGCTGCGTCTTTGCCGCCGGTGAAATCGACCATGCCGGTCCAGAAGGAGCCTGCGCCCACGCCACCTGGCATCAGGTCAGAGCCGTCAAAGCGGAAGGTGGTCGCATTCACCAGAATATCTGCCTGGCCGCGCAGCGCGTCGTTCAGGTAGGTCTCCGGATTCACGCTTTTCAGGGGTGTCAGGAAGCCCGACTGCGCGCCAAAGACTTCATGCGCCAGCGGCAGTTGGAAGAATTCCATCAGCGCGGTGGTGGCATCAGACGGATCGGTGATCGCCATCAATGTGCCGCCGCCCAGAACCGGATTGCCGAGGTCTTTGCCCTCATAAGATGGGAAGTAGAAGAAATCGACATCTTCGCCAAACTCGATGCCTTCCGGGAAGAAGGCTGGCACAAAGGAGGCCTGACGGTGCATGTAGCACTCTGCTGGGGCGGCAAACATGCCTTTCGGGCTGTCGCGGAAGTCGGTGGTGGCCACGGCACCCGCGCCGCCGGAGACCTTGGCGTCATCGCCCACAAACCAGCCGAACTCTTCAATGGCTGCCACCACGCGTTCGTCGTTGAACGGAATGTCGTTGGTGGTCCAGGCGTCATAAACATCGGCTGGCTGAGTGCGCAGCATGATGTCTTCCACCCAGTCGGTGGCGGGCCAACCGGTTGCCGCGCCCGATCCCAGACCGATGCACCAAGGGGTTTCGCCATCGGCCACGATCTGCTCGGTCAGTGCGCGCAGCTCCTCCATGGTTTCGGGCACCTCATACTCGGCGTCCTCAAAGTTTTCCGGCACATACCAGACCAGCGATTTTACGTTCACATTGTAGAAGAACCCATAGTGCTGATCAGCGCCGTCTTTGTCCGCATAGGTGCCAAGATCCACCCAGCTCTGGCCTGCGCCGTAGTTCTCAACGGTCCAGGGGGCCATGCTGGCGGGCAGCGGAGAGAGCAGGCCACGCGCGGCCATGTCTGCTGCGAGACCCGGCTGTGGGAACACGGCGATGTTGGGGGCGGAGCCCGCTTCGGCGTCGATCACGATCTGCTGCTCAAAGCTGTCAGAACCGGTGTAGATCGCCTCAGCGCCAGTGGCTTCGGTGAAATAGGCCAGCACGGAGCGGAATACGTCGTCCTCCGGCTGCAGCCAGGGACCGGCCACGGTCACGGTCTGACCGCTCAGATCCGGCGCGCTCTCGGCCCATGCGTTGTAGCTGTCCCAGCTGAATGCTCCCTCACCCGGCTTGAACTTCATGTGGCCGTGGCCGTCCGCCATTGCGGTGCCCGCCATCAGCGCCAGCGCGGCGGCGCTCGCATAGAGTTTCGGTGTCATGGATTTCCTCCCAGTTTCCATAATCTGTGGATAGATTACCAAAGCGCTTTGAATTTTGCAATGCGCTTGAAGTTGCGGCGCTTGTGCCAAAGAAATATATGATTTATGACTGTTTTCAGGAGGAATTCTTTGATGTTGATGCTGTTGGTAACACCGATAAAGTATCCATTATCAAAGCGCTTTGAGGAATAAACGTCAAAAATCATGAACCTGAAAGAGCTCTCAGAGAAACTGGGTCTGTCGCAGACCACAGTGTCGCGTGCGTTAAACGGCTATCCTGAAGTGCGCGAATCAACGCGGCAAAAGGTGCTGGAGGCGGCGCGCGCCCACAACTATGCGCCCAACACCCGTGCCAAAACGCTGGCGACCGGGCGGGCTATGACCATCGGTCACGTGCTGCCGGTGTCCAAGAAGCATGAGATGGTGAACCCGATCTTTGCGGATTTCATCGCCGGGGCGGGGGAGATCTATTCTGACAACGGTTATGATCTGTTGCTGTCGGTGGTGAATGACGAGGACGAAGAAGCCAGTTACCGCAAACTTGTTTCACGTGGAGCAGTGGACGGGGTCATCGTACATGGCCCCAAGGTGAATGACCGCCGCATCGCGCTGTTGCAGGAACTGGGTGTGCCGTTTGTGGTGCATGGCCGCTCCACCGAGGTGGCAGAGCGTTACAGCTGGGTGGATGTGAACAACAAGCGGGCCTTTCAGCGGGCCACCGAATTTCTGCTGGATCTGGGACACCGTCGCATCGCCTTGCTGAACGGATTGGCGGATATGGATTTTGCCACCCGCCGCGGCGCGGGCTATGTGGCGGCGCTGGACGGGCGCGAGGTGCCTGTGCGCCAGGAGCTGATCTTTCACGATGAAATGACCGAGAACTACGGCTATGAAACCTGCCGCAAAGCGCTGGCGATGGAGAAACCGCCAACCGCCTTTGTGGTGTCCTCGATCATCCCGGCCATTGGCCTGCGCCGCGCGCTTTCCGAGGCCGGGCTGAAGATGGGCCGCGATGTCTCCGTGGTGATCCATGACGATGCGCTGAGTTACTTTGGCAACGAAGGCGATGTGCCTGCTTTCACCGCTGTGCGCTCTTCGGTGCGCGAAGCCGGGCGCAAGGTGGCTGGCACGCTGATCGATATGATTTCCAAACCCGGCAGCGAGCTGCGTCAGGAGATGCTCGAAGCAACCCTGACCGTGGGCCAATCCACCGGGCCAGCCCCGGCGGTGCGACAGGTTCTGGCACAGGAGGACTGAGATGATCACCCACAAGCGCTCCGACTTTCCCGAAGGGTTTCAATTTGGCGTGGCCACATCGAGCTATCAGATCGAGGGCCACAGCTTTGGCGGCGCGGGGCGCACGCATTGGGATGATTTTGCCGCCACACCCGGCAATGTGGTGCGGGCCGAAAATGGCGCGCTGGGCTGTGACCACTACAACCGTCTGGAAGAAGATCTCGATCTCATCGCCGGGTTGGGGGTGGACACCTATCGCTTTTCCACCAGCTGGGCGCGGGTGCTGCCCGATGGGCGTGGTACACCCAATCAGGAGGGGCTCGATTTTTATGACCGACTGGTGGACGGGCTTCTGGCGCGCGGCATCAATCCGGCGCTGACACTCTATCATTGGGAGCTGCCCTCCGCCCTGGCCGATCTGGGCGGCTGGCGCAATCGCGATATTGCGGGCTGGTTTGGCGACTATACCGACACGCTCATGCGCCGGATCGGGGATCGCGTTTGGTCGGTCGCGCCGATCAACGAGCCCTGGTGCGTGGGTTGGCTGAGCCACTTCATGGGAGCACATGCGCCGGGGCTGCGCGACATCCGCGCCACCGCACGCGCCATGCATCATGTGCTTCTGGCCCATGGCACGGCCATTCAGGTGATGCGCGGCCATGGCATGAAAAACCTCGGTGCGGTGTGCAATTTTGAATGGGCCACGCCGCTGGATGACAGTGCAGAGGCCGCGGCCGCCGCCGCGCGCTATGATGCGATTTACAACCGGTTCTTCCTCGGCGGGCTGTTCAAAGGCGAATATCCCGCATTGGCGCTGGAGGGCTTGGAGCCGCATCTGCCGCACGGCTGGCAGGATGATTTTGAGGTGATCACCACGCCCGTGGATTGGAGCGGGCTGAATTACTACACCCGCAAGCTCATCGGGCCGCAGGATGGCCCGTGGCCGCGTTATAGCGAGCACACCGGCGATCTGCCGCTGACCTCAATGGGCTGGGAGATCTATTCCGACGGGCTGCGTGATTTCCTGATCCGCATGGCGCGCGAATACACCGGCGATCTGCCGATCTATGTGACCGAAAACGGCATGTCTGCGCCGGATCACCTCACAGATCGCGGGGTGGTGGAGGATCCGCACCGCATGTCTTACCTCAATAGCCATCTTTCCGCGGTGCAGGACGCGCTGGCCGCAGATGTGCCGCTGAAGGGCTACTACATCTGGTCGCTGATGGACAATTACGAATGGGCGCTGGGCTATGAGAAGCGTTTCGGCCTGATCCATGTGGATTTTGACAGCTTTGCGCGCACGCCCAAGGCCTCTTATCACGCTTTGGCACAGGCGCTGCGCAGCTAGTTCCGCGTCGCAAGCTGATCCAGCTCTTTCCGGAAGGCAGAAACGGTGGCGCGGTCTGTCACGCGCTGCGTCTTGGCAAAGCCAAATTGATGCAAATCTGCAGCCACAGGCATGTCTTTCGCGCAAGAGCTGTGAAAGGATGTGATGCCGGTCGTTGCTGCGATTTCAGCCAAGTTAGAGACTGAAACGCCGCTGCCCGCCATGATCTCGATCCGCCCGTTTGCCGCGTTTTGCAGCTGTGAGAGCTGCGCCAACCCGTCAATCGCCTTGGGCGCTCCGCCGGAGGTCAGGATGCGGTCTATGCCTAGGGAGATCGCCTGCTCCATGGCCGCGATGGGATCCGGCAGCAGGTCGATTACACGATGCAATGTGACCTCCAACCCGTCGGCGGCGCGCATCAGGGTGCTGAGCGTTTTCAGATCAAGCACGTCCCCTTCGCGTGCGCCGATAACCACCCCTGCAAGACCTGCCTCTTTCATCGCATGAATACTGGCGCACATCGCCTGTGTTTCTGCCACATCATAGCAGAAATCTCCGGCGCGGGGCCGGATCATCACATGGCTTGGCAAGTCGCTCTGCGCCGCCAGCGCTATCAGCCCGGGATCGGGTGTCAGGCCCCCCAGTTCCAGCGCGCTGCACAGTTCGATCCGGTCCACCAAGCCGGCGCAGGCATCCAACCCGGCAGGGCTGTCGATACAGACCTCAAATGTGAACCTATTCCGCCGCATCTGGGGCTTTTGGCGCGGTGAGAACTGCGGCAAGCGTGCCGGTCACAGCGTGGTCTTGATCCAGCAGGATCAGATCTTCGACAGGGCGGTTGAGCGGGCTTGCGAGCGCCTCCAGCCCCATGCAGGCCGCAGGGGTGGTGATCGCCATGCGCAGGGCCGCTTCCGGTGTCAGCCCGATCTTTGAAATCAGGCGCTGCACACCCTCGGCCTGAGTGATATGCGCCCCGGCCAGGCCGCCCTGACGGTTGATCAGACGCCCGTCGCGCAGCACAACCTCATGGCCATAAAGATCAAACCGGTCCGGCCCGCCAACCGTGGCCATGGAATCTGAGACCAGCATCATACGGTCCGGCACCGGACGTGCGCGCAGGGCAAGCCCCACCATGCTGTCAGCCACATGGAAGCCGTCACAAATGATCCCGGCATACAGCGATGAGTTGATCACCGCGCCCACCACGCCGGGTTCCCGGCTCGTCATCGGGGACATGGCGTTATAGAGATGCGTGGCGCAGCTTGCGCCCGCCGCAATCGCTGCCTCAACCTGTGCTGCCGTGGCATCGGTGTGGCCCAGCGACACAACAACGCCGATCCCCGCCAGCTCGGAAATCTGCTCAAGCGTCGCGGCCTCTGGCGCCAGCGTCATCATCACCGGAATGCCGATCTCGCGCAGATGGCGCACCACATTCATCGTGCGCGTATCAAGCGGGCGGATAAAGCTGCCCTCATGGGTGCCTTTGCGCGGCTCGGCAATATGCGGCCCTTCGATGTGCAGCCCCGCAACGCCCGGCAGATCTTTGGCCGCGACAATGGCATTGGCAGCATTTTCAAGCACTTCGGGGCGGTCGGTGATCACCGTGGGCAGGATCGCAACCGTGCCGAACCGCCGGTGCGCGGCGGCGATGGTGGCAATGGCCTCGCGCGTGGGCGTGGCGTTTAACAACACGCCGCCGCCGCCGTTGACCTGCAAATCCACATAGCCCGGTGTCAGCGTGCCGCACAGCGGCGTGGCCCCCGCTGGCGCCTTGGCGATCTCTGTCACAACGCCGTTTTCCACACGCAGGGCCATGCCTGTGCGCAGGTCTTTGCCGTCAAACAGGTGATCGGAGGCCAGCCATTGCGTGCTCATGATGTCACCTCAAGAAAATAGGGATCCAGCGCCAGCTCGATCTGTGCATCCACCAACCGCTGCGCCTGCGAGCCGCTGAGCATCTCGGCGCGGGCCAGCGTGGTCTCGTCAAAGGCCGCACGCAGCGTGGCGTCCGGCAATGCGGCGGGGAGATCGTCAAACAACGCGGTCACAGCGGCCACCGCTTTGGGCTGGGGCCAGTAATAACGGATACGATCTGCCAGCCCGAAATGGCGCTGCTGATAAAGCGCCTCCTCGGCCCCATGATAGTGCCCCTGCCAGTGTTTTGGCGTTGCCAACATCACGTCTTCCATTGCCGCCTGCAGCGCGCCTTTGGTGCCGCGCAGACTGTCCAGCGCGTAAAGCGCTTCGCGGTATGCGAAGGTCAGCGCCGGGCCGACCTTTTGGAACGCAAAGCCCAGCTCTGCAAGCCGGTGAAACACCTCCGGATGCTGATAATCCGTGGAATGCGCCTCAACGCAGACATTTGGCGCGTCTGCGAGTGCGGCGACAAAGCCCGGATCGCGCGTCAGTGGCATGTGATGCACCTCGGTCGGGCTGAATTCGACACCAGGCTGCACCACCAATCCGCCAATCGCAGGGGCCAGATCGCCGAAGGTCTCGATATGCATCGCCAGCGTCTTTGCGGCGTCTGCGGCATTGGTGGGTGGAATGTCTCCGTCCTCATCCATGCGCGCGCCGCCCGGCGGGGGCACTTCGGTTCCAACCACAAAGAGCAGATCGTCACCCGCCTCTGCGCAGACCCGCGCCAGATCCGCAGAGCGGCTGGCGGTTTGATCGTCATTAAGCTGTGCCGCTTCGCCTGCGCAGCCTTCAGAGCAATCCAGATGGATCTTGCCAAATCCGGCTTTCACATAGTCGCGCACCAAGACGCGCGCCTTTTCCATGGCCGCCTCAGCGGGCATGGCGCGCCAGGCCTGCGGGCCTAGGTGGTCGCCGCCAAAGATGATGCGCCCGCGGTCTACACCCGCGCCGTCAGCAATGTCGTGCACATAGCGGATGAAGCCTTCCGGCGTGATTCCGGTATAGCCGCCATCCTGATTGACCTGATTGGAGGTGGCTTCAATCACCACTTGCTGATCCTTGCGCTCCGCCAGCGCGAGTGAGGCGCGCAACACATCCGGATGGGCAGAGCACACCGAGGGGATGGCCACCGGCGCGCCGCCGCGGTTTTGGGCGATGATTTTGCGCAGCACATCAGTCATTTTGTGTCTCCTGCCAGGCGGCATAGGCTGCGCCGCGCGCGCCGCTGGCGTCTCCGCCCTGCGCCAGTACCAGTTTTGCGGCGAGAAAATCGCCGATCTGCGCATCCTGCGCGGCGGCTGTGATGTCTTCGATCACGCCGTCGATCCGGCTCAAGCCGCCGCCCAGCACAATCACGTTAGGGTCCACCGTCAGGGTCAGCCCGTGGATCATCTCGGCCGCAAGGCTGGTCCAGACTTTCCAGACCCGCGCCATATCGCCCATGCGCCGCGCAGCGATCTCGGGTGGGGAGAGGTTCTGTCCGGTCAGATGCTCCGCCAGCAGGCTCAGGCCGGGGCCCGCAACATAGGTTTCAATACAGCCCTGACGGCCGCAGCCACAGCGGTGGATCGGCAGCCGGTAACGGCTCACGATATGTGCGGGCGCGGCGATGTGGCCAAACTCACCCCCGGTGAGGGTTGGCCCCTGTAGTAGTGACTGTTTCACCACAATTCCGCCGCCAATGCCTGTGCCGATGATCAGCGACATCACCGTGTCATGGCCCCGACCCGCGCCAAAAATTGCTTCGGAAAGCCCTAGCGCACGGCAGTCATTCACATAGGTGATCGGACGTCCCAGCGCGGTGTTCAGATGGGTGGGAAACGGATGGTCCGTGGCGGGCAGATTGGCGGTCAGCGCCAGGCCGGTCTTGGGGTTGATCAACCCCGCCGCGCCAACGCCGACAGGCACGGCCATGCCTGCCTCAGCTTCGGCCCAGCGGGCCTGATCCACCACGGTGGCCACCAGATCTTTGTAAGACTTGGGCGTGGGGGCACGATGGCGCGCGACCTCGCTCCAGTCTTCATCAAACAGGCGCACCTCACATTTGGTGCCGCCCAGATCGATGCCGGCGACGGTCATGCGTCTGCTCCCTCGCCAACCCCGTGCAGGGTCACCCCGGCCACCACGCGGCTGAGCGTGCCTTGGCCTGTGAAGGGATCATCCACATTGAGGCTCAGGTCTGCCGCCCATTTGACCCCGTCAATCTGGGAGGCGGCGATGCACAGCGGTGCGGCCCAGGCGGTGCCAAAGGGCATGGGGATGTCGATATCGCCCCCCGGCCCAATCTCTGTCACCCGTGCGTCAGGGAACTGCGCGCGCAGCTCGGCCACAAGATCGGTATCATAGGCGCGGGTTGGTGATTGCGGGCTGGAAAAGACGGTGATCGCGGTCTCCCCGCGCACAAAGGATTTTGGCCCGTGGCGGAAGCCAAGGCTGCTGTCCCACAGTGCGGGCGTCTGCCCGGCGGTCAGCTCCATTACCTTGAGGGCCGCTTCACGTGCCGCATAGGTCAGCGGGCCGGAGCCCACATAAACCGCGCGCTCGGGACGCGGCGTGCCAAACTTTGGCAACAGCGCGTCGAGCTGATCCGCGAGCGCATCAAAGCGCGCAGGCACATCACAGGGCGCATCAAACAGGGCAAGCGCGGTCAGCAGCATGGTGGAAAAGCTGCTGGTCATGGCAAAGCCGGCGTCATGGGTCACTTCGGGCAGGTTGATCACCTTCAATGGTCCGGGCGCTGCGCGGGTCGCCAGCGCGCCGTCGGGGTTGCAGGTGATGTGTAAACGCGGCGCATCCGGCGCCAAAGCATCGAGCGCATCCAGCGTGCCGAGGCTTTCGGTGGAATTGCCGGAGCGGCCAAAGCTCACCACCAGCGGGCGGTTGCCATTCAGAAAGGCGCGCGGGTTGGCCACCAGATCGGTGGAGGGCACAGAGCGCGTGCCCGGCACGGCGGCGGCGATGATGTCGCCGATATAGGCGCTGGTGCCTGCGCCGCAGAACCAGATTTCCTCCGCCGCCTGCTCCGCAATCCATGCGCGCAGACCAGCGACATCCAGCGCGGCCCCCCAGGCGCGCCAGACGGCGGGTTGTTGGTGAATTTCGCGCCAGGTGGCCCAGGTGTTCAGAGAGTCGGTCATGTGGTTTGGGTCACTTTCGAAAGCGTTTCCGGCGCATCGGGGTTCAACCCCAAAGCCAGCGCGGTTTCAAGGATCACGGGATAGATCAGCGCCAGCAGATAGGCGGCTGCGGCGGCAGGTATCAGGGGCGCGTCGATCAGCTCGGAAACCCTCAGCCGATGCACATCACAGCCGACCGCGCCAAAGCGCGCCTCTGCCTGATCCAGACTGTCCTGAATGTCGGCCTGTCCGGTATCAAGGATCAGTACCATCAACGGGTTGGTCGCCAGTTGCAGCGGGCCATGCAGCACCTCGGAGGCGGAATAGGCCTCAGCATGCAGTGCGCAGCATTCCTTGAGCTTCAGCGCCACCTCATGGGCAGCCCCAAAGCCGGTGTCGCGGCCAATCACATAGACGTTGCGCGCGCGCAAAAAAGCCGCACGGATGCTGTTTGCGTTTGGCAATGCCGTGGGCGCATTTTTCAGCGCTGTTGCGGCGCTTGATGCGTCATATATAGGTTCTATTCCAGCCAAAAGCGACATCCCCGCGGCGATCGATCCCACCACGGTTTTGGTTGCCGGTACCGCGTTTTCCGGACCTGCACCAATCGGCACGGTGACCTCGGAAACCTGCTCCACCGGGCTGTCAGGCTGATTGGTCAGCGCCAGCACCTTGGCCCCCCGCGCCCGCGCACCTTTGGCGCTGCGCACAAGGTCTTCGCTCGCGCCGGATTGGCTCACCACCAATGCGGCGGTGTCCTCCAGCTGTACGCCCGCGCCAATCGAGAAGACCGAGGGCGGCAGCGAGGTCACCGGCACGCCCAGCACCCGCATGAACTCATAGGAGAGAATATTGGCCGCTGCATCCGAGGAGCCGCGCGCAATCGTGTAAAACGCCCGCACATCGCCCATTTCGGGCAGGGTCACCTCCTGGGTGGCCGCGCGCGCAAATACGCTGAGGGCTTGGGCGCTTTCCTGCGCCATCCAGGCGCCGGGAACATCCGCTTTCATGGTCATGTCCGCAATCCAAATGTGTCAAACTCGGCCCAGGTCGGGGCCATATCAATCATGCTGCCGTTGATGCGCGCCTCATCCAGCGCCATGGCCACCAGCCCGGCCTCAAGCGCGTCCACCACACCCACCGGCAAGCTGTCGCTCTCGCCTTTCAAAAAGGCCACGATGTCATCCACCATCATGTGATCCGCACCGTAATGCGCAGAGGCGCGCGCGGCTTCCATCTGGGTGTAATCGTGATCGGCAATCACAGTGCCATCCCGCGCCGTGGCCCTGACAAAGCCGCGCATAAAATCGCCCTCAATCATGCCAAGCGCGCCCATCACACAGAAGCGGCGGTGCTCATCGGGCACGTTGATATTGGTGTGAAAACTCATCGACGCGCCGCTTTCGTAGTGCAGGATCGCGGTCTGATGGTCGATGATATCCCCATCGCTGTGAAACGGATCCTCCACGCTTTGCCACACGCTTTTCTTGCGGTGCATGATCTCGTTTTCAGCGTTAGACGTGGGGGCGAAATCCGGCACAAAGGAGCGCCGGCCCCCGAAGCTCGCCACCCGGTTCGGGCGAGAGGCCGTCACCATGTTGTAAATGTCCAGATCGTGGCAGCATTTTTCCAGCATGAAGCCGCCAGACCAGCGCACCATCCGCCGCCAGTCCCGCATGAAAAACGCCCCGTGATACGGCGCGATATGTTCGCTCGCTTCGATCGAGGTGATTGGCCCGATCTGATCCAGCACACGGCGCAGATCCACCATATGTTGCGAATAGCGCAGCACCAGCCCAACCATCACACTGTCTGTGCCATGTTCTGCCAAAAGCGCAGCCAGCTCCATGGTCTCCTCTTTGGTGGTGACCACGGGCTTTTCGGTGAAAATCCGCACCCCGGCAGCCAGCCCCGCCTTGATATGCTCCAGATGGAAGCTGTTGGGCGAGCCGACAAAGAAGAGGTCTGGCGACGCCTCAGTGAGCATGGTCTCCACGTCGTCAAACCGCGGCACATCGGTGCCGATCATCTCCAGATGGGTGGGCTGGGGATCATAAAAGCCGACAAATTTGACCTCGGGCATGGCTTCTTTCAGGATGGAGAGCACATGCCCCGCCCGAAGCCCGATCCCTGCTGTCACAACACGCATGGCTTATCCTCAGGCCACCAGCGCAGGCGCAGATTTGCGGCGCAGCACCTGACCGTTGCTTTGGAACACATGGCAGTCCTCCGGCGCGACCGTGAGGTTCAGGATTTCACCTTCACGCACCGGCGCGTCTCCGGGCAGGGAGGCGCAGAAGCGTGTGCCATTGCCAATAGTGCCATAAGTGATCGCCACACCGCCCAGACGTTCCAGCACATTCACCGTAATATCGAGACCATTCTGGCCCAAAGCCACATGTTCGGGGCGAATGCCGACCTCCACGGTGTCACCAACGCTGACGCCCTCGGTCTCCACCGGCAGCGACATCTTGTGGCCGCCTTCAAGCTCCACAGTCAGCGCGCCTGCGGTGTCGAGCACCTTGGCCGGTACAAAGTTCATGTTTGGCTGGCCAATGAAGCTTGCCACAAATTTTGTGGCGGGGTGGTGATAGAGTTCCATCGGTGAGCCGAATTGCTCCACCTGCCCGCCGTTCAGCACCACGATCCGGTCCGCCATGGTCATCGCTTCGACCTGATCATGGGTCACATAGACCATGGTGGCGTCCAATTCGCGGTGCAGCTGGCTCAGCTCGACGCGCATATCCCCACGAAGTGCGGCGTCAAGGTTGGAGAGCGGCTCATCAAACAGGAACACTTTGGGTTCGCGCACAATCGAGCGGCCAATGGCCACGCGCTGGCGCTGACCACCCGAAAGCTGTCCTGGCTTGAGCTGCAGTTTTTCCGTGAGTTGCAAAACTTTGGCGGCACGCTGCACACGTGCGTCCAATTCAGCTTTCGCCATCTTCTGCACACGCAGCGGGAAGGCGATATTCTCATAAACACTCAGATGCGGATAAAGCGCGTAGGACTGAAACACCATCGAGATGCCGCGGTCCACTGGTGCGGCGTGGCTGACGTCGTTGCCGCCAATCACGATGGAGCCTGACGTGGCTTCTTCCAGCCCGGCAATGATGCGCAGCAAGGTGGATTTGCCGCAGCCGGATGGGCCGACAAAGACCACAAACTCCTTGTCCTCAATTGCGAGGCTGATGTCATGCAACACTTTGGCGGTGCCAAAAGACTTGTTGATTGCATTGAGGTTGAGCGTCGCCATGGCACTGTCCGTCTGTCTGAGAAGGGATTGATAGAGAGGAGGAATTTCACCCCGGGCGCACCGCAGAAGGCACGCCCGGAGCAGGGAGACCGCTTAGAGCGCGTCGTCGAGCTCTTCAGCGGCGATGGTGACAAGGTTGTCCACGGTGTCATCCTTCAGGATGATGCCCTGCACCATGTTGGTGAACACCGACTGCAGCGATTTGAAATCTTCCACAAGCGGCTCCGGACCACCGGTCGCGATGGAGGCTGTGAAGGTCGGCCAGATGCCATCCGCGTAGTAGAGATCTTCTTTGCCGAGCTTGGAATAATCCAGGATCGGGGTCAGACCCCAGCTGCTGTCCAGATCATACTGGCTGTCACCGGAGGTGATGCGCTTGGCCAGCTCCTGCGCCAGATCTTCGTGACCTGAACCTTTGAACACCACGATGGAGTCGGTGATCAGGATCGAACCGGAGGTGCCGGAAGGGCCAGCAGGCACAGGCACAACCTTCTGGTTGATGTCTTCGTTGTGCTGGTTGTGACCCCATGGGCCGGAGACATACATCGCGATCTGACCGTCGTTGAACAGGTCACGCAGCTGGTCACGTTCCCATGCGGTTGGGCCGTCCTGCGCCACATCCACGAGCTTACCGTAGAATTCCAGCGTCTCGCGGGTCTCTTTGCTGTCGAGCATGTTTTTGCCCGACGCGCTGTCGATCACCGCACCACCGTTGGAATAAAGGTAGTTCAGGAACTGGTGCATGGTGTTGTCAAAGTCTTTGCCCGCAAGGCCTACGCCCGCCGCATCGGTGTTGTCCACCACGCCTTTGGCCAGATCATACATCGCGTCCCAGGTGGCGGGCGCTTCACAGGCCTGACCGGAGGCTTCGATGATGTCACAGTTCAGATAGAGCGCCTTGGTGGAGAAGGCATGCGGGTAACCCCAGGCGGTGCCTTCCACGGTCACAGTGTTCAGAACACCGGGCTGATAAGGTGTGCTTGGGTCGATTTCTGCCGGAACGATCAGATCATTCTTGGCCAGCTGGCGCAGGGTACGGCTGCCCATATAAGCAATGGAGGGCGGATCACCGGCTGCGGCGAGGGTCAGGGATTTGTCCTGGCATGTGCCCCATGGTACCGCTTCCAGGTTCACCTTTACGCCTTCGTAGTCGGCCTCAAACTGATCGACCACCGCTTGGTCTGCGGCCCGGACTTCGCCGCCGCACATGATGAAATGAACTTCTTTGTCCGCCGCCATGGCCGTGCTTGCCACGCCGGACAAAAGGGCCGCGCCCAATGTCAGTTTTACGCTTTTCATAAATAGTCTCCCTTGTTTGATTATTCTTTCACGGCGCCAGCGGTGAGGCCGGCGACGAGATACTTTTGCAGGAACAGGAAGATGACCATAACAGGCAGAACACCCACCAAGGCAGCGGCCATCATCTCATTCCAGGTCACCGTTTGGTATCCGATGAATTCATAAAGACCGGCAGGCAGCGGCTGCAGCTCGCGGGTCTGGTTGAATGTGATTGCGAACAAAAATTGCTGTGCGTAAGCGCCGATAAAGACGGCCACGCCCACCACGATCAGCCCGGGCACCGCCAGCGGCAGCACCACCCGGCGCAGGGTGTAAAGACGGCTGGCACCATCCACAAAAGCGGCTTCCTCCAGCTCGCGCGGGATTTTCTCCAGATAGGAGCGCAGCAGCCAGATGCCGGTCGGAATAAGGAAGGCGACGCCGGGAATGATCATCGCCCAATAGGTGTTGAGCAGCCCCATGGTGCGCAGCACGCGGTAAAGCGGAATGAGCAGCACCGCCCCGGTGAACATGTTCACGCCGAGAAAGATGCCAAGGCTGATGTTTTTGAAAGGAAACTCCAGCCGCGCATAGGCATAGGCCGCAGGCACCACAAAGACCATGGTGATCGCCGTCACGGCGCTGGCGATGAAAATCGAGTTGAAGATATAGCGGCCGAGCAGGGGCACCGTGACCCACATGTCGCTATAGGCCTGCAGGCTGAAATCATCAGACCAGAACTGATAGGGGCTACGGAACAGGTGCTCCAGCGGCCGCAGGCTGGCCATGAACATCTCAAAAAACGGCAGCAGCATAAAGGTGAGGAAGACAGCAAGCGCGGCGTAGATCCCGACCAGTTGCAGCTTTGTGTAGCGATCCATCATGTCACTTCACCCCGTAGCGTTTGTTCACTTTGTTCAGGAAGAACAAGTAGATGAGAGAGAAAATACCGAGCAGGAGGACGATGATGACAGCACGCGCTGCGCCTTCGCCAAACTTGTAGTTGCCAATCGCCACCTTGTAGGTGTCCACGATCATCGTGGTGGTTGCGCCGCGTGGGCCGCCTTCGGTCAAAATCCAGATGATCTCAAAGCTGTTGAAGGTGAAAATCGCGGACAGCAGCGCCATGGAGACAATCACCGGCAGGATTTGCGGGATGGTGATGCGGCGGAAGCGGTACCAGCGCCCGGCGCCATCCACCCAGGCGGCCTCATAAAGATCGCGGCTCACGCCCTGCATTGCAGCAAGGAAGAACAGCGTCACCATCGGCGTGCCCACCCAGACGTCGGTCACAATGGCCGAGTAGAAAGCGGAGGTTTTATAGGCGAGGAATTCAAACGGCCCATCGGTGATGCCGAGCTTCATCAAAGTGCCCGACAATACGCCGAAATAGCCGTTATAGAGCCACATCCAGCCGATACAGCCAATCGCGATCGGGATCACCCAGGGCGGCATCACCAGCACCCGGAAGAGCGCACGGCCCGGAATGGCCGCATTGAGCAGCACCGCCCCGATCAAGCCCAACACCAGCTTCAGCCCGACACTCAGGAACATCCAGTAGAACGTCCGCACAATCGTTTGGTGAAAGCGGCGGCTGTCGGCGAGATCCTGATAGTTCTCAAGGCCGACATAGCTTTCGCCGCCAAGTCCGGCCTCCATGAAAGAAAGACGGATGGTTTCCGCCAAAGGCCAGGCCACGATCACGGCGATGAAAAGCATCGCGGGCCCAACCAGCAGCCAGCCAAAGAGCCCCTCTGGCAAAGTGCGGCTGCGCAGGCTGGCGCTGTCTTGTGGCGCCTGAGCGGAGAGTTCGGCCATCCATATCCCCCATGGTTTTCATCGGCTCTTAGTGGAGTCGAATCAATTCATGACAAATATGTTAACCCAATCAAACCAAAATGCTACCAATACAATACCAAAAAAGAATTACCTTGAATAACGTATGAAAAACAGTCATTTCGTAAGGAGTTCAGCCTGCCTCATTGCGTATATTTTGCAAATTGGTATTGTTTTTGAAACCACATGAGGGCCCGTGATGGAAACCGAGACATCTCTTTATGATCCCAGTGTCTGGCACCGCGCCGGACGTGGGCCACGGTATCAGCAGCTCTATCGTCACATCGCCGCAGAGATCCGCAGTGGTGGCCTGCAACCCGGTGATCAGCTCCCGCCGGAGCGCGATCTGGCGGACACCGCAGACATCAGCCGCGTGACCGTGCGCAAGGCGGTGTCATTGCTGGTTGAAGAGGGGCTGATTGAACAGCGGCGCGGCGCAGGCTCCTTTGTGGCGATCCCGTCGCCCCGTCTGGAGCAGTCCCTGTCCTCACTGGTGTCTTTCACCGAAACCATGCGTGCCCGCGGGATGCAGGCCACAAGCGAAGTGCTCTCGCGCGGGCTGTTTTCGCCCAACCCCGATGAAATGGTCACGCTGGGGCTGGCGGCGCATGAAAAGGTCGCGCGCATCAACCGTTTGCGCAGTGCTGGCGGCACGCCCATCGCGCTCGAATATTCCTCTCTGCCGCGTGACATTCTGCGCGACCCCGAGCAGATCGACACCTCTCTGTATACGCTCCTGCGCAAGGACGGCAGCGCCCCAACCCGCGCCATTCAGCGGGTGACGGCGCTCAATCTGTCGCCGTCTGATGCGGATCTGATGAAGCTGCCTGAGGGCTGCGCGGTCTTGCAGATCGTGCGCACCGGCTACCTCGCCTCAGGCCGCCCCATCGAGCTGACGCGCGGACTGTACCGTTCAGACATTTATGACTTCGTTTCAGAGCTCAGATTGGATTGATATGCAGTACGAAAGCCGCCTCATTGGCAAGGAAATCCTCTGCACCTTCACACCGGATCGCGCCTTGGGTGCTCCGGTGTTTTGTTTTTCAGGCATGGCCCCGTTTGAGGTGGTGTCCGGTGGCACAGTGATCAAAGAGCTTGGCAGCTATACGGAAATCCAGCTGCCCGATCTGGCGGCCAATGCGCCTTACGAGCTGACCATCCGCTACGCCAAAGGTTTTCACCCCGCCAACCGTGCTTGGCTGCCTTTGGGCCCCTTTCTGCGGGTGGCTGGCGAGGCGATCCCTCTGCCCAAACCGCCTTCGGGGTGCCGCCCGCAACCTCTTCCGGATCTCGGCCCGTTTCCCGGCCTGCCGCTGGTGCCGCAGCCGCAAAGCTGGGTGCCGTCCGGCGGCACGCTGTCACTGGACGGCATCCAATGCACCCATCCCGCGCTGGAGGCGGTTGCCGCGCTGGCAAAGCGCAAAAACTGGCGCTTTCAAGGTGATATAGAGACTGATCTTGCGCTCGCAGATTTTGCTGAAGATGCCTATGAAATCGAGATCACACAGCGGGGCATCACCATCCGGGCCGGCGATTACGGCGGGGTGTTTTATGCGGGCATCACGCTTCTGACGCTCCTGCAGCAAGGGCCGCTGCCCTGTGGCACCCTCAAGGACGCCCCGCGTTTTGGCTGGCGCGGGCAACATCTGGACACGGCGCGGCATTACTATGCGCCGGAAACCATCTTTGAGCTGCTCGATCTGATGGCTTTGCTCAAGATGAACCGCTTTCACTGGCATTTTGCTGATGATGAGGCTTTCCGTCTGGAAATCGACAGCCTCCCCGAGCTCTGGCAGAAGACCGCCTTTTGTGGTGAAGGCCATCTGCTGCCCGGGCTGTTTTCCGGCGCGCTGACATCCGGCGGCAGCTACTCCAAGGACACCGCCCGAGCCATCATTGCCCATGCGAAGGCGCTCAATATAGAGGTGATGCCGGAAATCGAGGTGCCTGCCCACGCCATCGCGCTTACCCATGTGTTCCCAGATTTGCGCGATCCAGATGACACCGGCACGGAGACCAGTGTGCAGGGCTATAGAGGCAATGTGGTGAACCCGGCGCTTGAGCGCACATGGGAGGTGCTGGAGACGATCATGGCCGAAGTGGGCGCACTTTTCCCCTTTGGTCATGTGCATCTTGGCTGTGACGAACTGCCGGATGGCACTTGGATGGGCAGCCCGCTGGCCCGAGATTTGATGGCGCGTGAAGGGTTGGAGACCGCCGATGATCTGCTAGGTTGGACCATCGCGCGGCTCGCCGCCAAAACCACCGCGCACGGATTCCGCCCCTGCGCGTGGGAGGAGGCTGCAAAGGGCAACAATGGCGGCATCGGCAACGGCGCGCTTCTGTTCAGCTGGACAGGGCAGGGGCCCGGCCTCGCTGCGGCCCGGGCAGGCTATGACGTGGTGATGAGCCCGGCACAGCATGTTTATCTTGATATGGCGCACACCGATGATCCGGACGACTGGGGCGCCAACTGGGCCGCCTATGTTTCTCTCGCGGACACCATCGCCTGGGAGCCTGTGCCGGAGTCTGAACTTGCGGAGCGTATCAAAGGGGTGCAGGGCACCTTCTGGTCAGAGTTCACCACCGAAGACGCGCAAATCTGGCCGATGCTGATGCCGCGCATGCTCGGCGTCAGCGCCAAGGCCTGGCAAACTGCGGATATTACCACTGAAGCGCTCACGCAGTTGGCCCATTTGTATCAATCCGGCCTTGGTCCGCAGGTCTGGTCACAGCAGGCAGATCAGCCGTGATCTGCGGATAAATCTGCGCAAGTGATTGTAAAAATTTAAGGATTTATCAGGTCTCGATTTAACCTTTCTTAACCTTGATGCGTCGTACTGGTCCCTGGGATTATTTTGGGGAAGACCGATGGCATATGTAAAAGGCTATTGGCTGTTTGACACAATGACAGCTGGCAAACCTGCAAACGCGGCTTTGGAAGTGCAGATTTTTCCAGAGGAAAATCCGCCGCTTGGCCGGGGCAGTGTGGAATACCGCTCGGCGCTGGGCGTGGTGAACGGCGCGTTTTTTGAACATCACGGCGCAACCTATTTTGTGCCCGACGATCACACCGGCTTTCCGACCTTGGCCCGTGGCCGGGTTCTCAGCTTTGAAGAACCGTGGGAGCAGGAGGCCGCCGCTGGCCATCTTCACCCGCCGCAGGCCGAGCTGACCGAAACGCTGGTGCAATGGATGTGTGATTCCGAAACCTTCGCCTTTGCCGGAGAGTATGACTTTGACGTGGTGCCGGATTTCCGCATCGAAGGGGCTGATCGCGACCAGCTGGATGTCTCTTTGCTGACCGATGCCCGCGGCAAGCCGGTCAGCGTTCGGGATGTGGCCGTGCGGGCAGACCGTTACGGCAATGCGGTGCTGATTTTCCCTGGTGGAGAAGGCATCACGCTCACCGGCGTGAACCCTGCGCGCCTCAATGAGCCGACCTTGATCGCCATGGGGATCCCCAGCAGCGCACAGGTCGACGCGCTTCTGGCCTGAGCCTGACGTGTCGCAAACTGAAAGTTGCGCGATGCACCCAAAGCCGCGCGTGTGGATGTTATACATCACGCGGGCGGCTTTGCGCCGACGGCCCCGCTTCTGACTTGAGATACCTCTAACGCGATCATAGCGTCTGCGCAGCTACTTAGAGGTGATGAGATGCAGGGTTGGAAACTGTTCAAACATGCTTTTGGCATGGTCATTCGCAACTGGCGCGAGGCGCTGCGCATCTTTCTGGTGCCGGCGCTGCTTGGGATTGTTGCCCTTGGCCTGATTGTCGGGCTGATGTTTGCCATTCTGCCGCAATCCACCTCTGAAGACTTCCCTGAAGCCGCTGCGATCCTGGGTTTTCTGGGCATGTTTGTGGTTTCTGCGACGCTGGCAACCTGGTGCGTTGTGGCGTGGCACCGCTTTGTGATCCTTGAGGAGATGCCACAGGGTTGGCTACCCACCTTTAACGGCGGTCAGATCCTGGCCTACTGGGGGCAAATCCTGAAGCTGTCTCTGGTGGGTGTGGTGGTTGGCGCTCCGGCGGTATTTATCGTGACGATGCTGCTGCGCACGGCGCCCATCCTTGGGATTGTGCTTGGCATTGCTGCGTATATTTTTGCCGTGCTGGCCTTCATGCGTCTGTCCACAACACTCCCCGCAGCCGCCATTGGCAAACCAGCCACATTTGGCGAAGCGTTTGCCGCCACCGCTGGCTCCTGGGGATCGCTCTTCCTGCTGCTTCTGGTCTTGGTCGGCTGTCAGGTGGCGGCCCAGTCGGCCGTGTTTACTCTGAGTGCGATCACGCCAACATTGGGTGTCCCGTTTTCCATAGCCACAACCGTCTTCCTGTCCCTACTCAATGTCAGCATCCTGACAACGCTTTATGGGCACTACATCGAAGGCCGCAGCATCGACTGACCCTTGCCAAACGGGGCGGCTTAAGTCACTGAAGGCGCATGAGCGATTTTCGTACCTGTGCCCGCACTGCCGAAGCCGCCATGCGCAGCGTTTTCCCCGCCACGCCTCTGCAGCTGAATGCCCACCTCTCTGCCCGCTTTGACGCCGATATCTGGCTCAAGCGCGAAGACCTCACGCCCGTGCGCTCCTACAAGCTGCGCGGCGCGTTCAACGCCATGCGCAAGCGGCGTGTGAACACGCCAGATCAGCGGATTTTTGTCTGCGCCAGCGCGGGCAACCACGCCCAAGGCCTGGCCTTCATGTGCAAGCATTTTGGCGTGCAGGGCGTGATCTTCATGCCGGTGACCACGCCGCAGCAAAAGATCTTCAAGACGCAGGTGTTTGGCGGCGACAATGTCGAGATCCGTCTTGTCGGGGACTATTTTGACGACACGCTCGCTGCAGCTCAGGCCTATTGCTCTGAGGCAAGGGCTGCCTTTCTGTCGCCCTTTGATGATGAAGACGTGATTGAGGGGCAGGCCACGGTCGCCGCCGAAATTGAATCCCAATTGGGCCGCGTGCCGGATCACATCATTCTGCCGGTGGGCGGGGGCGGCCTGTCGTCGGGCGTTTACAGCTATTTTGGCGATCAGACCCGCTACACGCTGGTGGAGCCTGAAGGCGGCATGAGCTTGGCCGCGGCTCTGGATGCCGGGCATCCCGTGACGCTGGCAAATCTTGACGGCTTTGTCGACGGGGCGGCGGTGGCCCGGATTGGCGACAAGACCTTTGCCCGTCTCGCGAGCCTGTCCCATGAGGATGTGCTGGCCGCGCCCGAAGACCGGATCTGCGCTACGATGATCGAGATGCTCAATGTGGAAGGCATTGTGCTGGAACCCGCAGGCGCACTGGCGGTGGATGCGCTAACCGATGTGGCCGACCAAATCCGCGGCAAAACCGTGGTCTGTGTGACATCGGGCGGCAATTTTGATTTTGAGCGTCTGCCCGAAGTGAAAGAGCGGGCGCAGCGGTTCTCCGGTGTGAAGAAGTATTTCATTCTGCGCATGCCGCAGCGCCCCGGCGCGTTGCGCGACTTTCTGGAGACCCTCGGGCCGGAAGATGACATCGCGCGCTTTGAATATCTGAAGAAATCCGCGCGCAATTTCGGCTCGGTTCTGATTGGCATTGAAACCACGAGGTCTGAGAATTTCGACGCGCTGTTTGAGCGAATCAAGGCCGCTGGGATGACCTTCACCGACATAACCAACGATGAAACCCTGGCCCAATACGTGCTCTGACCCTCGGCTTTGGCGGACCTGTCGGCAGGTCTATGCCGATAGAGGCGTCACAACCCTGTGAGCGGGACAAAGGCAAAAGCGCTGCACCACATCAGTGGGCGCAGCGCTTTTTGGAGGAGGGACGTCTGAGTTTTTGCGCCAGAGGCGCAGGTTCAGGATGCGATCAGGCCGCAGCCAGAGTTTGAGCAAAGACGTTTTTGCTCTCGGAAAAGGCTGTGAGAATCGCCTCAAGATCGACGGATTCGGCTTTCCCAGCCGCTGCAGCGGCCTCGCCAGCTTGGCAAAGTTGCGAAAACGCCCGAAAACCAAGGTTCAGCGCGCCACCTTTCAGGAAGTGCAGGTCGGCCTCAAGGTTGGCCAGATCCGGACCGTCCTGAAGACGACCGATGACTTCCTCAACTTCGTCGAGAAAGAGGTCCACAACTTCATCAAAGTCCTCTGCGCCGATCTCTTCACGCAGTTCGTCAACGCGTTCCCAGTCAATCATGGGCATTTCCTCATCAGTTCCTCACCTAACAATGACAAAAAAGTATTAACAATTCCTAACCCGTAAAATTTGAACTATCTCATTTTTACTTTTGACGGCATGTTAAGGCGCACGTTCCTAGATGTCTGTGTAACCAAATTCGAAATTTGTGCAAAGGCCCCAGAGTTTTGTCGAGCACCTCTGTTCAATCTGCTGAAGATGATGCGCCTGAAACCGGCGTGATCAAGCGTGTGTTGCTGGTGGATGACAGCCGTGTGCAAAGGCGCATTCTCAGCCTGTCTCTCAAGCGGGACGGCTATGATGTGATCGAGGCGGCCTCTGGCATGGAAGCGCTGGAGATTTGCCGAGAGGATCCGCCGGATCTGATCTTGTCGGACTGGATGATGCCGGGCATGACCGGCATCGATTTCTGCGTCGCCTTCCGCCAATTGCAGACAGAAACCTACGGCTACTTCATCCTCTTGACCTCCAAGAGCGAGAAAACCGAGGTTGCACAGGGCTTTGACGCCGGTGCTGATGATTTCCTGACCAAACCGGTGAACGGCTATGAGCTGCGCGCCCGGATCTCTGCGGCGGAGCGTATCCTGCGCATGCAGCGCGAGCTGAAAGACAAGAACAAGGTCATCACCGACACGCTGGACGAGCTTCAGCGCCTTTATGACAGCCTTGATAATGACCTTCTGGCCGCCAAGAAACTCCAGCAGTCTCTGGTGCCAGAACGCTATCGCACCTTTGACGGCGCGGCGGTGTCGCTGTTGCTGCAATCCTCCGGGCACGTGGGGGGTGATCTTGTCGGCCATTACAAGATCAGCGACACGCGTATTGGCCTATATGCGATTGACGTCTCAGGCCATGGAATCAGCTCTGCTCTGATCACCGCCCGTCTCGCAGGGCATCTTTCCGCGACCTCGCCGGAGCATAATGTGGCGATGCAGGTGTTGCCCGACGGCACCCATCAACCGCTGCCGCCCGCAGAGGTGGTGGCGCGTCTTAACGAGATCATTCTCGATGAGATGGAGACCGAGCATTACTTCACCATGCTGCTGGCCGATGTGGACCTCAAAACCGGCAAGGTGATCATGGCGCAGGCGGGGCATCCGCATCCGCTCGTGCAGCGTGCCGATGGCACGATTGAGCAGGATGGCCCCGGCGGCCTTCCGGTTGGCCTCATCCCCGGTGCCGAGTTCTCGCAGTTTGACATCCAGCTTGCCCCCGGCGACCGCCTGTTCCTCCTGTCAGATGGGGTGACCGAATGTCCGGACACCGGCACTGGCATGTTGGGCGAAGAAGGGCTTGAGACGATGATGGCGGATCTCAAAGATCACGATCTGGAGAACACCCTTCAGGCGCTGGTCTGGAAGCTCGATGAGTTCTCCGGTGGCAAAGGCTTCCCGGACGATGTGTCCGGTATTCTTCTGGAATATCAAGGCGACTGACCGCATCAGCACGCCTGATGTGCGCCCAGCGATAGAGCGCACATTGGCTCGCCGCCGGATGGCTTAACGCAGAAATTGCGCCGTGAAATGGCGGTCGCCGTCATTGGCCAGCTGTGCCACCGCATCCTCAATATCCATCCACACCGCCGTATGTCCCGGCTCGCTTGGCGGGCCGATCCGCAGCGTTGGCGTGGCCACATAGATTGTGCAGAGCTTTTCCGCCCAGAGGTCATATTCCGGCATAAAGGTGAAACGGCGAAACGCGCCCAGCCGACGCGGCTTGGCAATCCGGTAGCCGGTCTCCTCAAAAACCTCACGATAGAGCGCGACAGTGGGGCTTTCACCGGGATCAATCCCGCCGCCGGGCAGCTGAAATTCATCATGTGGTGCGCTCTGATAGGTCACCAGCATCTGCTCTCCCTTGAGTAGAACCGCATAGGCCCCGGGACGCATCCGATACCGTTTGTCCGCGCGCGGCGGTGTGCCAAATCGTGGAATCATCCGTGAAACCCCTTTTTCCGGCCCTTGCTGGCCCTATATAGTCGCGGTATGGCAAGGGAAGGCCGATAAGGAAACCCCATGAAAGCTGCAAGTAAAATTGCCTGGGACGACACAGTGTTGCCGTTCCAGCTGGACAAATCTGATATTCGCGGACGTGTGGCGCGTCTGGATGGCGTGCTCTCGGGCGTGCTGAAACAACATGCCTATCCGGAAACGGTCGAGGCGCTGGTGGCCGAAATGGCCCTGCTGACCGCGCTGATCGGCCAGACCATCAGCCTGCGCTGGAAGCTGTCGCTGCAGGTGCAGACCAACGGCCCCGTGCGCATGATCGCCACCGATTACTACGCGCCGCAAAACGAGGGCGAGGTCGCCCGCATCCGCGCTTACGCCAGCTTTGATGAAGAGCGCCTGACCGAAGGCACCCCGTTTGAGCAGCTCGGCAACGGCTATTTCGCAGTTCTGATCGATCAGGGTGAAGGTATGAAGCCCTATCAGGGCATCTCCGGTCTGGTTGGCGGCTCTCTGCAGGCCTCTGCCGAGGCGTATTTTGCGCAGTCTGAACAGCTCGCCACACGCTTTTCGCTGAAATTCGGCAAATCCATCGAGCCGGGCGTGGGCGAACACTGGCGCGCGGGCGGCATCATGTTGCAGCACATGCCAAAAGCCAGCCCCGAAGTCTCCGGCGAAGGTGGCAGCGGCGAGAGCGGCTATTTGCTGGCCAAAGATGTGGTCAACGAAGACGATGCTGAGAACTGGAACCGCGCCAATATCCTGCTGGATTCGGTCGAAGATCTGGAAATGATCGGCCCCTCCGTGCCGCCGACCGATCTGCTGGTGCGCCTGTTCCATGAGGAAGAGCCGCGCGTCTATGCTGCGCAGTCGGTGAAATTCGGCTGCACATGCTCTGAGGAGCGCGTGCGCCAGTCCCTGTCGATCTACTCCGCCCGTGACATCGAAAAGATGACCACACCGGAAGGCCGCGTCACCGCGGATTGCCAGTTCTGCGGCGCGCATTACGACATGGATCCGGCCTCCGTGGGCATGCTGCCCAAGGACCGCAGCAAAGACAGCGGTGCCGATGCCGCAGGCGTCTGATCCGCTCCACCACATCAAGGCCGCGCTGTCGCTGGACAGTGCGGCCTCTTCTGATTTTGATCTCAACCCCGATGTGATCCTGCCCCCGGGCCGCAAGCTGCGCCCCGCCGGCGTGCTGGTCCCGATCGAGATCAAATCCGGCATTCCCCATGTCATCCTCACCAAACGTGCCAGCCATCTGAAGCACCATCCGGGGCAGATCGCCTTTCCCGGTGGCAAACAGGACGAGGCCGATGCGGATGTGATCGCTGCTGCGCTGCGCGAAGCGCGTGAAGAGATCGGTCTGCCTTCTGAAAACGTCGAGGTCCTCGGCACACTACCCACCCATGAGACAGTGACAAGCTTCACGGTCACCCCGGTTTTGGGCCATATTAGAGACGCTTTTGACGTGATCCCCGAGCCTGGCGAAGTGGATGAGGTCTTCTCCGTGCCGCTCTCCCATGTCACCGATCCGGCGCGGTTTTCCGTGCAATACCGCCGCTGGCAGGGCAAGCGCCGCCACTACTTCACCGTGCCCTTTGGCCCCTATTACATCTGGGGCGCCACCGCGCGCATTCTGCGGGGCCTGGCCGAACGGGTAGAGCGCCTATGAAAGTCACCGGAGACTGGTTGACCGCGCCCGCCACACAGGCGGTTTGCGCCATGTTAGAGACTGATAATCATCAGGCACTCTTTGTGGGCGGCTGCGTGCGCAACGCGCTTCTGGGCGCGCCTGTCAATGACATCGATATCTCCACCGATGCCCGCCCTGAACAGGTCATGGAGCTGGCCAAGGCGGCGGGGCTGAACGCGATCCCCACCGGGATTGAGCACGGTACCATCACCGTGGTCTCCGGCGGCATCCCCCATGAGATCACCACCTTCCGGCGCGATGTGGAAACCGACGGCCGCCGCGCCGTGGTGGCTTTTTCCGACCATGTTGAGGATGACGCGCACCGCCGCGACTTCACCATGAACGCGCTTTACGCGCGCTCTGACGGCACCGTGGTCGACCCGCTGGGTGGGCTTGCGGATCTTGAGGCCCGCCGCCTGCGCTTTATCGATGTGGCCGAAGACCGCATTCGCGAAGATTACCTGCGCATCCTGCGTTACTTCCGCTTTCACGCCTATTACGGCGATCCCGCTGAGGGCATGGACCCGGAGGCCTTGGCCGCCATCGCCGCCAATATCGAGGGCATTGCAAGTCTGTCCAAAGAGCGCATAGGTGCGGAGATGGTCAAACTCATGGGTGCGCCTGATCCTGCTCCGGCTGCGGCTGCCATGCGCAGCACCGGCGCGCTCACCGCCGTGCTCGAAGGGGCCGATGATCGCGCGCTTGCGCCGCTGGTGCATTTAGAAGGGCTTGCCGGTCTTGCGCCTGAATCCATGCGCCGTCTTGCGGCCTTGGGCGGGCGACAGGTGGCCGATGCGTTGCGTCTCTCCAAGAAACGCGCCCGTCAGCTGGAAATCCTGCGCAACGGCGTGGAAAGCACCGACAGCCCCGGCGCGCTTGGCTATCACCACGGCGCGGATTTTGCACAGTCCATCGTGCTGTTGCGCGCGGCCCTGCTGGAGATGCCCTTGATGCCGGATGCGCTCTCTGAGGTGGTGCGCGGCGCGGCCGCAACCTTCCCGATCCGCCCCGCTGATCTGATGGATCGCTTTCAGGGCGCCGCGCTTGGCCAACGGCTGAAACAGCTTGAGGCCCGCTGGATCGAGTCACAGTTCACGCTCACCGCAGCGGCGTTGCTTGCTGCGCCGGAGTGATCGGAAACGGCCAACGCGCCTTGTGCTTACACTTTGCCCGACCACAAATTTCGCACCTCCGCGATACAATCGCCTTACCGACGCGATACCGACGTGCCAAAAAGCTGGTTAATGCCCGGTTGACTTTGACGCAACGGTAGCGCAGCATCACCTCACTCAACCATGAGAAGGAGTGCACAATGTATCGCGGGATTTGGTTTTCATAACCACATCGGACCGCAGTGGCGGCCGATTGTGGCGTGTCACTTCATTTATGCACTTAACTTTCTGTTCTTTCAGGCTTTCTCATGTTCAAGTTTTTCGAGACCCTTGTTGACCCCTATTGCGACTACGACGAAGTAGATACGCCGCCCACCAAGCTGTGGCCCTTCATGCGCGATTATGCGCTGCCATTCCGCAAAGTATTTGTTTTTGCTACGATAATGTCCATCATCGTGGCGGCGGTGGAGGTCGGCCTGATCGCCTATATGGGCCGCGTGGTGGACCTTCTGACAGGTGATCCGTCGACGGTTTGGGCGGACCACGGCACCGAGTTCATCTTGGTGGTGCTGTTTGTGCTCTTCCTGCGCCCCGCGCTGCAGGCGCTCGATGTGCTCCTGCTGAACAATACCGTGCTGCCAAACTTCGGGGCTTTGATCCGGTGGCGGGCCCATAAACATGTTTTGCGTCAATCAGTTGGCTGGTTTGAAAACGACTTTGCAGGCCGCATTGCCAACCGGATTATGCAGACCCCTCCGGCAGCGGGCGAAGCCGTGTTTCAGGTCTTTGACGCGATCACCTTCTCCATCGCCTATGTCATTGGCGCCGCAATACTTTTGGCCGATGCCGACCCGCGTCTGGTGCTGCCCATGCTGGGCTGGCTGGTGCTCTATGGCTTCTTGGTCAAGTGGACCGTCAAACGCGTCGGCCCGGCCTCTCAGGCCGCCTCTGACGCGCGCTCCAAAGTCACCGGTCGCGTGGTGGATGCCTACACCAATATTCATTCGGTAAAGCTCTTTGCCCACAATCAGCGCGAGCTGGAATATGCCAAGGAAGCCATTGAATATTCACGGGAAACTTTCCAGAACGAGATGCGGATTTTCACCATCATGGATGTGGCGCTGGTTCTGCTCAACGGGGTGCTGATCGTCAGTGTTGTGGGGTGGGCCATCTGGCTCTGGTCCATGGGGCAGGCTTCTGTTGGGGCGGTTGCGGCCGCCACCGCGCTCAGCCTGCGCCTGAATGCGATGACCGGCTGGATCATGTGGGCGCTGACCTCCTTCTTCCGCCAGCTCGGAGTTGTGGCCGAGGGTATGGAAACCATTGCCCAACCTATTGATCTGGTCGATCAAAAATCAGCACCACAGCTTGATTTTGATCAGGGGAAAATTGAGCTGCAGAGCCTGTCGCACCACTACGGCCGCGGCTCCGGCGGGTTGGATCAGATCTCCCTGACCATCGCACCTGGTGAAAAAGTGGGTCTGATCGGCCGTTCCGGAGCAGGCAAATCGACTTTGGTGAAGCTGCTGCTGCGCTTCTATGATGTTGAAACCGGGCGCATTTTGATCGACGGGCAGGACATTTCCTCCGTCACGCAAGACAGCCTGCGCGATGCCATTGGTATGGTGCAACAAGACAGCTCGCTGCTGCACCGCTCTGTGCGCGACAACCTGCTCTACGGTCGGCCTGATGCCACCGAGGCGGATATGATTGTCGCCGCTAAAAAGGCCGAAGCTCATGATTTTATTCTGGATTTGGAGGATCCGGAGGGCCGTAAGGGCTATGACGCCCATGTTGGCGAACGGGGTGTGAAGCTCTCCGGCGGTCAGCGTCAGCGTATCACACTGGCCCGGGTGATCCTGAAGGACGCGCCGATTCTGCTCTTGGACGAAGCGACCAGCGCTTTGGACAGCGAGGTTGAGGCGGCCATTCAACGCACGCTCTATGGCATGATGGCGGGCAAAACCGTGATCGCCATCGCGCACCGCCTGTCCACAATTGCCGAGATGGACCGAATTTTGGTTATGGATCAAGGCCGTATCGTGGAGCAGGGCAGCCACGCAGAGCTGCTTGCGCAGAATGGTCTTTACGCCGGTTTCTGGGCGCGGCAATCGGGTGGCTTCCTCAATGCCGATGAGGCAGCAGAGTAGCGTTTGACCTTGTGCCTGTCCCTCGTTAGGGGACAGGCATGAGCCAGATCGACATCCAGCGACTGGGCCTGCACGGTGATGGCATCGCCGACGGCCCGATCTTTGCCCCGCTCACCCTTCCCGGCGAAACCGTCGAAGGGGAGCTTGAGGGCAACCGTCTGAAAAACATACGGGTTTTGACCCCTTCTGATCAGCGGGTGAAGGCACCTTGCCGGCATTTCAAAAGCTGCGGCGGCTGCCAGTTGCAGCACGCAGCGGATGGCTTTGTGGCGGATTGGAAGGTTGATGTGGTGCGTCAGGCGCTTGCCGCGCAGGGCTTGGAAACCGATTTGCGCCCCATCGCGACGTCGCCCATTCAATCCCGCCGCCGTGCGGTGATCTCAGCCCGCCGCACCAAAAAAGGCGCGCTTGTCGGCTTTCATGCCCGCGCCTCGGATGTGATTGCCGACATCAGCGATTGCCAGCTTCTGCATCCGGATCTGATGCCCGCTTTGGACATCGTGGGTGCTTTGTCCCAAATCGCCGGGTCGCGCAAAGGCGAGCTCAGTGCCACGGTCACCCTGTCAGATGCCGGGCTTGATCTGTCTGTGAAAGGCGGCAAGCCGCTGGATGGCGCGCTCTTGGCACGCATGGCGCAGGAGGTGGAGCGCCACAAGCTGGCACGGCTCACATGGGATGGCGAGGTTGTCGCCACACGGATTGCGCCCTACCAAACCTTTGGAAAAGCGAAGGTTGTTCCGCCACCCGGCGCATTTTTGCAGGCGACCAAAGAGGGCGAGGAGGCTTTGCTGGCGTCTGTGCGCGCAGCGATCACGCAGGGCGACTCAGGTGTTGATCTCTTTGCCGGAAGCGGCACCTTCACCCTGCCGTTGGCTGAGAGCTACATGATGCACGGCATCGAAGGTGAGAAATCCATGGTCAAAGCCATGGATGCCGGATGGCGCATGGCCACAGGGCTGAAAAAAGTGACAGCAGAGACCCGCGATCTGTTCCGCAATCCACTGATTGCCGAGGACCTGCGCTATGACTTTGCGGTCATTGACCCTCCGCGCGCAGGTGCCGAGGCGCAGGTGGCAGAGCTCGCCAAGTCGCAGATATCTGAAATCGCGTATGTTTCCTGCAATCCCGTGACCTTTGCACGTGATGCGGCGGTTCTGGTGCAAGCGGGCTATGCGCTTGAGTGGGTGCAGACAGTCGATCAATTCCGCTGGTCTTCGCACGTGGAATTGGCTTCAAGATTTGTTCGGAAATAGAGCGTATCACGCAGGCGTGAGCGGCACATGGCCAGCGGGTCTGCTAAGAAACGCTCAGAGGCAGTGAAGACATATAAAGAGGAACTTGTTGATGCGTTGGATCTCCGCATTGATGATTGCCGTTCTGGCATTCGGATTGGCAGGCTGCGCCGAAAAATTCACCACATACAATGGCCCCGAGGTCACCCGTGTGCTGGTTTATAAAGAAAGCCGCCGGATGTATCTGATGCACCATGATCAGGTGCTGCAGGCCTATGACGTGGGCCTTGGGTTTTCTCCTGCCGGTCACAAGCAGGTTGAAGGCGATGGCCGCACGCCGGAGGGCGATTACTACATCGACCGCCGCAATCCCAACAGCCGCTTCTATCTGTCGCTTGGCATCTCTTACCCCAACGCTGCGGACCGCGCCTATGCGGCCTCGATCGGCGAATCCCCCGGTGGAGACATTTTTATCCACGGGCGGCCGCAGCTGTTTCAGAACGGCGTTGAGGACTGGACTGCGGGCTGTATCGCGGTCTCAGACGAAGAGATGCGCGACATTTACGCGATGGTCAGAAACGGAACCCCGATCTCAATTTATCGTTGAAAACGGGTTTGTGTCGCTGACTTCCGGTGTGCTGGTGGTCTCTGCAACCTCGATAAAGGATGCTGAGTTTGGTTGACCCATCACCAGGGTCCACCAGATCTTGCCATTGTCTTCCTGGAACCAGGCAAAGCCCATATCGCGCGCGTTGCGGTCGAGGATCACAGAACGTGTGTCATCCTGTTCCATCCAGGCGGCGAGGGTCTCAACCTCGGTTTCGTAGGTCTCGCTGATGGTTTCGCCGGTCAGAACACCGGTGTAGCCCACGCGCGCCACACGATCGAGCGGCGAGGAGCCGTCAGAGCCAAAATGCCAAGGGCGGTTCTGCAGGGCCATATCCCGCGCATGGGTCGCAGCGGCGGCATTCAGTTGGGCGTTGAGTTCCACGGCTGGTGCGCCAGAGGCCTGACGAAGCGCATTCACTGAGTCCAGTACGCGAAACTGAACGCGGGCGGTATTGCCCGAGGAAATCTTATATTGCTTGGCGCTGCCACCGCCTCCGGTTCCGCAAGCGGCCAATCCAACAGCTGCAGCTAGCAAAAGTGCAATAACGCGCATCGTGTCTCTGTCCCACCTAATTGATTGGGGCACTCCTACCCGCACATCGTGGCCATGAAAACCCACATAGGCGTGACATTGCTACCCTGACAATTGATTGATTTGCGACTGCGGCATTAGAGCCATATGATCTCACCGATCCGTGAGGTTGGTTTCTGGAGAAAAATAATGACTGTAGATCGGTCGGATAAGTTTGGACGGCGTACGTTTCTGGCAGGTAGCGCCGCCTTTTTGAGCACGCCGGCTTTGGCACAAACCGAAGCTGAAACCACTGAGGTGGAACGCGACCTGGACGAGCGTGTCGTTCGCAATATATCGAGCTTCCGTTCGCTGGACTGGGCGCCGTATTTTGACAACCTGAAGAACGGCGCTGTTCTCGTGGATGTCACGTCCCGCGCGCTGCATTATTGGTCAGAAGATGAGTCGGTGTATAAACTCTACCCGACTTCTGTGCCTTTGAGCGAAGATCTCACACGTCTGGGCCGCACCAAAGTTGTGCGCAAGGTTGAAGGGCCAAGCTGGCGTCCAACGCCGTCGATGAAAGAGCGCAATCCGGAATGGCCTGATTTTGTCGGCCCCGGTCCGGATAACCCATTGGGCACACACGCACTTTATCTGAGTTGGACCTATTACCGAATCCACGGCACCCACGACACACGCAAAATTGGGCGTCGTTCTTCCAACGGTTGCATTGGTCTTTACAACGAACACATCGCAGAGCTGTTTTCGTTGACAAAAGTGGGCACGCAAGTGTTGCTAATTTGACGACATTTTGTTTCGGGAGTCGCGTTTAAGGTAAACTTCGGTTTGCAATTCCGAAAAATTACTGTTTAGACGTGACTTACGAGGTAAGTCTTGGGTGCTTGTCATCGCCCATTCCTATTGGTGGCAAGCGAATTCTGGAGGTGTAAAATGAAAAAACTCGTTATCGCTGCTGCTCTGACTGCTGCTGCAACCACTGCAATGGCTGGCGGCTTGGCTGATCCAGTTGTTGAGCCTGTTGTCATCGAAGAAGCCGCAAACGGCTCCGGCGCTGGCGTTTGGGTTCCGCTGGTACTGCTGGCAGTTGTGGCTGCCGCTGTTGCTGCAGGCAGCTAAGCTTTTTAAGCTTACTGAACTACGAATTCAAAAAAGGCGGGGCTTTGGCTCCGCCTTTTTTACGTTTTCCTGTGGCTGAAAAAAAATGCCCCGGGTAGTTTAAACCCGAGGCATAAGCCGTTCACGGAAGGCGTGCTGATCAGGTGATCCAGCCGCCGAGATTCTGGTCGATGATCTCACAAAGCGCGGCAACATGGGCCTCATCAGAATTCAGACAGGGGATGTACAGGAAATCCTCTCCTCCCGCGTGCTCAAAGCTCTCTTTGATCTCTTCGTTGATCTCTTCCAGCGTTTCGATGCAATCCGCAGAGAAGGCAGGCGCGATCACTGCGATGCTTTTCTTGCCTTCCTCTTTTGCAACACGGGCCACTTCGTCCACGGTGTAGGGGCGCAGCCAGTCTTCGGGGCCGAATTGCGACTGGAACGTGGTGCGCAGATCGGTGTCTTCCCAGCCCAGACGCTCTTTGAGTAGGCGCGTGGTTTTCTGGCATTGGCAGTGATAGGGATCGCCTTCCTGCAGGTACCGTTTGGGCATGCCGTGGTAAGAAACCACCAGCAGGTCCGGACGCTTCTCCTGTGCGGCGTAGGCTTTTTCCACCGACTGCGCCAGCGCCTCGATATAGGCGGGGTGCTCAAAATAGGCTTCCACGGTTCGGGCTGCCGGTTGCCATTTTTCTTCCATCAGAGCGCGGAAAAACTGATCATTGGCGGTCGCGGTCGTGGCACCTGCGTATTGCGGATAGAGCGGGAAGAACAGGATGCGTTCACAGCCCGCGGCCACCATCTCGCGCACCTTGGAAGGTGTGGAGGGGTTGCCGTAACGCATGCAGAAATCAACCATGACATCCTCACCGTGGCGAGCGGTCAGGGTTTCTGCGATTTTGGCGGTCTGTTCCTTGGTGATGACCATCAGCGGGCTTTCACCGCGCTCCTTGTCCCAGATCGATTCGTAGGCTTTGCCGCTGGAAAACGGACGTTTGGACAGGATGATCAGTTGTAGCAACGGCTGCCACTTCCATGCTGGATAGTCGATCACCCGCTTATCGGACAGAAATTCGCTCAGGTAGCGGCGCATGGGCCAATAGGTGTAGTTGTCAGGCGTGCCAAGGTTGGCAAGCAATATGCCGGTTTTGCCGCGCGCTACCTTAGGGTGGTCCGCAGGGGCGTGGGCGGGGCAGGTGGCTTGGGTCATAAGGGAAGGTCCGTTCCGTGTAGGATCACTTGTAAGATCACTTGGGCAGTTTGATTTCAGAGGCGCCGAGCGCGTCGGCAAGTCGGTTGGTGGCCGATCCGGGCCGCAGGGGTTGGGGTTGACTGTCGTCAGGTGCCCAGCCGGTCAGATAAATTAATTCGAACGTGGCGGGTATGCGACCATTTTTCATGAAGCTTTCTACGTAGATTTCGCAGGCGCGGATCATTAAGGAACGCGACGTCGCGGTGCGCAATCGATTTTGCAGGGCGTTTCCTTCGCCCATGGCGCGCAGCTCTTTCATCAAGGCCCAGGGGCTTTCGTAGGTCACGGTCAGAGGGGCGGTGTCGGCCACGGGCAATGACAGCCCCGCCCGTTGCAACAGGCCGCCGAGATCACGGATTTCCGCCATGGGGGCAACGCGGGGGGAGAGGCCGCCGGTGAGCTCGACCTCGGCCTGCGCCAGAGAGGCGCGCAGTTGATGCAGGGTTTGCCCTCCAAAACACACCGCGAGAAAGAAACCGTCGTTCTCCAAAGCGCGGCGGCATTGGATGATTTGACCCACTGGATCGTCGGCCCAATGCAACCCCATGGCATGGATCACCAGATCATGGGCACCGGTTTCCAGAGCCAGCACCTCTGTGTCCGCGACAATTTTCGCATTGGGCACGCACCGCTCCCACACGCTTGGAAAGCCGGTCACCACGGCAGGTCGTGTAAACCCTTTGTTAACCATGCTGAGACGATCCTGAATCTCGTCCTGCGCCAGCGCATGCAGGAACATCGCGTCCTGCAGATCAGCGCGTGCGCGGTTGCGATCAAGGGCCGCTCTGTCAGTGAGGTGAGGTTGGTTTTGCATAGCGCGGAAAATAGGTTGTTCGCCCGTAAGTTTCAAACAGCGCTGCATCTTTTGTTTCCGCCGCGGTGCGTCGGCTGCGGTGAAATGGTCGAAAGTGACTTCGGCTTATGCGCCGAATGCTGGGCGGATACAAATTTCCTTGGCGAAGACGTCTGCGACACCTGCGCCACCCCGGTGACGCGTCTGCATGGGGAGGGCAGTGTGGTCTGTGATGCCTGCCTGAAAGACCGGCCCCCTTGGCGCAAGGCGCGCGCCGCTTTGCTTTATGCGGGCACAGGGCGCAGGCTTGTGCTGGCACTCAAACACGGGGACCGCACCGAGGTTGTGCGGCCTGCATCAAAATGGCTCGCCCGCGCCGCTGCCCCGCTGTTGAGGGCTGAGACTGTGATCGCTCCTGTGCCGTTGCATCGTCTGCGACTGCTGCGGCGGCGCTACAATCAAGCGGCACTTCTTGCGGAGGCATTGGCCGGTGAGGTCTCAGCCAGCTATTGCCCGGATTTGCTGATCCGACGGCGTGGGCTGGGCAGTCTGGAAGGGCTGAATGCGGAGGCGCGCCACAAAAAACTTGCCGGAGCGATTGTGGCAAACCCCAAACATCACGGAGTTTTGAAGGGCGCATATGTGCTTCTGGTGGATGACGTTTTGACCAGCGGGGCGACGTTAAAGGCGGCAACCGACGCCTGTTTTCAGGCAAATGCCACAGATGTGTGTGTTCTGACACTGGCACGCGTTGCAAAGGGTTCTTAAATGGCCGACAAACAATTTGAGTGCATAAAGGAAAGACCATGCAGCCTGTCGAAATCTACACCAGCCCGCTCTGTGGGTACTGCCACGCCGCAAAACGCCTGCTGAAACAGAAAAACGTCAACTTCAAAGAGATTGATGTGCTGACCAGCCCGGGACGCAAACAAGAAATGATCACCCGCGCCAACGGTGGCCGCACCGTGCCGCAGATTTTCATTGGCGAGACCCATGTGGGTGGTTGCGACGATCTGATGGCGCTTGAGCGCGCGGGTAAGCTCGACCCTCTGCTGGCGGCCTGATCTGCCATGCGCGCCGCTCTGCTTCAGATGACCTCCTCCGACGTGCCAGAGGAAAACCTGGCCACCGCGTCGGCGATGATGCGCGAGGCAAAATCTGAAGGGGCGGACTTCGCCTTTATGCCGGAGGTGATGAATTGTCTTTCCACCAGCCGCAGTCGTCAGAACGAGGTGCTGCGGTTGGAGGAAGAAGACACCACGCTCTCCGCGCTCTCTACTCTATGTGCTGAGCTAGGCATGTGGGCGCTGATCGGCAGCCTTGGCTTAAAGACACATGATCCGGATGGGCGCTTTGCCAACCGGTCGTTTGTGATCTCCGACAAGGGCGAGATCGTCGCGCGCTATGACAAAATCCACATGTTTGATGTGGATGTGACGCCGGAAGAAACTTACCGCGAATCAGATGGCTATCGCCCGGGCGACAAGGCTGTGGTGGCCGAAACCCCGTTTGGCGCGATCGGGATGACGATTTGCTATGATGTGCGCTTTGGCGCGCTGCATCGCAGGCTCGCCAAGGCCGGCGCGCAGATCCTGACGGTGCCCGCTGCCTTTTCACATGTGACGGGGGCAGCGCATTGGGAACCGCTCTTACGTGCGCGGGCCATTGAAACCGGCTGTTTTGTGATTGCCCCGGCGCAGACCGGCACCCATGCGACCACACGCGGACAGGCGCGGCGCACCCATGGGCATTCCATGGTGGTGGCCCCTTGGGGGGAGGTTCTTGCGGACGCAGGCACCGAGGCCGGTGTCACGATTGTTGATGTTGATCTCTCTTTGGTTCAAAAAGCCCGCAGGCAGGTGCCAGCACTTCAGCACGATCGAGAGTTTGACGGGCCTTAAATGAACGACAAAAGCGGATTGGCCATCACCTTGTTTGGTGAAATTCTCATGGTGGACCAGCTGGCCCGATCCCGCCTGTCCAAAGTCCTGCCCAAAGGCATGGAGCTTTCACATTTTTCTGTGCTCAATCATCTGGACCGCTCCAACGCAGAGCGCAGCCCGGCACAATTGGCCAAGACATTTCACCTCACGCGCGGGGCCATGACCAACACGCTCAACAAGCTTGAGCTGGCAGGCTATGTGCACATTCGTCCCGATTGGGACGACGCGCGGCGCAAGATGGTGGCGATCAGCCCGGCCGGGCGGCAGGCGCGCGACGCGGCGCTGGCCAGCATGGCGCCCATCATCAATGAAATGGTGAGCAAGCTTGGGGATGACCGGGTGCGCGCGGCGCTCCCGATCCTGCGCGAATTGCGCCTCAAACTGGAAGACGGCGGTTGACCCGTCAGTCTATGATGCTGGCGGTCACGTAGTTTACGCTCAGATCGCGATCTGAAAGCGACCACTGCCAGCTGATTGGATTGAACACAAAGCCCTTGCGGTCCACCGGTGTGAGGCCGGACTGCTCGATCAGCCCAAACAGCTCATCAGGCGTGATGAATTTGTGCCATTCATGGGTGCCCTTTGGCAGCCAGCGCATGACATATTCCGCACCGATGATGGCCATGGCAAAGCTTTTGGGATTGCGATTGATGGTGGAGCAGATGTGCAGGCCGCCCGGTTTCAGCAATTGCTGGCAGGCTGTGAGATAGCTCAGCGGATCGGCCACATGCTCCACAACTTCCATGTTCAGCACCACGTCAAACTGCTCCCCGGCCTCTGCAAGGGCTTCGGCTGTGGTGTGGCGGTAGTCGATGGTCAGGCCGGATTGCTCTGCATGGACACGCGCCACCGGCAGGTTGCCTTCTGCGGCATCTGCGCCCACAACCTCCGCCCCCAAACGCGCCATCGGTTCAGACAGCAAACCGCCGCCACAGCCGATATCAAGCAGACGCAAACCCGCAAAAGGCAAAGCTTGAGACAAGTCGCGATTGAACTCTGCCGCAATCTGCGACGTAATGTAGTCAAGCCGACAGGGGTTGAGCATGTGCAACGGTTTGAACTTACCGTTCGGATCCCACCATTCCGCCGCCATGGCCTCGAATTTGGCCACTTCGGCTGGATCTACCGTGGTATTCGTGGCTTGCATTTTGAACTCTCCATGCTCATTTGGGCGTCGCAACCATTATAGGTAGGACATGGACAAAAACTCGGGCCAAAAGCGCGCAGTGCACTACCTCTACCCTCCGGTCGAACCCTTCGACCAGAGGATGCTGGACGTGGGCGACGGTCACGCGATCTATGTGGAACAATCGGGCAATCCGCAAGGGCTGCCGGTGATTGTTGTGCATGGCGGTCCCGGCGGCGGCAGCAGCCCGGCGATGCGGCGCTACTTTGACCCCAAGGTTTATCGGGTGATCTTGTTTGATCAGCGTGGCTGTGGCCACTCGCGCCCGCATGCTGAGGTGGCGCACAACACGACGTGGCATTTGATCGCTGATATGGAACATATCCGTTCTACGCTGGGCATTGCCGAATGGATTGTTTTTGGGGGCAGCTGGGGCGCAACCCTGTCGCTGCTGTATGCGCAGGCGCATCCCGAAAACACGGTTTGCCTTGTGCTGCGCGGTGTTTTCCTGATGACCCGCTCCGAGCTTGATTGGTTCTATGGCGGTGGTGCCGGGCAATTCTGGCCTGAACCTTGGTCGCGGTTCACCTCGCTGATTCCTGAAGATGAGCAAGACGATCTGATTGAGGCCTACCATCACCGCCTGTTCTGCGGTGATCGCGCAACGGAGATTAAATACGCCCGTGCCTGGGCAGGCTGGGAAAATGCGCTGGCGTCGGTTTACTCCAACGGTGCGGGCGGGGATGCCCCCGCAGAATATGCGCGTGCCTTCTCGCGGCTGGAGAATCACTACTTCCGGAACCTTGGATTCCTCGACACCGATGGCCATATCCTGAAGAACATGGCCGTTCTGGAAGACATTCCCGGATATATCGTGCAGGGGCGCTATGACATGATCTGCCCTCCGCGGGCGGCCTATAATCTGGCCCAGGCCTGGGGGGATATGGCGGATCTGCGCATGGTGCGGAACGCCGGTCATGCCCTCTCTGAGCCGGGCATCAGCGCGGAACTGGTGCGCATCATGGATCAATTGGCGCGCATCTAGGAAAACTGCTGGACAATATGCGGGCGAGCGCGTCTGATCAAAGCCCGCAGAACCGGAGATTTTCTTTGCCCCGTATCAGTCGACGCAGCCTTTTGACCTCTGGTGCCGCCGCAGGTGCGCTGGCGGCCTCCGGTCTTGCGTTGATGGCGGGCACCCCCAAGACCGGCGGGACGTTGCGCGGTGTTCTGACGGGAGGAACGGCGCAAGACACATGGGACGCACGGGATCATGACAGCCTGTTCATGATGGCGGCGGCGCACGGTGCGGTGTTTGATTGCCTCACGGAAATCGCAGCGGATGGCGCGCTGAAGGGCGAGCTGGCGGAAAGCTGGAGCGCAAGCGAGGACGCACGTCTCTGGACCTTTGATCTGCGCAAAGATGTGACCTTCCACAATGGCAAACCCTTTGTGGCCGAGGATGTTCTGGAAAGCTTTGCGCTGCATTTTGATCCAGCGCACCCATCACCTGCGCAGCCCTTGCTGCGGGATGTCACCGGCATCCATGCGCTGGGCGATCATCAGGTGCAGTTCACCTTAGCGGCCTCCAACGCGGATTTCCCCTACCTGCTCGCGGATTACCATCTGGTGATCTATCCGGCGGGCTATGTCGAATTGGCGATGCTCAACGGGATCGGCACCGGGCTTTATCGCGTGGAATCTTTTGAGCCGGGGCAGCGCCTGCAGGCGACGCGCGTGTCGTCACACTACAAGGATGGACGCGCCGGTTTCTTTGAGGCGCTTGATTTTGTGAACGTGGATGCGCCTTCAGAGCGGTTGAACCTTCTGCTGGAAGGGCGGGCGGATGCGGTTGCGCAAATCGCGCCGGTCTATGCCACTCAGATCGCGCAGGCTGAGGGCATCACGCTGCAACAGTTGCGCGGCAATCAGCACTTCAGCTTTGCATTGGATGGCCGTCACAGCCTGGCAGAGGCAGATGCGGTGCAGCGGGCGCTCAAACATGCGGTGGATCGTCAGGCCTTTGTGGATGAACTGCTGCTTGGATATGGCGCTGCGGGGAGCGATACTCCGGTTGGCCCTTCAAATCCATTCTATGCGGGCAAGCTTGGGGCGCTGGCGCATGATCCGGAGCAGGCGCGCCACCTGTTGCGCGCTGCGGGCGTTGATCAGCTGTCGTTGCGACTCATCGGCGGGTCCGGCGGGCAGGGCCAAGCTGCGGCCGCAGTTTTTGCCAAGCAATTGAAGCAGGTGGGCGTGGATATCGCTGTCTCCGCGCAACCAAGCCAGCTGTCTCTTTCCACATCTGCGGGCCGTGCCACGGAAGACTGGGCGATGGCCACATATCTCGCACCGGGCGCCACATGGAACCGGGGCGGCTGGGAGAACCCGCTGTTTGATACGCTTCTTGGTGCGGCGCGCTCTGAGATGGACAGCACCAAGCGCCGGGCGCTTTATGGGGAGCTGCAGCAGCTTGTCGCGCAGTCGGGAAATCTGATTATTCCGGCCTTTGCCGATCACCTTCAGGCCACCTCCAAGGCGATTGCCACCCCGCCCGCCACCGGCGCGCACTACGCCATGGACAATGCACGCTTTGCCGAACGCTGGTGGCGCGCTTGAGGCCGCGCAACGCGCGGTCCAACATTCTGGCTTGCAGACTCAGCTTCTGACACGTATATGCCTTCTCAACAGCGGCGCGATCGGCTGACACCGAACGCACCACCGAGAAAGATCGACGGGCCGCGGGCCCGTTTTTTTGTGTTTGGAGCTCGCCTATGAGTGACCTGATTGCCAAAGCGGCGATTGACCGCAAGCTGGCAGATATTGTTGGCCCCGTGATCGAAGACATGGGGTTTGAGCTGGTACGCTTGCGCCTGATGGGTGGGAAAACCCACACCCTGCAGATTATGGCAGAACGCCCCGGTGGCGGCATCGAAGTGGATGAATGCGCGCAGATCTCCAATGCGGTCAGCGCGGTGCTGGACGTGGAAGACCCTCTGGCGGATTCCTACACATTGGAAGTGGGCAGCCCCGGTGTGGACCGCCCGCTGACGCGCCTGAAGGATTTTGAGGCCTATGAAGGCTATGAAGCCAAGATCGAAACCAGCGAACTGATTGATGGGCGCAAGCGCTTCAGAGGTGTGCTGGCTGGTATCGAAGGCGAAGATGTTCTGATCAACATCGACAATCAGGGTGAGACCGTGACTGTGGGTCTGAACTTTGACTGGCTGGCGGATGCCAAGCTGGTGTTGACCGATGATCTGATCAAAGAAATGCTGAAAGCTCGCAAAGAGGCGGGCATCTTGAACGAAGACGATTTTGACGACGTCGAGACCGAAGAGTCCGAGGAGTAAGACAATGGCAATCACTTCTGCAAACCAACTTGAGCTGCTTCAGACCGCCGAAGCCGTTGCGCGCGAAAAGATGATCGACCCCGGGCTGGTGGTTGAAGCGATGGAAGAATCCCTCGCCCGCGCAGCCAAAAGCCGCTACGGCGCGGAAATGGACATTCGTGTTTCCATCGACCGCAAGACCGGTAAAGCGACCTTTACCCGCGTGCGCACCGTTGTCGAAGACGATCTGCTGGAAAACTATCAGGCAGAGTTCACCGTAGAGCAGGCCAAACAGTATCTGGAAAACCCGGAAGTCGGTGATGTGTTTGTGGAAGAAGTGCCTCCGGTAGAAATGGGTCGGATCGCGGCGCAGTCTGCGAAACAGGTGATCCTGCAGAAGGTGCGCGAAGCGGAACGTGATCGTCAGTACGAAGAGTTCAAAGATCGCGCCGGTACCATCATCAACGGCTCTGTGAAGCGCGAAGAATTTGGCAACGTGATCGTGGATCTCGGCGGTGCCGAAGCCGTGCTGCGCCGCAACGACAAGATTGGCCGCGAAAGCTATCGCTCCGGCGACCGTCTGCGCGCCTACATCAAAGAAGTGCGCCGTGAGCCACGTGGCCACCAGATCTTCCTGAGCCGCACCGCGCCTGAATTCATGGCCGAGCTCTTCAAAATGGAAGTGCCGGAAATCTATGATGGCATCATCGACATCAAAGCCGTGGCGCGTGATCCGGGCTCCCGTGCAAAGATCGCTGTGATCTCTCACGATGGCTCCATCGATCCGGTTGGCGCCTGTGTGGGTATGCGCGGCTCTCGTGTTCAGGCGGTTGTGAACGAGCTTCAGGGTGAGAAAATCGACATCATCCCATGGAACGAAGATCAGCCAACCTTCCTTGTGAACGCGCTGCAGCCTGCAGAAGTGTCCAAAGTGGTTCTGGATGACGAAGCCGGTAAAATCGAAGTGGTAGTGCCTGACGAGCAGCTGTCGCTGGCGATTGGCCGTCGTGGTCAGAACGTGCGTCTGGCGTCCCAGCTGACCGCGCTGGACATCGACATCATGACCGAAGCGGAAGAGTCCGAGCGCCGTCAGAAAGAATTCGAAGAGCGCACGAAACTCTTCATGGAAACACTGGATCTGGACGAGTTCTTCGCACAGCTGCTGGTGTCTGAGGGCTTCACCAACCTCGAAGAAGTGGCCTATGTTGAAGTGGATGAACTGCTGGTCATCGACGGCGTTGACGAAGGCACCGCAAACGAGCTGCAGGCCCGTGCGCGTGACTACATTGATGCACAGAACAAAGCTGCGCTGGATAACGCCCGTGAACTGGGTGTTCAGGACAGCCTGGTTGCATTTGAGGGTCTGACACCCCAAATGATCGAGGCACTGGCCAAAGATGGCGTGCTGAACCTCGAAGACTTTGCAACCTGCGCAGACTGGGAGCTGGCCGGCGGCTGGACCACGGTGAACGGCGAGCGCGTCAAAGACGACGGCATTCTGGAACCTTTCGATGTGTCGCTGGAAGAAGCACAGGACATGGTGATGACAGCACGCGTCGTGCTGGGCTGGGTTGATCCGGCTGAGCTGGAGGCCGAAGCGGCTGAAGACGGCGAAGAAGACACATCTGAGGAGGCTGAGGCCTGATTTCAGGCCTCAGAGGGCAACAGATGAGCCGCGGTGGCCGTCCGGGCAAACGGGCTGAAGAACCAGAGCGCAAGTGCATCGCCACAGGCGCGACAGCTCCCAAAGAGGGGCTGATCCGATTTGTTGTCGGGCCGGACCAGCAGGTCGTGCCCGACGTGATGGGCAAATTGCCGGGCCGTGGCATGTGGGTGACCGCAAATGCCGCCGCCCTCAGCAAGGCGGTCAAGAAAGGTGTTTTTGCCCGCGCTGCAAAGCAGCAGGTGAAGGTGCCTGAGGATCTGGTGCAAGAGGTGTCCCGCCAATTGGGGCAGCGTGTGATTGAGCTGATCAGCCTTGCGCGCCGCTCCGGATCAGCGGTGGCTGGCTTTGAGAAGGTCAAAGATTGGCTGGTCAAGGATGAGGCAGAAGTGCTGCTTCAGGCCAGCGACGGATCGGAGCGCGGGAAAACGAAACTGAGGCCGCCATATGGTGGTCACCACATAGACTGGCTCACAGCTGACGAATTGGGTTTGGCTTTTGGGCGACAAACTGTGATACATGGAGCGCTTGCGTCTGGCGGACTCACAAATCGTGTTGTAGAGGAAGCCCTAAGATTAAAAGGCGTACGCGAAGAAACGGTGGCAGCGGCCTCCGGGAAGGACAAGACAGCCAGATGAGCGATAACGACGGTAAAAAAACCTTGGGTCTGCGCGGTGGGAACCGCCCTGGCAACGTGACGCAAAGCTTCAGCCACGGACGCAAGAAAAATGTCGTGGTGGAAACGAAGCGCAAACGCGTTGTGGTGCCCAAGCCTGGTGCGGCCAAAACCGGTGCCGGTGGTGGCGCAAAATCCGGTGGCGATCCCAATCGCCGCCCCGCTGGCATTTCTGATGCGGAAATGGAACGCCGCCTGAAGGCGCTTCAGGCCGCAAAAGCACGTGAAGCCGAAGACGCAGCCCGCCGCGAAGCCGAAGAAAAGGCCCGCGCCGAAGAGCGTGAGCGTCGTCGTCAGGAAGCGGAAGCCAAAGAGCGTGAACAGCGCGAAGCTGAAGAGCGTGCCCGCAAGAAAGCTGAAGAAGAAGAGCGCAAGAAAAAAGAAGCGGCGGAAGCCGCAGAAGCAGCCAAGCGTGCTGCCGCTGCGCCTGCACCTTCTGCTGCGCCTCAGGGCCGTGGTGCACCAACCAACAAGCCTGCACCGCAGCCAACCCAGCGCAAAGCAGACCGTGAGCGCGAACAGCGCGGTGGCCGCGGCAAAGGCCGTGACGATGGCCGCCGTTCCGGCAAGCTGACCCTTGGTCAGGCCACCGGTGGTGAGAACAACCGCCACCGTTCCATGGCGTCCATGAAGCGTAAGCAAGAGCGTGCGCGTCAGAAAGCGATGGGTGGCTCTGTTGAGCGTGAAAAGGTTGTGCGTGACGTGCAGCTGCCAGAGGCGATCATGGTCTCTGAGCTGGCCAACCGTATGGCCGAGCGCGTTGCAGATGTTGTGAAAGAGCTCATGAAAATGGGCATGATGGTCACGCAGAACCAGACCATCGACGCGGACACAGCGGAACTGATCATCGAAGAATTCGGCCACAAGGTTGTGCGTGTTTCTGACGCCGACGTGGAAGACGTGATCTCCGATGTGGAAGACGATGAAGGCGATCTGCAGGCGCGTCCGCCAGTGATCACCATCATGGGCCACGTGGACCACGGCAAAACCTCGCTTCTGGATGCGATTCGCGATGCGAAAGTTGTGTCCGGCGAAGCCGGCGGCATCACCCAGCACATCGGCGCCTATCAGGTGAAAACCGATGATGGCGTGACCTTGTCGTTCCTCGACACTCCGGGCCACGCGGCGTTTACGTCGATGCGTTCCCGCGGTGCACAGGTGACGGACATTGTTGTTCTGGTTGTGGCAGCCGACGATTCGGTCATGCCGCAGACGATTGAGGCGATCAACCACGCCAAAGCGGCCGAAGTGCCGATGATCGTGGCGATCAACAAGATCGACAAGCCAGCCGCAGATCCAAACAAAGTGCGCGCAGAGCTTCTGCAGCACGAAGTGATTGTGGAAGCGATGTCTGGTGAAGTGCAGGACGTGGAAGTTTCCGCACACACCGGTCAGGGCCTTGATGCACTGCTGGAAGCCATCGCGCTGCAGGCAGAGATTCTGGAACTGAAAGCCAACCCGGACCGCGCGGCACAGGGTGCTGTGATCGAAGCGCAGCTGGACGTGGGCCGTGGCCCTGTTGCGACCGTTCTTGTTCAGAAAGGCACGCTGCGCCAAGGCGATATCTTCGTTGTGGGTGAGCAGTACGGTAAGGTCCGTGCGCTGATCAACGACAAAGGCGAGCGCGTCAAAGAAGCTGGCCCGTCTGTGCCGGTTGAGGTGCTTGGTCTGAACGGCACACCGGAAGCGGGTGACGTTCTGAACGTGACCGAAACCGAAGCGCAGGCGCGTGAGATCGCGGAATACCGTGCACAGGTTGCCAAGGACAAACGTGCGGCAGCCGGTGCTGCAACCACGCTTGAGCAGCTGATGCAGAAAGCCAAGGAAGACGAGAACATGGCAGAGCTGCCAATCCTCGTTAAGGCTGACGTGCAGGGCTCCGCTGAGGCGATCGTTCAGGCGATGGAAAAAATCGGTAACGATGAGGTACGTGTGCGCGTGCTGCACTCCGGTGTGGGCGCGATCACCGAGACCGATGTGGGTCTTGCTGAGGCCTCCGGCGCTCCGATCATGGGCTTTAACGTCCGTGCCAACGCCTCTGCCCGTAACACCGCCAACCAGAAAGGCGTGGAGATCCGCTACTACTCGGTGATCTATGATCTGGTGGATGATGTGAAAGCGGCGGCCTCCGGCCTGCTGTCTGCAGAAATCCGCGAGAACTTCATCGGCTACGCGAACATCAAAGAGGTTTTCAAAGTGACCGGTGTGGGCAAAGTGGCTGGCTGTATCGTGACCGAAGGTGTGGCGCGTCGTTCCGCTGGCGTGCGTCTGCTGCGCGACAACGTGGTGATCCACGAAGGCACACTGAAGACCCTGAAGCGCTTCAAAGACGAAGTGGCGGAAGTTCAGTCCGGTCAGGAATGCGGTATGGCGTTTGAGAACTACGACGATATCCGCGCTGGCGACGTGATCGAGATCTTCGAGCGCGAAGAAGTGACGCGTACGCTGGATTGATCCAGCGTATGCCGCCTCCGCGGCATGATCCATTCAACGAAAAAGGCCGCTCCAAACTGGAGCGGCCTTTTTTCTTCCGTTTCTGCTCTGAACGATCAGGAGATCGGTTTGCCAGAGTAGATCTTGTTGCCCACGCGGATGGATACGCGCCCATCTGGAAGGCTTTTTACAACTGGACCTTGGATAGAGACGCAGCTGCCTACGGTGATAGTTTTTAGCATGTCAAAAATCCCCACTTGATTGACATCTTGTTAGCATCAACTTAGTTAATTTTCGGTTAGTGCGCAGTTCCCATACTGCCAACATACTACCTTGTTCAATGCTTATTGTTGAATATAAGTTTACAAACCGCCTACCAAAGTAGCGTGAATTGGCCCAATTTGAGCAGATTCTAGCCTATACCCAGTCTCTAATCATCGGAATCAGCGGGATATCGGCGGGTGGCATCTCATAATCACGCAGGTTCTTGCTGGCGACCCACTTGAGGGTTTGGCCCTCTTTGGCCTGCGGAATGCCCTCCCATTTGCGGCAGGCAAAGAGCGGCATCAGCAGGTGAAAATCATCATAACTGTGGGATGCAAAGGTCAGCGGCGCGAGGCAGCTTGCCCATGTATCGATCCCCAGCTCTTCCTGAAGCTCGCGGATCAGCGCGGCTTCGGGCGTTTCCCCCGGCTCAACTTTGCCTCCAGGAAATTCCCAGAGGCCTGCCATAGATTTTCCTTCAGGACGTTGCGCCAACAAAATGCGCCCGTCCGCATCGATCAGCACAACGGCTGCGACCAAAACTGTTTTCACGACCGGTAATCCGCGTTGATGGTGATATAGCCATGGGTGAGATCGCAGGTCCAAACGGTGTCCTGTGCGTCACCCAGGCCCAGATCGACATTGATGGTGATGTCTTGCTGCTGCATATAGCCGGCGCCGGCCTCTTCTTTGTAGTCAGGCGACACCCAGCCGTTTTCCGCCACAAGAATATCGCCGAAGCGTATGCTCAGGAGATCCCGATCCGCCTGCGCACCGGACTTGCCGATGGCCATCACAATGCGGCCCCAGTTGGGATCCTCACCGGCCACAGCGGTTTTCACCAAAGGCGAATTGGCGATTGCCATGGCGTGTGTGCGGGCATCCTCGGCGCTTGCTGCACCGGTGATGTTGATTTCGACAAATTTTGTCGCGCCTTCACCGTCGCGCACCACCTGATGCGCCAGATCCAACATCACCTCATGCAGCGCGGTGCGGAACGCCTGATCTTCTTGGCTCACCAGAACCCCTGAGGCGCCCGTTGCGGCAACCAGCAGCGTGTCGGAAGTGGAGGTGTCACTGTCCACGGTGATCGCATTGAAGGTGACGTTGTTGAGCGACGACACCATGGCCTGAAGATCCGCGCGCGCGATCTTTGCGTCCGTGAAGATATAGACCAGCATGGTGGCCATATCGGGTGCAATCATGCCGGAGCCTTTGGCGATACCCGCGATCTTGACGGTCTGGCCATTGATCTCCGCCGAGCGGCTCGCGCCCTTGGCAAAGGTGTCGGTGGTGCGGATCGCCTCGGCGGCATCCACAATCGCATCAGATGAAAGCTTGCCGCGCAGTTCCTCAAGCTTGCCGGTGATCCGGTCATGCGGCAAAGGCTCACCAATCACGCCGGTCGAGGAGGAGAACACCCGTGTTTCCGGCAGATCAAGACAGGCGGCAACCGCGTCGGTCACAGCTTTCACCGAGGTGACGCCGTTTTTGCCGGTGAAGGCGTTGGCATTGCCCGCGTTCACGAGGATCGCGGCACCCGCGTCGCTGTCCTGCGCGATCTTTTCCTGACAATCCAGAACCGCAGCGGAGCGCGTCGCGGAGCGTGTGAAGACACCAGCCATTGCGGTGCCCGGTGCCAGTTCTGCCAGCATCACATCTTTGCGGTTGGCGTATTTCACGCCCGCCTCAACAGTGGCGAATTTCACCCCTTCGATGGTTGGCAGCTCCGGAAAATGTTCCGGAGCCAGAGGGGACACTGTGGTGATTTCAGCCATCGTTTATTCCTGCACGCGCACAGGGTTCAGCAGGTCGATGCGCTGCAACACAGCGGGATCAATGCCTTCAGCACCGGTTTGGTCGACATCAGCCGCCGCCGCTTGTTTGGCAATATAGCCCTGAACCGCTTTGCGCTGCGCATCATTGAGCAGCTCCTGACGTGCCTCTTCAAAGGAAGGGGCTTCGGATTTGCGAGCGTCATTCAGGATGATCAGGTGCCAGCCGAATTGGGTTTGCACAGGCTGCGAGATTTCGCCCACGGCGAGTTCGGACACGGCGTCCTCAAAAGGTTTCACCATCTGACCTTTGCCAAACCAGCCAAGGCTGCCGCCGGAAGCCCCGGACGGACCTGTGGATTTTTCTTTGGCGGTTTCCGCAAAATCGGCCCCGTCCTGAAGCTGCTGACGGATCTCAACCGCTTCTTCTTCGGTGCCCACGAGAATGTGACTGGCGTTGTATTCTGCCTCGCCTTCAAAGTTTGCGAAGCGGTCCTGATAGGCGGTCTGCAGCTCTTCGTCGCTCACTTCGTTGCTGGCGACAAAGGCTTCCAGCGCTTCGCCTGCCATCAGGGTGCGGCGCTCGTTGTTCAGCGCAATCTCGATATATTGTGGAACATTGTCTCCCAGCGCCTGCGACAGGGCGGTTTGCTGCACCAATTGCTCAAGAATGCTGGCAAACAGGGTTTCCGGTGGCAGCTGTTGGTATTGCGGCTGCAGCCCTGCGCGGATCGAGATCATGTCACCCAATGTGATCGCCTCGCCATTGACCGTTGCAACAACGGTGTCCAGCGACGGTTCTTCCTGTGCAAATGCAGGGAGAGCAAAGCAGACAGCGACTGCACTCGCGCGCAAGAAATTGAGGTGTTTTGACATCGTTTCGTCCTTGGCTGGTGCCGCGCGGACTGGCGGCGTTGACACTGTTCCTGACGCCCCTTACATCGCTTTGAGGTCAAGGCAAACAGGCTGTTTCCCGTTTCTAGGAGCACAGGGCCGGGACAGCAAGAATTAGCCACGCACGAATGCGCAACGAAGGACAAGTTATATGCTCGGTTTCGGAAAAATCGCCAAAAAAGTGTTTGGCACGCCCAATGACCGCAAAGTCAAAGCAACACGTCCGCTTGTTGAAAAGATCAATGCGCTGGAGCCGGACTTCGAGAAACTCTCTGACGACGAGCTGAAAGCCAAAACACAAGAGCTGTCTGAGCGCGCCAAAGGTGGCGAGTCGCTTGACGCACTTCTGCCCGAAGCCTTCGCCAACTGCCGCGAAGCCGCCAAACGTGCGCTGGGTCTGCGGGCCTTTGACGTACAGCTGATGGGCGGCATCTTCCTGCATCAGGGCAATATTTCCGAGATGAAAACCGGGGAAGGTAAAACCCTCGTGGCAACCTTCCCTGCCTACCTCAATGCTTTGACCGGCAAAGGCGTGCATGTGGTGACGGTGAACGATTACCTGGCCCGCCGCGACGCGGACTGGATGAGCAATGTCTTCGCCGCTTTGGGGATGACCACCGGCGTGGTGTACCCTCAGCAGCCCGAAGACGAAAAGCGCGCCGCATACGCCTGTGACATCACCTACGCGACCAACAATGAGTTGGGTTTTGATTATCTGCGCGACAATATGAAAAGCGAATTGGCTGATATGTCCCAGCGCGACCACCATTTCGCCATTGTGGACGAGGTGGACAGCATCCTGATCGACGAGGCGCGGACCCCTCTGATCATCTCCGGCCCTGCGCAGGACCGCACAGACATGTATATGGCGATCGACAAGCTGATCCCCGACGTTCAGGAAGAGCACTACACGCTGGATGAAAAAGCCAAAAACGTGACCTTCACCGATGAGGGCAACGAGTTTTTGGAAGAGCACCTGCATGCACGTGGCCTGCTGCCCGAAGGTCAGAGCCTGTATGATCCGGAAAGCACCACCATTGTGCACCACGTGAACCAGGGCCTGCGCGCGCATAAGCTGTTCATCAAAGACAAAGACTACATCGTGCGTGATAGTCAGGTGGTTCTGATTGACGAATTCACCGGCCGTATGATGGCAGGCCGTCGTCTGTCTGAAGGTCTGCATCAGGCGATTGAAGCCAAGGAAGGCTGCCAGATTCAGCCCGAAAACGTGACACTCGCGCAGGTGACCTTCCAGAACTACTTCCGTCTCTATGACAAGCTGGGCGGCATGACCGGTACAGCGGCAACCGAGGCAGAAGAATTTCAGGAAATCTACGGCCTCGGCGTGGTCGAAGTCCCCACCAACCGCGGCGTGGCACGGATCGACGAAGATGATGCCGTTTATCGCACCGCCCGTGAGAAGTTTGACGCCATCGTCACCACCATCAAGGAAGCCCACGAAAAAGGGCAGCCGATCCTTGTGGGCACAACCTCGATTGAAAAGTCCGAGTTCCTCTCCAACCTGCTCGAAAAGGCCGGTGTGAAGCACAATGTTCTGAACGCGCGCCAGCACGAGCAGGAAGCGCAGATTGTTGCGGATGCGGGTAAGCTGGGTGCGGTGACCATCGCCACCAACATGGCGGGCCGCGGCACCGATATCAAACTGGGTGGCAACGTCGAGTTCAAAGTGCTTGAGGCCATCGCTGCGAACCCTGAAGGGGATCACGCGGCATTGCGCGCAGAGATTGAAACCAAGCACGTGGACGACGAAGAGGCCGTGAAAAAGGCCGGTGGTCTGTTTGTTCTTGCCACCGAGCGCCATGAAAGCCGCCGGATCGACAACCAGCTGCGTGGCCGTTCTGGCCGTCAGGGCGACCCGGGCCGTTCTGCCTTCTTCCTGAGCCTTGAAGATGACCTGATGCGCATCTTTGGCTCTGACCGTCTGGACAAGGTGCTCTCCACTCTTGGCATGAAAGAGGGTGAGGCGATTGTTCACCCATGGGTCAACAAATCCCTGGAGCGTGCGCAGGCGAAGGTCGAAGGCCGCAACTTTGACATCCGTAAGCAGCTCCTGAAATTTGATGACGTGATGAATGACCAGCGGAAAGTGGTCTTCTCCCAGCGTCGCGAAATCATGGAAAACGCTGATCTTTCTGAGATCGTTCAGGATATGCGCCATGAGGTCATCGACGATCTGGTGGAGAAGCATCTGCCGCCGAAAACCTATGCGGATCAGTGGGACACGCAGGGTCTCTATGCTGCGGCCATTGAACATCTGGGCGTCGACGTTCCGGTGATTGAATGGGCCGACGAAGAAGGCGTGGATGACGACAGCATGCGTGAGCGTCTGGAAAAGGCCGCTGACGAGATGATGGCGTCCAAAGCCACCAGCTTTGGCCCCGAAGCGATGCGCATGATCGAAAAGCAGGTTCTCTTGCAGACAATCGACAGCAAGTGGCGTGAGCACCTTCTGACGCTGGAACATCTGCGCTCTGTTGTGGGCTTCCGTGGCTACGCGCAGCGTGATCCGCTCAACGAATATAAGAACGAAGCCTTCCAACTGTTTGAAAGCATGCTGGACAGCCTGCGCATTGACGTGACTTCCATGCTCTCCCGCGTGCGTCCGATCTCTGAGGAAGAGCAGAAACAGCTCGCCCTTGAGATGGCACAGCGCCAGCAGGCCATGATGAACGCCTCTCAGGCGGGCGCGGCACCTGCGCCCAGTGACGCCGCAGCGGCGGCGCAACCGCCAGCGGGCGAAGCGCTTGCAGGGTTTGACGAAGAAGATCCCTCAACCTGGGGCAATCCGGGGCGCAACGAGCAATGCCCCTGTGGTTCGGGCAAGAAGTTCAAGCATTGTCACGGCAAGCTGGCCTGATTTCAGCGTCACACCGACAGACAAAGATCAAAAGGGCGCCTTATGAGCGCCCTTTTCTATTGTGAATGTGTCCGGACGGGATTTGCCACCTGAGAAGGAGACATCATGCAGAATCTCAAAAACATGTACCGCCGCTATGCCCTTGCTTTTGCAACGGGGTCGATGGCTGTGTGCATTGGGTTTGTGATGCAAACAAGTGAGGCCGCTGTGCCCGCCGTTGCGCAGGCGCCAGCGCAGGGTGATTTGCGTGACCGCGTGTCATTGCCCCAGGATTTTGCGACCCCGCGCTTGGGACAGGCTGTGTCTTTACCGGCCATGCCAGCCGAGCAGGGCCAAGGCGTGAGCCTGCCGACACAGCAGGTGTTGGTGGCGGTTGCCGATGATCTGCCGGTTGGTCTTCTGCCCAAGGAAGAGAGCATTCCGGCGTTGGGCTGTGGCCCGGAATTACATGCCAAAACCAATGCGGCTGCGCTGGTGTCTTTGCAGCTGATCGCGCCGTGCCATCCCGGCGAGCGCGTTCTGATTGAACACGAAGAGCTGAAATTCCACGCACAGGTTTCTGCTGACGGCAGCGCGGATCTGCTGGTGCCTGGTCTGGCGGAAGTGGCTGTATTCGCGGCATCTTTTGAGAATGGTGATGGGGCTGTGGCTTCCGCACGTATCGACTCTTTGCCGCTTTATGACCGGGTGGTGATGCAGTGGCGCGGTGACAGCGGCCCTGAGCTCCATGCCCGTGAATTTGGCGCAAGCTACGGCGAGAAGGGCCATGTGTGGCGCGAGGCACCACGCAGCGTGAGTGCGCTTGCAGGTGGCGCGGGCGGTTTCCTGATGGTTCTTGGCGAGGCTGACGATCCGAGAGCGGCGCAGGCGGAGGTCTATACCTTCCCTACCGGCATTGCGAAGAACCGTGGCGAAATCCAGATTAGCATCGAAGCTGAGGTGACCGCCGCCAACTGTGATCAGGACATGCAGCTTTCCAGCCTCGCGCTGCGTGAGGGGCAGGTCAAAGACCAGCATGAGCTGCAAATGCAGATGCCCGATTGTACCGCCGTTGGTGAATTTCTGGTGTTGAAAAACCTCGTCCAAAACCTGACAATCGCGAAAAACTAAGCTCGCGGTCAGGACATCACAATGATGCAGTTTCGTGCGGCGGTTTACGCCGCACTTCTTCTTTTGGCAGGTGTCACATCTGCCCTTTCTCAGGACGTTTTCCTCAAATCTCACGACGGAGAAGTTGAAATCTCCGGCACCCTTTTGGGGTTTGATGGAGAGTTCTATCGTGTGCAGACGATCTACGGCGAGCTGACCGTGGATGGCTCCGGTGTGTTTTGCGAAGGCCCTGGTTGCCCCAATCTGATCAACTTCGTCGCCGATGTCTCGATCTCAGGATCCGCGACCATGGCTGACATCTTGATGCCTGCGTTGCTTGAGGCCTTTGCACAGGCAGAGGGCTATGAGGCGGCTAGAGAATCTGAGAGCAAACAAAGGTTTACCTATATCCTCAGTGCGCCGGACGGAGGCGAAACGCTCGCCAGATTCCGCTTTCATGCGAGCAGCGCGGAAGAAGGGTTTGCCGACCTTCTGGCGGACGAGGCCGACATTGTCATGTCCCTGCGTGAGATTCGCCCCAAGGAGGCAGAGCTGGGCTATGAGGCCGGATTGGGCGACATGACAGACGCGAACCGCAGCCGCGTTCTGGCGCTAAACGGGATGGTGCCCATCGTGGCCGCAGGCAATCCGGTCACGTCCATGTCCTTGCTGCAGCTCGCTGAGGTTTTTGCCGGCAAGATAGACAATTGGGCAGCGCTTGGTGGCCCGGACGCGCCGATTTCCGTTCATATGATGACAGCGGAGTCCGGTTTTGCACAGGCGGTCGAAGATCAGTTGATGCTCCGCGCCAATCTGCGAACAGATGAGGCGGCGGCGCGCCACAGCCGCAATGAGGCGCTGGTCCATGCGGTGGAGCGGGATCCCTTTGCCATTGGAATCGCGTCTTATGCGGATCGCGGCAACACGCAGCTTGTGACCTTGCAGGGGTCTTGCGGGTTTTCTCTGGCAGCCTCGCGGCGCACCATCAAAACCGAGGATTATCCCCTAAACGCCCCGATGTTCCTCTATTTTCCGGCCCGTCGCTTGCCCAAAATCGCACGGGATTTCCTGAGCTATACCCGCAGCCCCTCCGCACAGATCGTGATCCGGCGGGCTGGCTTTGTGGATCAGACCGCCGAAGAGGTGCCGATCAACTTGCAGGGGGATCGCTTTGCCAACGCGATTTCCGTGGCTGGGGAAGACGTCGGGCTTGAGGACCTACAGCGCCTGACATCCACGCTTTCTGGCATGAAACGCCTGTCCATTTCTTTCCGGTTCCAAGCGGGATCCTCACGGTTGGATGCGCAGTCGCGCTCCAATGTGCAGCAGTTGGCACGGGCGCTCGAGGCCGGTGTCTATGACGCAAGAAGCCTCTATTTTGTGGGCTTTTCAGATGGTAACGGCCCGGCGGCGGGCAACCAGAAGATCGCGGAACGTCGGGCGGATTCGGTGCGCAAGGCTGTGTTGACGGCTGCGGAGACGGCAAAGCCTGAGCGGATGGATATTCAGGTGCATGCCTTTGGCGAAGCCATGCCCATGGCCTGTGATGACAGTGCTTGGGGGCGGCAGGTGAACCGGCGGGTGGAGATTTGGGTCAAGTGATCTAAATCAGCCCTTCGGAGCGGAAGCTCAACTCGCGGGATTTCCCAATGATGATATGGTCATGCAGGGTCAGCGCGAGTGTCTGGCAGGCCATGTCGATTTGATGAGTCATGGCGATATCCGCCTCGGACGGGGTCGGGTCGCCGGATGGGTGGTTGTGCACCAGAATGAGAGCGCTGGCGTTGAGTTCGAGTGCGCGCTTGGCGACCTCGCGGGGGTAGACAGGCACATGGTTGACGGTGCCCTGCGCCTGTGCTTCGTCGGCGATCAGCGTGTTTTTTGTGTCTAAAAACAGAACCCTAAACTGTTCGGTGTCGCGATGCGCCATGGTGGTGTGACAATAATCCAGCAGCGCCTCCCAGCTCGACAGGATCGGGCGGTGCATCACACGCGAGCGGGCCAGACGGTGGGCAGCGGCCTCAATCACCTTCAGTTCACAAATCACCGCCTCGCCCACGCCTTTGATCTGCGCAAGGCGCGGCAGGGGCGCGCTGATGACGGCGTTGAAATCTCCGAATGTTTCCAGAAGCTTATGCGCGAGAGGTTTCACATCCCGTCGCGGAATTGCGCGAAACAGCACCAGCTCCAGCAGTTCATAATCAGGGAGCGCCTGCGCGCCGCCGTTAATGAAGCGGGTGCGCAGGCGCTTGCGGTGATCCGCAATATAGGAGGGTAGTTTACCGGCCTTGAGCGGCGACCCAACGGCCTCGTCCGCTTCAAAAAGCGGCAACGGCCGTTCCCCAAAGTCGTTCGCTCTGGACATGGGTTAACAATCTCCAAAGATGGTAAATCAAAGGTTAACAAAGGCCAGATTTCTGCAAAATCGCACGTCGGTATCGCGTCGGTATCGCGGCTGTAACGCGACGATGCCAATTTCGTTAACCTTTGTGCGCGGAAATCGCGCTTGTGGCCCTTCACGGAAGCTGGAAAGGTAACGCCAACACAAATTATTTTTGAGACAGGATACCCCATGAAATCCTTTTTGAGCCTTGTCATGGCCACTGCTCTTTTGGCGGGGGCTGCCAGTGCGCAGACCATCGAACGGATCAAGGAAACCGGGCAGCTCAAATTGGGCTATCGCGTGGATGCCGCGCCGTTGTCCTTTCAGGCAGAAGATGGCAACCCGGGCGGCTACACGCCGCTGGTCTGTGCCGAATTGGCACAAGGCATTTTGAACACCATTCAGATCCCCAATCTGGATGTGGAATTTGTACCCGTCGGCGCGCAGGAGCGGTTTGAGAAAGTGGCCGCGGGTGAGATTGACCTGCTGTGCGGGGCGGCCACCATCACTTTGTCACGGCGCGAGATCGTGGATTTTTCCATTCCGGTTTTTGCCGATGGCACGTCAATTCTGCTGCCCCTGAACGGCTCGGACAATTTTGCGGATCTGGCGGGCAAGAAGCTGGGCGTGCGGCGCGACACCACCACTGAAACCGCGCTCACCAACACGCTGACGGGAGCAGGGCTGTTTGCCGAGGTGGTGCGCTTTGCCGATCATGATGCAGCGATGGAGGCGTTAGAGAACGGCGCGCTGGATGCCTATTTCGCCGACCAGTCCATTCTGGCGGCACTGTGGCTGAGCAGCGAAGACCGCGGCAATCTTAAACTTAGCAATGCGATCCTGACGGTAGAGCAGCACGGGCTGGCCATGGCGCGCGGCGACACGGAGTTCCGCCTGATGGTGGATCGTCTGCTCTCTGCCATGTATGCGCGCGGCGTGATGCAGAAGATTTTTGAAACCACGCTGCCCGGCATTCAGCCGGGAGAATTCCTGCGTGCAATGTTTACGATGGCGCCTATCCCGCAGTGAGGCGATTGCACTAGAAGAGAGGCGTGAGCGGCGTGTTTTCCGGCTTTGAGACACAAGAGATTGACCTGTCCAATGCGCGCATTCATCTGCGTGTGGGCGGGGCAGGCGCGCCGCTTCTGTTGTTGCACGGGTTTCCGGAAACCCATGTGATGTGGCACGGCATCGCCGAACAGCTGGCAGAGCGGTATCGCGTGATCGTGCCGGATTTGCGCGGCTATGGTGACTCTGTCGCCCATGACGGGGATTTCACGTTTCGGGCGATGGCGCAGGATCAGGTCGCGGTGATGCGGGCGCTGGGGCATGAGCGGTTTCACGTGGTGTCCCATGACCGCGGCGCCCGCACAGCGCATCGCATGGTGCTGGATTATCCGGAGACGGTGCAGTCCGTCGCTTTGATGGACATTCTGCCCACGCTTGATGTGTGGCGCACGATGGATGACTGGCTGGCCAAGCGCTACTATCACTGGACCTTTCTGGCGCAGCCCAGCGGCATGCCGCAGGCGCTGATCAAAAGCGATCCGGTACTCTATCTGCATTCCGCGCTGGTCGGACTGTCAGGCAGTCTGGAGATGTTTCACCCTGCGGCTTTGGCGGCCTATGAGGTAGCGGCGCGCAAATCCAGCGTGGTGGACGCCTGGTGCGGGGATTATGCGGCCGGGGCCAGTGAGGATCTGGATCATGACCGTGCGGATGAGGGGCGACAGTTTGAGATGCCCTGTCTGGTGCTCTGGGGCACCAAGGGGGTGATCGACCATCATGTGGACCCGCTTGAGTGCTGGCAGACGTGGTTCCCCAATGCCGTGGGAAAGGGCGTTGAAGCGGGGCATTTCCTGATTGAGGAGCAGCCGGAGGAGGTTCTGGCAGCGGTGCTGGGGCATTTGGAGGGGGCTTGAGTTCTGAAATTTTTTGGAACAGCAGCCTCGAACCGGATCGTTTTAGTGCTGCGGAGTAGTTGAAGATTGGCTGAGCCATGGGAGAAAGCGTGCCTCAGGACACAAAGAGAGATGCAGCCAGACGCGAACTTCTTCGGTTGCTAAAGGGGTTGGAATTCTATCGCGCCTGGAGGATTTCGGGGATCAAACGTGCGCGCGGACATGTTCAGCAAGAAGATCTGAATGAAATCGTTTTACCCAGTGCTTCTTTCATTAGGGATTTTGACGCTGCAGCAGGGCAGTACAGTCATATCCTTCAAGTCGTACAGCAGTGGTATTCTCACACGTATCTTGACCTGTGCTATAGGATGTATGCGGGCGGTGAGGACCTTTCGTCCGATATCCGTCAGTTCCTAGAGGATTTTCGAAATGAGGCTGGCTTTGAGTTCCAATCTGAAGCGGGACTGGTCAGCAAGACGATAAGAAAGGTTCTCAAGAGAGGGAAGATCACCACGGCCAGTGACTATTTCATCCTAAAAGAGCTGGAAAACTGTGTTGATCAACCCGGTTTTGAGGATTCTGAATTTGCGGTTGTTTCTAGTTTGCTTCGCCAATTCGAGAACCGATAGAATCGGCAGGTCACGTCACATCAAGAGTACCTCTCGCAAAGTCTAGCTCGTGTGGTGTCCACCTTCACGCAGGAGGCGAAGCTGACCAGCCCCGACCCTCCCCAAGGGAGGGGGCTTCACCCCCACCCAGGGTCGCGGGCTGGTCTAGGTGACCGGATACAGCCGCTGTAAATTTGTCGGGTGCTCAATACACTGTCGCGTGAGCCGCCATTGGCCTCTTTCAGCAACAAAAAAGCCCCCGAAGAGACCCTCGGGAGCTTTCTTATGTTTGATAATTTGGCAGCCCTTGGGCTCCGCCCGTTCGCGGCGGAATTGCTCCATTGGAGCAATTCTCATTCGCCGCTCACCCCTTCATCGAATCCCAGAAGCTCTTCACGGAGCTGAAGAAACTGCTGCTTTCGGGGTTGTTTTCCTCCGACAGCTCTTCGAATTCGCGCAGAAGCTCTTTCTGGCGGCTGGTGAGGTTCACCGGGGTTTCCACCGCCAGTTCGATCATCATGTCTCCGGTGCCGCCGCCGCGCAGGGCGGGCATGCCTTTGGCGCGCAGGCGCATCTGGCGACCCGATTGCGAGCCGGATGGGATCTTCACACGCGAGCGGCCGCCGTCGATGGTTGGCACCTCGATGTCTCCGCCAAGAGCGGCGGCGGACATGGAGACCGGGACGCGGCAGTAAAGGTTCACACCGTCACGCTCAAAGATCTTGTGCTGCGCCACCTCGATGAAGATGTAGAGGTCGCCAGCAGGGCCTCCGCGCATGCCGGCTTCGCCTTCGCCAGCGAGGCGGATCCGGGTGCCGGTTTCCACACCTGCGGGGATGTTCACAGACAGCGCGCGGTCTTTCTCGACGCGGCCCTGACCGTGGCAGCCCTTACAGGGATTTTTGATGATCTGACCGAGGCCCGAACAGGTCGGACAGGTGCGTTCCACAGTGAAAAAGCCCTGCTGCGCGCGCACTTTGCCCATGCCGGAGCAGGTCGGGCAGGTGGTCGGCTCAGCACCGCCCTCAGCACCGGAGCCTGAGCATTTCTCACAGGACACGGAGGCCGGGACGTTGATGGTTTTCTGAAGGCCGGAGTAGGCTTCCTCAAGGGTCACACGCAGGTTGTAGCGCAGGTCGGCACCACGGGAGGCGCGCTGACGCCCGCCGCCACCACGGCCGCCGCCGCCCATGAAGTCGCCAAAGAGGTCGTCAAACACATCAGAGAAGGCTGAGGCAAAATCACCCTGGCCCGGATGGCCGCCACGACCTCCGCCACCACCCATGCCACCTTCAAAGGCAGCGTGACCAAAGCGGTCATAAGCGGCTTTCTTCTCTGCGTCTTTGAGGATTTCGTAGGCTTCGTTGGCCTCTTTGAACTGTCCTTCCGCTTCAGGATTGTCCTTGTTGCGGTCCGGGTGCAGCTCTTTGGCTTTCCTACGGTAGGCTTTTTTGATTTCGTCCGCCGAAGCCCCTTTGCTGACGCCAAGCACCTCGTAGAAGTCACGTTTTGCCATGGGTTACTCCTTTGGTCGGAATGAAAAGGGCCAGTCCGGAGATCGGACCGGCCCGATTTTCATGTCCGGGAGCGCTGGGATCAGCGCTTGTTGTCGTCCAGATCTTCGAAGTCGGCGTCAACGATGTCATCGTCAGCAGCCGGACCAGCGTCGTCCATGTCAGGCATGTCAGCAGCGCCTGCATCGTCCTGGCTGGCTTTGTAGATCGCTTCGCCCAGACGCATCGCCACTTCCATCACGTTCTGGATGCCGGACTTCAGCTTCTCAGCGGTGATGTCGTCTTTCTCCAGATCGTCTTTCAGCGCGGCCACGGCCAGCTCGATGGCTTCCACAGTGGATGGGTCCACTTTGTCGCCATGCTCTGCCACCTGCTTCTCGGTGTCGTGCACGAGGCTTTCCGCCTGGTTGCGCGCTTCGATCAGCTCGCGGCGCTCTTTGTCGGCCTCAGCGTTCTCTTCGGCGTCCTGAACCATCTTCTCGATGTCCGCATCAGACAGACCACCGGAAGCTTGGATGGTGATCTTCTGCTCTTTGCCGGTGCCTTTGTCGGACGCGCCCACAGACACGATGCCGTTGGCGTCGATGTCGAAGGTCACTTCGATCTGTGGCATGCCGCGTGGCGCCGGTGGGATATCTTCGAGGTTGAACTGGCCGAGGATCTTGTTGTCCGCTGCCATCTCACGCTCACCCTGGAAGACGCGGATCGTCACAGCGTTCTGGTTGTCTTCGGCTGTGGAGAAGATCTGAGACTTCTTGGTTGGGATGGTGGTGTTGCGGTCGATCAGACGGGTGAACACGCCACCGAGGGTCTCGATGCCCAGAGACAGCGGGGTCACGTCCAGAAGAACAACGTCCTTCACGTCGCCCTGCAGAACACCGGCCTGAATGGCGGCACCCATGGCCACAACTTCGTCAGGGTTCACACCTTTGTGCGGCTCCTTGCCGAAGAACTTGGTCACCTCTGCGATGACTTTTGGCATACGGGTCATACCACCCACGAGAACCACTTCGTCGATCTCGTTTGCGGACAGGCCTGCGTCTTTCAGAGCGGCGGTACAAGGCTTCATGGAGGCCTTGATCAGGTCGTTCACCAGGCTTTCCAGCTTTGCACGGGTCAGTTTGATGACCATGTGCAGCGGGGTGCCGCTGGTCGGGTCCATGGAGATGAACGGCTGGTTGATTTCGGTCTGGTTGGCCGAGGACAGCTCGATCTTGGCTTTCTCTGCGGCTTCTTTCAGACGCTGCAGCGCCATCTTGTCTTTGGTCAGGTCGACGTTGTGCTCTTTTTTGAACTCATCCGCGAGGTAGTTCACGATGCGCATGTCGAAGTCTTCACCACCGAGGAAGGTGTCACCGTTGGTGGATTTCACTTCAAACAGACCGTCGTCGATTTCCAGGATGGTCACGTCGAAGGTACCGCCGCCGAGGTCATAAACGGCGATGGTTTGCGTGTCTTCTTTGTCCAGACCGTAGGCCAGCGCGGCCGCGGTTGGTTCGTTGATGATACGCAGCACTTCGAGGCCCGCGATCTTACCGGCGTCTTTGGTGGCCTGACGCTGAGCGTCGTTGAAGTAGGCAGGAACCGTGATCACAGCCTGTGTCACGTCTTCGCCGAGATAAGATTCGGCGGTCTCTTTCATCTTGCCGAGGATGAAAGCGGAAATCTGGGATGGGGAGTATTTGTCACCCTTGGCTTCGACCCAAGCGTCGCCATTGCCGCCGTTGATCACGGAGAATGGCATGTTTTTGAGGTCTTTGGACAGCGCTGCGTCATCCTTACGACGACCGATCAGACGCTTCACACCAAAGATGGTGTTTTCCGGGTTGGTGACGGCCTGGCGTTTTGCCGGCTGGCCCACAAGGCGCTCGTCATCGGTGAGCGCAACGATAGACGGCGTGGTGCGCGCGCCTTCTGCGTTCTCAATTACTTTTGGCTGGGAGCCATCCATGATGGCGACACAGGAGTTGGTTGTACCGAGATCGATACCAATCACTTTGCTCATTTTTGATCCCTTCTACTTCAGGCGATATTTCAAGGCCGGACCCTTTGTGGCATCCATGCCCCGATCCATTGTGCATTTGGCAACTGAGCCAAAATGCGCTTCGCAGCGTATATAGGGAGCAAGAAAAAAGCCTGCAAGCGTCTCCATTGGGCGATTGTGATCCTTTGGCTACATTTTGCAGAGGTTTTTTGCCGTGGGGGCGGAGAAATTGGAACAAGCCATGAAAATTGGCGGTTTTGAGCTGTTGAAGAGCTATCTGAACAGCGCGGATCAGTTAGATTTGGTTAACGATTTACGCAGCGTCGCGCAGGCCGCTCCGATGCGATCTCCGGTGACTCGCTGGGGCAAGCCGATGAGCGTGAGAATGACCAGCGCGGGACGGGTGGGCTGGATCAGCGACCGGCGCGGATACCGCTATGAGCCGCAGCACCCGGACGGCATGGATTGGCCGCCGATTCCCGACCGCATTCTGACCCTCTGGAAAGACATCACGGGGCTGACCCGCCAGCCGGATTGCTGCCTGATCAACTACTACGGCGAAGGCGCACGCATGGGGCTGCATCAAGACAAGGACGAGGTAGATTTTTCTTATCCGGTGCTGTCGATCTCGCTGGGGGACGACGGGCTTTTCCGCATGGGCGGCACGGAACGGGGCGGCAAGACACAATCGGTCTGGCTGACCTCCGGGGATGTGGTGGTGATGGGCGGCGCAGCCAGGCTGGCCTATCACGGCGTAGACCGCATCCGCTTTGGCAGCTCATCGCTTTTGCCGGATGGAGGGCGGATCAACGTGACCCTGCGGGTTGTTGAGGGGTGAGCTGAACGGGTGATCTCCTTTGGCGGCGGGTTTGTCGATGCTACACTGAAGACCTTGTTACGTTGTGTTTTGGGAGGTTTTGCGATGAAACGGCTTTTTCCATCTTTGCCTGATGATGCCACGCTTGGCACTGTGTATCAGGCCTTTCCCTCCAAGCTGGCACCTTTGGCCGAATACCAAAACCGGGTGATGCGCGGAGACAGCAGTCTCTCTATTGCGGAACGAGAAACGATTGCCGCGTATGTGTCTGGCTTGAATGCCTGCGCGTTTTGCCATGGGGCGCATATGGTCCATGCAAAGGCATTTGGCGTGAGCGTTGATGCGATTGAGGCCATGATGCACGATTTGGAGACGGCGCCAATTGATGAGGCGCTTAAGCCAATACTGGCATTCTGCAAAGGGCTCACACTTGCCCCGAGTCGGATCACGGAGGCTGACGCAAAGGCGGTCTATGAGGCGGGCTGGTCGGAGGCAGCGCTGTTTGACGCCATTCAGGTGTGCGGATTGTTCAACATGATGAACAGGGTTTTGGAGGGCACGGGGATCACAAGCTATTATCTTGACCCAAAACACGTCGGAGAGACGCTTTTGGCACCTCTGCGGAGCCGAAGCTGCTATTCGGATTTTGGTGCGGCAAACGGATTGTCTGAATGAGTTTCCAGCCGACTGATTGGAGAGCCCTTCTAAAAAGCTAAGGCGGTTGTAGTGACCGCTGTGCGGTCATGGCTGCCTGCGCAAGCCATGAATGGGATCAGGCGTCCGCGCGCTCTGTCCATTGATAATGCCCGCGTGCATTCACGTAAGTGGTCATGCGAAAGCGATCCTCGACAATCTGCATGATCGCTGTCGACGTATAAGGCTCTTCAATAAGCGCTTCATTGCGCAGCAACCGCGTTTGAAATGTACCAACCCATGTGCCGTCCGGGGAATGTTCCAGCATGACCGGGATGCGGTCGGCGACTTCCACACACAGGGCGTCTCTTACTTTCAGGTACATCCCGAAATTTTCAGCCACTTCCTCTTCGGTTCTCAGGATGGTGTGCTCTGTTTTGGTTGTGATCGTTAAGGGCAAGATCAGCCGGGACCGCCAAAGTGGCAGATTTCCCTGAAGGAATGATACGGAAATGTCTTTCAAAAAATCTTTGAACGCCTCATCCATGCTTTCAGCTTAGGCACAGCCCTAGGGATGAGTCGAGCGGGTAAAAGGTCGGACTTTCGTGCTCTGCTTATATCCGCCGAAACGGGCTGTTCTGCTTGGCTATTTAGGTGGCATTCACACGTGCTGGCCGCCGTTGATCTCGATCTCGGTGCCCGTCACATAGCTCGATTGATCCGAGCACAGCCAATAGATCACATCGGCCACCTCGCGGGGCTGGCCCAGGCGCTCCATGGGCAGGGCTTCGACGATCTTTTCGGTGCCTGGGGACAGGATCGAGGTTTCCACTTCGCCCGGCGCGATGGCGTTGACGCGCACGCCCAGCGGGCCGAAATCATGCGCCATTTCGCGGGTCAGCGCCGCCAGGGCCGCTTTGGAGGTGGCATAGGCCGCGCCCGCAAAGGGATGCACCCGTGAGCCCGCGATGGAGGAGACATTCACGATGGAGCCTTTTGCCTCGGCCAACTCCTCGCGTAAACCGCGCGCAAGGATCACGGAGGCAAAGAAATTCACGTGAAAGACCTTGCCCCAGTCCATCAGATCGGTGGTGAAGGTGTTCAGCCGCTCGCCGTTGGGGCCTTTGGGGGAAATGCCTGCGTTGTTGGCCAGCCCGTGCAGCGGCCCATCAAGCCGCTCGCGGATCAGCTCAACCGCGTTGATGGTGTCTGCAGGGTCAGAGAGGTTGAGCTGGATGTGGTTTTTCTCACCATCAGGCCAGGGGCAGCGCGGATCAAAGGGCTGGCGGGAACAGGTCAGCACACGCCAGCCTTCCTCTGAGAAGCGCTTGACAGTGGCGTGCCCGATGCCGCGGCTGGCGCCAGTGAGAAGGAGCGTTTTCTGCATGGAAGGTCATCCGCGATGGTGGTTGCTTGGGGGTAACTTGATCCTGTCGCGGGGGAATTACAACCGGTGAGAGCGCTTATTGGCCTTCCCAGTTGCGCTCTAGTTCCAGTGCGGCGGCAAAGCTCTTGAGAGGGATCGCGACGCTCAGGAATTCCGATTGCTTTGAGACCGCGCCGGTCACGATGCCAACCACCTTTGGGACGCCTTCAATCAGGGCAAGCGCAGGGGCGCCGGAATCCCCGTGCATGGTGGCGCAGCGTTGAAACATCAGCCGCCGGTCGGTGCTGAACCCCGGCGCGCCACAGTCCTGCGCCAGAGACAGTACGTGAGGCCGCAGGGCGGGATATCCGGCGAGGGCAAAATCTGCGTTTTGGGCTGAAACAGAGCCTACATCGACCGTCTCCAGAAAACCTGTTTCACGTCCTATCGGGTCTTTCAGAATCAGCAGGGCCCAGTCGCGGGGAAAGTCCCCCTTGAAGTTGCGACTGTGCGGATCTTGCACCTCATGCAGCACGTAGCGGGCGACCTGAGACACCGCCACGGCTGTGCTGCGCTGATAGCCCGCGACAAAGCGGATGCTTTGCGGAGGGATCCAGGTTTTGCGGGCAAAGTTGTAAAGACAATGGGAGGCGGTCAGCACGATCTGTTCAGACACCAGCGCGCCGGTGCAATGCTGGCGCTGAGAGGTGCTGGCAAAATTGACCCGACCGATGGCGCGCCACGGGGCGACGGAGGCGTCCAATATCTGACGGTCGCGAATGGCCTGACAGCCCTGAGACAGCTGCTTGCCCGCGCCGCAGAGGGCATCAAGCTGCAGAACATAGAGGTCATCCCCCAGCGGCCCGGCATCAGGTTGGCCCGCATCCGGCGCGGTGGTGGTTTGGGCCTGCGCAAAAGAGAGGGCGCAGAGCAGAGCAATCAGAAAGGCGCAGCTGCGGGAGAATGGTTTCATCATCCGCAGGCCCCCTCTGCCTCACCTCAGCGCCGTGCGCTCCAGCTGACGGAGGCATGTTTGCGGGTGTAAAATTCGCCCATCAGACCAATCATCAGCAGCACGACGCCAACAATGAGCGGATAGGTGACAGAGGAATTGCGCGGCACATAGTTGATGAAGGCAAACCCGCGCGCCTGATCGATGCAGTGAAACAGCGGGTTCCAGTCAAACATCGCAAGCATGAAGGGTGGCAGCGTGTTGGCCACAAACATCTTGCCGGACGCAATCATATTGGCGCGCGCAAATATGGTGTTCGCGATGCTGACAAAGGTGGGAAACCACGGCTTGAGCGCCAGAAAGACCGTGCCAATTGCAAGCCCGGTGAACCAGGCAATGAGCAACATGCCAAAGGCAGGCACGGGCTGATGAATCTCAAACGGCGTGAAGGCCACGTGATAGACAAACAGAATCGTCATAAGCGACAACACCTGAATGTAGAGCGTGCCCAAGGCGGCGGACAGAATGGCGATGATGGTGTTCATCGGCGCATGTTTCATCATCGGCGAGGATGGTCCCTCCGATCCCACCACGGCGCCCATGGTCTTTGTGTGGGTCATAAAGAGGAACACGCCGGACATGATGTAAATGAGGAAGTCCCCGCGCAGCGCAGCCCCCCGCATCCCGAGTACCGAGAACATCACATAAAACACCATCACAAACATGATGGTCTGCAGCATGTTCATGATCAGCGACATGAGCGCATTGCCGTGCGTCTTTCGCACGCTGCGCACAATCGAGTGGTACACCAGCTCAGACAGGTTAAGTGCCGAAGCGAGCGTCGTTTTGGGGGCGCTTTGCTGAAACATTGCCTCTGCCGCTTTTGTGTGCCCAAAGAATAGGATGGAATTCTTGCTGTTCCCTTACGCAGGGAGCATAAGGGGCCGGACCCAATTAGACAACAAATGTCCTTCAGGAGAGAAACCTTGGATTATGACATCCTCATTCCCGTCATGCGTGAGCTGGCTATCGAAGCCGGTGCAAAGATCATGGAGATCTACGAGGCGGCTGATTTTGACGTGAAGGTGAAAAGCGATGACAGCCCGGTGACGGCGGCTGATGAGGCGGCGGATGCGCTGATCTCTGCAGGGCTGCGGGCGGCGTTTCCTGATGTGATGTTGGTGACTGAGGAGCAGGCCGACAGCCACAAAGCCAAAGGCGATACCTTCCTGATTGTTGACCCGCTGGACGGCACCAAGGAATTCATCCATCGCCGTGGCGATTTCACCGTGAACATCGCCTATGTGGAGAACGGTGTGCCACAGCGCGGTGTGGTCTATGCCCCGGCGCGCAACCGCATGTTCTTCACCCAGGCGGACGGGCGGGCGGTTGAGGAAACCGGCATGTTTGACCCCAAGAAAGTGGGCACCATCACCCCGATCAACGTGGCAGACAGCGACAATGACGCGCTGTTTGTTGTGGCCTCCAAATCCCACCGGGATCAGGCGACTGATGACTACATCAACAAATACAGCGTCAAAGATATGAAGAGCGCGGGCAGCTCTCTGAAGTTCTGCCTGGTGGCGACCGGCGAAGCGGATATCTATCCGCGTGTGGGCCGCACCATGGAGTGGGACACCGCCGCAGGTCACGCTGTGTTGCTTGGTGCAGGTGGTCAGGTGGTCCGTTTTGATGATCACAGCCCGCTGGCCTATGGCAAAGAAGACTTCGCCAATCCGTTTTTCATCGCCTACGCGCCCAAAGTGGAACTGAAAGAAGCCTGATGTCTGTTCTGATCGTCATTCCCGCACGCTACGCCTCTTCGCGTTACCCCGGCAAACCTCTGGCAGAGCTGAAAGGTGCCACCGGGGTGAGCAAGAGCCTCATCCAGCGCAGCTGGGAAGCGGCCTGTGAGGTCAATGGTGTCGACCGCGTGGTTGTGGCAACGGATGACGATCGGATCAAAGAGGCGAGCGAAGCCTTTGGCGCAGAAGTGGTGATGACCTCTGAAACCTGCGCCAATGGCACGGAGCGCTGTGCGGAAGCCTTTGATGCGCTGGGCGGTGGCTATGAGATCGTGGTGAACCTGCAGGGGGATGCGCCGCTGACACCTGCCTGGTTCATCGAAGATCTGGTGGCTGGTCTGCGCAATGACCCGATGGCGGAAGTGGCGACACCAGTGCTGCGCTGCGATGGCCGCGCGCTCAACGGTTTTCTGGAAGACCGCAAGGCGGGGCGTGTTGGGGGCACCACGGCGGTCTTCACCACCGACCGCCATGCGCTCTATTTCTCCAAGGAAGTGGTGCCCTTCACCAGCGAAACCTACGCTGATGAAGATGAGACACCCGTGTTTCACCATGTGGGCGTTTACGCCTATCGCCCCTCCGCGCTGGGTGCCTATCCACGCTGGTCTTCCGGGCCTTTGGAGCAACTTGAAGGGCTGGAACAGCTGCGCTTCATGGAGCACGGGCGGCAGGTGCTTTGTGTAGAAGTTGAGGCACGTGGACGCCAGTTCTGGGAGCTGAACAATCCTGAGGATGTGCCGCGGATCGAAGCCATGATGGCCGAGATGGGGACTGCCTAAGTCTGTAATTTATTATTGTATTTGAGTAATTTGCGGCGGTAGAAAGCCACCGATTTCAAGGGGAGAAGACCGGAATTATGACGCAAACGCAGCGCACGGCCCTGGTGACGGGCTCCGCCGGATTTATCGGATTTCACACCGCTCAAAGGTTGTTGCAGGAAGGCTGGGCCGTCGTCGGTCTGGACGCCATGACGGATTACTATGATGTGACTCTGAAAGAGCGCCGCCATCAAATCTTGAAGCAGCACCAAGGATTTCAGGCGGTGGAAGAACGCCTGGAAGCCTCAGGCACCCTGATGCGCCTGTTTGAAGAGCACAAGCCGGATGCGGTGATCCATCTCGCCGCGCAGGCAGGGGTGCGCTACTCCATTGATGCGCCGCGCTCTTATGTGGAGGCCAATCTGGTTGGTACGTTTGAACTGCTGGAGGCCGCGCGCACCTTTCCGCCAGCGCATATGCTGCTGGCGTCGACCAGTTCGGCTTATGGGGCCAATACGGAAATGCCCTATGCCGAGACGCATAAAGCCGATCACCAGATGTCTTTTTATGCGGCGACAAAAAAGGCCAATGAGGCGATGGCGCATTCTTATGCCCATCTCTACCATCTGCCGACCACCATGTTCCGCTTCTTCACGGTCTATGGCCCATGGGGGCGTCCGGATATGGCGCTCTTCAAATTCACCAAGGCGATTTTGGAAGGCGCGCCGATCGACATCTACAATCACGGCGATATGCGCCGCGATTTCACCTATATCGACGATCTGGTGACTGGCATTGTGCAGCTGATTGAGGCGGCTCCCTTGCAGGTGGCTCAGCGCGAAGCGGCACTGACGGGCGACAGCCTGAGCCCGGTGGCCCCCTGGCGTGTGGTCAACATCGGCAACGGTCAACCGGTGCAGCTGATGAAATTTGTTGAGGCCATCGAGGCGGCGCTTGGCAAAGAGGCCAAGAAAAACTTCATGGACATGCAGCCCGGCGATGTCCCTGCAACCTGGGCGGAAGCCCAGCTTCTGGAGCAGTTGACCGGGACAATTCCCGCGACGCCCGTTGAGGAGGGTGTCGCCAAATTCGTCGCCTGGTACCGCGAGTTTTACGGCGCTTGATAGGGAGATGGCGCTTTTATCGCGTAAAGCAGTCAGGGTCCGTTTGATTGGCTCGAAATCTTGGAGTCTCAGCCGATTTATCAACCGGCTGAGTAGTTTCACTCACCCACAAGCGTGAGTGTCGGGGCGTTTGCCTCATGGCTGGTTGTCGCCACTTCTGTCTGGGTCTGATCTGCTGCGATGCAGCGTGTCAGGGTTGCCGCGAGCAACGTGTGATCGCGTTCATCAATGGCACGGCGCAGATCTTGAAGGGCGAGCGCCACTTCAAGTTCGGACATAAGATTTTCCTGCGCGCGCAGGATTTTCGGATGCGGCGTGGTGAGCATGTCACTGCCGATCAGCAGCTCCTCATGCATTTTTTCGCCGTCCTTCAATCCGGTGAAGACAATCGGGATGTCGCCGTTCGGGTCCATCTCATCACGCACTGTATGGCCTGCGGCCTCGATCATCTTACGGGCCATCTCATAGATTGAGACCGGTGTGCCCATGTCGAGCACAAAAACATCGCCGCCGCGTGAGAAGGTTCCTGCAAGCAGAACCAGGCGAACCGCTTCGTCAATCGTCATGAAAAAGCGCGTGACATTGGGGTGAGTGACGGTCACCGGGCCCAATTCGCGGATTTGCTGTTGGAACAGCAGAATCACCGAGCCGGAAGAGCCAAGCACATTGCCAAAGCGGACCATGGAGAATTTTGTGGTCTGCGAACGTGTGGCCAGATCCTGAATGACCAGTTCCGCAAGCCGCTTGGAGCTACCCATAATGGATGTCGGGCGCACAGCTTTGTCGGTAGAGACCAGAATAAAACGCTTAACCCCGGCCCGCAGGGCTTCTTCTGCCACAATGCGGGTGCCAATCACATTGTTGCGCACACCCTCAAAAGCATTGTCTTGCACAAGGCCCACATGTTTGTAGGCGGCAGCGTGAAAGACCACATCGATTTTATGGGCGGCAATCGTTTCCGCGATCAACTCGGCATGCCCGATGGATCCAAGCACAGCTGTGAATTTGGTGTCTGGTAGGTCTGATGCGTTGTGTTAATGGGCACACGGTGCGTAACAAATTAGAACAAGCTATTGTGACCCGGCAGCGAACACTTCAAAAGGAAGACAAGAATTTGGAGTTGGGGCTCGGCATGCGGATCAATGGCGGTAAGCTTATTTTGTTAGCTACTCTTTTTGTTGTGTCTGCCTGCTCCTTGCCGCGTGGCGGCCCTATCGCCTCAGAAGTTGTGGGTGAGAACCGTACACCGGACAACATTCAAGTCACCGCCGTAGACCGCATAAGCGCCAAGAATATCGCGGAATGGCCCCGTTCTGGATGGCACGGCCACTATCATTGGTTTGCTCGCTCGCCTGGGCCCAAAAGTCGAATTATCCAAACGGGCGATCTAGTGACGCTTACGGTTTGGGACAATCCAGCCAACTCTGTGCTTTTAGGGCCCGCAGAACGCTCCACGCCGCTACGGCCTGTAGAAGTAAATGAGGCCGGTACAATTTTTGTCCCTTATGTGGATGATATTACGGTTGCTGGTCTGACGCCCTATCAGGCACGAGAGAAAATACAGAGAGAGCTCTTGCCTATCGCCCCTTCGGCACAAGTTCAGATCGGGGTGACGCCCGGGCCACAGAACTCGGTCGATGTGGTCACCGGGGTGGTTGCGCCTCAGAGATTGCCTTTATCAGACCGAAACGTGTCTATCTTGTCTGTTTTGGCCCAGTCCGGCGGGGTGAGTGAGCAGGTTGAAAACCCACTGGTGAGGTTGCAGCGTCAGGGGAAGTCGTACGAAATCCCACTAGATAGCTTGCTCAAAGACCCTGCGAAAAATGTGATTGTGCGTGGTGGCGATCAGATCATCGTTGAAGAAGATGAAAGATATTTTATCGCAGTTGGAGCGACTGAGACCGAGCGTCAGGTGTTTTTTAACCAAGAAGACATCACGGCGATGGAAGCGGTCACAATGCTCGGGGGCCTCAATGATGATCGCGCAAACCCGCAAGGTCTGTTTGTTTTGCGGCAATATGATGCAGAGGATATTAGACCGGATAACAGTGGCCCCAACCACGAGCACGTTGTCTTTTCTTTTGATCTGACAAGGGCCGATAGTCTGTTTGGTGCAAATACCTTTCAGATCCAGCCCGGCGATATCGTGGTCGCCAGCGAATCTGCAATCAGACCTGCGCAAGCGGTTATCGCCTTGGTCGGGTCGCTCTTTGCGATTGCCAGTGTCTTTTGACAGATGATTTTTCAATCACCGCAAAATGTTGAAGGTGCAACTGAGGTATTCTTCCAACGTTTGGGAAATCTTCGCGCCGGGTATGTAGAAATCAGGGACAATTCGTGCTATCGCCAAATCATATTTTATTGATTTGGATTGCCTTCGATCGCCTGAGATTGAAGGTAGATAACAACTTTAACCGAAAGTGAGCTCTATATGCAGCGCAAGGTAACGAAAGCGATTTTTCCGGTGGCTGGAATGGGGACCAGATTTCTGCCGGCAACAAAATCCGTGCCTAAAGAAATCATGACTTTGGTGGATCGCCCGCTCATTCAATATGCAATTGATGAGGCGCGTGAAGCCGGGATCACCGAGTTTATCTTTGTCACCTCGCGCGGAAAAAGCGCGCTTGAAGACTATTTTGACCATGCGCCCCAGCTGGAGCAGACTCTGCGCGAAAAGGGCAAAACCGATCTGCTGAAACAGCTTGAGTCTTCCAATATGGAAAGCGGTCAGATCGCCTATATTCGCCAGCACAGCGCCCTTGGTCTTGGTCACGCGGTGGCTTGTGCCAGCCGTCTGGTGGCCGATGAGCCTTTTGCAGTGATTCTGCCGGATGACGTGATTGCCGGTCAGGTCGGCTGTCTCAAGCAGATGGTTGACGCTTATGAAGACACTGGCGGCTGCATGGTGGCGGCTATGGAAGTGCCACACGACAAAGCATCCGCTTATGGTGTGCTGGACGTGCAGGAAGACATGGGCTCGCTGGTGTCTGTGAAAGGCATGGTGGAAAAACCCCCTGCCGGCACCGCGCCTTCCAATCTGGCGGTCATTGGCCGCTATATTCTGACCCCTGAGATCTTCACCAATCTCGCCAATCAAGGCGAAGGCGCTGGCGGTGAAATTCAGCTGACCGATGCGATCGCGACTGAGATCAGCAAAGGCGCTGGTGTTTATGGCTATCGCTTCCAGGGGCAGCGGTTTGATTGCGGCTCCAAGGCGGGCTTCCTGCAAGCGACCGTGGCCTTTGGTCTTGCGCGCGAAGAGCTGTGTGATGAGCTGTCGGTCTATCTCGAAGAGCTGGTCGCATCGCGCCGCGCCGCTGAGTAATCCCTGGGAGACTATTTTTGGAACATGTGATCGTCACAGGCGGGGCGGGCTATATTGGCTCGCACGCCTGCAAGGCTTTGGCAGTGGCTGGCTTTGTGCCGGTGACCTTTGACAACCTGTGTACCGGCTGGGAAGACGCCGTCAAATTCGGGCCTCTGGAGCAGGGCGATCTGTTGGATCGTGCGCGGCTGGATGAGGTGTTTGCCAAGTATAAACCTGTGGCCGTGATGCATTTTGCGGCGCTGTCTCAGGTGGGCGAAAGCATGTCTGAGCCAGGGAAGTACTGGCGCAACAATGTGAATGGCTCCCTAAATCTGATTGAGGCCTGTGTTGCGGCGGATGTGAAGCAGTTTGTCTTCTCATCAACCTGTGCGACCTATGGCGATCATGACAATGTCACTCTGGACGAAGAGGTTCAGCAGGCACCGATCAATGCCTATGGGGCCTCCAAGCGCGCGATCGAAGACATGCTCAGCGATTTTGGCGCGGCGCATGGTTTGGAAAGTGTGATTTTCCGCTACTTCAACGTGGCAGGCGCCGATCCAGAGGCAGAAGTGGGGGAGTTCCACCGCCCCGAAACCCATCTCATCCCCCTGATGCTGGATGCGATTGACGGCAAGCGGGATGCGCTCACCATCTTTGGCACCGACTATGACACACCAGATGGCACCTGCATTCGCGACTATGTGCATGTCTGCGATCTGGTGGATGCCCATGTGCTGGGGCTGAAATGGCTGCAGGACGGCAAGGGCAGCCGGATCTTCAACCTTGGCACCGGCAGCGGGTTTTCGGTGCGCGAGGTGATTGACCAATCCCGCATCATGACCAACCGGGAAGTGCCTTACAACGAAGGTCCGCGGCGGCCGGGGGATTGCACCAAGCTGGTTTCAGGCTCGACACGTGCGGAGAAAGAGCTAGGGTGGGCGCCAAAGCGTTCCAAAATGGACCAAATGATCGCCGATGCATGGAGATGGCATCAGAACGGGCACTACGACAAGTAACCTGAGCGTGCAGCCCACAGCCAAGCCGGATTTGTGGGCGGCTTACCGTATGCGGTGGCGACGGCGCGGATTGTTGTGGCGCAGTTTCCGCAGCCGCCATCAGCTGACATCTGTCACAGATCGCACCGACCTCATCAAGCGCGAAGACGTGCTTGTGGTCATGACCCTGCGCAATGAGATCACCCGGCTCCCCTATACATTGGCGCATTACCGACGGCTGGGTGTTGGCCAGTTTCTGATCGTCGACAATGGCAGCACAGATGGCAGCGAAGCTTATCTGGCGCAGCAACCCGATGTGTCGCTGTGGAAAACCGACCGCAGTTACCGTGCGGCACGGTTTGGTCTGGACTGGATGACCTGGCTGCAGATGAAATACGCCCACGATCATTGGTGTCTGATGGTCGATGCGGATGAACTGCTGATCTATGCCCATCATGACACACGCGACCTAAAAGCGCTCACCAGCTGGCTCGACGGGCAGGGGCAGCGTGTGTTTGGCGCGCATATGCTTGATGTCTATCCAAAGGGGCCGCTCTCAGAGGCGCGCTATGAGGCCGGTCAGGACCCGATGGAGGTGCTGCAGTGGTTTGATCCGGGACCTTATCGCGCACGGCGACAGGTACCGCTGGGCAATCTCTGGGTGCAGGGCGGTATGCGGGAGCGTGTTTTCTTTGCGGAAAAGCCCCAACGCTCCCCGACGCTCAATAAAATCCCGCTGGTGCGGTGGTCGCGCCGCTATGCCTATGTGAATTCATGCCATTCCGCGCTGCCTGCACGGTTGAACCACGGCTATGACGGACCGGGCGGGGATGCCCCTTCCGGAGTGCTGTTGCACACCAAGTTTCTGCCCGAGATTGTTGCCAAATCGGAAATAGAAAAGCAGCGCAAACAGCACTTCCATGCGCCCGCGAAATTTGATCACTACTATGATGAAATCGCGGCATCCCCTGATCTATGGTCAGAGGTGTCCCGCAAATTTGAAAACTGGCAACAGCTCGAGGCACTTGGTCTGATGAATGCGGGCGGCTGGTAAAAGTCGAAACGTTTTCCCACGGGAATCCAAGCAAATTTACCGCTATGTAACCGTTTTTAAAGGCGTTGCCTCCATTAATGGTAACGTGGCATAAGCTTACATACATGGGAATAACCCACATGCGCACAGAGATGCGTCTGTTGGGAGAGGTTAGGCTGAATTGGGCGTTTGGGACTCTTATAAGATGAGGTTGCGGCGGCGCCACCGGCTGTTGCGATCGATCCGAAAATCCCGCGAACTGAGCCCTGTTCAGAACAACACGCATGCCATTCGCCCCAATGACATCCTGCTGGTCAGCACCTTTCGAAACGAGCTGATCCGGCTGCCGTATTTCCTGGAATACTACCGCAAGATGGGGGTCGACCATTTCCTGTTTGTGGACAATGACAGCACCGATGGCACGCTTGAGTATCTGAGCGGGCAGGATGATATCTCGGTCTGGTACACCCAGCACAGCTATCGCCGCTCCAAATTTGGCATCGACTGGATGAATGGGCTGCAGCGCACCTATGCCCATGGGCACTGGTGTCTGGTGGTCGATCCGGATGAATTCTTTATCTATCCCTTCTGCGACACCCGCCCGATCAGGGCACTGACGGATTGGCTTGATAACTCCTCAATCCGAAGCTTTGGCGCCATGCTGGTGGATGTGTATCCCCGCGGGCGGCTTGACCGGACAACCTACCGGGCTGGGCAAGATCCGCTTGAGATCGCAAACTGGTTTGATGCGGGCAACTACACGCTTGAGAAGAACCCGCAATATGGAAATCTGTGGATCCAAGGTGGCCCGCGCGCGCGAATGTTCTTTGCCGACAATCCACGCGCGGCGCCAGCGCTCAACAAGATACCGCTGGTCAAATGGAACCGGCGCTATGCCTATGTCAGCTCGACCCACAGCCTGCTGCCGCGCGGCCTGAACCAAGTCTATGATGAATGGGGCGGTGAGAAAGCCAGCGGCGCATTGCTGCACACCAAGTTTTTGAACACCTTCTCCGAAAAAGCGGCAGAAGAGATGGAGCGCAGCCAGCACTATGCCAGTTCGCGCGAATACAAAGCCTATGCGGATCGGCTTGGTGAACAGCCTGAGTTTTGGTGCAAGTGGAGCGAGAAATACATCAACTGGCGCCAGCTTGAGATCTTGGGCCTGATGTCAAAAGGCAACTGGGCGTGAGCGTCGGCATCCTCATGCTGGTGCACACCGCACTGGACCGCGCCGAACAGGTGGCGCGGCACTGGGCCAACGCGGGTTGCCCGGTGGTGATCCATGTCGACAAGAAGGTGCCGCGTAAAACCTACGACCGTTTTGTGGCCTCCTGCTCGGATCACTCGATGATCGTGTTCTGCAAGCGCCACAGCTGTGAGTGGGGCATGTGGGGCATCGTGGCCGCCTCCCAATCCGCAGCCGAGATGATGCTGGAGCAGTTTGCCGATGTGCATCATATCTATCTTTCCTCAGGGTCCTGCTTGCCGCTGCGGCCCGTGCAGGAGCTGAAGGATTATCTAGCGGCGCGCCCGCGCACGGATTTCATTGAGAGCGCCACCACGGCGGATGTGCCTTGGACTGTGGGCGGGCTGGACCATGAGCGTTTCACGCTGCGCTTTCCCTTTTCATGGAAAAAGCGCCGCTACCTCTTTGACAAATGGGTCGATATTCAGCGCTTTGTACGCTTCAAACGGACCATTCCCAAAGGCATCGTGCCGCATATGGGCAGCCAGTGGTGGTGTCTGACCCGCCAGACCCTCTCCGCGATTTTGCAAGATCCCGACCGTGAGGTCTTTGACAAGTTCTTCAAACGGGTGTGGATCCCGGATGAGAGCTATTTCCAGACCCTTGCGCGGGTGTATTCGAGCAATATCGAAAGCCGCTCGCTGACGCTGTCGAAATTCGATTTTCAGGGCAAGCCGCATATCTTCTATGACGATCACCTGCAGCTTCTGCGGCGGTCTGACTGTTTCGTTGCGCGCAAGATCTGGCCCCATGCGGAGAAGATCTACGGGGGCTTTCTGCGGAGCCCTGAGGGCGCAATCAAGATGAGCGAACCCAACCCGGCAAAGATCGACCGGATTTTTGCCAAAGCGGTGGAACGGCGCACCAAGGGGCGCTCAGGTCTCTACATGCAGAGCCGGTTTCCCAATGAAGGTTGGGAAAATGGCATGACCTTCGGGCGCTATTCGGTGTTTCACGGCTTTACCGAGCTGTTTGAGGATTTTGAGCCGTGGTTGGCACGCGCCACCGGCACACGCGTGCATGGCCATCTCTACGCGCCGGAGCGTGCGGAATTTGAAGGTGGGCAGCGGGTGCTCAACGGTGCGCTCAGCGACTCGCCCAAGCTCAGGGATTACAATCCGATTGCCTTTCTGACCAACCTGGTTTGGAACACCCGTGGCGAACGGCAGTGTTTCCAGGTGGGGCCGCGTGATGAAGGCGCGCCGGTCTGGTTCATCTGCAAAGACCCAAACGCGCAGATTTCGGTTATCAGCGGCGCCTGGGCGATTCCCTTGTTCAAGTCGAATATGAATTTTGCTGACATCCGCAAAGAGGCGGCGCGGCTACAGAAACTGGAAAGCGACCAACTTCATGCGTTGCGCAGCCCCTACGCCAAAGCACGGGTGCGGATCTGGTCGCTGGCGGAGTTCATCGAAGCGCCGATGGAGCCCTTGCAGACCATCATCGATGAGATCGGCACCGATTCCACGCGCCGTCTGGCCGAAGCGCCGAAGATGACGGATTTGACGGGATTTGGTCAGTTCCTGCAAAACCTGAAGAACCAGGGGATGCACCCTTACCTGATGGGTGATTTCCCGGTCACACAGGCGGAAAACGAACAGAAAAAACCCCCACGCAAACCCTATTTGGTGCAATAAGGCCTTATGGACCAACGCTTTGACTATTTTGTGGTTTTTGCCGAAATGCGCACAGGCTCCAACTTTTTGGAGGCCAACATCAACGAGTTTGATGGGCTGACGTGCCACGGCGAGGCTTTTAACCCGCATTTCATCGGATATCCGAACAAGGATGCCATCCTTGGCGTCTCGCTTGAGGCGCGCACCGCTGATCCGACGCAGTTGATTGAGGCGGTCAAAGCGGATCAGGGGCTGTCCGGCTTTCGCTATTTCCACAATCACGAGCCGCGGGTGCTCGACGCCATTTTGAATGACCCGCGCTGCGCCAAAATCGTGCTGACCCGCAACCCGCTGGACAGCTATGTCAGCTGGAAGATCGCCAAGGCCACCGGCCAGTGGAAGCTGACAGACGTGCGCCGTCGCAAAGACAGCACGGTGCAGTTTGACGGCCCTGAGTTCAAACGCCATGTGGAAGAGCTACAGGCGTTTCAGGTGCAGATCATGCGTGGCCTGCAGGTGAGCGGACAGACCGCCTTCTATGTCGCCTATGAAGATCTGCAGGATGTTGAGGTGATGAACGGGCTGGCGCGCTTCCTCGGCCATGACGGGGCGATTGAGGCGGTCAACAAGAAACTCAAGCCGCAGAATCCTGCCGCGCTGTCGGAGAAGGTCGAGAACTTTGACGACATCCCCCGCGCGCTGTCAGAGCTGGACCGTTTCAATCTCAACCGCACCCCCAATTTTGAGCCGCGGCGCGGGGCGGCTGTGCCAAGCTATGTGGCCTGTGCCGTCGCCCCTTTGCTCTACCTGCCGATCAATTCCGGCCCGCAGGCGGCGGTGACGCGCTGGATGGCCTCGCTGGATCATGTGGCGCCCGATGGGCTCATCGAAAACTTCAGTCAGAAGACTCTCCGCCAGTGGAAAAAGGCCCACCGGCATCACCGCAGCTTCACAGTGGTGCGCCACCCGGTCGAGCGGGTGCATGCGGCTTTCTGTGAGCGTATTCTCGCAGCGGAGGATGGGGTCTACAAACAGATCCGCAACACGCTGCGCCGTGTCTACAAGATGCCAATCCCGAAAGATCCACCCAAAGCGGATTATGGCCCTGAAGCCCACCGCGAGGCGTTGTTGGCGTTTTTGGGGTTTGTGAAGGCGAATCTGTTGGGGCAGACCAGTTTGCGTCAGGATGGCCATTGGGTCAGTCAGGCGGTGGCGATGAAGGGATTCGCCAATCTGGCGTTACCCGATATGATTGTGCGCGAGACCGAGATGGAGAGCTATCTCCCCGCGCTGGCGATGCAGGTCGGGCGGATGGATGCCCCTGATCCGGAGCCGGTGGATCCGGGCCATCCGGTGGCGCTGAGCGCGATCTATGATGATGAAATCGAGACGCTGGTGCGGGATATCTACAAGCGCGATTACATCACCTTTGGCTTTGACAGTTGGCAATAAAAAACGCGCCTGCAGCGAAAGCTGAGGCGCGTGATCTTTGTTTGCAAGGCGGCCTGAAAATCAGGCGGCTTGCACCGTGTCACCTTCGGTCAGGATCGTGAACAGCGTGGTCGGATCCGGGTTCGCCCGAAGCTTGGCGCAAATCGCACTTTCCCGCAGTTTACGGGACACTTTGGCAAGCGCCTTGAGGTGCTCCACGCCAGCTTCTTCCGGCGCAAACAACGCAAATGCGATGTCTATTGGCTGACGATCTACCGCGTTGAAATCAACAGGCTTTTCCAAAAGGATGAAGGCGCCTGCGACGCTTTCAAGCCCGTCAAAACGCGCATGCGGCAACGCCACCCCATGGCCCACACCTGTGGGGCCGAGGTTTTCACGTTCCTGCAACGCTTCAACAACGGTTTGTGCGTCCAACTGGTAGGCGGATTCAGCGAGATCGCCAAACTCCTGCAGCAAACGCTTCTTGCTTGAGGCGGCCGTCACAACACGTACCGCCTCTGGCTTGAGGATCGTAGAAAGGTCCATCTTGCCTGTATCTCCGGATCGGGCGCGAAACGCCCTCTCGCTTTATGTCTGCGGGTCGATCCAGCCTATGTTGCCGTCATCCCGGCGATAGACCACATTCAACCCAGCTTTACCTTCGTTCTTGAAGATCAGTACAGGCGAGCCCGCAAGTTCCATCTGCATAACAGCCTCACCGACGCTCAAAGATGGGATCTTTGTTTCCATCTCGGCAACGATCACAGGTTGTAGCGTATCCGGCTCTGCCTCATGTTCTTCAGCTTCAGGCGCGAGGATATACGAGGAAGCCCCCAAAAGTTCAACCGGTTCGACTCTTTCCTTGTGGTGATCTTTCAGACGGCGCTTGTAGCGGCGCAGCTGTTTGTCCATTTTTTCGGCACAACCATCAAAGGCTGCATAGATTTCTGTCGCATGTGCCTTGGCCTGAGCGGTCAGCCCGGTGGACAGGTGTACGGTGGTTTCACACATGTATTCATGCGCGTGTTTTGAAAAAGTGATTGTCGCGTCAGTCGGTCGGCCGGCGTATTTTTCTAAGACATCGCCAAGTTCGTTTTGGACATGAGTTTGCAAAGCATTGCCAACGTCGATGTGTTTTCCGGTGATCTGATAGCGCATCCTGTCTCCTTTTCGATGACATGTCGGACCACGAGCTTTATCCGCCCGTTATCAGTTAGGTCCGAATGCTGGTAATCGACATATGCGAACCTTGCTTCAGACCTGGCCTTGGTAAAAAGGCCGCTTTGGTATCAGCGGGGGTTTTAGCAAATGTCATACTCAGCATTTGAGTATTCCAACCGCTGAGAGTCAATGATCCAAGTCAAAATCGCGGTATTTTCAACGCGCGCGATCCCGTTTCGGCGGGCGTTTTCTCGCCCCACCCGTGTTATGACGGACAATAAATCTTCAGGAAATAAAGGGGTATCGGCGCGCTTTATGCGCGATAGGATCAGCGCTGGTTGACCCTAGGAAATTCGGAAGTTTTCTCCGAGATAGACGCGGCGCACGTTTTCGTTTTCCACCACTTCTTCCGGTGTGCCGGACATCAGCACCTTGCCGTCATGCAGAATGTAGGCGCGGTCCACGATTTCCAGCGTTTCGCGCACATTGTGGTCGGTGATCAACACGCCAATGCCGCGCTTTTTGAGGTCGGCCACCAGATGGCGGATATCCCCGACAGAGATCGGGTCAACACCGGCGAATGGCTCATCAAGCAGCAGGTACTTGGGGTCAGCCGCCAGACAGCGGGCAATCTCCACACGGCGGCGCTCGCCACCGGAGAGCGCCAGCGCAGGCGCACGGCGCAAATGCTCGATGGAGAACTCAGAGAGCAGCTCTTCCAGCCGCTCGCGGCGCTTGAGCCGGTCTTTGTGGGTGATGTCGAGAATGGCGGTGATGTTGTCTTCCACCGACAGGCCACGGAAGATCGACATTTCCTGTGGCAGGTAGCCGATGCCCAGCTTGGCGCGGCGGTACATCGGCAGGGTGGTCACGTCGCGCCCGTCGATGGTCACACGTCCCCCTTCAGGCACCAGCAGGCCCGCAACCGCATAAAACGTGGTGGTTTTGCCTGAGCCGTTGGGGCCAAGCAGCGCAACAACCTCACCGCGCTGAAGCTCCATGGAAAAGTCGCGGATCACCACGCGCTTGCGATAGGCTTTGCGCAGGCTCTCGACGCGCAGACCGGAATCGCCGTCGGTCACGGAAAGGGTGGGTTTGGCCATGTCTTATTCCGTCTTCAGCACAGTTTTCACCCGCCCGGTCATGCGCGCGGTGTTGTTCTGAAGGTTGAGGACCATACGGTCAGCAGAGATGGTTGTGGCGGCCTGATTGACGGTCACGTTTCCGGTCATCACCACGTCGCCGCTGTCGATGGAATAAACAGCTTCGTCCGCTTCGGCGGCGTCCGGCCCCTGCACCAGCAGTACGTTGCCTTGTGCCACCAGTTTGTCGATGCCGCTGTTGTCGGGCAGGTAATGCACGTTCACCTTATCCGCGGTCATGCGCATGTCCCCTTGGGAGATGTCCACATCCCCTTCAAACACGGCGCTGCCATCAGATTGGTTCACAGACAGGCTTTCAGCGGTGACCTCAATCGGCAGGCCGGTGTCCTGCTGGCTCTGGCCAAAGCCAAGCTGCAGCCCCTGAGCTGTACCGATTGCCGGCATAAGCGCCAGCACACCAATCAAAAGCGCGCGGTAAAGAAGCACAGGTCACCTCATTGTCTTCTGCGGTGTGTATACCAGTCGCACACCTTTTGTGAAAAACAAATATATTTCATTGTTTTCGCCCGATGGGCGCAGGGCCATCCGGCCCGCCTGAAGCTCGCCCAGCGCACTTTCGGCTGTCACCTCACTGGTGGTGTCGGCGCGGGCTTCTTCGAGACCAAATGTCATGGCCTCTGTCTGGATGGTGTAGCCGGTGGAGGTCAATATCTCCACGTCGCCATCCAATAACAGCTCCTGAAAACGGCCATCCATTTCGCCTTCTTTGGCGGTCACGGTGATCTCTGTGCCGCCGCCGATCGACAGCAACGCGCCGACATTCTGCGCAATGATGCGCGAGGGGTCTTCCGCGTCCGGATGGGCGGTTTCGGAGGTCACGGTGATATCGTGGCCATGATCGGTTTTGCCTGAGAAATAAGGCGCGGTGATCTGACGATCCCGCAGCCTTTGTTCCAGATCGACATCCGCGAAGGGAATGGCGCCTTCCAGATCAACCTGTTTTGACACCAGAAACAGCGTCGACAACAGGCCAAGTGCCGCAAGTGGCAGCAGCACTTTGAGCCATGCCACAAGAGTGGAATATGTCAGGCGCCGTCGCAAATTGTATCAGCCCAGACCGGCACGCAGGCAGTCATGGATGTGCAGCAGGCCCGCAGGGGCGCCGTCGCCCTCAGGATCCACAACAAACAGGCAGGTGATCTTGCGCTGGTTCATGATGCCAACCGCCTCTTCAGCCAGCGCACCGGGTGCGATGGTCTGCGGCGCGGCGGTCATGACTTCGGTTGCGGTACGCTCTAGCAGGCCATCCATATGGCGACGCAGGTCCCCGTCTGTGATGATGCCGAGCAGTTTGCCCGCGTCATTGGTGACCCCAACCACGCCAAAGCCTTTCTGGCTGATCTCCAAAAGCGCATCGCTCATGGCGGTGTGCTCGCCGATCACCGGCAGGGCGTCACCGGAATGCATCAGATCCCGCACGCGCGACAGCTGCGCCCCCAGCTTGCCACCAGGGTGGAACTCGCGGAAGTTTTCCGGCGTGAAGCGGCGGTGCTCCATCAGCGCCACAGCCAACGCATCGCCCAGCGCCAGCGTCATGGTGGTGGAGGTGGTGGGCACAACGCCGGTGCCGCAGGCTTCCTGCGCCTTAGGTAGAATGAGGCCGATGTCACTTTGCTTGATCAACGTGGAGTCCGCACGGCTGGCAACGCCGATAAGCGGAATGCTGAAGCGGCGGGTATAAGCCACAAGGTCGGCCAGCTCCGGAGTTTCGCCAGAGTTTGACAGCACCAGCGCCACATCGCCCTGCGCCATCATACCCAGATCACCGTGGCTCGCCTCTGCCGGATGCACAAAATGCGCCGGTGTGCCTGTGGAGGCAAAGGTCGCGGCAATCTTGCGCGCGATGTGGCCGGATTTGCCCATGCCGGAGATGATCACGCGACCCTTGGCAGACAGCAGCAGTTCGACCGCATCGCCGATCTCCGCTCCGAAGCTCTCAGCGAGCAGGCGCAGCGCCTCGGTTTCGATGGATACCACACGGCGTGCGGTTTCCAGAAAGGTTTGCTTGTCGGCATCCGTCATGTCGCAGGTCCTTTAGTGTGCAAAAATGTCTTGTTCCGGCCAACCGGCCAGATCAAGGCGCGCGCGCATGGGCAGGAAGTCAAAGCAGGCCTGCGCCATCTCTGTGCGGCATTCCCGCGCCAGACGCTCGTTCAGCTTGTCGCGCAGGGCATGCAGGTAGAGCACGTCAGAGGCGGCATAATCGAGCTGTGCCTCGGTCAGGCTCTCCGCCCCCCAGTCGCTCATCTGCTGCTGTTTGGAGATATCCACACCCAGCAGCTCTTGCAGAAGGTTTTTCAGACCATGGCGGTCGGTGTAAGTGCGCACCAGCTTGGAGGCGATCTTGGTGCAATAGACCGGCGCTGTCAGCGCGCCAAAGGCGTGGTACATCGCGGCGATGTCAAAACGTCCGAAGTGAAACAGCTTCAGAACATTCGGATCTTCGAGCATCTTTTGCAGGTTTGGTGCGCTTTTCTGTCCTTTGGCCACCTGCACCAGATGGGCGTTGCCATCCCCGCCGGACATCTGAATCACGCACAGCCGGTCGCGATGCGGGTTCAACCCCATGGTTTCACAGTCGATGGCCACAACAGGGCCAAGATCAAGCCCGTCGGGCAGGTCGTTTTGATAGAGGAAATTTGCCATAGGTGCCTCGAGTAATCGGATGCCAAGCACTTACGGCTTTCGCGCCTGTGTTTCAATGTTTTGCGGGGGGTACGTTTCCAGAGTCTAAACTGCGGCCAAATGCCTTGATGACAGTGGCGCGACGCTTGGATCACGTCTTTACGAAGGTTTTTTGACGCCCTACATAGCGGTTCATGGATTTTCGCACCCCGCTTTCTGTTGATGAAGAGCTTAAAATGCTTGTTGAATCCCGCGCCCGCGAGGCTGGGCCACGGGTTGAACGTGTGGAGCAGGGCGGGCAGGTGTTCTGGATCAAACGTCCGGAAAAGCTGGATCTGCGGTTTCGTCTGCAAAAAGGAAATCCGGAAAGGGCCTTCATGCGGGAGCGCCAGGCCTATCATGAGATGAATGCAGTGCAGGCCCCTGTGCCGCAGGTGGTGGCGGATGGTCCTGATTTTCTTGTGCTGCCCGATTGCGGCAAGGATCTGCGACACCGGATGGCGTGGGAAGAGGGCGACGGGCATCGCCGCGATCTTCTGCTCAACGCCAGCCAGTCGCTCGGCGCGTTTCACACCTTGGGCTTTGCCCATGGCCGCCCCAGCCCGAAAGACATGTGTCTTGTGGAGGACAAGGTGCTACTTCTGGACTTTGAGCGCTATCAGATCAAAAACAACACCCCCAAAGGGCAGGCGCGGGATCTGGTGATCTTTGCCTTCAATGTTGCGGCGAATTCGGCGCAGATGCGTCCGGCGCTTGGCGAAGCAATGGCGGCCTACCGGAATGCTGCGCCCAGCGGCATTTGGTGCATGTCACAAGAGTTGTGCCGACGCCTGAAATGGGTCGACTGGCTGACAAAGCCGATCCAGATGCGCCCCGGGAACAGGTCGCGAGAGATCAAGGCGATCCCCTTTGTGATGGATCTGTTTCTCGCCGACGCCTGAGCATTTGGTTGAAAATGTTCTATGTTCACAAATGCATGAAGTGGACGATACCGCTGCGCCCTTAGCTTGACTGGCGCAAGTCTGACCACCTATGCGGAATGATATATTAAAGCCGGTCAATCCCAGACCGAAAGTATCAAGCTTCTGTCCGCGTCTGTCATGCCGCTGTCACTGCCTCAAGGTTAACTTGTTGCACAATTATGCAGCTCTCTGTGTGTGCTCTTTGGGGGGGCATGGCGCAGCGCATTGCTGTTCTTTCCGAATTTGACCCATATGGAGGTTCGCGTTCCATGAATGTATTGAAGCTTTCCACTGCATTGCTGTGTGGCACCGCATTGGTTTTCCTGTCCGCCTGCAAGGAAGAAGAGACCACCGTCGCAGAGCCGGTTGTGCGTCCTGTCCTGTCCATGGTTGTGGCCGATGTTGAGTCGGTGCTGAAATCGACCTATCCGGGTCGCGCCATTGCGTTTCAGGAACTGAACATCGGCTTTGAAGTGCCCGGCAAACTGTTTGCGCGCCCTGTCGATGTGGGGTCTGAGGTCGCGGCAAATGATGTGCTCGCCATTCTGGACGCCAAACCCTACGCCGCGCAGGTGCGTGCGCTGGAGGGACAGCGCGCCGCTCTGATCGCCAATCTGGAGAACGCTAAGGTTGAGCTGACCCGCCGCGAGGCTCTGCTGGAAAACGACTTCGTGTCTCAGGCCAATGTCGATGATCAGATCGCTGTAGTGCGCTCCACCGAAGCCAGCATCGAAGCGGTCGAAGGCTCTCTGGATGGGGCGCGGCTGAACCTTGAGTACACCACCCTTCATGCGCCGTTCAGCGGACAGGTCTCTGTGACCTATGTTGACAACTTCCAGAACGTAAACGCCCGCCAGCCGGTGGTGCGCCTGCTGGACACCTCCCGCATCAAGATGGAAGTGGCCGTGCCGGAGAACCTGATCAATCTGGAACCCTTTGTGGACAGCATCGAGGTGGAATTTGCCAGCTTGCCCGGCGTAAAAATTCCGGCGCAGATTGCCCATGTGGGGCATGAGGCCTCCACCACCACCCGTACCTATCCTGTGACCATCATCATGGACCAGCCAGAAGGTGACCACATCCAGCCCGGCATGGCAGGCTACGCGACCGCAAAGGTGCAGCTGCCCGACAACTGGGCCGAGACCGGCATTCAGGTGCCTGCAGGCGCTGTGTTCTCCCCCAACAAATCCGCACCGGAGGACACTTTTGTGTGGGTGATTGATCCGGACACGCTGACCGTGTCCAGCAAACCGGTTGAGGTGCGCGCGTTCAACGACCGCGGCCTGCTGGTGGATGGTCTGGTACAGGGCGACCGTGTGGTCACCGCCGGCGCCAACACCCTGACCGCAGGTCAGCAGGTACGCCTGACCGAGGTTGAGGGGTAAGACCGATGTCGCTTGCTGCAACAGCGGTCAAGAACCGCACAGTCACATATTTTGCGCTGGCCCTGATCCTTGTGATCGGCGCGCTGTCCTACTTCCGGCTGGGCCAGCTGGAAGATCCCGAATTTACGGTGAAAACCGCGCTTGTGGTCACGCAATACCCCGGCGCCAGCCCCACAGAAGTGGAGCTGGAAGTCACCGATCCCGTTGAGGGCGCCATCCAAGAGCTGCCCGAGCTGAAGTTTCTGACCTCCTATTCCCATGCCGGTCTTTCAATCGTGAAGGTGGAGATCAAACAGGAATACTGGGCGGATCGTCTGCCGCAGGTCTGGGACAAGCTGCGCAGCAAAATCGGCGATTTGAACGGTCTGCCTCCGGGCGCCGGCACCCCCAATGTCATCGATGACTTCAGCTTTGTGTATGGCTTTGTGCTTGCCATTACGGGCGATGGCTTCACCTATGCGGAGCTTGAAGAATACGTCAAAGACATCCGCAAAGAGCTGAACCTTGTGGAAGGTGTTTCCCGGGTTGAGACCTGGGGCCTGCAGCCCAAAGTGGTCTATCTGGAAGCCTCCGAGCAGCGTCTGCTGGATCTGGGCCTGTCCACACAGGATTTCATCGCCACGCTTAACCTGCAGAATCAGGTGGTGAACGCAGGCGCGCTGGAAATCAGCAACCGTCGCATGCGGGTGTCCCCGACCGGCGAATTTGAGACCGTGGAAGACATCGGAAGCCTGCAGCTGCGCAGCGGACTGCAAGACCGTATCTTTGATGCGCTGGATGAGCTGGATACCGGCATTCCTCTGCCCATTGAGCGCACCTCCGAAGTGCTGCGTCTGCGCGACATCGCCGAGATTTCCCAAGGCTATCTGGAACCCGCGTTGACCGAGATGCGTTATGACGGCCAGCCCGCCATCGCGCTTTCCATTGCCAATGTCTCCGGCGGCAATATCGTCGACACCGGCCGCAACCTTGATGAGAAACTGGCGGAGATCAACGCGACCCTGCCAGTGGGTGTGGAGATTCACCGTGTGGCCTGGCAGAGCGATCTGGTCACCACGGCAATCGACTCCTTTATCATCAACCTTGGTGAGGCGGTTCTGATCGTTCTGATCGTTGTGGCTGTCTTCATGGGCTGGCGCATGGGTCTGATCATCGGTGGCGCGCTGCTGCTGACCATTCTGGCGACCTTCATTGTGATGGTGGTGCTGAAAATCGACCTTCAGCGGGTGTCTCTGGGTGCGCTGGTGATTGCGCTGGGCATGATGGTGGACAACGCCATTGTTGTGGCCGACGGCATGGCTGCACGTCTGAAGGCGGGGATGGGCCGTGTGGAAGCGGCGGTCAAAGCTGCCTCAGAGCCGGGGATTGCGCTTTTGGGCGCGACCTTTGTGGCGGTGATGGCCTTCTACCCAATCTATGCCTCCACCACCAGCGCCGGTGAATATGCCGGATCGCTCTTTGTGGTGGTTGGCGTGTCGCTCCTGCTGAGCTGGGTCATTGCCATGACCATTACGCCCTTGATGTGCATCGACATGGTGAAAGCCCCCAACACCGATGGGGAGCAGAGAGAGGCAGTGATCCTGCGCGTCTTCCGCGCTGCGCTGACGGCCTGTCTTCGGGCCCGTGCGCTCACCGCGCTGGTGTCTGTCGCGCTTCTGGCGACCTCGATCTATGGCTTCTCCTTTGTGGATCGCCTGTTCTTCACAGACGCGACTCGTCAGCAGTTCATGGTGGATATCTGGGCCGAAGAAGGCACCACCATCTCCCATACCTCAGAACTGGCCAAGCGCGTCGAACAGCGCCTTGACGGGGATGATCGCGTGGCCGGTGTGGCAACCTTCGTTGGCTCCGGTGGTCCGCGCTTCTACCTGCCGGTGGATCCCGAGTTCCCCTATGCGAGCTACGCGCAGCTGGTGGTGAACACCACGAGCCTTGATGTGGTCGATGATCTGATTGCGGATCTCGACCCATGGGTGGGTGAGGCCATCCCTGAGGCCATGGTGCGTGTGCGCAAATACACCGCCGGTCCAGGCAACACTTGGCCGTTTGAGGCGCGCTTCAGCGGGCCTGCCAATGCCGATCCGGAAATCCTGCGGGATCTGGCGGAGCAGGGCATGGCGATTCTGCGGGCCAACCCGCACGCCAAGGACATCCGCAGCGATATGCGCAACCGCGTGTCCAAACTGGTGCCGGAATACAATCAGGTGACCGGCATCTGGACAGGCACCTCGCGCAGCGACATCGCCAATGCCTCGCTTCTGGCTTACGACGGGGTGCCTGTGGGCCTCTATCGTGACAAGGAAGACATGCTGCCCATTATCCTGCGTCGCACCGAAGAAGAGCGTCAGACCGTGGCGCGCGACTTTGGCAACATTCAGGTGACCCCGGCGTTCTCCACCAAGAACCTGCCCATGTCGGTTGTGACCGATGGAGTCTCGGTGGAGCTCGAAGACCCCACCATTGTGCGCTGGAACCGCCGCCGTGCGGTGGCCGTTCAGGCGAGCGCGCATGAGGTGACCCTGCCCAGCCTCGTGGAAGAGGTTCGGGCCGAGTTTGAGGCGATCGAGCTGCCAGCGGGCTATAAGATGGAATGGCGTGGGGAAACCTACAGCACGGCGGATTCTCAGGACTCCCTGAAGCCCGGCTCTGCCCCTGCCTTGGTGATCATGGTCTTTATCGTGGTGGCGCTGTTTAACGCCTTCCGTCCGGCCTTGGTGATCTTCACCGTGGTGCCCTTCGCTTTGATCGGGATCACCGGTGGCTTGCTGCTCTTTGGCCAGCCGTTCTCCTTCATGGCGCTTTTGGGGGCGATGAGCCTCGTGGGTCTGATGATCAAGAACTCCATCGTGCTTTTGGATGAGGTGAACGCCAATCTTGAGAAAGGCATGGATTCGCTCAATGCGCTGATCGAGGCCGCTGTGTCGCGTCTCAACCCGGTGCTGCTGGGGGCGGCAACAACGATCCTTGGGGTGCTGCCGCTGTTGCAGGACATCTTCTGGATCGCCATGGCCACCACAATCGCAGCTGGCCTGACCATTGGCACATTGATCACCATGTTCATGGTGCCGGTGTTCTACGCGCTGATGCATGGCATCAAAGCGGGCCGCAAAGCCTGATCCACGCGGCACTCATCCGCCGCAGGACAAACTGAACTGATCTTAAACCGTCTGGTGCCTTTGGGAGCCGGGCGGTTTTTTGGTGTGGCGACTTCTCACCTGTTTGCTCTAATTTATTGAGAGAAATTCCGAGCTGGTGAACAGATAGGAGGATTCGCTTTCTCCCCCTAGGCGGATTTTGATGATTAAATCGGGTGTCTTCTCTACTACCTCGTACTCGGTGCCAGGTGGGAGGATACCGCACAGCCTTTGTTTCGTGAGGTAATCAAGCATCTGGTCCTCCCTGGAGGTGATCGCGTATACCAGCTTGGCGTAGTCATCAGGCGTCACACAGGCAGGCGCCTCGCCCTTCAGTATGTCAGCGTGGGCTGAGCCTGAGAGTAGCGCCGTTGTGATGCAGGCTATTGCAAAGGTCTTCTTCAAATTTCAGTTTCCTTATACGGCAGATCGCAGCCAAAAATAGGTGCTATTCCATGACTTTAGGCTAACAGTAACCTATCGTTCTGGGGAAGGTATTTGTGCCTCTGTAGGGCTTGTATCGCAGTTTTTGTTGCGGATAGCGGAGCGGAAGACGTCGAAGCGCTGGGCGCAAAACACAAAAAAAACCGCAGTAAACTGCGGCGTTTTTGCGAACCAATTTTTCAGAAGAAAATTGGTGCCCAGAAGAGGACTCGAACCTCCACGTCCATACGGACACTAGCACCTGAAGCTAGCGCGTCTACCAATTCCGCCATCTGGGCACGGGTTGGTGAGGCAGGCATTTAGACCTGTGCGGGGGGGGTGTCAACGCGATTCTGGAAGTTTTTTGAAAAATCTCACCAGCGCGTTTGCGGAATGCAGATCGGGTGGCGCGGCGATCTGTTGCAAAGGCTCTAATTGACTGGGTTTTCTTGTCGCGGAGCCCGCCTTGAAGCTTGTTCGGAATCAGCCTGAACGATATTTCTTTCGGGAAGGCTCGGTAAGCGGAGGTCCCACCATGTCCAAACTTGTCACCATTTTCGGCGGTTCTGGTTTTGTGGGGCGTCATATTGCGCGGCGGATGGCCAAAGAAGGCTGGCTGGTGCGTGTCGCAGTGCGTCGCCCCAATGAGGCGATGTTTGTGAAACCCTATGGCTCTGTGGGCCAGGTCGAGCCGGTGTTCTGCAATGTGCGCGACGATGCCTCCGTGAAAGCAGCGCTGCTGGGCTCTGATGCGGTGGTAAACTGTGTCGGCATTCTGGCGGATCGCGGCAAGAACACCTTTGATGCGGTTCAGCATGAGGGCGCGGAACGCATTGCCCGCATCGCGGCGGCGGAAGGCGTGGCACGTATGGTGCAGCTCTCAGCCCTTGGTGCCGACAGCGACAGCGCCAGCCAATACGCCCGGACCAAAGCCGCAGGCGAAAACAGCGTGTTGCAGCATATGCCCAACGCGATGATCCTGCGCCCTTCGGTGATCTTTGGGCAGGACGATGAATTCTTCAACCGCTTTGCCTCCATGTCGCGCATGGGGCCGGTGCTGCCGATCATGGGCGGCGACACCAAGTTCCAGCCGGTCTATGTGGATGATGTGGCCCAAGCGGCTGTGATGGGCATCACAGGCGATGTCAGCGGCATCTACGAGCTGGGCGGGCCGGAAGTGAAAAGCCTGCGCGGCTGGATCGACGAGATGCTCACGGTGATCCACCGTCGCAAACTGGTGCTCAACCTGCCTTTTGGTGTGGGCCGTATGATGGCCTTTGGGTTTGGCCGTCTGCAAAAGCTGACTCTGGGGCTGTGGCACAACTCCGTGATCACTGCAGATCAGCTGATCCTGCTGCGCAGCGACAATGTGGTGTCTGACGGGGCGCAGGGCTTTGAGACCCTGGGCATCACCCCCCTGGCGCCCGAAGCAGTGATGGCTGACTACCTCTGGCGGTTCCGCCCCTCGGGCCAATATGACGCCATCAAGGATTCCGCGCGCAATCTGAAAGTCTGAGGCCATCTGTCCTAAGCTCATATGTTGGCAAAGCAAAAAGGCGCCCTTGGGCGCCTTTGTTGATTGCGGATGTTGAGGGGGGCGGCGGTTTAGGCGACCTCCACCCAGTCTTCATCCTGCGCGCGCTCGGCTTCCTCGCTGGCCGCTGCCTGCAGGATAAACCCGTTCACCAGCTGCGACATGGCCTCTGTGTCACGCTGCATGGAGCCCATGGCGGCGGCGGTCTGCTCCACCATGGCGGCGTTTTCCTGTGTCACGCTGTCAAGCTGGGACAGTCCCTTGGCGATCTCGGTCAGGCCGCTGGACTGCTCACGCGCAGAGGTGGCGATTTCCGAGCTCAGGCTGGCGGCCTGCTCCACGTCGGAGACAATGGTGCCAAGGGCTGAGCCAGCGCGGTCCACCAGCTCCACACCGCGCTCCACAAGGTCGTTGGTGTCTTTGATCAGGTCACTGATCTGCTGGGCGGAATCGGCCGCACGCTGGGCCAGACTGCGCACCTCGGAAGCCACCACGGCAAAGCCGCGACCGGCATCCCCTGCACGCGCCGCTTCGACGCCTGCGTTGAGCGCCAGCAGGTTGGTCTGAAAAGCAATCTCGTCGATCAGGCCCGAGATGTCGGAGATCTTGGCGGAGGCTTCTGCAATCTCGCGCATGCAATGCACGCTTTCCAGCACCACACTGTGGCCGCTCGCGGCGTTGGAGCGGGTGGCGGAGACCACGCGGTCCGTGTCTGAGGTGGCGGAGGTGGAGGCCTGCACACTGGCGGTGATTTCATCCACCGAATGCGCGGTTTGCTCCAGCGTGGCGGCCTGCGCCTCGGTGCGCCGCGCAAGGCTGTCTGCGGAGTCGTTGACCTCGGTTGCGGTCAGGTCGAGATCCACCGTCGCATCCTTAATGGTTCTGATGATGTCGCCCATCGTCAGCATGAGATCGTTGAAATCGATACGCAGCTCGTTGAAGCGCGCCGGATAGTCGCTTTCTTCCGGGCTTGGAATGGGCTGGGACAGATCTTTGTTGGCCATACGCGACATGGCGGCATTCAGATGGCTCATGGCCTGTTCCCGCTCTGCCCGCTGCGCGGTGAAGTAGGACTCAATCACCAGATTGGTATCGAGCGCAAAGGCACGGGCTAGCGCGCCAAGGGCGCGGCTCGGATCTTCGCTGCGGCGGCGCAACCAGGAGCCGCCGAGCCGCTTCAGCAGCAGGCTCTGAATATGGGTGGAGGCGCGCGCGTAGCCTGAGAGGTAGAAATCAAACGGCAGCTGGATGCGGTAATGTACCTGACCGATGGTTTCTGCGGATTGCAGGTAGGCCGGTTCGAATTCGCCGCTCAGCAGCATTTCCCAATGCTCTTTCTGGCGCGTGCGCGCGTGGTTGAGGATGTCCTCTGTGGGGAAGAACCGTGCCACTTCGGCTTGGTTTATCGCGAAGGTGTAGAAATCCTCCAGAACGTCATCAAGCAGTGGCGTGACAATCCGCCCGGCGTGTTTGAGAGCTTCTAGATCTGCGCCAGTGAGTGAAAAATGTTCGAGCTGTGCTGAGATATTTGTAGTCATGTCATCTAATCATCGTGCTGTGCGAGGATGACATAAGCGGCCCAAATCCTAAGGAACTGTATAGGATTTCAAAACTGTACGGTTCAGTTTTTGTTGCTCCCAGTTTTGCAAAACATATGTAGAATATACATATATTTCAGTATGATAATTTTGATCGACGATAAAAGGTGCAGCTCGGAAACTCCATTGGAAGCAAGGTGGCCTTAGAGCCTTAACAAACAAGTGGTTTAGATCGACGCCTTGCAAGAAACATCTTAGAGTTGCGAGGAAAGATGGATAATAATCGCACTTGTTATTTCTGCCAGTTTCGCCAACCTACTCAGAAGTATAGGCGGGGATGAAAGTGCATAAAATTTTATGCACCCCCACCCGACGCAAAAGCTATTGATTAATCAGCGGATTTTTCTTTCAGCGCTTTTTCGATTTCGGCCAAACGACTCAAGACCTCATCGCGATAAGTGCCGGTCTCTGCCTCTGCTTCGACGTGATGGGCGTCCTGCATGGAATTTACCACCAGACCAACCACAAGGTTGAGCACCACAAAGGTGGTCAGCAGGATAAACGGTACAAAGAACATCCACGCATAGGGGTAGATCTCCATCACCGGGCGCACGATGCCCATGGACCAGCTTTCCAGCGTCATGATCTGGAACAGCGAGTAGCCGGATTTGCCCAGCGTGCCGAACCAATCGGGGAAGGCGGTGCCAAAGAGTTTGGTGGCCATGACCGCGCCGATATAGAAGATCAGCGCCATCAACAGAAAGACCGAGCCCATGCCGGGCAGGGCATTGATCAGCCCCTCGATCACCCGCCGCAGCGACGGGGCGACCGAAACCACACGGAGCAGGCGCAAAATCCGCAGCGCCCGCAAGACCGCCAGCCCCTGAGCCGCCGGCACCAGCGCAATCGCAACAATCACGAAGTCAAAGACATTCCAGCCATCGGTGAAAAACCGGCCGCGCTGCACATAGAGTTTGGCCGCGATCTCGCCGACAAAAATCGCCAGACACAGCCCATCCAGGGTGATCAGCAGCGGACCCATGGCCTCCATCAGCGGTTTGGAAGTCTCCAGACCCAGAATGACGGCATTGAAAAGGATCACGCCGAGGATGGCGTTCCGAAAGGTCGGGCGCTCGATGATGGCGCCGATTTTGTCACGAAGGCTCATGAAGATGGTCTCAAGGTTGCGCGTGAAAGTCTATCACGCGCTTTCATATGGGAGGGGCGTGGGGTTTCGCAACCCGCACGCCCCTGAGGAGATTGGTAAAGTTGGGCGCAGGGCCTCTTGGTTCTAAGCCGCGGGTTACGGTTTCCAGCCCGGAGGGCCAAACAGGCGGCCAAACAGCTCGCGCCCGGATTTGGCGCGGGTGATGTCACGCCACAGGGCGGGCAGTTCGGAGAACCAGACTTTCACCGGGTTCCGGCTGTCAAAGTCGGTGGTCAGCCCATAGCGCGGGCGCTCCTCTTCCACCTGAAAGCTGCCAAAGATACGGTCCCAGATGATCAGGATACCAGCATAGTTCTTGTCGATGTATTTGTCGTCACAGCCATGGTGCACGCGGTGATGAGACGGCGTGTTCAGCACCCATTCCAGCGGGCCCAACTTGCCGATCAGCTCCGTGTGCAGCCAGGTCTGATAGGCCAGCACAAGGATCACGGACCCCAGCACCAGATCCGGGCTGAAACCGATCAGCACCATCGGGACATGGGCGATGAAGGACCACAGGCTTTCCAGCGGGCCAAAGCGCACCGCGGTGACGATATTATAGTCGCGGCTGGAGTGGTGCACGGCGTGCTGGGTCCACAACAGGCGCACGCGGTGGGCGATGCGGTGCTCCCAATAATAGGTGAGGTCCGCAAGCAGAATGGCGGCAACAATCCAGGGCCAGGTCGTGGGCAGATGCCAGCTCACCACCGTGTCGCTGAACACATAAAGCCCCACATAAAGCGCCGTCATCATGCTGGCTTCCACCAGAATGTAAGGCACCTGTGTGGAGGCGCTGGCGAGCATCTCAAGCCAGGTTTTGCCTTTCAGCGACCCTTTGAACCAGGCTTCTGCGATCTCGATCACCAGAATGGCAATGCCGATGATGAAAAACACCTCATCCACTTGCTGGGCGAGCTCCATAAAGCGTTCAGGCAGCATCATTTGTCTCCTTTTGTGTTAGGCTCAGGGCCCATTAATCCTGCTACGCTGGCGCCAAAATCGCGAAATATCAGGGGGTTGGTGCGCGCTGGGAATAGTGGGACTATTTGCAAGCGTGCCGAACCGCTGAGATGAAGCGATTTTGACGTCTTCGATTTGACGGATTTTCTGACTGGCCGTTGTCTCAAGATCTTGAAATAGAACCACTATTCCTTCGACCTTGATCCTAGCCAGTCCGAAAATCTGTCAAACCAGCGTAGCAGGATTAATGGGTCCTGAGCCTAAGGCTCAGGCCGGATGTGAGGGTGCGCCATGTGAGCGCGGCGGCCTCCTCTGCGGTGGCGTCGCCATCGCGCACAACCGCCCAGGCGGCATAGGTGAGGGTCTCAAAGGCCTGCACAATCCAGGCTGTCGGCACAGCAGCGTCAAAGCCGCCCTCTGCCTTGGCGGCCTCAACCGCTTCTGCCAGCTCCTCTAGCTGCCGGGTGTAGGCAGCCAGAACCTCCGGCACATGGTCCAGCGGCTCATTGGCGAGAAACATCTGCCGGTCTGCCAGCGGGATCATTGCCTCAAGGCTCAATCGCAGTGCCTCGGTGTGGCTTTCGGCGTCCTGCGTTTTAGCTTCAATCGCAGCATCCAGCTCTTTCATGGCGGCCATGGCCAGCGCGGCCATCAGCTCTTCGCGCCCTTTGTAGTGGCGATGCAGCGTGGCCCGGCCGATCCCGGCCTCATCCGCCACATCCTGCAATGTGGCCGTGGGGTTAGCGGAAAAGACGGTAAAGCCCGCCTCGATGATTTTGGTGTCTGTGCCATACGTCATGAGACATAGATGTCTCATTTTTGGCAGATGTCAAGGGAGGCCCAAAAATGCGCAATTTTCGGGTCGCTCTATGGCCGAGCTCGGCCTAGGGTGAGCGCAAGATGAGGAGATGCGCCATGAACGACATGACCGAAGGCTATCATTACAATGTCATGCGCCGCGCGATCGAGCTGATTGATCAGGGCGGCGAAACCATGTCTCTTGAACAGCTTGCCCAAGCCATGGGCATGAGCCCGGCGCATTTCCAGCGGCTGTTCACGCGCTGGGCCGGGGTTTCTCCCAAACGCTTCCAGCAATATCTCACCCTCGGCCATGCCAAAGTGCTGCTGCATGAGCATTTCACCACGCTGGACACGGCCAATGCCGTAGGCCTGTCAGGCTCAGGCCGCCTGCATGATCTCTTTCTGCGCTGGGAGGCGATGAGCCCCGGCGATTACGCCAAGCGCGGCGAGGGGTTGACGATCTACTGGGGTTGGTTTGACAGCCCCTTTGGTCTCTCGCTGGTCACCGGCACCGAAAAAGGCATCTGCGGCATCGGCTTTGCGGCGGAGACGGGTGAGGCGGAAACCATCGAAGATCTCTTCTCCCGCTGGCCCAAGGCCAATTTTGTCGAAGACCCGATGTTTTTGCGCCCCTGGGTGCTCGCCGCCTATCAGGCAGAGCGGGCCGAACTGGATAAGGTGCCGGTCTATATGATCGGCTCGGCTCTGCAGATCAAAGTCTGGGAGGCGCTGATGCGCATTCCGTCGGGCGAGGTCACGACCTATTCCGAAATCGCGCGTGTGATTGGCAAGCCCAATGCCGTGCGCGCTGTGGGCACCGCGGTGGGGCGCAATCCGGTGAGCTGGCTCATTCCCTGCCACCGCGCCATGCGCAAATCCGGCGGTTTGGGCGGCTATCACTGGGGCCTGCCGGTGAAACGGGCGTTGCTGGCCTATGAAAGCGCGCGCGCTGAGGCTTAAGCGGCGCGTTCAAGACCCTTCACAAAGCGGGGATTTCGGCGTCTATTCGCCGACTTCGGGCGGCAAAACGCTTGGGCGCGCCGCGTCGATCGCATATATTGAGCCTCAACAGCCGGCAGAACCGGCGATCAAGTAAGTTATTGAGGCTTTGACATGAAAAAATTCACCCCGTCCTGCTGCGCGCTGTCTTTGGTGGCTTTAGCCGCCTGTACCGATCCGAATTATGTGACCGGCGGCGGCACCGATCCCCACCGTCAGACCAAGAGCGGCGCGATCATTGGCGGCGTTCTGGGCGCGGGCCTTGCGGCGGCAACCGACAGCAACATCGCAATCGGCGCAGCTCTTGGCGCGGGTGTCGGCGCCGTGGTTGGCAGCGAGCTGGACAAACAGGAAGCCGAGCTGCGCGCGCAGCTGGATGACGATGTGCGCATCGAAAACACCGGCGACCGCCTGATTCTGACCATGCCGCAGGACATCCTCTTTGCGGTGGACAGCTTTGAGGTCAGCAGCTTCCTGAAAGACGATCTGGCCAAAGTGGCCAGCAGCCTTGAAGCCTACCCGAATTCCACCGTTCAGATTCTGGGCCACACCGACAACACCGGCAGCGCCAGCCACAACCAGACCCTGTCTGAGCGCCGCGCCAATGCGGTTGCCGATGTGCTTCTGGAAAACGGCGTGTCGGTCTCCCGCATCCAGACCATCGGTCGCGGCGAGGACCAGCCGATTGCCTCCAACCTGGACGAAGCGGGCCGCCGCCAGAACCGCCGCGTGGAGATCGTGATCCTGCCGTCCAGCGTGTGATCTGACCCTTTCCAGCGCGGATCTCTGCATTTGCGCACATAGTTTGTTGAAAGGCGTCGCTTGTGTGCGGCGCCTTTTGTCTTACCTTATCCTTGTGTGAACAAGGAGATCTCAGATGCCTCATAAACTGCTTGGTCTGTCCGGCGCGTTGCGCAGCGGCTCCACCAATCGACTGTTGCTGCGCGAAGCGGCGCGTCTTTACGGTGCGGCTGATTATGTCGAAGCGGATCTCAACCTGCCGCTCTATGACGGGGATTTGGAAAGCGAGAGCGGCCTGCCCGAAGGGGTGAACACCCTTGTGGCGCAGATCGCGGAGGCCGATGCGCTGTTGATCTCCACACCGGAGTATAACGCGGGTGTCACCGGCGTTCTGAAAAACGCCTTGGATTGGATCAGCCGCCATTCTGAGAAACCAATGGTGGGCAAACCCACGGCGCTGATGAGTGCAGCCGCTGGCCGTGCAGGTGGAGTGCGCGCCCAGACCATGTTGCTCAGCTGTCTGGTGGCCTTCCGGCCCCGCATCGCGCTTGGCTCTGAATTTGGTCTGGCCAACAGCAGCAACGAGTTTGATGCGAATGGTCGGTTGACCAGCGAGCATTACACCGCGTCCCTGACCGCCTTGATGGAGGCGCTCAAAGACGACGTCGGGCGCGGTCAGTAAGGCGAGGCAGCATCGTGCCACAACCGTGCAACGCGTGAAAGCGGTCTCATAGGCCCGCTCCCGGCCCTGGGTGGGGGTGAAGCCCCCTCCCGTGGGGAGGTCGGGGGCTGGTCGGCTTCGCCGCCCATGTGATCGGATTGCAAGGACGCGAGGCTAGAGCGAAGCTTCAGGGCGGAAGGCGACGGGGACGGCGTCTTTGCCCTCAAGCACCAGATCCGCCATCACTTCTCCGGCTTTTGGTCCCATGCCAAAGCCGATTTTAAAGCCGCCATTGGCGATGAACTCTCCGCTGCGTGTGGGGTGTTCCCCCAGCATCGGCGCGCGGCTTTTGGCACGCGGGCGCACACCGGCCCAGCGTTCGATCACCTCGGCCTCTTGGAGGGCAGGCACAGCCGCATAGGCGCGCGCCAGCACCTCATCAAGCTGTGCATCGGTGCTGGTTGCATCCTCAAACTCACGTTCGCTGGTGGAGCCAATGGCCACCGTGCCATCCGCATGGGGCACGATATGCACCGCATCGGCAAAGAGCTGCGGCGCTTGCGATTGGTCCAGCCGCAACAGCGCCGCCTGACCTTTAACGCCATTGCCAACCGCTTTGCCCATTTCCTCAGACAAGGCCAGCAAGCCTTCATAACCCGTGGCCCAGACCACTTTGCCCTCAGGCGTGCCCTCTTTGGTGATCTCGGCACTTTTCGCGGTCAGCGCGGCAGCCAGAGCAGCACAGGCACGGCGCGGGAACATACGGCCCGTCAAGGTGTCGTGGATCAGCCAGCCGGTGGGGCTGACCGGGGCCCAATCGCCAAGGCTGTCTTGCGGCACAATCTCCCAAAGGGCTTTGCCCTGCCAAAGCTCCTTGGCGCTTTCGGCGCGGGCCTTGGCGAGTGTCAGCGCGTGCTCGTCGCGGATCGGCTGAATGCGCCCGGTGCGGCCATAGCCCGCGCTCACGCCACCTGCGGCCTCCACCTCGGCCCACCAACTTTCGGCCATGATCAGGCTCTCAAATTGAAAGGCCTTTTTGACGTTCCAGTTCTCCGGCGTGTGCGGCGCCAATGCGCCCACCAGACCGCCGCTGGCCCCCGCGCCCACGCCATTGGGGTCAATCACCCGCACCTTGGCACCGCGTTTCGCACAGGCCCAAGCCACCGACAGCCCAAAGGCCCCCGCGCCCATCACCGTTACATCCACCATGGTCCCATCCTTGTCTGCGTTGATGCCCATTGCCAAAGCGCGCGTTTGTGGTCAAATGCCGCGCACACCTCCATAAGGCAAAGCATGATGAGCGACCAGCAGGCGGATCTTGAATGGCGGCAGGATGCCATTCCTGTGTCCACACGTTTTGATGACCCTTACTTCAGCCTCGACAACGGGCTGGCCGAGACGCGCCATGTGTTTCTGGCTGGCAATGATCTGCCCGCGCGCTTTGCCCCGGGGTTTCACATTGCGGAGCTGGGCTTTGGCACCGGGCTGAACCTCTTGACCACATGGATGGCCTGGGATCAGGCGGGGGAACAAGGCCCGCTGCGTTTCACCTCCTTTGAGGCCTTCCCGATGAGCGCCGATGAAATGGCGCGCGCGCTGGCGGCTTTCCCGGAGCTGGGCGACTATGCGGACCGTTTGGTTACGGCCTATCGCGAAGACACAACGCTGGCCACGCTTGAAGGCATTGAGGCGCAGGTGGTTGTGGGCGATGCGCGCGAGACTTTGGCGGCGCAGGATTTTCAGGCGGATGCCTGGTTTCTGGATGGGTTTTCCCCGGCCAATAACCCCGAGCTCTGGGATGAGGCCTTGCTGCGGCAGGTGGGCACACACACCAAAGCAGGCGGCACGGCGGCAACCTACACAGCCGCTGGTTTTGTGCGCCGCAATCTCGAAGCCGCAGGGTTTGAGGTGACCCGCATTCCGGGCTTTGGCCGCAAGCGCCACATGACCCAATGCGTGAAACCCGCCGCATGAGCGCCGCCAACAACCGTCTTGGCATCCTGTTGATGTCGCTCACCACGCTGGTCTTTGCGCTGCAGGACGGCATTTCGCGGCATCTGGCAGGCGAGTATAACACCTACCTAGTGGTGATGATCCGCTACTGGTTCTTTGCGCTGTTTGTCATTGCCCTGTCGGCCCGCCAAAGCGGCGGTCTGCGCAAGGTGGCCCGCACGGCGTTTCCGTGGTTGCAGATTGGTCGCGGCGCGCTGCTGGCGCTGGAAATCTGCGTCACCGTGCTGGCCTTCACCCTGCTGGGGCTCACCGAGACCCATGCCATTTTTATCTGTTACCCGCTGATGATCGCGGCGCTCTCCGGCCCAGTGCTGGGAGAGCGCGTCGGCTGGCGGCGCTGGCTGGCCATCGGGCTGGGGGCTGTGGGGGTGATGATCATCCTGAAGCCCGGATCCGGCGTGTTCAGCCCCGTGGCCGCCGTGCCGCTTCTGGGCGCGCTGATGTTTGCCGTCTATGGGCTGATGACCCGCTATGTGGCGCGCAAAGACAGCGCACAGACCAGCTTCTTTTACACCGGCGTGGTCGGCTGTGTCGTGATGACCGCCATTGGCGTGTTTTACTGGGAGCCGATCGCCGCGCCGGATTGGATCTGGATGGGCACGCTCTGTGTGAGCGGGGTGGCAGGCCATTGGCTGCTCATTCGCACTTATGAGGTCGCTGAAGCCAGCGCGGTACAGCCCTTTGCCTATCTTCAACTGCCCTTTGCCGCCGCGCTTGGCATGGCCGTGTTTGGCGAGACGCTGCGGCTCAACGTGGCCATTGGCGCGGCGATTGTGCTGGCAGCAGGGCTCTTTACATGGTGGCGTGAACGGCAGGCGGCCTAGTTCAAGCGCTGAATGGTGCCGCCCACGATCTCGCGGCCAAAGGGCACCGGATGCGGGTCTTTGCCAAGCCGTGCGCGATAGACCGGCAGGCTTTCCGCCACGCGCATCACATAGTTTCGGGTCTCGTTGAAGGGGATCAGCTCGATCCAGTCGATCATCGCCTCAGTCGAGCCGCCACGCGGATCGCCATTGGTGGCCATCCAGCGTGTCGGGCGGCTTGGGCCCGCGTTGTAGGCAGCGGCAATCATGATGATATTGCCGTTAAAATCCTCAGACAGGCTGGCCAGAAAGGCGCTGCCAAGGCGGGCGTTATAAGCCGGATCCGCAGTGAGATTGCCCAGAACATAGACCTCGCCCACATCTCTTGAAACGTCGCGCGCGGTGCCGGGCATCAACTGCATCAGCCCGCGTGCTCCGGCGTGGCTCACCACCACCGGATCAAACTCGCTTTCGCGCCGCGCAATCGCGAGCGACAGCTCATCTGCCACCGGCAGGCTCTGATCGGTGAGCGGATGCAGCGGATAATAGGGGCCGGGCAGGGTGACACCCATGCGCACCATCTGTTTGCCCAGCATCACCGCCACATGTGGTTGGTTCAGATCCAGCGCCATCTGGCCCATCTGGCCCAAAGCCGTGCGGTCCTGCGATTCGCTCAGATGCACCCAAAACCGCTCGGCAAGGCTCAGTTCTCCAGCGTCCAGGAACATCCGCGCAGCCTTATGCACGCTGGAGGTTGTCCACGCCGCTTTGCGCCAGTCCGGAAAGCGCTCATTGCCCTTCAGGGATGGGTCATAGGCGATCCCGGCCTTTTCAGCGGCGAGCAAACCGTAGAAACTTGTCTGATGCGCGCCCCCGGCGACATAGGCCTGCTGCGCGGTGGCTGTGTCACCCATGGCTTCATAGGCGCGGCCCATCCAATAGCCTGCACGGCCAAGGGAAATCGGCGTTTCCACACTTTGGGCAAAACGCAGGAAATGCGCGGCCGCCTGTTCCGGCCGGTTCAGATAGCGCAGCGCCACATAGCCCGCCAGCCATTCACAATCAGCATAGGCATAGCCCGCTTCAGGTGTCAGCCGGTGATTGGCGGCAAGCGCATAGGCGGTGCGGTAGTTGCCCGCGCGCATCTGGTTGCGCATGAGAGAGCGGCGGCGCGGGGCCCATTCTTCGGGCTCGCCCAATGTGCCCGCCTTGCTGCGCGCCAGGATCAGCTCAATCGCACTGTCGTTGCGGTCCTTGCGGTGGCGCCAGACAAACCGCTCATGGGCCAGTCCCGGGTCATTCTGCAGGCTAGCAGGTACCGCCGCAATCAGACCGTCAACGCCGTTGACCATCGCGCGCAGTCCCAGCCGCGCCTTGGCCAGCGCAACCCAGCCCTCTGATACATGGGGATACATCGCCTCCGCATTGCTTTCCCAGTTTTTCCACAGCATCGCGTCCAGCCGCGCGGTGTGATGCGGGGCGAGCAACTTGCCGTAGCGGTCCAGAAAATCTGCTTTGGTCTGGGCATTCATCGCCATGGTGCGCCAGGCCAGCACAATCCCGGCCTCTGCGGTGCCGGCCTCACCGGCCTGCTCCAGCACCCGTGCCTGTGCCAGTGCGCCTTCTGCGGTCTGCGCAGGCCCGTGCACAAAGAACGACATGCCCATCCGGTGGCTCACATCCGCAAAACCCGCCTCTGATTGCTTGCGCAGATAGGGCAGGCCGGGCCAGTCGCCGCGCCGGTCCAGAAAAGCGAGCACCTGATCGGGGCTGCCTTCGCCAGCGCGCAGACGGTGCCATTCCACGATGTCGCGCGCCACCTGATCGGTGTTGCGCACGGCCCGCGCGGCGGCGGCCCAATCCTTGGCGCGCACAGCGCTCATCGCCGCACGCAGCTCCTCGCGATGCTGGGCGGTGGCGGGCAGGGCCATAAGCAAGGCCACAACAACTGTCAGAAAAAGACGCAACATGGCTTGCATTTTCCCATGCCAAACAGGATAGAACCCGCACGATACGACGCGCCTTCCCCAGCCTCAACTCACAATCTTGGCAAGCGGGCAACTTACCGCTAGGGTCCGCGCGATTTCACACCACGGGCAATTCCGCCCAGCTGCGCAAAACAAAGGAGCGTGCCATGTTCAAAGGGTCTTACCCCGCACTCGTCACGCCGTTCACGAACGGCGAGCTGGATTTGGAAACGCTCAAGAAACTGGTGGAGTGGCACATCGGTGAAGGCACCAACGGCTTTGTGCCGGTTGGCACCACCGGTGAAAGCCCCACCCTGAGCCACGCTGAACATGAGGCAGTGGTGGAAGAAGTGGTGCGTGCCGCTGCGGGCCGTGTGCCTGTGATCGCGGGCGCCGGCTCCAACAACACGCTCGAAGCCATCCATCTGGCGCAACACGCGGAAAAAGTCGGCGCGGACGCCATCCTTGTGGTGACGCCTTACTACAACAAGCCAACCCAGCGTGGCCTGATTGCGCATTTCACCGCGATCCACGATTGCTGTGCGCTGCCGATCGTCATCTACAACATCCCGGGCCGTTCGGTGGTCGATATGACGCCGGACACCATGGGTGAGCTGGCCAAGCTGCCGCGCATTGTGGGCGTGAAAGACGCCACCGGCGATCTGGCCCGCGTGAGCCAGCAACGCGCCACCTGCGGCCCTGACTTTGTCCAACTCTCCGGCGAAGATGCCACTGCGCTTGGCTTTAACGCCCATGGCGGTGTGGGCTGCATCTCTGTGACAGCCAACGTGGCACCGAAGCTCTGCGCCGAGTTCCAGGCGGCCACCCTCGCAGGCGATTACGCCAAAGCGCTGGAGTATCAGGACAAGCTGATGCCGCTGCATGAGGCAATCTTTGTGGAGCCGGGCCTTGTGGGCGCAAAATACGCGCTGTCCCGTCTGGGCCTGTGCAACGAAGAAGTCCGCCTGCCGCTGACCGGCCTGACCGACGCGACCAAGGCACAGATCGACGCCGCCATGGCGCATGCTGGCTTGCTCTAAGAACGTTTGAAAATTCGGGCTGCGGCCCAAAAAAAGAGAAGCGCCCAATGGGCGCTTCTTTTGTGTTGACGGGGAGGGTGCTTGAGAGCGAGGCGCGTCTCAGCTCAGTGCCAGACCCCATAGCCCAGAACAACAAGCGCAGAGGTGGCCAGCGCGCCCACGGCAGCACCGGACAGAGCCCATGGCCAGACTTTGGGCGGCGTGGTGTCTTTCTGCTCGGACTGCGCGATCAGGGCCGCCTCCACCATCGCAGGCAGCCGCGGACCAAAGCGGGTCATCACCCGTGCGGTTTTGGCGAGATCTTTCAGCAAGGCGCGCGGGCCGATGCTTTTCTGGATGTAGGCGCTGACCACAGGTTTGGCGACGTCCCAGATGTTGAGATGCGGATCCAGCGAGCGCGCGACCCCTTCAACCACCACCATGGTGCGTTGCAGCAGGATCAGCTCGGTGCGGGTTTCCATGCCAAAGCGCTCGGTCACCTCAAACAGGTAATTGAGCAGACGCCCCATGGAGATGCGGTTCGCATCCATGCCAAAAATCGGCTCTCCCACCGCACGCAGCGCGCGGGCAAACTCATCCACATCGCGATCCGCAGGCACATATCCAGCCTCAAAATGCACTTCGGCCACACGTTTGTAATCCCGCTGGATAAAGCCAAACAGGATCTCCGCATAAACCCGGCGGGTGTATTCGTCGATGTGCCCCATGATGCCGAAGTCATAGGCGATGATGTCGCCATTGGCGGCGACCTTCATGTTGCCCTGATGCATGTCCGCATGGAAATAGCCGTCGCGCAGCGCATGATTGAGGAACAGCTCCAGCACCCGCGCCCCCAGCTTGGCACGGTCATGGCCGGCCGCATCTAGCGCCGCATTGTCACCAATCGGCACACCTTCGGCCCAGCCAAGCGTCATCACACGTTTGGCCGAATAGCCCCAGTTGACCGTGGGCACCTGAAACATCTCGTCGTCTTGGGTGTTCGCGGCAAACTCGCTGGCGGAGGCGGATTCAAGCCGCAGGTCCAGCTCTCCGGTGACCACCCCGTCAAAGTGCTCGATCACCTCCATCGGGCGCAGACGGCGCGAGGCGGGCGACAGCGAGGCAATCATATTGGCGGCAAAATAGAAGGCATCCACATCTTTGCGAAACGCCCGCTCAATGCCCGGACGCAGGACTTTTACCGCCACTTCCTCTCCGGTTTCTGTCAGCCGTGCGCGGTGAACCTGCGCAATGGAGGCTGCCGCCACCGGCTCTGAAAACTCTGAGAAGACCTCATCGGCATTCACCCCCAGCTCCTGCTGCACAGCGGCCTTGGCCTCTGCCACAGAGAAGGGCGGCAGCTTGTCCTGCAGCACCCGCAGCTGTTGGGCAAGATCACCGCCCACCACATCGGGGCGGGTGGAAAGCACCTGACCAAATTTGATGTAGGCCGGGCCAAGCGCCGTCAGCGCACGTGGCAGCGGCGGGGCCGCTGGATCGCCCTTGATGCCCAGCCACTGAAACGGCCAAGCGAGCCCGCGCAGCACAAGACGCACATGGCGCGGGGCTTCAAAAGCATCCAGCACCACACCCATGGCGCCGGTGCGCTCCAGCGTGGCGCCGGTGCGGATCAGGCGGATGATGTTATGGGGGCCTCTCACAGTTTCCAGCCCGAATGCAGCGCCGCGATGCCCATGGTCAGGTTGCGGTATTTGGCGTTCTCAAATCCGGCGGTCTTGACCATATCCAGGAAGGTGTCCTGATCGGGGAATTTGCGGATGCTCTCCACCAGATACTGATAGCTGTCGCGGTCGTTGGCGATCACCTGCCCCATGCGCGGGATGATGTTGAAGGAATAGAGGTCATAGGCCTTCTGCATCAGCTCATTTGGGATCTGTGAAAACTCCAGCACCATCAGGCGGCCACCGGGCTTGAGCACACGAAACGCCTCGTTCAGCGCCTCCTGCGGGCGGGTCACGTTCCGGATGCCAAAGCTGATGGTGTAAACATCAAAGCTGTTTTCCGGAAACGGCAGCGCCATGGCGTCGCCCACCACCCAGTCAAGGCTCTCGGCCATATGGTCGGCCTCGGCGCGTTTGCGCCCTTCCACCAGCATTGGCTCTGTGAGGTCACACACCGTGGCATGGCCGTGGCCCGCACGTTTGAGGAATTTGAAGGAAATGTCGCCGGTGCCGCCCGCCACATCGAGCAGCTTCTGCCCGGGGCGCGGCGCCAGCCAATCCATCATCGCGTCTTTCCAGATGCGGTGGATGCCCATCGACATCACGTCGTTCATCACATCGTATTTGGAAGCCACCGAGCCAAAAACGCCCTGCACACGGCCAGCTTTCTCGCTTTCCGGCACCGTTTCAAAGCCGAAATGGGTGGTGTTGTCGTTGTTCGCCATCACGCGCAATCCTCTTGGTTGCCTTCTTCATATAGGGCGTGCGGGAGGGGTACAATGCGTCGAATTGGTGAAAGGGGGAAAGGGTCGTGCCCGACCTCGGGAGGAAGCAAAGCGCCCTCCCATGGGGGAGGTCGGGCGGGGCCCGCTGAGCGGGCCGAGAAGGTGACTTGCTTCTAACTGCCCAATTTGCGCATTGTCCTGAGCAGTCAAAGGATTCAGACCATCATGCCCGAACTCCCCGAAGTCGAAACCGTCCGCCGCGGTCTGCAGCCCGCCATGGAGGGCGCGGTGATTGCCAATGTGGCGGTGAACCGTCCCGATCTGCGCTGGCCGTTTCCCGAGCGTATGGCCGAGCGGCTGACCGGAGCGAAGGTCCTGCGGCTGCGCCGCCGCTCTAAATACATTCTGGCCGATCTCGATACAGAGGAATCCCTGCTCATTCACCTTGGCATGTCCGGGCGCATGACGGTGTCGGGCGACCCTCTGGGGCAATTTGTGCATGACCACCCACAGGCAGAGAAACACGATCACGTGGTCTTTGACATGGACAACGGCGCGCGCATCACCTTCAACGATCCGCGCCGCTTTGGCGCGATGGATCTGCTGCCCGCTGACAACACCGAAACCCACCCGCTTCTGGCCAAACTCGGGCCGGAGCCACTGGGCAATGATTTTCACGAATCCTACCTTGTGGAGCAGCTCGCCGGGCGCAACACGCCGATCAAATCCGCGCTTCTGGATCAGCGCATCGTGGCCGGCCTGGGCAATATCTATGTCTGCGAAGCGCTCTACCGCGCAGGGATAGCGCCAAAACGCAAGGCAGGGGCGATTTCCAAGGCCCGGGCACAGTCCCTTGTGCCCATCATCCGGCAGGTGCTGGCAGAGGCCATTGAGGCAGGCGGCAGCTCCCTGCGGGACTTTCGTCAGGCGGACGGTGAACTGGGATATTTTCAACACAGCTTTGACGTCTACGGGCGGGAGGGCGAATCCTGCAAAACCCCAGACTGCACAAGCAAAATAAGCCGAATCACCCAATCCGGCCGCTCATCCTTCTATTGTGCGCAATGCCAAAGATAGCTTGATCGAATTGCCTCAAATGGTAAGGAATCACTCCTGACCGGAACAATGAAAGCATCACTCATGGCTTTTGAGACGATCATCGTCGAAATTGAAGACCACGTCGCCCTTATCAAGCTCAACCGTCCTGACGCGCTCAATGCGCTCAGCCAACAGCTGGTGGGCGAGCTGCTTACAGCGCTGCAAAGCGCGGACCAGAACGACAAGGTGCGCTGCATCGTGATCACGGGCTCAGAGAAAGCCTTTGCCGCGGGGGCTGACATCAAAGAGATGTCGGAGATGAGCTTTGCGGATGTGAACCTCTCCAACCTCTTTGCCGAATTTGGCGACCGCATTCAGGACATTCGCAAGCCGGTGATCGCGGCTGTGTCCGGCTATGCGCTGGGCGGCGGCTGTGAGCTGGCAATGGCCTGCGACTTTATCATCGCGGCCGAGAGTGCGAAATTTGGGCAGCCTGAGATCAACCTCGGTGTGATCGCCGGGATTGGCGGCAGCCAGCGCCTAACCCGCGCCGTGGGTAAGGCAAAATCTATGGACATGAACCTGACAGGGCGTTTCATGGATGCAGCTGAGGCAGAGCGCGCAGGTCTTGTGAGCCGCGTTGTGGCGCCCAAGAAGCTGATGGAAGAGGCGATGGGCGCGGCCCAGAAGATCGCGGAGAAATCCCTGATCGCGTCCCAAACAGCCAAAGAAGCGGTGAACCGCAGCTTTGAGACCACCCTGCGTGAGGGCCTGTTGTTTGAACGCCGCGCGTTTCATTCGCTTTTTGCCACTGAAGATCAAAAAGAGGGCATGGCCGCCTTCGTTGAAAAGCGCGAACCACAGTTCCGCGACCGCTGATCATACGCTCAGTCTTTCGAGAGGGCCGTCCCAAGGGGCGGCCTTTTTTCTTGCCTGTTTGCTTAAAGCATCGTCCTGAATGTCTGAAACGCTTGGTCTCCACCAGTGCGCCGGAGGCATAGCCGACCAGCCCCCGACCCTCCCCAAGGGAGGGGGCTTCACCCCCACCCAGGGTCGGGGGCTGGTCTATGTGACCCGCTACAGTCGTTGCAGATTTTTTGGAAGATGATCTCCCTGTGGGCTGCGGGGCAGGGGCGTCCGGTCGATCTTGCGACATTTGCGTCAATTGACTCTTTAGCTCCCTCGCGAGAGAAAAGGCGACAAAATTGCTAAAGTAGTTTGCGTTTTATCTGAGACAAACACATCGCTTTTCGCGTTCGACCGTATGGGAGAGGCAGCGAACAAGCGATCCAAATCAAACGCAAACTGCTATGGGTATTAAGGTTCACCGATGCGTTTCTCCTCAAAATTCTTCAGCCTCTCTCTGCTCAGCCTGAGCCTTGCCGGTCTGGCAACGCCGTCAACCGCCGAGGATCAGTTGCCCCAAACCAAGGCCGCGCTGGGCGAGCTGTTGTTCTTTGACGTGAACCTGTCGGCCAACCGCACACAGGCCTGCACCACATGCCATGATCCGGAGTACGGCTTTGCCGATCCGCGCGGCATGGCCTCTATCGGGGATGATGGCACCTCGCTTGGTGACCGCAACGCTCCCAGCGCCAGCTACGCTGCCTTCTCCCCCGCCTTTCATCAAAACAGCGATGGTCAGTGGGTCGGGGGGCAGTTCTGGGATGGCCGCGCCGCAGGGCTCGCCGATCAGGCCGGTGGGCCGCCCACCAACCCTGCAGAAATGGGCATGAAAGACGCCGCCGCCGTGGTGGCGCGCCTGACTGAGAACGCCGTCTATGAACAGGCCTTTGCGCAACTGTTTGAAGGGGACGTGCTGGCCACGCCAGAGTCTGGCTATGCGGCGATGACAGAGGCGCTTGCCGCCTTTGAGCAAACCGAAACCTTCGCGCCCTTTGACAGCAAATATGACCGTTTCCTGCGCGGGGAGGCAGAGTTGAGCCGTGAAGAAGATCTTGGCCGGGTGCTGTTCTTTTCTCAGCAGTTCACCAACTGCAACCTGTGCCACCAACTGCGCCGCAGTCCGACCGACCCGCGCGAGACCTTTACGAACTACCAGTTTCACAACATCGGTGTGCCGCAAAACAACGAGCTGCGCGCCGCCAATGGCGTGGCGCCGGACACTGTCGACAAAGGTCTGATGGCCAATCCGGCTGTCATGGATGATCCCACGCAGCGCGGCAAATTCAAAACGCCAAGCCTGCGCAATGTCGCTGTGACCGGCCCTTACATGCACAATGGCGTGTTTCAGGATCTCCGCACCGTCGTGCTGTTTTACAATCAGTACAACACCACCAATGAGGCGCGACATATTAACCCAGAGACCGGCGCGCGTTTTGGCATGCCGCCGGTGCCATTGACCCTTTCGGTGAAAGAGCTGACCCACGGCCCGGCGCTGGATGATCAGCGTGTGGACGCCATTGTGGCCTTTCTGAAGACCCTCACGGACGCACGCTACGAGCATCTGCTTGCGAAATAGCAGGGACGATTTTTCAATCGGTGTTAAATTCCAAGTGAAACAATAAGGATTGACTTGTCTGAGTAATTTTATCAGTTAAGTGCCAAAGTTCATCACTGGGATTAAAACCATGACTCGTGCATTTCTAACCACCACCGCGGCCGTTTTGGCCCTCGCCGCTCCGGCAGTTGCTGCCACCAAAGCGGACGTTCTGACCAACTACGCGGACATCGCCGCCGCGAAATACGAAGACAGCCTGACCACCGCGAAAACCCTGCAAGCGGCAGTGAACGCGCTGGTCGAAGCACCTTCCGCAGAAGCGCTGCAAGCCGCCAAAGACGCTTGGCTGGCCTCCCGCGTGCCTTACCAGCAGACCGAAGTATATCGCTTTGGCAACGCCATCGTGGATGACTGGGAAGGCAAAGTGAACGCATGGCCGCTGGACGAAGGTCTGATCGACTATGTGGACGCCTCTTATGGCGGCCCAACCGATGAGAACCCGCTTGCGGCACTGAACGTTGTTGCCAACGCGACGCTCGACATCTCCGGCACCGCTGTGGACGCAACCGACATTACCCCTGAGCTGTTGGCCAGCACCCTGCACGAAGCAGACGGCGTGGAAAGCAACGTGGCCACCGGCTACCACGCGATTGAATTCCTGCTCTGGGGCCAGGACCTGAACGGTCACGAACATGGCGCAGGCGACCGCAGCTGGACCGATTTCGCAGCCGGTGACGATTGCACCAACGGCAACTGTGACCGTCGCGCAGCCTACCTGAAAGCCGCGACCGACCTTCTGGTCAGCGATCTGGAATGGATGGCCGCACAATGGGTTGACGGTGGCGACGCGCGCACAGCCGTGACCGGCGATGAGGACGCAGGCATCGTGACCATCCTGACCGGCATGGGCTCCCTGTCCTATGGCGAGCAAGCCGGTGAGCGTATGCGCCTTGGCCTGCTGCTGAACGATCCGGAAGAAGAGCATGACTGCTTCTCCGACAACACCCACAACAGCCACTACTATGATGGTCTGGGCATCCAGAACGTCTACCTCGGCGAATATGTGCGTGTGGACGGCTCTCTGGTTTCCGGCGCGTCGCTCTCTGATCTGGTGGCCGAAGCGGACGCCGGTCTGGACGCAGAGCTGAAAGGCAAGCTCTCCATCACCATGATGGGTCTGGGCCGCATCAAAACCGCCGCTGAGTCCGGCTTCTCCTATGACCAGATGCTGGAGCGCGGCAACGCCGCTGGCGAAGCGCTGGTGATGGGCGGCGTGAACGGCCTTGTGGATCAGACCAAATCCATTGAGGCCGCTGTGGCCGCGCTGGGTCTGGACCAACTGGCCTTTGAAGGCTCCGACAGCCTCGACAATCCGGACTCTGTGTTCGAATAATACCACCCAATACGAGGGGCGGGATGGTCCCGCCCCTCTTTCTTTTGTAGCGATGATGCCAGCCAAATCTTTTCTCCTAGCCACGGCTCTCTGCACCCTTGCCAGCGCTGCCCGCGCGCAAGACCTTGATGACCGCCATCTGACCATTGTGCCGCGCACCGCTGAGGAAGCCGCGCGCATCGCCAAGGTCACAGCGCCCCCCACCGATTTTTCCAAACCGCAGCCGTTTGAGGCCCGCCCCGCCGGGGCCGCCACCGTGCCGGTGCGCCGCGATGATCTGGCCTTTGATCAACCCTCCGCCAATCTTGGCATCGACGCCGGTCTCGATTTCCGGCTGGGCGAGGCGATGTTTGACAAGCTTTGGGTGTCTTCGCCCACTTCCACGCTAGCCTCTGACGGCCTTGGCCCGCTTTACAATGCGCGCGCCTGTCAAAGCTGCCACATGCGCGGCGGGCGCGGACATGCGCCGGACGGGCCTGAAGATGACGCGATTTCCTTCGCGCTCAAGCTGTCCATCCCCGGCACACAATCCGAGCAAATCTATGAGATCGAAGGCTTTGTCGGCACCCGCCCGGAGCCGAACTATGGCCGCCAAATTCAGGATTTCAGCCTGCCGGGCCATCCCGCAGAGGCGCATATAGACGTCGCCTACGACAGCTTTGAGGTGGCGCTCTCAGGTGGCGAAGTGGCCACCCTGCGCCGCCCGACCTTCTCGACCCGTGATCTCGGCTACGGGGCGTTCCACCCCGATGTGATGTTCAGCCCGCGTGTCGCGCCGCAGATGATCGGCCTTGGCCTGCTCGAGGCCATTCCTGCCGCAGATATTCTTGCCAACACCGATCCGGATGACGTCGATGGTGATGGCATTTCAGGCCGCGCCAATATTGTCTGGTCGCGCGAATTTCAGCGCCCGATGCTGGGCCGCTTTGGCCTGAAGGCCGGTGCGCCCACCCTGCGCCAGCAGACCGCCGGCGCTTTTGCCACCGACATCGGCATCTCCAGCCCGCTGTTCACCAAAGGCCACGGGGATTGCACCGACACGCAGGTGGACTGTGTGAATGCCATTCACGGCGACAAAGACGTGCGCGTCTTTGAGGTGGATGATGTTGGGCTCGATCTCACCACCTTCTACAGCGCCAATCTGGCGGTGCCTGCGCGCCGCGATGTGGACGCGCCGGAGGTGCTGCGCGGCAAAGAGGTGTTTTATGACACCGGCTGCGCCTCCTGCCACCGTCCCGCCTATGTCACCCACCGTCTCGTCGGTCAGCCCGCCCAGAGTTTTCAGCTGATCTGGCCCTACACCGACATGCTGCTGCATGACATGGGTGAGGCCTTGGCCGACAACCGCCCCGAAGCCCGCGCCACGGGCCGCGAATGGCGAACGCCGCCGCTCTGGGGGGTGGGGCTTACCGAACGGGTTTCCGGCCACAGCCAGTTCCTGCACGATGGCCGCGCGCGGTCCCTGCTGGAGGCGGTGCTCTGGCATGGCGGGGAGGCCGAAGCTGTGAAGCAGCGCGTGATCGCGATGCCCCCCGAAGACCGCGCCGCCCTGATCCGCTTTCTGGAGAGCCTCTGATGATGAAACCCGCCCTTATTGCCTGCGCGCTCAGCCTTGCCATGCCTGCTTTTGCTCAGGAAGAGATCCGCGTCGATCAGGGCGCGCTGGTCGACGCGGCGGTGTCGCAGCATATCCTGCCGAGGTTTGATCACCTTGCCGCCACCACAGCGACCCTCAGCGAGGCGGCGGATGCCAATTGCAGCCCCACCTCTGAAACCCTGCGCGCGGCCTATCACGCGGCCTTTGACGCCTGGATGGGTGTTAGTCACCTGCGTTTTGGCCCCACCGAAACCAATGACCGCGCCTTTGCGCTGGCCTTCTGGCCCGACACCAAAGGTTTCACCCCGAAAGCCCTCTCCGCCCTGATTGCTGATGAAGATCCGGTGATCGACTCAGAGACAGAATTTCAAACCGTCTCCGTGGCCGGTCGCGGCTTCTTCGGGCTGGAGTTTCTGCTCTATGACACACAGCTCAGCACCTTGGGCGATGTGAGTTATCACTGCGCCTTGGTGCGGCGGGTGGCGTCAGACATCGCGCTGCAATCAGAGATGATTCTCACCGACTGGAGCGAAGGCTACGCGGCGCAGCTCACAGACCCTTCAGAGGCTGGTCCCTACACAACCGACGCAGAAGCCCTTCAGGTGATCTATAAAGCGCTGGATGCGGGGCTGCAGTTTGATTCAGAGGTGCGTTTGGGCCGCCCACTCGGCAGCTTTGACAAACCCCGTCCCACCCGCGCAGAGGCCCGCCGCTCCGGTCGCAGCCTGCGCAATGTGGCAACCTCCACCGCCGCGCTGGGCGAACTGGCTGCACTGCTTTCTGCTCAATCCCCGCTGATCGCTGAGGAATACACACAGGCCTTTGCACTCATCGCAGCACAGGCCGAAGAGCTGCAGGATGATCCGGTCTTTGCCGGTGTTGCGGAGGTTCAGGGCCGGTTTAGGGTCGAAATTCTGCAGCAATACATCGACCGCGCCCGCGAAATCACCACGCTGGAGCTTGGCCCCGCGCTGGGCGTGAGCGCGGGCTTCAACGCGCTCGATGGCGACTAACATGGTCAGCCGCCGCCGCATGCTGGCAGGTCTTGCCGCCAGCAGCCTTCTGCCCTCGGCCAGCTGGGCCAGCGTCGGCACCCCGACCTTTCTGTCTGCCGCACGTGCCCCTGACGGGCGCTTTCTGCTCGCAGGGCTGACAGATGCGGGCGAGATCAGCTTTACCATCCCCTTGCAAGCGCGCGGCCATGCCGCTGCGGCCCATCCCGCACGCGCCGAAGCGGTGGCCTTCGCCCGCCGTCCTGGCACTTTCGCGCTGGCGCTGGATTGCCGCGATGGCACGGTGCTGGCGCGGCTTGAGGCCCCGGAGGGGCGGCATTTCTACGGCCACGGCGCGTTTTCACCGGATGGCGCGCGGCTCTTCACCACAGAGAACGATTATGAGGCTGGTCTGGGCGTGATTGGCATCTGGGACGTGGCTGCAGGCTACCAGCGCCTAGGAGAGGTCTCCTCCGGCGGCGTCGGCCCGCATGAGATGCGCCTGATGCCCGACGGGCAGAGCCTTGTGGTCGCCAATGGCGGCATTGAAACCCACCCCGACATGGGGCGTGCCAAACTGAACCTGCCGACCATGGCGCCAAATCTCAGTTATCTCGATCTGTCTGGTGCGATTCTCGAAACGGTTTCCCTGCCGCCCGCGCTGCATAAGAACTCAATCCGGCACCTCGCCCTTCATGCTGATGGCACCGTGGCGCTTGCGATGCAGTGGCAGGGCGCTGAGGAGGCCGCACCGCCGCTTCTGGGCCTGCACCGGCGCGGTGGTGATATCAGGCTCCTGCAAGCGCCAGAGCGCCTCCACCGCGCGCTGGATGGCTATGCCGGCAGTGTGGCGATCTCTGGCGATGGGCGCGCCGTGGCGATCACCTCGCCTCGCGGCGGCGTGGTGCATGTATTTGACCTCGCCAGTGGCCAATTCCTGCAGGCGCAGCCCGAAGACGACGTCTGTGGAATCGGAGCCAGCGCAAAGGGTTTCTTTTTTGCCACCGGCACCGGCGCTGTCGGCACTCTGGGCGAGGCCGCCAGGCAGCACCACCTTCAGTTTGACAATCATCTGGTGCCGATCGGCACCTGACACGCCGGTCTTTGCCGCAGACCTTAAAAAGAGGCTCGTGGGGATCGGGTGCGAAAAAAGCCGGACCTGTAAAAGCGAAAACGGGCAGCGAAATCGCTGCCCGTTTTTCGTTTACCGATCAATCGGTTAAAGTGGTGAGCCGTGTAGGATTCGAACCTACGACCCACTGATTAAAAGTCAGTTGCTCTACCAACTGAGCTAACGGCCCACTCTGTGAGGGCGGCTTTTAGAGTTAGCTGCGGGGGGGGTCAAGCGGATTCGTAGAAAAAAATCACACGACTGGAAACTAATCTGTTTCGGGCGTATATGCGCGCAATGGATACACGTGCTCAAACCCCTCTGACGTTCATGAAAATGCATGGTCTCGGCAATGATTTTGTCGTGGTGGATGCACGTGCGCGCACATTCGATTTGACCGACAGCCAGATCACCGCGATTGCCCACCGGCAAAAAGGCGTGGGTTTTGATCAGCTTGCGGTGATCACCCATGGCGCAGCAGGCCGCAATGCAGACGCGCATCTGACGTTTTATAACGCCGATGCCTCCACCTCTGCGGCCTGTGGCAATGCCACGCGCTGTATTGCGCGCCATCTGATGGATGAAACCGGGGCTGAGTCGCTGACCCTCACCACAGATCGTGGCACATTGTTTGCCCGCGAAGCAGGCGAAGGGCTTGTTTCGGTCAATATGAGCCAGCCGCAGCTGAATTGGAATGAGATTCCCCTCTCTGAGGCCATGGACACGCTGGAGCTGCCCATCAACGGTGCGCCAACCGCCACCGGCATGGGCAATCCTCATTGCACCTTCTTTGTGGATGATGTCGCGGCGGTGGATCTGGCCGCCTTTGGCGCGGCGCATGAGCATCATCCGCTGTATCCTGAGCGCACAAATGTGCAGGTCGCCCAGATTGTGGGGGAGAATCACATCCGCATGCGGGTCTGGGAGCGCGGCGTGGGAATCACACTCGCCTCAGGCTCCTCCAGCTGCGCCACCGCCGTGGCCGCTGCGCGTCGCGGTCTCACCGGCCGCAAGGTGCAGATTGATCTGGACGGCGGCACGCTGTGGATCGACTGGGCCGAGGACGGCGTCTGGATGACCGGCACCACCGAGCATGTGTTCACCGGCCAATTCACCGAAGCTTTTCTGGAGCGCGCCAAATGACAGCCGCCCCGCCGAAGTTCACCACCCTTGGGTGCCGTCTGAATTCCTACGAATCCGAGGCAATGAAAGACATGGCGCAGTCCGCAGGGTTGGAAAACGCCGTGATTGTGAACACCTGCGCGGTGACCGCCGAAGCCGTGCGCAAAAGCCGTCAGGAGATTCGCCGCCTGCGTCGCGAAAATCCGGACGCGCAGATCATTGTCACCGGCTGTGCTGCACAGACCGAGCCGGAAACCTTCGCCGCCATGGGCGAGGTCGACAAAGTCATCGGCAACACCGAGAAAATGAACCCCGCCACATGGCAGGGCATGGCTGCCGATTTCATTGGCGAGACCGAAAAGGTGCAGGTCGACGACATCATGTCCGTCACCGAAACCGCAGGCCATCTGATTGACGGCTTTGGCACCCGCTCGCGCGCCTATGTGCAGGTGCAAAACGGCTGTGACCACCGCTGCACCTTCTGCATCATCCCCTATGGCCGGGGCAATTCGCGCTCTGTGCCTGCCGGTGTGGTGGTCGATCAGATCAAACGTCTGGTGGACAAAGGCTTTAACGAGGTGGTGCTGACCGGTGTGGATCTCACCAGCTGGGGCGCGGATCAGCCGATGCAGCCCAAATTGGGCGATCTGGTGATGCGCATTCTCAAGCTGGTGCCGGATCTGCCGCGCCTGCGCATCAGCTCGATTGACAGCATCGAGGTGGATGAGAACCTGATGATGGCGATTGCGACCGAGCCACGCCTGATGCCGCATCTGCATTTGAGCCTGCAACATGGCGATGATCTGATTCTCAAGCGCATGGCGCGGCGTCATCTGCGCGATGATGCCATCCGATTCTGCGAAGAAGCCAAAAAGCTGCGCCCGGAGATGACCTTCGGCGCCGATATCATCGCGGGTTTCCCCACAGAATCAGACGCGCATTTTGCCAATTCGCTGAAGCTTGTGCAGGAATGTGACCTCACATGGCTGCATGTCTTCCCCTATTCCAAGCGCGAAGGCACGCCTGCGGCCAAAATCCCAAGTCAGGTGAATGGCACCATCATCAAAGCCCGCGCCGCTGAGCTGCGCGCCGCAGGTGAGGCGCAGGTGGCCAAACATCTCGCCGCACAGCTTGGCAAAACCCATCACATCCTGATGGAAAACGCCCATAGGGGCCGCACAGAGCAGTTCACCGAGGTGCATTTTGACGCGCCCCAGCAGGAAGGCGCGATTGTCACAGCGGCAATCACCGGTGTGCAGGGGACCCAGCTGCTGGCATCATGAGATTGGGGGCCAGCCCCCATCGCGCAGGCGCGATTCCCCCGGGATATTTGAGGCAAGAGGAAACGTGAGACCATGACAGAGGCCCCGATTCTCTATTCTTTTCGGCGCTGCCCTTACGCCATGCGGGCGCGGCTGGCGGTGGCGGTCTCGGGTGTGTCTGTGGAGCTGCGCGAAATCCTGCTGCGCGACAAGGCGGCGGCCTTTCTTGAAACCTCGCCCAGCGGCACTGTGCCGTGCTTGAAAGACGGCGCAGAGGTGATTGATGAAAGCCTGGATGTGATGCTCTGGGCCTTGCACCACAATGATCCTGAAAGCTGGCTTGCGATGCCGGAGGCCGGATTCGCGCTGATTGAAGAGGCGGATGGCCCGTTTAAGCGCGCGCTCGACCGCACGAAGTATCACACGCGCTATGCGGATGCCGATCCCGAAGAAAGCCGCGCAGAAGCCATGCAGTTTCTGAACAACCTGGAAGATCAGCTGGGAGAGGGCTGGCTCTTTGGAGACAAACCGAGCTTGGCGGATATGGCGATCCTGCCCTTTGTGCGCCAGTTCGCCTTTATCGACAAAACCCGTTTTGATGCGGAGGCAGGGCCCAACCTTGCCGATTGGCTGGCGCGGTTTCTGGAGTCTGATGCTTTTGCCAACATCATGCCCAAACTGCCGGTCTGGCAGGCGGGGGATGCGCCCACAGTGTTCTGCGGGCACATTGAAAAGTCAGGGTGCTAAGAGCCGCTTAGGCGGCTTTCTGAAGCGACTCGCGGGTTTTCAGAATGCCAAGCGCGGCGCGGGCGGCCTCGCGGCCTTTTTCCACAAAATGCGCTTTGTAGATCGCCATATGGTGCTCGGTTTCCTGGAAATGGTGCGGGGTGAGCGACACGGACAGTACGGGCACACCGCTGTCCAATCCGGCCCGCATCAGACCATCCACCACGGCTTGGGCCACAAAATCATGGCGGTAGATCCCGCCATCCACCACCAGCGCGGCGGCAGCTACTGCGCCATATTGGCCGCTCTCGGCCAGATCACGCGCCAGCAGGGGCATTTCAAACGCGCCGGGCACGTCAAAAACATCCACTTGGGCGTCCGGGATCAGCTCGCAAAACCCTTTGAGCGCCTGATCGACGATATCGGCATGCCATTGTGCCTTGATGAAGGCAAATCGGGTGTGTGTCATCGTAATCTCCTTTGGTTCAGACACGTCACCCAAGGCGATTACGTACGCATAAGGCGCAGCCCCACGGCCACACCCATCGCACGTTCTCTTTCATCCGGACTTTAACCGTCGGCTCTGGCCTCTCACCAGATCTGCTGACACATCTTTTCTGGCGCCACATCTTATCCCAAAACCGGTTCCCAATTTTGGGGATGTGGATGCATCCAAACAAAGACGCCGCTCGCGGGCTTACGGGTCGTGCCCGCATACCGCCGGTGGGGAATTTCACCCCGCCCTGAGAACGATGGCACCTTGCCAACATGGGGTCAGCTTTGCAACATCGCGCGCAACGAACGACGTGAGGTTTTTATGCACCCCAACCCAGCCTTTCGCGGCACGGCAACCGAGAAAAACCTCGCCTTTGCGCGCGAGCGTGGCTTTGGCACTCTGGCACTCTCAGGGGCGGAGGAGGCACCGCTGCTGTCCCATGTGCCGTTTCTCATTTCTGAGGCGGGCGATTATGCCGATCTGCACCTTGTGCGCTCAAATCCCATGGTGCGCGCAGCCAAATCTGCGGTGCCTGCGCGCCTCGCCGTGACTGGCCCTGACAGCTATGTCTCACCTGACTGGTACGGCGTGGGTGATCAGGTGCCTACATGGAACTATGTGGCGGTGCATCTCACCGGCCGGCTGGAGCCGCTTGCGAGCGAGGCGCTGCCCGATCTGCTGGATCGCCTGTCCGCGCAATTTGAGGCCCATCTGGTGCCAAAACCGCTTTGGACCCGCGACAAGATGGATGCAGATGCCTTCGCGCGCATGCTGCGCATGATCCTGCCTTTCCGGCTGCATATCGAGGATGTGCAGGGCACCTGGAAGTTGGGCCAGAACAAACCCACAGATGTGCGCCACGCCGCTGCGGCGCAGATGGCCGCACATGGGTTTGGCAGTGAAACACGGGAGCTTGCCGCCCTGATGCAATCTCCCTTTGCAGACCCTGATATGGAGTAAGAGATGTCCAAGTTGCAACTGATCCATTCCCCGGCCTCTCCCTTTGTGCGCAAGGTGAATGTCACCCTGGCAGAGACCGGGCAAACCGATGATGTGGAGCTGGTGCGGGTCAAAACCACGCCCGTGGCCACCGCCGATGAGGCCGCTGCGGCCAACCCACTGGGCAAGATCCCCGCATTGGTGCGCCCGGATGGCCCTGCGATCTACGACAGCCGCGTGATCTGCCGCTATCTGGTGGCGCGCGCGGGAGCGGATCTCTATCCAGAGGAGCGCCTCTGGGATGTGCTCACACTGGAGGCCACCGCAGACGGCATTTTGGATGCGGCGGTGCTGGCGGTCTATGAGCGCCGCGTGCGCCCGGAGGAGATTGTCTCAGAGGCCTGGATTGAGGCGCAATGGGGCAAGGTCACCGGCGCGCTGGACGCGATCAATGAACGCTGGATGAGCCATCTCTTTGGCCCGCTGGATATGGGGCAGATCGCTGTGGGCTGTGCGCTGGGCTATCTTGATTTCCGCCATGGCGACCGCAACTGGCGGCAGGGTCGTGACGGGCTTGCGGGCTGGTATGCGGAATTTGCCAAGCGCGACAGTATGCTGGCCACCATGCCCTCTGACTGAGCCTTGTGACTGAATTGGCTTTGGCCCGGAGCAAAGGCGCAGCGCGCCGCCGGGCATCGCCCGTCCGCCCCTATGGATGGGCGATTTTGCAGTGTTAGAGACATATTCCAGATCATCGTCCCACAGATCTGCAACGACTGTAAGGGGTCACATAGACCGGCCCCCGACCCTGGGTGGGGGTGAAGCCCCCTCCCGCGGGGAGGGTCGGGGGCTGGTCGGCTTCGCCGCCTGCGTTTTGGCAGAGACCAAGCGCCTCAGATTTTAAGGAAGATGCTTTAGGGGTTCAGAGCGCCGATCCATAAAGCGCGCTGAACAGAAGGGAGCATCGCCCACCCGCGGACGGGCGATGCCCTGAGTTTTACTCTGCCGCGATGGTCGGCGTTTCGGCTTTCTCGACTTTCACGGCGGAGAATTTGAACTCCGGGATTTTCCCGTAGGGGTCCAGCGCCGCATTGGTCAGGATGTTGGCCGCTGCTTCCACATAGGCAAAGGGCAGGAACACGTTGTCCGGTGCCACCGCACGGTCGGCCCGCGCCATCACGGTGACAGAACCGCGACGGGTGGACAGCGTGAGGTACTCACCCGGCTCCACGCCCAGCTTGCGCAGGGTGGAGGGGTGCAGCGAACAGTTTGCTTCTGGTTCCAGCGCATCCAGCGTGGTGGCGCGGCGGGTCATCGACCCGGTGTGCCAATGCTCCAGCTGACGCCCTGTGATCAGCACCATCGGATACTCATCGCTCTGGGTGTCATCCGGTGCAATCACCGACGCCGGTGTGAAGCGCGCACGCTTGCTTTCGCGCGGGAAGCCATCGCCAAACACAATCGCCTGACCGGGATCTTCCGGGCTCAGCGACGGATAGGTCACCGCTTGGCCTTCCAGACGCTCCCAGGTGATGTTGTCGAGGCTGCCCATGTTGAGCTTCATCTCGGCAAACACCTCTTTGGGGTGCGTGTAAGACCAGTCCAGACCCAGACGTTTAGCCAGCTCGACCTCAATCCACCAGTCTTCTTTCGCCTCGCCCGGAGGCGGGGTGACAGGGCGGCCCATCTGGACCTGACGGTTGGTGTTGGTCACCGTGCCGGATTTCTCATACCACGCAGAGCTTGGCAGGATCACATCGGCATAGTTGGCGGTCTCGGTCAGGAAGATGTCCTGCACCACCAGATGGTCAAGCTTGGCCAGTGCGGCACGGGCGTGATCCACATCCGGGTCAGACATCGCCGGGTTTTCCCCGAGGATATACATGCCCTTGATGTCGCCTTCATGGATTGCATCCATGATCTCAACCACGGTCAGACCCTTCTGGTTGGAGAAGTCTTCGCTTTCCCAGACCTTGGTGAAGGCCGAACGCACACCGTCGTCCATCACCGACTGATAGTCGGGCAGGAACATCGGGATCAGGCCCGCATCAGAAGCGCCCTGCACGTTGTTCTGACCACGCAGCGGGTGCAGACCGGCGCCCGGCTTGCCCACATTGCCGGTCATCAGCGCAAGGCTGATCAGGCAGCGGGCATTGTCGGTGCCGTGGATGTGCTGGCTGACGCCCATACCCCAGAAGATCATGCCGGCCTTGCCGTTGGCAAAGGTGCGTGCCGCGTCGCGCAGCAGCTCAGGATCGATGCCACAGATCGGCTCCATCGCTTCCGGGCTGAAGTCCTTCAGATGGGCTTTCATCTCTTCCCAGTTCTCGGTGAACTGCGAGATATAGGCTTCATCATAAAGCTCTTCTTCCACGATCACATGCATGATCGCGTTCAGCATGGACACATCCGCGCCCGGCTTGAACTGCAGCTTGTGGGAGGCATAGCGCCCCAGCCCCACGCCGCGCGGGTCACAGACGATCAGCTTGCCACCGCGTTTGGTGAACTGCTTGAAGTAGGTCGCCGCAACCGGGTGGTTCTCGATCGGGTTACAGCCGATGGTGATCGCCACATCCGCGTTTTCGATCTCGTTGAAGGTGGCGGTCACCGCGCCGGAGCCGACGTTCTCCAAAAGCGCTGCCACCGAGGAGGCGTGACACAGACGGGTGCAGTGGTCCACGTTGTTGTGGCCAAAGCCCTGACGGATCAGCTTCTGGAACAGATAGGCTTCTTCGTTGGAGCATTTGGCAGAGCCGAATCCGGCAACATTCGTGCCTTTTTCTGCGCGCAGCTTTGACAGCCCACCGGCCGCCGCATCCAGCGCCTCTTCCCAGCTTGCTTCGCGGAAATGGGTCATCAGATTGCCCGGATCCACGTTCAGACCTTTGGCTGGCGCGTCGTCGCGACGGATCAGCGGCTTGGTCAGTCGGTGGGGGTGCTCAATATAGTCAAACCCGAAGCGCCCTTTGACGCAGAGCCGGTTTTCATTCGCCGGACCATCAATGCCTTCGACATATTTGATCTTGTCGTCTTTGACCTTGAACTTGATCTGGCAGCCAACACCGCAGTACGGGCAGACGCTTTCAACTTCGCGGTCATAATCCGCGCTGTCACCCGCGCCGGTCTCATCCAGCATGGTGGCTGGCATCAGGGCGCCGGTCGGGCAGGCCTGAACGCATTCGCCACAGGCCACACAGCTTGAGCCGCCCATCGGGTCGTTCTGGTCAAACACGATCTGAGAAGACGCGCCGCGCCCGCTCATGCCAATCACGTCATTCACCTGAACCTCGCGGCAGGCCCGCACACAGAGGTTGCAGTGGATGCAGGCATCCAGATTGACGCTCATCGCCACGTGAGAGGCATCCAACAGCGGCACCGCCTCAGGCGCTTTGGCGGGGAATCGAGACTGTTCCACCCCAACTTGCGCCGCCATCGCGCCAAAATGGCTGCTGGCGTCGTGCTTCACCTCCGGCTGATCCGCAGCCAGAAGTTCGATCACCATCTCGCGGGCCTTCTTGGCGCGGGTGCTTTCGGTGTGGACCACCATGCCGTCGCTGGCAGGGCGGATACAGGAGGCCACAAGCGTGCGCTCCCCTTCCACTTCCACCACACAGGCGCGGCAGTTGCCGTCCGGACGATAGCCCTTGGCCGGTTTGTGGCACAGATGCGGGATCACAAAGCCGTCGCCATTGGCGGCTTCCCAGATCGTTGTGCCTTCCGGCACGGTCACATCTTTGCCGTTCAGAGAGAAGGTCACCATGTTCAGTTGTGCACCGTCAGCCATCTCAGATCTCCTCCCCAAAGTGTTTCATCACAAGGCGGATCGGGTTGGGGGCCGCCTGCCCAAGACCACAGATGGAGGCATCGCCCATCACCTGACACAGGTCTTCCAGAAGCGGCTGATCCCAGCTGTCCGCCTGCATCAGCTTCACCGCTTTTTCACAGCCGGTGCGGCAGGGGGTACATTGGCCACAGCTCTCATCCTCAAAGAATTTGAGCATGTTTAGAGCCGCATCTTTGGCGCTGTCCTGATCAGAGAGCACAATCACAGCGGCGGAGCCGATAAAGGTGCCATGCGGTTGCAGGGTGTCAAAATCCAGCGGCACATCATTCAGGGATGCTGGCAGCAGACCGGAGGAGGGGCCGCCGGGCTGATAGGCTTTGAAGACATGGCCCTCTGCCATGCCGCCCGCCGCTTCGATGATGTCATCAATGGTGGAGCCTGCCGGCAGCAGGTAGACGCCCGGTTCCGCCACACGGCCGGACACCGAATAGTTGCGCAGACCCTTGCGGCCGTTCTTTTCCACCGAATTCAGCACCTGAGGGCCAAAACGGGCAATCCGCGCCACCCAGTAGAGAGTCTCCACATTGTGCACGAGGGTCGGCTGGTTGAAGATACCGACCTGCGCCACAAACGGTGGGCGGTGACGGGGCAGGCCGCGCTTGCCTTCGATCGATTCGATCATCGCGCTTTCTTCGCCGCAGATATAGGCACCCGCGCCGCGCCGCACGTCGATGTAGTCTTCGGACACGATGCCTTCTTCCACCAGATGCGCGATCTCCTTTTTAAGGATCTTGATCACACCGGGGTTCTCGTCGCGCATGTAGATAAAGCAGGTCGCCGCTTCCACAGCCCAGGCCGCAATCAGCATGCCCTCAAGGAACATATGCGGGTTGCGCTCAAGATGGTGGCGGTCCTTGAAGGTGCCGGGCTCGCCTTCGTCCCCGTTCACCGCCAGATAGCGGGGGCCGGGGTTGGCGCGCACAAAGCCCCATTTGGTGCCAGACGGGAAGCCCGCACCACCAAGGCCACGCAGGCCAGCTTCTTTGATCTGCTCCTGCACCTCTTCCCAATTGCCGTTCTCACGCAGGGCGCGCAGGGTCTGATAGCCGCCATCAGCCTTATATTCCGCCAGCCCCTGGTAGTCGCCGATCTGCGGATGGGTTTCCCCGGCATGGATCGCGGCGTTCACCTTTTCATGGGTGGCATGCAGAATGTGGTTGTGGCCCACTTCGACCACAGGGGCGGTGTCACAGCGGCCCATGCAAGGAGCGCGCAGCACGCGCACTTCCGACGGGTCCATGCCGATTTCCAGCGCTTTGCGCAGTTGCTCGGCCCCGGCCAACTCGCAGGACAGCGAATCACACACGCGAATCGTCAGGGCAGGGGGCGGGGTCTCATCCTCGGCCACCACATCGAAGTGCGCATAGAATGTCGCCACCTCATAGATCTCTGACTGCGCCAGACGCATCTCTTCGCCCAACGCACGGATATGCGCTGCGGACAGATGCCCGTAACTATCCTGAATCAGATGCAGAAATTCGATCAGCAGATCGCGGCGGCGTGGCCTGTCGCCCAGCAGCGCCTGTATTTCGTTTAAGGCGGAATCATCCACCTGACGGCCTTTGGGCGTACGGCGTGATTTGCCGGTGCCCTTCTTTTTCCAAACGCCTTTTGAATCGTCCAGCGGTACCATAGTGCTCTCCCTACCAGATCGACATAGGGTGACATCACAAAGGCTGATGATCAATCAGGCATTTCTTATCCGTAGATAAGCATTGCTTATCATGCGCCGAGCTTGAGGACGTTACGTAAAGCTTCCACCGTAGACAGCCCCGGCAGCCGGTGTGGCGTGACCAAACTGACGTTCTTTTCCACCGCAGGATCGCCCAGCGGCAGGGCAACGATGTCCTGCATTTCTCCCAGACTGTGCAGCAATCCTTCGGGAATCACTGTTGCCGCCACACCGTTTGCGGCCATCAGCAGCGAGGAGGTGAACTCGCCGGTCTCCGCCACCACAGAGGGCACCACACCCACGTCGCGGAACACCAGATCCAGAATGCGCCGGTTCTGCATACTCGGCTCAAGCAGGCTCAGGGGCAATTCCGCCGCCTCCGCCCATGTCGCCGTGCCGGTTTTGCGTGGTGCCAGCGCCTTTGGCGCCACCAGAACATAGCGCTCCTCATAAAGCGGCTCGACCCGCATCATCTCTGGGGAGACGCCCTCGCCATAGGTGATGCCCGCATCAAACACGCGCTTTTCCAGCCCCTGCTGGATGGTCAGTGACGAGGCTGTCTGCAGCCGCACCGTGATCGCGGGGTGGGCGGCGCGCAACTGCCCCACGGCCTGCGCGGCAAATCCCACGGCGGTTGGGATCACCGCAAGCGAGAGCTGGCCAGTGACCTCGCCTCCGGCTGAGCGGAACTCCTCTTCCAGCAGTTTCATCCCGTCCATGATCTTGCGGGCATGCCGCATCAGCGCCTCACCTTCGGGGGTGAACCCCTGAAACCGGTTGCCCCGTTTCACAATCGCCGCATTGAGCCGCTCTTCCAGTTTGCGGATGCGCATGCTGAAGGCTGGCTGAGAGACGCCACACTCCTCAGCGGCGCGCGCAAAATGCCCGTGACGTGCCAGTGAGGTGAGAAATTCGAGGTCTTTCAGGCTAATCACGGCGCAGATCTCCGAAGTGAGCGACACTGCAAGCACTAGCCGCTTTGCGCCAACGGAGCCAGCCAAACGCGAATCGCCTTGGCCTCTGAGCGACCTGCAGCGCAGCGGGCTGCGGCATGTGCCCGCCGCGCAAAATTCATGGAATCCGCGTCAAAACCCATGAATTTCAGCGGTTTTGGCGATTCTTCAGAATTTTCACACCCGCCCCTTGAGGCGGCTCAGACAGCGCCTAAGTAAGAGGTTCCAGTGGAATGTGCGACATTCGCGCCACTCTCAATCTTCTGTTAAGCGCGACACAGAGCCGCGATGCGCCTCCTGATGTGACTGCGCGCTGGACGGGTTGCACCACCTTCGTTAAAAACCGCCCATGAAAGGCTGCGGGCAACCGTGGCCGGAAAGTATTTATAGGCCGCTGTTGCGGTCGCTTAATGGAGGAACCTCGTGTCCCACGCAGAAGATCACGAAGGCACCCGCAGAGACTTTCTCTACTACGCCACCGCTGGCGCAGGCGCAGTCACTGCCGGTGCAGCCGTCTGGCCACTGGTCAATCAGATGAACCCCTCCGCGGATGTGCGGGCGCTGTCCTCGATTCGCGTGGATATTTCGGGCATTGAGCCAGGCACCCAGCTGACCGTGAAGTGGCTTGGTAAGCCGGTCTTTATCCGTCGCCGTACGCAGGATGAGATCGACGCCGCCCGTGCGGTTGCTCTGGAAGACCTGACCATCGACGCCACCAGCCAGAACGCCAACAAGCCCGGCACCGACGCTGCGGATGAAAACCGCGCGATGGATGAAACCGGCGAATGGCTCGTCATGATGGGTGTGTGTACCCACCTTGGCTGTGTGCCTCTGGGCGACGGCGCAGGTGAGTTCGGCGGCTGGTTCTGCCCCTGCCACGGCTCCCACTACGACACTTCCGGCCGCATTCGCAAAGGTCCGGCCCCCCAAAACCTGCATGTTCCGCTCGCCCGCTTTGAAGGCAGCGAACTGGTTCTAGGATAAGGAACGCGATCATGTCCGGAATTCCACACGATCATTACGAGCCCAAGTCTAAGGGCGCAAAATGGGTTGAAAGCCGCCTGCCGGTGATTGGCCTGATTTACGACACCATCATGATCCCGACCCCCAAGAACCTGAACTGGTGGTGGATCTGGGGCATCGTTCTGGCTTTCTGCCTGGCGCTGCAAATTGTCACCGGCATCGTTCTGGTGATGCACTACACCCCGCACGTTGATCTGGCCTTTGCCTCCATCGAGCACATCATGCGCGATGTGAACGGCGGCCATATGCTGCGTTACATCCACATGAACGGCGCATCGCTGTTCTTCTTTGCGGTCTACATCCACATCTTCCGTGGCATGTATTACGGCTCCTACAAGGCGCCGCGTGAAATCACGTGGATCGTCGGCATGATCATCTACCTGTTGATGATGGCCACCGGCTTCATGGGCTACGTTCTGCCTTGGGGCCAGATGTCCTTCTGGGGCGCGACCGTGATCACCGGCCTGTTTGGCGCGATCCCGTTTGTGGGTGAAGGCCTGCAGACCTTCCTGCTCGGCGGCCCTGCGGTGGACAACGCCACCCTGAACCGCTTCTTCTCGCTGCACTACCTGTTGCCGTTTGTGATTGCCGCTCTGGTGATCGTCCACATCTGGGCGTTCCACACCACCGGCAACAACAACCCAACCGGTGTTGATGTGCGTCGTGGCTCCAAAGAAGAAGCCCAGAAAGACACGCTGCCATTCTGGCCCTACTTCGTGATCAAAGATCTCGTGGGTCTGGCGATTGTTGTCACCATCTTCTTCGCGGTTGTGGGCTTCATGCCAAACTACCTCGGCCACCCGGACAACTACATCGAAGCCAACCCGCTGGCGACACCTGCACACATCGTGCCTGAATGGTACTTCCTGCCGTTCTACGCGATCCTGCGTGCCTTCACCGCCGACGTTTGGGTTGTGATGGCCGTGAACTGGATCACCGGTGGCATCATCGATGCGAAATTCTTCGGTGTTCTGGCGATGTTTGGTGCGATCATCGTGATGGCGCTGCTGCCTTGGCTCGACACCTCCCGTGTCCGCTCCGGCCGCTTCCGTCCGATGTTCAAATGGTGGTACGCGCTGCTGGTTGTCGACTTCATCGTTCTGATGTGGGTCGGTGCTCAGGAAGCCAAGTTCCCCTATGACTGGATCTCTCTGGTGGCGTCTGCCTACTGGTTTGCCTACTTCCTCGTGATCATGCCGCTTCTGGGCATCATCGAGAAGCCGACAACTCCGCCGGCGACCATCGAGGAAGACTTCAACGCCCATTATGACATCAAGCCTGCCGAGTAATAAGGACAACAGCCATGCTTAAGAAGCTTAGCATTATCGCATTCGCGGCACTGTCCCTGTCAGCAGGTGGTGCCATGGCCGCAGGCGGCGCGGGCCACATTCACGATGTGGACTTCTCCTTCGAAGGCCCGTTCGGCAAATTTGACCAGAACCAGCTGCAGCGCGGCCTTCAGGTCTACACCGAGGTCTGCTCGGCCTGCCACGGGATGCGCTACGTGCCCCTGCGCACGCTCGCAGACGAGGGCGGCCCGCACCTGCCCGAAGATCAGGTGCGCGCTTACGCGGCGCAGTTTGACATCTATGACCCTGAGCTGGATGACGACCGCCCGCGCAAACCAACCGACTACTTCCCGGAAAGTGGTCTGGAAAGCGCACCGGACCTCAGCCTGATGGCCAAGGCCCGCGCTGGTTTCCACGGCCCTTACGGCACTGGGATCAACCAGCTGGTCAAAGGCATGGGTGGCCCGGAATACATCGCCTCGATCCTGACCGGTTACACCGGCGAGGAGAAAGAGGAAGCGGGCACCACCTTCTATGAGAACACCGCCTTCCCAGGTGGCTGGATCGCCATGGCGCCGCCGCTTTACGGTGAGGATGTGGAATTTGCCGACGGCCACTCCAACTCCCTGCACCACGAAGCCGAAGACGTCTCTGCCTTCCTGATGTGGGCAGCAGAACCCAAGATGATGGCCCGCAAGCAAGCCGGTCTGACCGGGGTTCTGTTCCTGGTGGTTCTGAGCACATTGCTCTACCTGACCAACAAAAAGCTCTGGGCACCGGTCAAAGGCAAAAAGCTGGACCTCTAAGGCCCGACCTGAGCAAGATAAGAGAAACGCCGTCAACGAAAGTTGGCGGCGTTTTTTCATTTTAGAGTCGCTGTGATGGCTTCGCGCAGGCATGTTTAGGCTGAGGCCGCCCTTGGTTGCGCTGGTTCAAGCTCTAGCCCCACCTACCCATCGCACCTGAAAAAGGGCATCAACAGGTATGACCGACCTTTCAAGAATAGCGGCCATTATGTCTGATATTGGCATCTCGGTCACCTCGGCACAGGCGCTCTCAGGCGGACACTCTCGGGAGACCTGGCTGGTCACCTGTGCAGACAACAGGCGCGTTGTCCTGCGCTTCGGAGACGCCCGCTCCCACATTGAAGCCGCGATTCTCAACCGGGCAAAAACCGTTGTCCCTGTTCCGGAGGTCATTGCCTGTGGCGTAGGGTTTTTGGTTTCTGAGTTCGTCGAAGGCCAGACCTTGGAAGAGCTGCTACGCACCGGCATCGCCGCGGGTGAAGGCGAAGCACTGGCCGCCCAGCTTGGCCAATCCGTTGCCGCGATTGGGACCGTTGCGTTTGACCGTCCCGGGTTTTTCACAGACGGCGATCTGTCGGTCGGCAAAACCCTTCCGCAAGCGCATCAATTGGCATCGCTTTGTACCGAATGGCTCGGCAAGTCAGGGCGTTTCACCTCTTCTGAGGTCGCGGGGTGGAACGAGCTCTGCACGCAAAACTTCGAGATATTGGCCCCCCTGAACCAGATCAGCCGCTTGGTGCACTCGGATATGAACCCGAAGAATATCATCGTGAACCGCGTTGACGGGCGCTGGAAGCTCAAAGCTTTCATTGATTGGGAATTTGCCCATTCAGGCTGCCCATTTGCCGATGTGGGCAATTTCTGCCGGTTTGCCTCCGAATATCCCCAAGGCTTCCTGCACTCGTTTGTCAAAGCCTTTGAGGATGCCGCCCCTCTGATCACCGAGGACTGGCAACAACAGGCACGGGTTCTGGACATGATTGCTCTGAGCGATCTTGCCTCAAGGCCGGTCGGACATGTGGTTGGCGACAAAGCAGAAGCGCTGATCCGCTCTTGGTCTGCCAGCGGTATCCCGCCACTCGTATGAGAACTTCATAACACCGGCGGAAACCGCCAATTTGCTTCTCGCCTTAGTGCCGGCAACCACCGCAGGTCATGGGCGCCCCGGAGCCCTCTCGCTTTCCAAGCAAAGCCCCGCCCAAGCTTCTCATTCCCAAAATATCCCGGGGAAGCCACCGCTTGCGGTGGCAGGGGCAGCGCCCCTAAAACCCCCCGCTTCCTCGTCTCATTCCGCAGCCAGCTCTGCTGTCCCCAGCCGGTCAAGCCCCTGCTCCTGCAACATCTGCACAAGCTGCGCGTGGGGCACCTCCTGCACAGGCGCATTGGCGCGCAAGGCCAGCGCCGCGGCCGTGCCGGTGGCCTGTCCCATCGCCATGCATTGCGGCATGCCGCGCACTGAGGCAAAGGCCACCGGATCCGCCGACAGAATCCGCCCGGCAAACATCAGGTTGGGGATGTGCTCAGGCAAAAGCGCGCGAAACGGGATGGTGTAAAACTGCCCCGCCTCAAGCGCGGCGTGATGGGTCATCTCCCCTTCGGCGCGCATCACATCATCCACCGGGTTGTCACAGGCCACAATGCCATCGGCAAACTTGGTGGCGCGGGCCAGATCCGCGCCGGTCAGCCGGTAAACCCCTTGCAGCTTGCGGGTCTCGCGCACCCCGACCGTGGGCGACAGCATCGCCATATGCGCTTCAGCAAATCCGGGCACATCGCTTTGCAGGAACTGCGCCAGCTGATGGCACCGCCTGCGCCCTTCCTGAGTCGCGGCGGCCACCGCCACAGGATCCGTGCCATCCACGCCCCGCACATGCACCGAATTGCAAAACACCGTCCCCGGATGAAACCCGCGCATCAGGTAAAGCTGCGCCAGATCCGCGTGCAGCCGCCCCGCGGCAATGCCTTTGGCCGCAAAAGCCTGAAAATACGGATCGGAATCGGCAAAGGCGCGGTCCCAGTCCACGCCCATCATGAAAAACGATATGGTCACCGCCATCATATTGCCGGAGGCATCGCCCAAAGCGTAAGGCACCCCCGCTTTGGCGGAGATGTCGCCATCTCCCGAACAATCAATGACGATCTTGGGCTTCACCGTGAACGGCCCGTGCCGGTCACAACACTGCACCGCGGAAATGCTGTGGCCCGCCATCTCCGGCGCGATCGCCAGCGCCCCCAGCCTGACCTGCACACCGGCCTCTTCCAGCATTTCAAACATGGTCAGGGTGGCCACGTCGTGGTCATAGATGATCTCGGGCCCGAAATTCTCCAGCGTACAGGCGCGTTTTTCTGCAGCAGGCGGATCCATCGCGGCCAGTCTGTCGGTCAGCTCCTCGATCAACCCGCCAATGATGCGATCCATCGGGTAGGCCCCGCCCCAGGGCATGCCGGGGCAAAAGGCCATCACGCCGCCCACCTTATGGGTCGCCTCCAGAAGCGTCACCGCAAGCCCCTGCCGCGCGGCCGCAATCGCGGCCCCGAATCCTGCCGTTCCGCCCCCAATCACCAGCACATCGGTCTGAACACTGTCTTTGGCCAATTTCTATTCCCCGCCTTTTGAAACCCGGCATTTGCGCCTTTTGGGAAAAAGACGCCCCATAGCGCGCCGCAGTCAAGCAGAATGTCAGACAATAGGTGGTGCGGCGGTCCGCCAGTCGCTGCCAGAGAACAGTTGCCCGCCATCCTGCCAATATCTTCTCATTGCCGAAAATATCCCGGGTGAAGTCACATCTTTGATGTGACGAGGGCAGCGCCCTTCTGCTGATCCCTCAGCGAATCCCAAACCCCAAACACAAAAAAGCCGCCCAAAGGGCGGCTTCTTCAACTCTGTGATGCAAGTCTTTCGACTTAGCCCTGACGTGCTTTGAAGCGACGCTGGGTCTTGTTGATCACGTAAACGCGGCCCTTGCGGCGCACAACGCGGCAATCACGGTGCCGGTTCTTGAGCGAGCGGAGCGAGTTCTTGACCTTCATGGGTCTTCTCCTCATTTCGCGGCGCTGCATTGCGCCTGGGGTTACGGGACCTCTCCTCAGAGAGGCGATGAATTCATGGTGGGCGATACTGGGATCGAACCAGTGACCCCTTCGATGTCAACGAAGTGCTCTACCGCTGAGCTAATCGCCCTTTACCGACGTATACGTCCTGACCCCTAATGAAAGGGGCGCGGAAATCCGCGCCGGTGGCGGCTTCTATAAAAGGAGTCGCGGGGGGGATCAAGGGCTTTTGGCACAGTAATTTTTGCGTCTATACTTTGTTGGAACAGGAGAGACGATGCAAACGCAGGCTTATCACATTTTTGCCCCTGAAACATGCCGGACATCGGTGGTTTTTGCCTCTCCGCACAGCGGCAATGACTATCCGGAGTGGTTTGTCCGGCGTTCCCTGCTCAACGCGCATACGATTCGCTCCTCAGAGGATGCCTTTGTGGATCAGCTGTTTGCGGATGCCCCATGCTTTGGCGCGCCGTTTCTGGTGGCCAATGCCCCCCGCGCATTGCTGGATCTCAACCGCGCGGCCGAAGAACTTGATCCTGCGCTGATTCAGGGCGTGCGCAAGGTGGGTCATAATCCGCGAGTCGCCTCCGGTCTTGGGGTGATTCCCCGCGTGGTGGCCAATGGGCGGGCGATTTATCACGGCAAAATGAGTCGGGCCGAGGCCGATCACCGGGTGGAGCACTACTGGCGGCCCTATCACCGCGCGCTTACGAATCTCCTCGCCGCCGCGCACAACCAATTTGGCGAAGCGATTCTGATTGATTGCCACTCCATGCCCCATGAGGCAGTCGCTGGTGCGGCCCGCCGCAGCGGCAATGCGCCAGAGATCGTGCTTGGCGACCGCTTTGGCGCGGCTGCGGATGTGGAGATCGTGGACCGGATCGAGGCCGCCTTTGTGCGCGCCGGATTCACCGTGTCGCGCAACACGCCTTTTGCCGGCGCCTATGTGACCCAGCAATACGGCCGCCCGCACCGCCGCCAGCACGCCATTCAGGTCGAGATTGACCGCGCGCTCTATATGGATGAGGCGCGGATCGCGCCGCTGCCGGAGTTTGACAGTTTCCGCACACGGCTGCGGAGTGTCATTGCAGAGATTTCCGAAATCGGCGCTGCACCAGAGCAGGATCTGGCCGCCGAATAAACGCGCCAGCGGCCCACTGATGTTTCACACATCCCTGCTGAGGCTCTCTGATTCCCTGTGACGCCGCGCTTTCATTGACCTTACGTGCAGGCTTCGTCAGATTGCGCGCACACAAGAGGAGAGAGCCATGTCCAGCGCCCTGATCGTGATTGATGTCCAGAACGACTTTTGCCCCGGCGGCGCATTGGCGGTGTCCGAAGGTGACCTGATCGTGGCAGGCATCAACGCACGGATGGCCGCCTTTGACACGGTGGTGCTGACACAGGATTGGCACCCCGCAGGCCATTCCTCCTTTGCCAGCAGCCACGCAGGCAAAGCGCCTTATGATCTGATCGAGATGCCCTATGGCCCGCAGGTGCTGTGGCCTGATCACTGCGTGCAGGGCAGCGCAGGCGCGGCGTTTCATGACAGGCTGGATGTGGATCGGGCCGATTTGATCATCCGCAAAGGCATGAACCCGGCCATCGACAGCTATTCCGCCTTTTTTGAAAACGATCAGACCACCCCAACCGGGCTTGAAGGCTACCTGCGCACCCGCGGGATCACCGCGCTGACACTGGTGGGGTTGGCCACGGATTTCTGTGTGAATTTTTCGGCACAGGATGCCGCGCGGTTGGGCTTTGATGTCACGGTGGAAGAGGCACTTTGCCGCGGCATTGATTTAGATGGATCTTTGGCCGCCGCTTGGAGTACACTACAATCTATTGGTGTGTCTCGCATATAGTATTAACGATTTGAAAATTATTAACCTTTTGCCGCCACGCATAATACGTTGCCTTTGGGAGTAAACGTATGTCAGCGGGTATATTGGAACTGAGGCAGGCGCTCGCAGCATTTGACCGGAAAAACACTCGGTCTGGTAGACTAGAGCGCTATGCGCGCGGCCGACGCCGCTACGCGACCAGCCGGCTGGTGGTCGAGGTTCTTGGTGCAACCTTGATCATGGCGGCTGTATCTCTCCAGCTGGGCCTCATAGCACTCGCCGCCGCACTTGCCGGAGATGCGATCGACCTGCTGGTTTTACGCAACATCAAGGCGCGTATGAAAGCTGGGGTGCCGATCCAACGCATCGAGCGCCAGTCCACCCTCAGCGCCTTTGCTCAGGCGGCGGGTCTCGCGGTTTTTGTTTCTGTGATGTGGACATCCCTGCCGGGCGAAGTCGGGCTGTTGCTCTGCCTCAGCTATTTTATTGCCTCGTCTATCAACGCGATCATGGCGTATTCTTACCACCGCGCCGCAGCGACAGTGCGTATTATGGTCTTCGGGCTGACTGTCCCGCTGTTGTTTCTCAGTGACATTTACACAGGGCGACAGGAGGGCGCGCAGCTCCTTATCAATATTTGCGCCACGCTGCTCGTGGCCTATGCGATGCTGCCTTTTGTGAACTACGTCACCAAGGTCCGTTTTGGTGATTTGCAGCAAAAACGCCAGCAGATCGAACAGGCGCTGGCGCTTGCCAAGGCCAACGCCTCTTTACTGGCGCAGCAACGTGAAACACGACGTCTTCTCTCTATCCCGGAAAACGCCGCCGAAGGTGTTTTGATGCTGGATAAAGACGCCTGTATCCTCTGGGCCAACCCTGCCTTCACCAAACGCTCGGGCTACGCTTTGGAAGAGGTGCTCGGGCGGCGGCCTTCGGAGTTCCAATACGGCCCGGCCTCTGATCCTGAGGCGGAGGCCAGCTTGCGCGAGAGTATCATGGCGGGGCGGACCGCTCGCAAAGTCAATATGAACTACACCAAATCCGGAGAGGCCTATTGGGTCGAAAGCAATGTGGCGCCGGTGTTTGATGAAAACGGCGAGCTGGAAATCTGCGTCTCCATTGAGCGTGACATCACGCTGCAGAAACAGAATGAACGAGAGCTGGCGGAGGCCAAACGCGCCGCAGAAATCGGGGAGCAGGCCAAAACCATCTTCCTCGCCAATATGAGCCACGAGATCCGCACGCCGATGAATGGCATTATTGGCATGGCGGATCTGCTGTCTGATGCGAATCTGGAACCGGAACAGGCGCTCTATGTGCAGACCATCCGCCACTCCTCTGAGGCGCTGCTGACGATCATCAACGACATTCTGGACTACTCAAAACTGCAAAGCGGCAGCATGGCGATCAACCCGTCCCGCTTTGATCTGAAGGCGCTCATTCAGGATATTGTGAACCTGCTACAGCCGCAGGCCGATGCCCGAAATCTGTCACTCAATGTCCACATACAGGACGACCTGCGCCAGTTTTTGTGGGGCGATCACGGGCGTCTGCGCCAGATCTTGCTGAACGTGATCGGCAACGCCATCAAATTCACCGAATTTGGCAGTGTCAGTGTCGAAGTGGCGCAAAGTGAAGGGGGCGATGGCCTGACCATTCAGGTCACGGACACAGGCATCGGCATTTCGACCAACCGGCTCCCGCATGTGTTTGAACAGTTTGAGCAGGCCGACAAGGATACCACCCGCCAATTTGGTGGCACCGGTCTTGGCCTGGCGATTTCTCGGCAACTCGCGCGCATGATGGGCGGGGATGTGACCGCCACCAGCACGCTGGGCGTTGGCTCCTGTTTCACCATCAATGTGGCCATCCCCTCGGCACGTGCCCCTGACATCATACAGGATCCGGCCAAATCGGGCCTTGATAAGAGCCTGTTTGAGGGGGTGAAAGTCCTTCTGGCAGAGGACAATCGCACCAATCAGCTGCTGATCAAGAAGATGCTGAAAGACCTGCCCCTGCGTCTCTACGTGGCGGGGGACGGCTCTGAGGCGGTTGTGCAAGTCATTTCAGAGGAGCCTGACATCGTGCTGATGGACATGTCCATGCCGGTGATGGATGGCCTTGATGCCACCCGCGAAATCCGCCGTCTCAGCATCACACAGCCCAAGATCGTGGCCATCACTGCCAACGCTTACAGCAGCGACCGCGCGGCCTGCATTGAGGCGGGCATGGATGACTTCCTGAGCAAGCCTCTGCGCCGGGCCGAGTTGTTGGACACACTCGCCAATATCCTGCGGGCGCGCGGCTCTCAGCCACTGGACGCCTAGTCCCGCCCAAAGACCTGCCCAGTGCTCCCTCCAACGCTGCGCCCCAAGCCTCAAACGCTTATGGGCTTGGAGCGCCCCGCAATTCTCGGTATCAACAGCACACTATATGAACTTGAGGGCCGGCAAAGATGGTCGATATCGCTACGCGCGTCTGGAACCACAAATGGAAGATCGACCCGATTGTGCGGTCTCTGATCGACAACGACTTTTACAAGTTGCTGATGTGTCAGTCGATTTTCCGCAATCGCCCTGATGCCCATGTCACCTTCAGCCTGATCAACCGCTCCTCCAAAGTGCGGCTTGCCGATCTCATCGACGAAGGAGAGCTGCGCGAACAGCTCGATCACATCCAGTCGCTGTCGCTTTCCCGAGGAGAAAGCACCTTCCTGCGCGGCAACACCTTCTACGGCAAACGCCAGATGTTCCGCTCTGATTTCATGGAGTGGTTTGAGAACATGCGCCTGCCGGATTACCATCTGGAGAAGCGCGACGGCCAATATGAGCTGACCTTTGAGGGCAAATGGCATGAGGTCATGCTCTGGGAAATCCCCGCCCTTGCGGTGCTGATGGAGCTGCGCGGTCGTGCCGTGCTGAATGACATGCGCAAATTTGAGGTGCAGGTGCTCTATGCCCGCGCCATGACCAAGCTCTGGGAAAAGATCGAACAGCTGCGCACCTTGCCTGATCTGCGCATCGCAGATTTTGGCACCCGCCGCCGACACTCCTACCTCTGGCAGGATTGGTGCGTGCAGGCCATGGGCGAGGGGCTGGGCGACAAATTCATCGGCACCTCCAACTGCCTGATCGCCATGAAACGCGATCTGGAGGCCATCGGCACCAACGCCCATGAAATGCCCATGGTCTTCTCCGCGCTGGCCAACTCCGACGCAGAGCTGGCCCACGCGCCGTATCAGGTGCTGGAAGACTGGCATGAGGAGCATGAGGGCAACCTGCGCATCATCCTGCCAGACACCTATGGCACCGAAGGTTTCCTGAAACGTGCGCCCGATTGGCTCGCCGGCTGGACCGGCATCCGCATCGACAGCGGCGATCCGGCCTCCGGCGCGGAAACCGCGATCCGCTGGTGGAAAGAGCGCGGCGAAGACCCCACCAAAAAGCTCATCATTTTCTCTGATGGTCTGGACACCGACAAGATTGTCGAGCTGCACAACCAGTTTGCCGGCCGCGCGCGCGTGTCCTTTGGCTGGGGCACCCTGCTCACCAACGACTTCCGCGGCCTCACCCCGGATGACGGCCTCGCGCCGTTCTCACTGGTCTGCAAAGCGATCAAGGCAGACGGCCGCCCCACGGTCAAACTCTCCGACAACCCCAACAAAGCGATGGGGCCACAAGAAGAGATCGACCGCTACAAACGCGTCTTCAGCGTTGGCGAACAGGATAAGATGGACGTGATTGTCTAAGGCGGCAGGGCTCAGCCCCGCCACCGCCGTGCCATCTCCAGCGCGCGCTCTGCATAGCCGCGCACCGCCGGATCATCATCCGCATAGCGCCCGTTGGTCCAGCCACAACTGGCCAGCCCGCGCATCAATGTGAAGGCTTCAAGCAACTCTGCTGCCCGCTCCGGCAGTGCCCGCACGGTGGCATAGCCCCGCAACAGCGCCGCGCCCAGTTCCTTGCGGTTGGGCTGATCCCAGTTCTGCGACATCTGCACGCCCAGCTCATACATGCGAAAGCCAAAGACACCGTCGTCAAAATCAATCAGCCGCACCTGATCGCCCTGTTGCAGCACATTCTCCCGCAGGGCATCCGCATGGATCAGGCCAAAATCCCCGCCCTGTTCGGCGTGCTTGGCAATCACCTCGCGTAGCTCGGCGCCCGCCTCGCGCAGCTCTGCAGATTCCGCTTCCGTCAGGCTTGGGTTCTCCCAATACCGCCCCCAGGCCGGATCCGGCCCCAGCAGCGCTTCGAGATCCATCGTCGCGCGCTCAAAGGCCTCCGGGCGGGTCATGTCGTCGCTGACCATATGCAGCCGCGCCAATTCTGCCCCCAGCGCTTCATGCAGGGCCTCCTGCTCGGCAGGGGGCATCGCCAGCGGCACGCCACCTTCGCCCAGCGGCTCGCCGTCAAGCCAAGTCACCAGCGAGGCCACCCGCGCGCCACCTGTCGCCAGAACCTCACCGTCCAATGTGCGGATCGGCTGCGGCACGGTCATGCCCGCCGCCACCAGCGCCTCTGACCACCAGAGTTCCGAGCGGATCGCATCATCGCTCTGATAGCCGGGCCGATGCAGGCGCAATGCCGCGCGCTGCCCCTCTGGCCCCTCGGACTCCAGCACGATGTTTTCGCGGTTCTTGATCAGACGTGGTGTCGCCGTGACACCCCAAGCCTTCAAAGCTTCCTGTGCCGCCTTCAGTGCCTCTGCTTCGGTCATGCCACTTTCTCCAGCGCTGCATCCATCACCTCTGCCAGCTGATCGGCGTTCTCCTTTGTGAACACACAGGGCGGGCGGATCTTCAGCGTGTTGTCAAACCGCCCCTCGGTGTGCAGCAGCACCCCAGTGTGGCGCATCTCTTCCACCACCGCATCACAGAGCGCGGTCGCAGGTTTGCCGTCCCGCCACAGCTCGGCCCCAAAGAACAGACCCGAGCCGCGCACATCGGCAATCACATCATGGCGCTTTTGCAACTCGCCCAACAGGTCAAGCGCATAGGCGCCCACCTCTTTGGCGTTCTCCACCAACTTTTCATCCTCAATCACGTTCAGCACCGCCATGGCCGCCGCCGCGCTCACCGGGTTGCCGCCAAAGGTGTTGAAATATTTGAAACCCTCCTGAAAACAGGTCAGGATCTCTGGCCGTGTGATCACCGCAGCCACCGGATGGCCGTTGCCCATGGGTTTGCCCAGCGTCACGATGTCAGGCGCGAAATTCAACTTCTGATGGCCCCACCAATGGCTGCCAATCCGGCCAAAGCCCGGCTGCACCTCATCGGCAATGATGATCCCGCCCGCCGCACGCACCAGCGCGATGGCCTCATCCAGAAAACCTGCGTCCAGCGTCGGGAAGCCTTCATTGGCAAAGTAGGGGCAGACAATCAGCGCCGAGACCCCGTGGCCGTTCTCTTCCAATGCGGCAATCGCCTGCTTCACCCCTTCGGCAAAGGCCGCGGCCTGTCCCTCGCGGGTGCCGCCGGGGGGCATCATATTGTCCGGTGCCGGGGCGCGCTGCACATGCTCCTGAAAGCCGCCAATCGGCACTTTGGAGGTGTTGAGCTGGCTCACCGCCGTGGTGTTGCCGTGATAGGTGTTGTCTGTGGTGATTACCCCCGTTTTGCCGGTCATCGCCTGCGCCATACGCAGCGCCACATCATTGGCTTCAGAGCCGGAACAGACCATCACCATGCTGTCCAGATCATGGTCAAACTTGGCGGTCAGCGCCTCGCCATATTCCACAATCCCGTCATGCACATAGCGCGTGTGGGTGTTCAACACCGCCGCCTGTGAGGCAATCGCCTCTACCACCTTGGGGTGGCAATGGCCCACATGCGGCACATTGTTGTAGCAATCCAGATACTGACGCCCGTCCGTGTCCCAGAGATAGACCCCTTCGCCCCGCGCCACATGCACCGGCTCTTTGTAAAAGGTGGTCATATGCGGCCCCAACAGCCGCGCGCGGCGCTCATAGATAGTGGTCATGTCGCTCTCCTGTTTGGCGCGACCCTAGGTTGAACCTCTGACTATGCCAAGCGGACATTCGTGAATTTTCGTCGCGACAGCGCGCTGGGTTTTATCCGTCCTCGCCGCGCACCTTGCCGCGCATGGATTTGACCTCGCCGCGCTCTTTCTTGGCCTTCAGTCGCCGCTGTTGGCTGCCGTAGGTCGGCTTGGTCTTGATCCGGCGTTTGGGGGCGACCAGCGCCTTGCGGATCAACTCTGCCAGTCGCTCACGCGCGATGTCTCGGTTGCGGGCCTGGCTGCGGGTCTCGTCACATTGGATCACCAGCGCGCCGTCTTTGGTCCAGCGCCGGCCCGCCAGCCGCTTCAGCCGCGCCTTGATCGGCGCGGTCAGCCCGGGAGAGCGTGCCGCCTCAAAGCGCAGCTCCACAGCGGTCGCCACTTTGTTCACATTTTGCCCGCCCGGCCCGCTGGCGCGCATGAACTGTTCGGTCAGCTCCCAATCCTCAATTGTGATCTCATCGCTGATTCTCAGCATGGCGCTCCCCGTGTTGCGCGACCGGTGGGTTAAGACATGCGGTTTTCTATGCGCCCAAAAATTCCACCGACGCAATACAGTAGGGATACCGACGCGATACCGACGTGTGATTTTTGCCCATAAAATAGGTTAATGCGGAAACAAAAAGGGCTGTTTCCCGCGTTGGAAACAGCCCTTCGAGATGATTGGAGGTGCGCCGGTTAGGTCCACACCAATTCGGACATTATGTCAGCCAAGGGCTGCCTCAGCTGCACTCCTTCCAAACTGTTCCGACTCCGTTCTCCATAGCTTCTCTAGACAATGGGCACCTCCTTTCAGATTGTTTCGCGTATCTCCAGCCTGCCATAGGTTGGAGATATGTCAAACAAAATCATGTGGTGCGTGCTGTCAAAGACCCCACGATGATGCGGAATGGCACAAGTGCGAGCAAAGCAAGCGAAAGTTTGACCATCCAATCGGCAAAGCCAAGGCTCACCCACAGCGGCGCGATCGGGCCGACACCCAGCAGGGGCAGCATTTCACCGGCCCAGCTGACGTCGTTGCCGGGTTCAACAAAGGTGAGTGCGCCGCTGAAGGCAACGGTGAAGAAAATCGCGGTATCCAATGAGGAGCCGATCAGCGTGGAGGCCAGCGGCGCACGCCACCAGGCACCGCCACGCAGACGATCAAAGATAGCAACATCAAGCAGTTGCGCGGTCAGGAAGGCCAAGCCGGACCCGATGGCAATGCGCAGTGTCACCGCCGGATAGGTGAAGCCATCGCCTTCCAGCATGATTTTGGTGCCGATGAAGGAGCAGATCACGCCGACGATGAAACCGGCCAGAACCACGCGGCGCGCAGCGGCGACACCGTACACCCGGTTCATCACATCGGTGACAAGGAAAGCGAGAGGATATGTGAAAGCACCCCATGTCAGCCATTGCCCGTAAAGGAACTGCACGAGGATGTTGGAGGCCACCACAATGGCGGCCATGGCAAGAATGCCAGGAAGATAGGTCTTGTTCATAAGCTTAAGCCCGTTTTGACAAGGTAGCGGCGACTTGGCCCCACGCGCATCGCGGGACGACAGGCACCTACCTTTAAGGGGCGGATAGATCAAGTTTTATTGAGGAAGCACATATTCCACGAGTTCTGTGCGCTGGATCAGCCGGAAATTGTCGTCAGAGATCATCGTGAGCCTGATACGCCCCTCAGCATCGCGCCAGACCGACAGGCCTTCGAGGTTGTCGTGACCGCCTATACCATTGCGAAACAATATCTTTTCGTCACTGGCGCCGGTTTTGTCGACGTGAAAACTGCGCACACGGGTGCGAAACCCAAAGCCGTTAAAGCCCCGTTCCAGCAGATAAAGCCGCCCATCCGGTCCAAAATCCGCGCCAACCGGTTGAAACTGTTTATCCCGTCTCAGCGTAAACGCCGCGCGCCACCGTTTGCCCTGCAGCACATAGGCTTGGATCAGCCTGTCGTTCTCCAGCGCATCTTCGGGCATCACCACCAGTTGCCCAGCGGGATCGACCGCAAGTGCTTCAAAGCCCGCGTTGCCCTCCATGTCCTCAAACCAGGCTTCTGTGGGAAAGGATTTGGGCCGCGTGCCGGGGGCAGTGAAAGCTTCAACCCGATGCACCCCTTCAAAGGACACCACCAACGCTCCGTTCTTCAGGCGGGCCAGCCCTTCGCTGTCCCTTTGATTGGTGTGCGGGGAGAATTTTCCCTTTTTGTTGAGAACCTTATCGTGTTTGACATTGGACAGGCTCACAATCACACCATTCTCACGTGCGATGTCGGCGATGACAATCTGGCCGCGGTCGGAGATGGTGATCAGCTGCGTGCCATCCTCTGAAATCTCCAAACCGGAAAACCCGCCAAACCAGCCCGCCTGGATCTGCCACCGATAGGTGGACAGATGCTCTGCGGTGCCAGATTTGGGGTTAGAGGCTTCGGCCCAAAGCGCCAGCCCGCCGGACACGGCGAGGCAGGCGGTTATGGCGATTGCAAGACGGTGACGCATTGGCGGGGCAGATCTGTCATTTGAAGGTCACGGCGAGGTTTCGGCTTGGGCGCATTGGGGTCCGGTGGCGGAGGCGGTGGTGGGAACAGAATATCCTGCACCCATTTTTTGGCATCTGCGCAGCCATCTCCGGCGGGGGGCGGGTCCTGATTGACACAGCCTGCGGCCCCATCCGGGCAATTCAGTCTGACGTGAAAATGATAGTGGTGTCCCCACCACGGGCGTATCTTGCGCAGCCAAGCCCGGTCGCCTTTTTCGTCTTCACACATCTGCACTTTGGCACCGGGGAAGACAAAAATACGCGCCACACGGGGATCACTCGCGGCCGCTTTCAGGATCTCATGATGCTGTTTTGTCCAGCTGCTGTTGACATAAGCCCCATTGTCTCGCCGCATGGAGATCGACGAAATATTCTCCCGATCCGAAGCACTTAGCGAGAGATTGTTTGCCGGGCGCATCCAGATATCGACGTCCAGCCCAAGCTGGTGGCTACGGTGTCCGGTGAGCATCGGCCCACCGCGCGGCTGGCTGATGTCTCCGATATAAAGCCCCTGCCAGCCCGGCTGACGCGCCGCCTTGGCAGAGAGATCCTGAATATAGGAGATGGTTTCCGGATGGCCCCAGTTGCGGTTCCGCGAAAGCCGCATTGCTTGCCAGGTCGGCCCAGTCTCCGCCAGCTCGGCACCGCCGGCCAGACAGCCTTTGGCGTAGCTGCCATAAGGCGTGCTGCTTTGTTTGGAACCTTCGGGTTTCGCGCCAAAAAGCTGTTTGGCGGCAACCCCCTGCATGGCGACGGGCACCTCCTGCTGGGTGGAGAGTACCACCGAAGATTTTGGTGTGTCGTCCTGACAGGCGGCCAAGCCAAGCAGGGCAATCAGGATGAAGAGGCGTGGCCCCATTGTGCGCGATCTCCCTCTGGGTCAACCCAGCGTAGCAGGATCAGCCCCACCAAGAAAAGCGCGATCAGCGGGGTCACGCCAATCTGTTGGCTGTCTGACAATGTGGTCATCACACCGATGAGAAATGGGGCAATGAAGGAGGTGGCCTTACCCGCCAGAGCGTAGAGCCCAAACGACTCGGCGGTGCGCCCTGGAATGGACTGACGCACCATCATTGTGCGGCTCGCGGACTGGATCACGCCACCCGCCGCGCCGATGATCGCACCAAACACATAGAAGGTGTAATCCGGCAGGCTGGACTCCGGCTCGACTGCCATCCCGAAGACGCTTTCACGGGACACAAAGATGATGGAAATCGCCACTCCGCAGAGCAGCAGAATGCAGATATTGATCACCGGCTTCGGTCCAAATTTCGTGTCAGCCTTGCCGCCCAGCCAGGCAAAGACTGCGCCTGCTATGATCGCCAGAATGCCAAAGATGCCCACATCCACCACGGACCACTGCAGCACGCCTGCCGCATAGATGCCGCCGAAAGTATACATCCCGTTCAGTGCGTCGCGATAGAACATGGAACTACCGAGATAGGCAAACAAAGAAGGGGTTTGCGGCAGGTTGCGGATTGTCCCCCACACATCGGTGAGCGCTTTGCCCACAGCGCCTTTGGGCGCTTTGGTGGGGCGCGGATCACGCACCCACAGGAAGAAGGGGATCATGAAGACCGCATACCAGATCGCGGTAAGCGGGCCGACAAACCGTGTGCCTTCTCGCTGCTCCGCATCCAGCCCGAAGAGCGGATCTTTCCCGATCAGCGTTTTACCTGTTTCCGCGTTTTCGGCAAACAGCGTGAGCATGACCACCAGCCCGACCAGACCGCCGAGATAGCCAAAGGCCCAACCGTTGCCGGAGATACGTCCGATTTCCTCTTTGGTGCCCAGGTCCGGCAGCATCGAGTTGGTGAAGATCGTGGCGAATTCCATCCCGATCATGCCGATGGCAAAGAGGGTCAGGGTCCACAGCAGGTTGAAGTTGTCCGGCGCGGCCCACCAAAGGCCAAAGGCGCCAACCACATACATCACCGAGAACAGCCATATCCAGCGCAGCCGGTTGCCAGAGCTGTCAGACAAGGCGCCCAGCACAGGGGCGAGCACGGCGATAATCACACCGGCCGCGGCGATCCCAAATCCCCAGGCGGCCTGCGCTTCTGCACCGTCGCCAATCAGGTCTTTGATGTAGGGCGCAAAGATAAATGTGATCAGAAGGGTGTTGTAAGGCTGGCTTGCCCAGTCAAAAAAGAACCAACCCCAGATGCGCTTTTTTGTTGCCGTCTTGTTCATCCGCATCCCCCCGGACTTTAGCTTCAATTAGACAGGAAGGATCAACCATAGCAAGTTATTCCTGCATGGGCGGCCAGGGCCGTGTTGCTTCGGCATCAATCCAGGCTTTGATCCATTCCGGGGCTGGCGGGGAGCTTTCGTTACGCCCCAGAGCCTCCATCACCTCTGCCGGTGGCACAATGCCTTGGCGGTTGGTGATCGCCGCACGATAGAGCGCGTGGTTGGCGCATTCGCCGTTCTGCTTCCACATGGATTGCTCAATGTAGACAAAGCGGTCGTCCCAATAGGCCGTCCGGCTGCGCATTTCGATTTTCTCAAAAGTCCGGATACGCCGGCGATAGCGCACCGTGGCCCCGGCCATCGTCATGCTCCATTTGTTTTTGCGCAGGACAGGGACCAACCCAATGCGGCTGGCCAGAGGAATGCGTCCCAAATCAAACAGCGTCAGGGTGCGGCCGTTGTTAAGCTCCATCCACAGGTCAATGTCAGAGGGCCAGCAGCGGTGCTCGGACACATGTGTGCCGGTCAGCGGCAGAGGTGTGGCGTTGCGGTATTTGACCAACTCTTTGATCATGCGCATGACAGGGTACATGGGGCTCTCCTTTGCACGCCCTTCAAGGCTGCTTTAAACGGTTCGTCAACCGAGTTCCTCGCGTCAGTCTTGTGCTTTTTGCGCTTGGTGCTTAACTGTGGGCCAATCGCAGCAAAGGAGCCCTCCATGATGGCAATTTACGGTCCGCTGAGACTGATCCTGGACATCGCCTTCTTCTTTATGTTGGCGCATATCATCATGAGCTGGCTGATCAATTTTCAGGTCTTGAACCTTCGTCAGCCAATCGTGGCGCAAATCTGGACCGGTCTGAACCGTTTGCTGGAGCCGATCTATGAGCCGGTGCGCCGGGTGCTGCCTGACACGCGCCCGCTGGATCTCGCGCCGCTGGTGGTCTTCGTGATCATCATCTCGCTGCGTGACTATATCCTGCCGTCCATCCTTCTGGGCTAAACGCACGCTTCGGGCTTGAGCCTGCTTGGGCACTGTGGGACAACTGCGCAGAGCAGATTGCCCAGATAAACAAGGTGAACAATGCGGGCTGCCAGCACCGTTCTCAGTGATGTTTTCGGCTTTGACGCATTCCGCCCCGGGCAGGAAGAGATCGTCAGCGCCGTGGCCCAAGGCGAAGACGTCCTGGCCATCATGCCGACAGGCGGTGGCAAATCTCTGTGTTTTCAATTGCCTGCGCTTTTGCGCGAGGGGGTGACCGTTGTCATCTCCCCGCTGATCGCCTTGATGCGCGATCAGGTGCGGGCCTTGCGGGAAACCGGGGTAGAGGCCGGTGCGCTGACCTCCGGCAACACCGATGAGGAAACCGCACAGGTCTGGGAAGCGATCGAGGCGGGGCGGCTGAAGCTGCTTTATATTGCGCCCGAGCGCCTTGCCTCCGGTGCCGCGCTGGGCATGTTGCGCCAGATTGGCGTCAGTCTGATTGCCGTGGATGAAGCCCACTGCGTCAGCCAATGGGGCCATGATTTCCGCCCGGACTATCTGCGCATCGGAGAGCTTCAACAGGCGCTGAATGTCCCGATTGCCGCCTTCACGGCCACCGCCGATGCGGAAACCCGCGATGAAATCATCGAACGGCTGTTTGCCGGGCGCACACCGCAGGTCTTCCTGCATGGGTTTGACCGCCCCAACCTGCATCTGGCCTTTGCCGCCAAGGACAATCCGCGCCGTCAGATCCTGCAATTCGCCGCTGCGCGCAAAGGGCAATCCGGCATTGTCTATTGCGGCACACGCGCAAAAACTGAAAGCCTTGCCAAGGCTCTGCGCGAAGACGGGCATCAGGCGCTGTTTTATCACGGTGGTATGGATCCGCAGGAACGCCGCGAAACCGAGGCGACCTTTCAGCGCGAAGACGGGTTGATCGTGGTGGCCACGGTGGCGTTTGGGATGGGTGTGGACAAACCGGACATCCGCTGGGTGGCCCACGCCGACCTGCCAAAATCCATCGAAGCCTATTATCAGGAGATCGGCCGCGCCGGGCGGGATGGCGCACCGGCGGAGACATTTACGCTCTTTGGCCCTGATGACATCCGCCTGCGCCGCGCACAGATCGACGAGGGGCTTGCCCCGCCGGAGCGCCGCGCAGCCGATCATGCGCGGCTCAACGCGCTGTTGGGGCTGGCCGAAGCGCTGAAGTGCCGTCGTGAGCAGCTTCTGAAGTATTTTGGCGAAGATGAGGTCACTTGTGGCAAATGTGATCTCTGCGACACGCCGCCTGAGGTCTTTGATGGGACTGTCGCCGTGCGCAAGGCGCTCTCCGCCATTCTGCGCACGGGTGAGTGGTTTGGCACCGGGCACCTGATTGACATCTTGCTTGGCAATGAAACCGACAAGGTACGTGAGCGCGGTCATGATGCGCTGCCGACCTTCGGGGTGGGCGGCGAATTTGACAAACGCCAGTGGCAGGCGGTGTTTCGGCAGATGATGGGGCATGATCTGGTGCGTCCCAATCCGGAGCGTCACGGGGCTCTGACGATGACGGATCGCGCCCGTCCGGTACTGCGCGACGAAGAGACTGTGGAGCTGCGCCGCGATACCATCCGCGTCACCTCCCGCAAACCGGCGGCCAAAACTCTGGTCAGCGAAGAAAACGCGCCGCTGATGTCTGCGCTCAAAGCCAAGCGTCGCGCCTTGGCCGAAGCCGCCAAAGTGCCAGCCTATGTGATCTTCAATGACCGCACCTTGGCCGAAATGGCCGAAGCGCGGCCCGGGGATCTGGACGACATGGCGCGGATCAGCGGTGTGGGGGCCAAAAAGCTCGCAAACTATGGCGATGCGTTCTTGGAGGTCATCAACGGCGAAGCCGAACAGATGCACCCCAGCCGCCGCAAAATCGCCGGTCGTCAGGATGCAGACCTCTATGACCAGCTGCTGGAGGCGCAATCGCGCCTGATGCGGGGGCCAAACGGCATCGACAAACCGATGAGCTGCTCCGCCTCCCTGCTGGCCAAGGTCGCCAGCCTGAAGCCGCGTACCTCGCAAGACATGGAGCGCCTGCTCGGAGATCGCCGCGCAGATCGTTTTGGTGCCGCCTTTCTGGACGTTCTGCATCAGGCAGATTAGATAGATTCTAAATCAGATGGAGCTGCCGCATGCTTGTTGTAATTTCACCGGCCAAACGCCTGAATTGGGATGCTGTCGAAGGGCCCACCACCGCGCCTGACTTTCAGGAAGATGCGGTGCGTCTGGCCAAGACAGCGCGCAATCTAACTTTGGGTGATTTGCGCAAGCTGATGGATCTGAGCGATGATCTGGCACGTCTGAACCGCGATCGCTTCAAAGCGTTTGAAGCCGAACCGGACGCAGAGGCAACCCGCCCCGCCGTGCACGCCTTTGCCGGTGACACTTATGTGGGTTTGGACGCTGGCAGTCTGGAACAGGATGAAATGGCTTGGGCGCAGGACCATCTGCGCATCCTGTCCGGTCTTTACGGTGTGTTGCGCCCGCTGGATGCGATCCAGCCCTATCGCCTTGAAATGGGCAGCCGCCTGAAGACCCGCCGCGGCGCGTCGCTTTATGATTACTGGCGGACCGGCCCGGCTAAGGCGCTGCGCGCGCAGGCAGAGGCCATGAACACCGACACACTTATCAACTGCGCCAGCCAAGAGTATTTCGGGGCGGTGGATCTCAATGCACTGAAGATGCGCGTGATCACCCCGGTCTTCATGGAGGAGCGTGATGGCAAAGCCAAAATCGTCTCTTTCTTTGCTAAAAAAGCCCGCGGCTCCATGGCGCGCTTCATGATCCACAATCGCATTCAGGACCCAGAAGGCCTCAAAGGTTTCGACTACGGTGGGTATCGCTTCCAGGAAGATATGTCCGAAGGTGACCGCTGGGTCTTTCTGCGCGACTACCCCGAGGCGGGCTGATCAGATCAGCTCGCAATCGCCTCGGAATTTGACTCAAACGGATCGAGGGTTTCTTCAGGGTGCATCTCTGAAATCACCTTGAAAATCTCAGCCTTGCGCAGGGGTTTGGTCAGATATCGATCCAACCCGTGGCTCAACACATGCTCTTCATCGCCTTCATTGGCCAAAGCGGTGAGGGCGACAATCGGCGTGCGGCGATTGTTGTTGTTGGCTTCCAGCTCACGGATTTTTTGCGTGGCCTGGGTGCCATCCATCCGCGGCATGGAAATATCCATGAAGATCAGATCAGGCGAATAGGAGATATATTGCTCCACCGCCTCGACACCGTCATGGGCAAACATCAGCTCCAGATCGAGAGATTTGAGCAGTTTTTCCAGCACCAGACGGTTGGTTTTATTGTCTTCGGCAGACAGCACGCGCATGCGCCGACGCGCGGTTGCGCCTTTGCCGTTGTTGGGGCTGGCCTCTGCCGCTTTTGCAATGCCAAGGTTGAGCTCAGCGCGCGAGCCGGGCTTGGCCAGAACACTCTTGATCAGGCCCAGATCATCGGCATCCCCGAAGGCTTTTGGATCCGAGCTCAACGCAACAATTGGTGTGGCAATCCCCTGCGCGCTCAGCTCTGTGTTCAGCTGCTGCGCATCAATGCCGCCCGCCGCGTGATCAGCCAGAATCAAATCCACATGTTGGGCCAACAGCATGACCTGCGATTGATCAGTGCAGATCGTGACGGTTGCCCCCATCTGTTCCAGCTGTTTCTTCAGCAGGTCGCTGTTCACCTCGGTGTCAGATGCCACCAGCACATGCTGCACATTGTCCGGCAGCGGCACCGGCAGGTGATCGCAGTTCTCGTCAATTGGAAGGGTCAGACGGAAGCCAAAGGAAGTGCCCGCACCCACAGTGGATTCCACCCAGATTTCGCCGGACATGAGATTGACCAGCTGTTTGGTTAAAGCAAGGCCAAGACCGGTGCCTTCGAACTCGCGGTTCTGGCTGGTGTCGACCTGATTGAATTCGCCAAAGATGTGATCGAGCTGCTCTTCGGCAATCCCGATCCCGGTGTCTTCAACGGTCACATGCACCACGGCGTTTGAGCCATCGTTGGTGATCACCCCAACCACGCGCACAAGGATGTGCCCGGTGTGTGTGAACTTCACACCGTTGCCAATGAGGTTTGTGAGGATCTGGCGCAGCCGCGCAACGTCGCCCACAAACTGGGTTGGCAGGAAGAGGTCGTAATCCACCAGCAGCTCCAGCCCGCGCTCACGTGCGGAGACCTGATGCAGGGTCATGACCTCATGGATGCAGCGCTCCAGATCGAAGGTCTCATTGCGCAGACCGACGTTTTCCGCCCCGAGTTTGGAATAATCCAGAACATCGTTGATGATCGACAGCAGCGCTTCGCCGGAGTTCTTGATGGTGGAGGCAAACAGACGCTGCTCTTCGGTGAGCGTGGTGTCCATCAACAGGCTGGCCATGCCCACAACACCGTTCATCGGTGTGCGCAGCTCGTGGCTCATGTTGGCCAGAAACGCAGATTTCGCCTGGCTGGCAGCTTCCGCTTCCTGACGCGCCCGCTCCAGTTCTGCTTCCTGGCGTACTGTGTCGGTGATGTTCATCGCAAGACTGGCACGATCTTCGCCAATATTGCGGTGATCGATCAGCTTGAGGAATTCCTCATTCCACAGCTGCACAATCACCGGCTCAGGCTCTTCATGATGCCAGCGCTGCTGCATCATGTTGCACCAGTCGTCCGGCGAGGTGTCCTCAAGCACAAAGAGGCCCTCATGCGCCGCAAATTCCATGATTTCGTTGTAAGAAATCCCGGGCTTGATGTGCTCTGCGCCTTCAAAGATCGCCAGGTAGCTTGGGTTGGCGGCAATCATCTTGCCGTTTTCGTCAAAGAAGGCAAAGCCATCGCGGATGGTGGAAAGCGAATGCCAGAGCCGGTGTTCTGCCTGTTCAGCGCGCTCCTGGGCGTTTTCCAAATCCGTGCGGAATTTTTTGTTCTCTTTGGTGACGGTCTTGACGGTCTCGCGCGCTTCGACAATCTCGTTTGCCAGCTGCGCAGCATGTTTGCCCAGCTTACGATTGGCCGCATAAAGCTCGCGCTTTTTTAACTCTAACAAACGTTCTGCAGCCAAACGAGCACGCCGTTCGTCAGCAAGTTTTTGCGTCAGCGACATTCGCCGATCCTCAAGCCGTATTTTCCTGAGAGCCATATTTCAGACTGTCCGTGAACATCTGCTTAACTCCGCCGCGGCGTTATCGCCGTTGCAATGCGTGATTGCGCCGTGGCACCATCAAGTCATTGATTGTTGGAGATTAGAATGCTTCGGATTTTAGCGATTGGGCTTTTCGCCCTGACCGGTACAGCGGCGGCAACGCAGGAAAGTTATGTGCCCGAACGTCGGGTGGTGGTGAGTCGCGATGTCGATTTCTACGGCGCAGACCTGCAGAACCTTTTTGACACCACATATGCGGCCTGTGTGGAGACCTGCTTGAACAACCCGCAATGCGTTGCGTTCACGTTCAACCGCCGCTCAAACGCCTGCTTCCCGAAATCCGAAATCAACGAGCGCCAACCCTATGAAGGGGCGCTCTCTGCGGAGATCTTCAACGCGTCTGCAGACCTGCTGAGCACAGCACAAGACCGTGCCAAGGATTTGAACTTCCTGAGAGAAAGAGACCTATTGTCGGCCAAGGAGTTGGCGGCCAACATCGGGCGCACCCATGCCGGTGGTCGCTGGGGCGTTGAAGAGATGCTCGCCGCCGCGAGAGACCGTCGGGCGGAGGGCAACTTCCTGAGCGCGATGCGCTGGACGGGGGCCGCCTTGAGCAAAGCGGATCGCAGCGATCTCTGGCTGGAGTATGCGCGGCTCAATGCCAATCTTCAGGGCGACAGGGCGTCAGAAACCCGCCAATACAAAGAGCGCGCCTTTTTGGGGGCGCTGAACGCCTATCTGCGGGCGCAGTCGGGTCCGGAGCGTATCAACGCGCTTTTGCTGATGTCTGAGCAACTCGAAGATCAGGATCGGGGCAAAGCGGTGCTGCGCAGCCTGCGCTTGGCAGAGGCCATCAGCCCGCGTGACGATGTGATCACACAGCTAGAGGCTGCCATCGGGAAATACGGCTTCCGCGTCTCAGATCATCAGGTTGAGAGTGATATCGAAACCCCACGCCTATGTGCCGAGTTCAATGAGCCGCTCATTGAAACCGGGCAGGACTACACCCCGTTTGTGAAACTGCCGGATGCCCGCCTTGCATTGAATGTCGAGGAACAGCGCATTTGTGTCGAAGGACTGACACATGGTCAGGACGTCCAAGTTATGTTCCGCGCTGGCCTGCCTGCCAAAAGCGGGGAGACCTTGGTGCGCGACACCAATGTGCGCGCCTATGTGCGCGACCGCAGCCCAAAGGTTGCATTTTCCGGTCGTGCCTATGTGCTGCCGCGCAGCTCAGACGCCGGATTGCCGATTGAGACCGTGAATCTGGACGAGGTGGCGCTCACTTTGCAGCGCGTGAATGATCGCAACATCCTGCGCGCCATTCAGGATGGCTACTTCGGGCAGCCGCTGAGCTATTGGCAGATGGAAGACTTCGACCGCGATGTGGCTGAAACCGTCTGGACCGGCCGTGGTGAGGTTAAAAACACGCTCAACCAAACGATGACAACACGCCTGCCGATGGCGGAGCTGGTGGCGGGGCAGCCTGCGGGGGTTTATGCGCTCACTGCTGACCTGCCGGGCGCGGACAAATATGATGAATCCTCCACAACACAGTGGTTCCTGCTGTCAGACATTGGCATCTCCAGTCTGAGCGGAACCGACGGGCTGCATGTGTTTACGCGCCAGTTGTCAGATGCCGCAGCACTGGGCGCGGCGAAGGTACGCTTGCTTTCGCGCGCAAACCGCGTGCTGGCGGAAACGGTCAGCGATGCGGAAGGCTACGCGGTCTTTGACGCGGGGCTGACGCGTGGCACCGGCGGCGCATCTCCGGCGCTGGTCATGGTGCAGAAGGGCGAGGATTTTTCCTTCCTGTCGCTGACCGATCCGGCCTTTGATCTCTCTGACCGGGGCGTGGAAGGGCGGCCTGCCGCACCGCCGATTGATGTTTTTGTCACCACAGACCGAGGCGCCTATCGCGCCGGCGAGACCATCCATGTCACCGCCTTGGCACGTGGCGCAACGGCGCAGGCCTTGCCTGCCTTGCCGATCACCGCGATTCTGACCCGCCCCGATGGGGTGGAATACAGCCGACAGGTCTCCACCAACAGCGTGGCGGGCGGACATGTCTTTGCACTGCCACTTGGGGCAACCGTGCCGCGCGGGCGCTGGTCTCTGGATTTCAAGTCCGATCTGGAGGCGCCCGCTCTGGCGAGTGCAAAAGTTCTGGTCGAAGACTTCCTGCCCGAGCGGATCGATTTTGAGCTCACGCCGCCCGCGGCGCCATTTGACGCCAAAAACCCTGCGGCAGTGTCACTTGAGGCGCGCTATCTCTTTGGCGCACCTGCGGCCAATCTTGAGATCGAAGGGCAAGTAACCCTGAAGGCCCGTGACACGTTGGAGGGGTTCAAAGGCTTCCGGTTTGGGCGCTATGATGCGCCGTTTTACGGTCAAACCGCCTATTTTTCCGGGGATGAGACAGATGCGGCCGGTCAGGCAGACATCTATCTGTCCCTGCCTGAACAGGAGGCACAGGGCCGCGCGCTTGTCGCCGATGTTGCGGTGCGTGTGCTGGAAGGCTCTGGCCGCCCGGTAGAGCGACGCATCACACACCCTGTGGCCTCTGTGACACCGCTGATCGGGATCAAACCGCTTTTTGACGAAGAGGTGGTGCCGGAAGGCAGCAAGGCCAGCTTTGAAATCATCGCAGTGGATCCAAGCCTGCGCGCCACAGGAATGCCGGTCACATGGACAGTGAACCGCCTGCGCACGCGCTATCAATGGTATCAGCTCAATGGCGGTTGGGAGTGGGAGCCCGCCACCACGCGCGAAACCATTGCCAGCGGCTCCGCCACACTTGACGGTGGCCCGTTGGAAATTGGCGCAGATGTGGATTGGGGCCGCTTTGAGGTTGTGGTCACGCAAGACGGTGGGGAATATATCTCCAGCGCGATGACATTTGAGGCCGGTTGGTATGCCCCTGCGGATGCCACAGAAACGCCGGACACCCTCGAATTGTCACTTGATGCAGAGCGGTATCGCAGCGGGGACACCGCGCAATTGCGGCTGGTGCCGCGCTACCCGGGAACCGCGCTGATTTCGGTGATGTCCAACCGTCTGATCTCGATGAAAACCGTCGCTGTTCAGGAAGGCGAGAACCTGATCGATCTGGATGTGACCGATGAATGGGGCGCAGGGGCTTACGTGACCGCTTCGGTCATCCGCGCCGCAGATACGCCCGCAGGCCAAAACCCGGCCCGCGCCCTTGGGCTGAGCTACGCGCAGGTTGATTCAGAGGAGAAGCAGCTCGCGGTTTCCATCACCGCACCAGAGGTGATCGACCCGCGCGGACCAATGGATGTGGCTCTGAAGGTCGACGGCGTGAGCGCCAGTGAAACCGCCTTTGTCACTTTGGCAGCGGTGGATGTGGGCATACTCAACCTCACCAGTTTTGAAAGCCCCGACCCTTCGGCGCATTACTTTGGCCAGCGCCGTCTGGGCATGGAAATCCGCGACGTATATGGTCGACTGATCAACGGCTTGAGCGGCAATATGGGACGCCTGCGTTCCGGAGGGGATGCTACTGCGGCCACAGGGTTTGACGCGCCTCCCCCCACCGAAGAACTGGTGGCCTACTTTCAAGGTCCCATTCAGGTTGGTGCAGATGGCGCCGCAAATGTGCAGTTTGATATCCCCGAATTTAACGGCTCAGTGCGCCTGATGGCAGTGGCGTGGTCGCAAACCGGGGTGGGGCAGGCCGATGCGGAAGTGGTGGTGCGCGATCCGGTGGTGGTCACCGCAAGCCTGCCGCGCTTCCTTGCCCCCGGAGATCAGAGCCGCCTGCTGTTGGAATTTGTCCATGCAGAGGGCGCTGCGGGTCGGATGGGGCTGGATGTTGTGGCAGAGGGCGTGACGCTGGATGCCGCGCAAATCCCCTCAGGGTTTGAGTTGGCAGCGAAAGGCACTGCGCGGTTTTCTGTGCCGGTTGTCGCAGGTGAGATCGGAGATCACAGCCTGCGCGTTGTGCTCTCAACGCCGGATGGCAAACAATTGGTCAAATCGCTCACCTTGCCGGTGCGGGCCAATGATCCGGCTGTGAGCGAAACCCGCCAGATCAGTTTGGCATCCGGCGACAGCCTCACTCTTGGTGCAGATGTGTTCGCCGATCTGCGCACAGGCTCGGCTGAGGCGGTCCTGTCCACTGGCGCTTTGGCGCGCTTTGATGCGCCGGGTCTGTTGCAGACGCTGGATCGCTATCCCTACGGCTGCACAGAGCAGGTGACCTCTCAGACGCTGCCGCTTCTCTATTTTGAAGATGTGGCAAGCGCGCTGGGCATGGGGGTGGATCGCGATCTGGACAGCCGCATCGCAGAAGCCATCGAGCTGGTCCTGACGCGGCAGGCCAGCAATGGCAGCTTTGGTCTCTGGCGTCCCGAATCCGGCGATTTCTGGCTGGATGCCTATGTCAGCGATTTCCTTTCTCGCGCACGGGCGCAGGGGCACGTGGTGCCTGATCTCGCCTTCAAACAGGCGATGAACAACCTGCGCAACCGCGTGAACTATGCACCGGACTTTGACGCAGGCGGCGAGGATCTGGCCTATGCGCTTATGGTTCTGGCGCGCGAAGGGGCGGCAGCCATGGGCGATCTGCGTTATTATGCGGATGTGAAGGGCGACGCTTTTGCGACGCCTCTGGCAGCGGCGCAACTTGGCGCGGCACTGGCGCTCTATGGCGATCAGACGCGGGCGGATGACATGTTCCGCACCGCCGCGCGCAAGATCGCAGCACAGGTCGGCCGCGAAGAGGCCGCGCTCTGGCGGGCGGACTACGGCACCAATTTGCGCGATATCGCAGGCACCGTTGCGCTGGCCGTGGCGGCGGGCAGCGAGGCTTTGGATGCCAACGGGCTTGCGCAGCAGGTGGCCTTTGGCAGTGAGACACCCTCCACCCAAGAGGCGGTCTGGTCGCTGATGGCGGCGCATGCGCTGATCGAGGATGAACGGCCCAGCGGATTGACCCTCAACGGGCAGCCGCTGAACGGGCCGTTGTTGCAGCGGTTCACGGACCAAGACCTGTCTCAGGAGATCGCGCTGACCAACACAGGAGAGGCCGCGCAGTTGGTGACGCTGACAACGCTTGGCGTGCCAACCTATCCGGCTGAGGAGCGCAGCTATGGCTACCGCATCGAGCGGCAGTATTTCTCTGTAGAAGGGCAGGCGGTTGACGTGCGGCAGGTGCAGGCAGGTGAACGGCTGGTCGCGGTTTTGACGGTGATACCTTCCGGTGAAGGTGGCGCGCGTCTGATGGTGAATGATCCGCTGCCTGCGGGCTTTGAAATCGACAATCCCAACCTGCTGGCAGGCGGTGACCTGCGCAACATGGACTGGTTGCAACCGGTCGAAGCCGCCAACACCGAATTCCGTGCGGATCGGTTTCTGGCGGCTGTCGACTGGCGCTCGGCGCAGTCGTTCCAGCTGGCCTATATGGTGCGCGCGGTCAGCCCCGGTGAGTATCACCACCCGGCGGCCTCTGTGGAGGATATGTATCGCCCGCAATACCGTGCCAATACCGCCGCATCTCGTCTGACCGTGACCGAATAACATGCGGATGCTGCCTGTTTTTCTGGTGTTCACGCTCCTGCTTCTGGCGGGGGCGCGGGACGCTTTTGATCAATGGGTGGCAGAGACAGAGCTGCCAAATCTTCTGGCCGACACCTCGGTCGAGGTGGTGGATCGCAAAGGGCAGCTCCTGCGGGCCTATACAGTTGACGGCGGGCTTTGGCGGCTGGGGGCGCAGAGCGACGCGGTAGACCCGCTCTATCTTGAGACCTTGCTGGCCTATGAGGACAAGCGCTTCTGGTCCCATCAGGGGGTAGATGCGTGGGCGCTGGCCCGCGCCGTGGCGCAATCTGCGTGGTACGGGCGGGTGGTGTCCGGAGGCTCCACGCTCACCATGCAGGTGGCGCGGCTGATTGAGGATTCCGGCACCGGGTCCTGGGCGGGAAAGCTGCGCCAGATCCGACTGGCGCTCGCGCTGGAGCAGCATCTGAGCAAGCGGGAAATCCTTGATCTTTACCTCACTCATGCGCCCTTTGGCGGCAACCTCGAAGGCATACGCGCGGCCACCCTGTCTTGGTTTGGCAAAGAGCCTCACAGGCTGACATCTGCGGAGGCAGCGCTTCTGGTCGCGCTGCCGCAAAGCCCCAATGCGCGGCGGCCAGACCGCAACCCTGAAGCCGCTGAGGCCGCGCGGGAACGGGTGCTTTGGCGCGCAAAGACCGCTGGGGTGCTGGATCAGGAAGGCGTAGACGCGGCTTTGATGACCCCTGTGCCAAAAGTGCGGCGGGCCTTTCCCGCTGTGGCGATGCATCTGGCAGACCGCGCCAAGGCGGCGGCCCCAGCGGCCGCGCGGCATCAGGTAACGGTGGATCGCACTTTACAGACCTCGCTTGAGGCACTGGCGCAGGAGGCTTTGCGCGGCCTTGAGGGGCGGGTGTCGATCGCCATGGTGGTGGCAGATCATCACAGCGGTGAGATCCTGGCCTCCGTTGGGTCCGCAGGTCTGACACAGGCGGACGCACGGCAGGGATTCATTGACATGACCCGCGCCAAACGCTCGCCTGGATCAACGTTGAAACCTTTGGTTTACGGCCTGTCCTTTGACCGTGGTTTGGCCCATCCCGAAACCCTGATTGCCGATGTGCCCACCCGATTTGGCCGCTATGCGCCACAGAATTTTGATGGCCGGTTTCGCGGCGCGCTGCGCGTGCGGGAGGCTTTGGCGCAGTCGTTGAACATTCCGGTGGTCATGCTCACGGATGAGTTGGGACCAGCCAATCTGATGGCCGCGATGCGGGCTTCGGGCATGGCTCCGGAGCTGCCCGGTGGCACAGCTGGCCTCGCGGTGGCGCTGGGCGGTGTCGGGGTCTCTCTGGAAGAGCTGGTGACGCTTTACGCGATGATCCCCCAAGGCGGTGTCGCGCAACCACTGATCTGGCGGTCGGGGCAGGACACCCCGCCACAGCAGCGCGTGATCAGCAGACCGGCGGCCTGGCATCTGGGCGATATACTCTCGAAGATTGCCCCACCCGCAGGCGCACCGCGCAATGGCTTGGCCTATAAGACCGGCACCAGCTATGGGCATCGGGACACTTGGGCCATCGGTTTTGATGGGCGTCATGTGGCCGGTGTCTGGATCGGGCGACCCGATGGCACGCCGGTGCCGGGCGCTTTTGGCGCAGAGATCGCGGCCCCTGTGCTGTTTGATGTGTTTCAGCGGGTGAAGCCCGCGCTTGATCCCTTGCCAGCCCCACCGCCGGAAACGCTGATCGTCAGCAACGCCGCCCTGCCTGAACCGCTCAAAACATTTCGCGGCCGCAACGCTGTCTTTGAGCGCAGCGAAGAAGCCTTGGAAGTGGCCTTTCCTCCGGAAGGTGCCAGACTTGCCGGCGCGCGGGACGGCATGACGATCAAGGTCAAAAATGCAGCCTTTCCGGTGACCGTCTTGGCCAACGGTGCGCCAGTGGCGAGCGGAGTGCGTCGGGGGGATGTGACCCTGCCCGCGACAGGGCGGGGCAGCGCGACAATCACCGTGATTGATGCGCGCGGACAATCTGATCGCATCACCGTCTGGATCGACTAGCGCACAAGATCAGTCATTTTGGGAAACATGTGTGTCGCATCTTTTTTGCGGCCTGATCGCGACGGGGCCGGTGGGGCGGATGGCCAAGGCATGAACCTTTGGCCACCCGCCGAAATCTCAGCGCGGCTTAGATGCGCTCGATCGCCAGCGCGATGCCCTGACCGCCGCCGATGCACATGGTCGCGAGACCTTTGGAACCGCCGGTGCGCTCCAGTTCATACATCAGCTTCACTGTGATGATCGCGCCGGTTGCGCCAACCGGGTGGCCCAGAGAGATCGCGCCGCCGTTCGGGTTCACTTTGTCGGTGTCCAGACCAAGGCCCTTGTTCACCGCGATGGCTTGGGAGGCGAAGGCTTCGTTGCTTTCGATCACGTCAAAGTCGGCCACGGAGAGGCCGGTTTTCGCCAGCAGGTTTTCCACCGCTGGGATTGGACCAATGCCCATCACCTCTGGGCGCACACCGGCGTGGGCGTAGCCCAGAACGCGGAACTTTGGTGTCAGGCCAGCGGCTTTGGCAGCCTCTTCGCGGGCCAGCACGATGGCGGCGGCACCGTCGTTCAAACCGGATGCGTTGCCTGCGGTCACACGGCCGTCTTTCTTGAAGACCGGACGCAGCTTGCCGAGGGTCTCCATGGTGGAGGCGGTTGGGTGCTCGTCGCGCACAAACGGCACCATGTCGCGCTTCATTTTGACGTCGACCGGGGTGATCTGCTCGTCAAAATAACCGGCTTCGATGGCGGCTGCGGCGCGTTCCTGGCTGGTCAGGGCGAAAGCGTCCATGTCTTCACGGGTCACATCGTGCTCATCCGCGACGTTCTCCGCGGTCACCCCCATGTGGCCGGTGCCAAACGGGCAGTTCAGCGCACCAAGCATCATATCCAGCGTTTTCACGTCTCCCATCTTCTGGCCCCAGCGCTGCTGCTGCAGGATGTAAGGGGAGCGGGACATGTTTTCGGCACCACCGGCCAGTGCGAAATCCGCATCGCCCAGCATCAGGGATTGGGTGGCGGACACGATTGCCTGAAGGCCGGAGCCGCAGAGGCGGTTCACGTTCATCGCCGGGGTGGTGTTTGGCACGCCCGCTTCAACGGAAGCAACGCGGGACAGATACATGTCGCGCGGCTCGGTGTTGATGACATGGCCAAATGCCACATGGCCGATCTGGTCGCCTTGCACGCCAGCGCGCTCGATCGCGGCTTTGGACACAGCAGTGGCCAGCTCGATCGGTGGGGTGTTGGCGAGAGAGCCGCCAAAAGTGCCAACAGCGGTACGGGCGCCGCCCAGAATTACGATATCCGACATGGGTCATCTCCTCTCAGTCGTATTTGTCGCGCACTATGCAGATGCAGAAAGGGCGAGTCAGCAGGAACGGCGCGTCACAGTTGCTGTGAGATATGTGCCAAAGCGCGCGGCAATTGACAAAGGCAGCGGCTTGGCCGCATCTGTGAGAGATGGATAACGATCTGTCGATACTTCAACTTTTGCCCAGCCGTCTGCGTGCGGCGCGTCGCGAACAGGGGCTTTCGCTGGAAGCGGTGGCCAAACTCTCGGGGGTGAGTCGCTCCATGGTGAGCCAGATTGAGCGTGGCGAAAGCAGCCCGACCATTGCGACCCTCTGGAACCTCACGCGCGCCTTGCAGGTGGATTTCGCGGGGCTTCTGGATGAAGAAACAGCCGACAAAATAGAGGTGCTGCGCGACAGCGATGTGCCGAGTTTTGACAATATGGGGCACCGTTGCGTGATCCGCATTCTCTCCCCGCCTGAGGATGTGGGCGGACATGAGGTCTATGACATCCGTTTTGAGACCGGCGGCAGCCTCAAAAGCCAGCCTCACAAACGCGGCGCACAAGAGCAGCTGACGGTGTTGGAAGGGGCGGTGCGGATCAACAGTGGCACAGCCGAGCAGGAATTGGCAGCTGGCGACACCGCACGTTATGCGGCGGATGTGGCACACGCCATTGAGGCGACAGAGTCTGCGCGGGTGTTTCTGATTGTCAAAAACGCCTGATCAGATTCACGGAATGCAGGTGAGTTAGAGACTGTTTCTGCGTCGTGCGGAGACGTTCCGCTATGACGTTGTGTGTTGCGACCAGACCGATTTGCGAAAGCCCGCAGGCGTCATCCCTGTGATGCGAGAGAAGACGCGGTGAAAAGCGGGAAGGTCGCTATAGCCAGACCGCGCGGCCACCTCAGCCACGGGAATGCGGCTGTCCGCCAGCAGAGATTTTGCACGCTCCATACGCAGGTTCTGTAAGTAGCGGGTGAGATTGAAGCCCGTGGCCGCGTTGAAACGACGCTGAAGGCTGCGCTCTGAAAGACCTGCGTTTTGGGCCAAATTAGAGACTGATATAGGCTGATCCAGCACGCGCTCCAGATGCGCCTGCGTGCGCAGCACCTGCGCATCCCCGTGGTCAAGGATAGGCCGAAACCGCTGAAAGCGCCTCTGGTCGCGCCGAACAGGTTCCACCACAAAATGCCGGGCGGTGTTGAGCATCATCTCGTGGCCCGCCAGCCTTTCGATCACGATCAGCGCCAGATCCACCCAGGCCATCATCCCGCCTGCGGTGACAAGGTTTTGGTGCTCGATCACAAGCTGATCGGTGTCCACGTGTAGCTGAGGCCAGTCTTTGCGCAGTTGCGGCGCAACGCCCCAATGGGTGGTGACCGCGCGTCCGGCATCTAGCTCTGCGGCGGCAATCCAGGTCACGCCCACACAGGCGGAACAGATCAACGCGCCACTCTCTGCTGCGGCTTTCAGCCCATTCAAGAGCTCTGGATGCGTTTGTGGATCCACAGACTGCGCGGCAGGTGGTAGCAGGATGGCATCTGATTTTGAGCCAAATTCAGCTGAATTAGTGATGATTTTTGGATTGAGACCCGTATGGGATAAGAAGTCCTGCAGCCCAAAGACCGCAGATTGCAAAGCGCCGGGATAGGCGAGAATGGTGGTGGTTTTGGAAGGCATATGCTTGGCGCTATCAGCAAATAATTTGTCATTTGCGACAATAGCACAGTCGGCGCACTTCACCATATGCTTTGGGAAACAGTGATGGAGCATATCATGACAGAGCGCACACACAGCCTGACCATTGGCGATTTTGAGGTGATCACCTTCAACGACGGGGGCTTTGTGCTGCCGTCCGCGTATTTCTCCCAAGTGCCTGAAGACGTCGATTTGGGCGATGAGGTTGAGATCGGTGCCAATCTCTGGGTTGTGCGGGGGCAAAACCGGGTGATCCTTGTGGACACAGGCTCTGCCCAAGCGCTTCAGGCGAGGTTTCCGCAGACCGGCCAGGCCTGGGAGCCTCTGCAGGGCGAAACCCCCACAGACATCGTGCTGACCCACATGCATGCAGATCATCTGGGCGGTTTTCTGGACAGTGATGTGTTTCCGCAGGCGACCATTCACATTGCCGAAGCGGAGTGGGCGTTCTGGACCAACCCAGATCTGCCGAACGCGGTGGATGAAGACACCCGTCCGATGGTGCAGATGATCCAGAGCGTCGCCGCTGGCATCAAAGACCGTGTGGTTCTTTTTCAGCCGAAACAGAGTCTAATATCGGGGATCAGTTTGGTGCCTCTTCCGGGTCACACACCGGGGCATTCGGGCGTGCAGATTGAAAGTGGCCATGAGACACTGCTGATCATAGGAGACGCGGTCATCTCAGAGGCGGTGCAGTTTGCCCATCCCGAGGTCACCTACGCCCTGGATCGGGATGCGGCGCAGGCGGTGGTCACGCGGCGCGCCCTGTTGGCTGAGGCCGCAGCATCGGGCACCACCATCGCCGCCACGCATTTTGCCTTTCCAGGATTGGGCAAAGTTGCAGCAGAGGGGGAAACCTTCCGCTTTTTGCCGCTGTAAGCAGGGCTGTTGACGGGTGGTCCGCGCACAAACCCTTGTCTCAATCGTGCCCTGCGCTTAGGGTCGGTGCCCAGTTGAACGAGAGTTCATTGGGGACATGGCTATTGGCCGAGCGCAGGGACACGACACGGGATGCGTGAAAAAATTCTGGAAGCCACCGCGGCAATGCTGGTTGCGCATGGGACACAGGCGTCCATGTCCAAGATCGCACAGCGCGCCGGGGTGGCGACGGGATCGCTCTACAATCACTTTGAAAACAAGGATGTGCTGATCCGCGCGGTCTATGACGATCTGGCGGCGGTGATGGCAGAGGCGCTCACAGCGGGCGATGATCCAAGCCAGCCCGCGCTCACGCGGCTTGAGCGCTATATCGACAACCACATCGATTTCATCTGGCAGGATGCTGACCGGGCCGTGCTGTTTGAATACCTGTCCAATGTGCCCCTGCTGCCGGGCGCGGATGTGATGGCCAGCTTTGAAAAGTCGGCCTCTTTCATCGCAGGTGTGCTGCGCCAACTGCAGGACGAAGGCGGCTCTATTGCAGGTGATCCGGGTGTTATGGGCGGCTTTATCGGCGGGGCGATCCGCAACACCCTGAAATGGCAGCGCGCACAGGGCAAGCCGCTCAGCGATGAAACCCGCGCGCAGCTGCGGGACATGTGTTTGCGCAGCGTGCAGGCCGGTGCCTGACCGCGCCCACCTCGCTCAATAGTCGCGCTGAAAGAAAATCCCGATCCCACTTTCATCATCTGAGCCTACCTTGCCTTTGACGGTCAGATTGTCGGTGACATCGAGGTTGAGGCTGATCGTGCTTTTACCTTCGCTGTCCACACCCACCTCGGTGTAGATGTTCTCATCAAGGTATTTGCCCGCCCGCACGCCCGGCGCGCCATCCTCGTCAAAGGTCAGCCCAAAATCATCAAGTCCGGCGTTTTTGCCAAGCTGCGGCCCGCGCGCGCCTTGTCCGGAAAGCGTGGCCAGCGCGGCGGCCAGCTGTGCGGCCTGCAGCGGCGAAATGCTGGACAGATCGCGCCCAAACAACAGCTGTGACAGAACCTCGTCGTCCGGCAGCTCCGGGTCGCTCTCCAGCTTGATCTCAGGGTCGTCCAGCCGGCCGTCGATGATGATGAAGATGGTTGCATCCGGCTGCTCGGCGGTGGCCTGCACGCGCATGGTGGGGACAAAATCCCCCAACAGTGCGATATTGCCCTCATCAAGTTCAAACGGGTTTGACAGGAAATCGAGCCGACCCCGGATCAGATCAAGCTCGCCGTTTGGCCGAATGTCATTGGTGGTGCCGGTGATGCGCATGCCGCCGTTGAAATCCGCGTTCAGGCCAAGCCCGCGCACGGCGATGCGGTCGGCAATGTTGATCGCCACATCCAGACCAAAGGGCGGCGCGGAGGGCCCGGCGGCCTCTTCCCGCGCAATCAGCCCCGCACGGTCACGCGTGATATGCACAGCGCCCGGCTCGGCCAGATGGGTGATCTCAGGCACAGCACCACCACCAGAGAGGCCCACGGGAGAGATGCGGATATTGGTCTGGCTGAGGCTGATATTCCCGGCAATGCGGCCGCCCCCAGTGGCAGGGCCAGAGAGCGTGATGGTGCCGTCAGCGGTGGTCTCAAACAGCTGGCCTTGCTGATACTGCAGGCCGCGCAGGGTCACGGGCAAGTTGGCGTTGAAAGGCGGGGCGAGGCCAAGTGAGCCTGCAACAGCAATGTCTCCGCCGCCGGAAAACTGCGTGTTGAGGTTGATTTGTGCCGCATTATTGGCAAGCCCGATGGTTCCGGAGATGTCTTCCAGCGCGATGCGCAGATCCGGCATGGCAAAGCGTGCGCCAGACATCGAGACCGTGCCGGTCACGCTGGCGGGTTCCAACGCGCCCTGAATGCGCAGGTCATATTGGGCAAGACCCTGTATCGCATTGGGTTGCAGGGCTGGGTTGGCGGCGGCGAGCGGGAAATCCCCGGCCACCGCAAAATTGGTGCCCGTGCCGGTTGGATCGATCACACCCTGGCCGCGCCCTTTGGTGTTAAACGGTGCTGCCGCGTCAAAATTGACAGCCCAGCCCGCGTCTGACTGTGCCGCCGTGCCTTTGATGCTGGCCGCCCCCGGCAGGCTCGGAACAAAGGTTTCCACGCGGCCAATCTCCAGATCATAGTCTGCGGAGATGCCGCCGGATTGCGGCAGCGTCGCCTGTATCACGGCACGGCTTTGCGCAGGCGCGGTCGCGGTGAGATCAAAGGCCCAGTCTGCACCGGTCTGTTTGGCGTTACCCTCCACTGTGGCCGGGCCGCTCAGGCCCTCGATCTGCGCAACAGAGGCCACCTCTGCAAGCGCGGCCTCAAAATGCAGATCGCTGTTTTCACTGGCCAGCATGCCGTTTCCGGAGGCGGTGAGCTGAGAGGTTTTGAGATCACCCTGACGCAGCGTGAGGCCGGTTTCATCGCGTCTAGCTGACAGGGCAAGGCTGCTTTCGCCTGTCAGAAGCGCATCCACCTGCGGCTCACCAATGGCCAGATCCATGGCGCCAGCGGTCAGGTCCAGATCAAAGCCCGCGCTGAGCGGGGCAATGTCGCCAGACAGCTGCGCCATGATGGCGCCGCCCAGATCGCGGCCCACAAGACCGGCAAGATTTGCCAAATCGGGCACGGAAAGGTCGGCGTTGGTGGCGATGTTCATATCCTGACCCTGACCTGTCAGATGGGCATCGCCTTTCAGGGAGGACTGCGCAGCATCCACCGTCAGATCGGTCAGGCGCACGCCTTCGCCTTCGGTCCAGTCAACATTGGCAGCCATGCTGGCGCTGTCGCCCAGAGCCTCGGTCAAAGCCGGATCGGGCAAGGCCAGCCCGGCCATGGTGAGCGCGATCTCTGCGGTGACTCGCCGCTGTGGATCAGCGACAATATCACCGCTGCCGTCCAGCATGACGGATTGCAATTTGGCGCTCTCGGTTTCGATGCCGGTCACATCGCCCTTAAGCGTCCAGATCTGCCCTTCGGTGGCATCAAACTGCGCCTTCAGCTGCGCGCTTTGGACGTAGTTTTTCGGGCCGCTCACCGGCAGCAGAACCGGCGCTCCCGTGTCATCGCGCAGGGTGATATCCAGATCAAAACTTTCTGGCAGGTTTTTGGCGGTCAGCGCCAATTGCCCATCCAGATTGAACGTGCGGGAGACAAGGCTCAGGTTTTCCAGCGTGGTGCGCCCGTCGCCAAAGCGGCGCAGGAGCGTGTTGAGCGCGATGCTCTCACCAAAGAAATCTTTGTAATCCGGCGCAAAGAGCGGCGCCATATTGCCCGCAATATCGGCGCGGATCACCTGCGTGGGCTTGGTCTCTGTGCTGTTAGATGCGCTGCCACCACCCGTATCGGAGGCCGGTGCAGGTTCGGTGGACAGCTCCACCTGTCCGGCCAAACGCTCCTCTCCGCCACTTGTCAGCCGCAGATCAGCGATAAAATCGCTCAGCGGGCCTTCCCCCAGAACGGTCAAGCCGAGCGGTGGCGCTCCGGGGAGCTGCGCCAGTGTGGCCACCAGCCCGCCCGCATCTTCTGCGGCCTGCAGATCCAGTCGCAGCAGTTCGGTGTCGTTGGAATAGGCCCCATCCACGGAGAAACGTCCCGCAGGGCCACCCAGCCGCGTCGCGCTTAACAGCACATCCCCGTTGCCGCCCTCAAGGATCAGGCGGGCATCCAGTGCAAAATCCACCGCTTCGCCCAGAATAGGCTCTCCCAGCGAAATACGATCCGCTTTCAGCGCCTTGATATTAATGCTGACCGGCAGTTCCGGCAGCGCAAAGGGCTTGGCCTCGGCAGTTGTCGGGCTGGGATCGGTTTTGGGAATGCGCGCCAGAGAGATTTCTTCGGCGCTGAGTTCGTTGACGTTTACATTGCCCCGAAGCACCGCAAGCCTGTTCCAGTTCAGCGACAGGCCTTTGAGCGAGAGCCAGGGCCCATCGGCGTCAGAGATGCGCAGCTCTTCGATGGTGGCATTGGAGCTGATCGCGCCGCGCAGCCCGATGACCTCGACCTCACGCCCCGCACCAGACAGCGAATCCTCCAGAAAACGGGTCAGCATGCCTTTGTCTTCGTCGCTGGCCTCTTCGGCCTGCTGCGCGGTTGCCGTCATGGGCAGAAGCCAGAGGAGTATGATCGCAAACCACCGCATCAGAAGGCGTGTCCTATACCGATATAGAGTTGAAGACCGTCGCCGGTGTTGCCCGAAACCGGCACGCCCAGATCCAGTCGGATCGGGCCAAAGCCAGTGTTGTAGCGCACGCCAAGCCCGGCACCGGAATGAAAGCTGCCATCGCCGAAGAGATTGGAGGTCTCCCCGACAAAGCCGCCGTCAAAAAAGGCCACTGTTGTGATTGCGTCGGTGATCTTGACCCGCGCTTCGGTGTTGAACCCCAAAAACGAGAGGCCACCGCTGTCGATACCGTCCACTGTGACAAAGCCGGATTGATAGGGTTGCCCGCGCACGGTGCCGCCCCCGCCTGAATAGAACAGCAGATCTGGTGGGGTGCCTCTGAGCGAGGGGCCAAGAATGCTGCCAACCAGAACACGGCCCGCCGCAATAAAGCGGTTGTCAGCACCAAATCCCTGATACGCGCGCAGGTCGCCTTCCAGAAAGAGTGCAGGCTCTGTTTCCGAGAAACCGGCATAGGGGAAAGCGGTGGCCTGAATATAGTAACCGCTGGTCGGATTCACGATCACATCGCGGCGGTCAAGCTTGGCCTGTGCCCAGACACCGATGCCCTGAAACGTACGGTCGCCAAAATTGTCTCGCACATCAGAGTAGAACCCGGTCAGCGCTGCGCTGGTTTCCAATCGTTCAGAGACAATGCGCTTATAGCCGACGCTCGCCCCGAACTGGCGCAGGAAATAGAGATCTTCGTCTTCCTGTTTGATTTCGGCCCCAACGATCAAGGCCGTGTCGGAGTTGAATGTGGCCGGGCGCGAGTAAAGCGTGCCGAGGCGATAGTTGATTCCGCCACCGTCCCCTCCGATGTTTTCCACTTCTGCATCAAACCGCAGGTTTTCAGCGCCGCCATTCCAGTTGCGATGCATCCAGAAGGCCGAGACGCTCAGGCCCTGCGTGCTTTCCAGCTCTGCACCAAAGCCAAATCGGCGCGGCGGGCTGTCCACCAGCGCAAGTTCCATATCCAGCGTGCCATCGGGGTTGGGCTCTTCCGCCTCACGCAGATCAACGGTGCGGAAAGTTTCGGTGCGCCGCAAACGCGCGGTGACCCGACGCGCGGCCTCGGGACTGAATTGGCTTCCGGTCGGCAGATCGGCAATCTCTTCCACGCGGTCGGGGCGCACGGTGGATTGGCCTTTGTAAATCAGCTTGCCAAACCGCAGCTTGGGGCCGGGATCAAGCGCCACATCCACATCCAGCTCAGAGGCACGGTGATCGGCGGTGATGTTTTCTGCTGCAACTTTTGCCTTGGCGTGGCCCTCATCCCGCCAGCCGCTGACGCCCGCGCGCGCAGCGGCCTCCACGGCGCCAAGGTCGGCAGGGGCAGCCGGGGCAAATTCCTCGGGCAGCTCGGTCTCTGGCGCAATCGGCGCGATAGAGGTCTGACCAAAGCGGAACTTGTTGCCCGGTGTCACCGACACGCTGACATTTGACACCGTGTTGATCTGCGCGAAAGGCGATATATTGGCCGCCTCCTGCCCGTTGACCTTGATCGAGATCGACGGGCCGAAATAGCCCGCGCGGTAGAGCACCCCAAGCAGGCGCTTGTAGTCTGTCTGCGCCGCCGCGACGATGTCTTGGCCTTCTGTGGTGCCCTCTTCTTTGGCAGTCGTCAGCAGAGACGCGGCCTGAAGCCGCTCGCCCAGAGTTTCATCGCCCCCAGCGGCGCGGAAATCGATTTCAAAGGCCTGAGCGGCGGAACAGGACAGGCCGCAGATCATCATTGCGGCCCATGGCAGACCGTTGAGCTTGCGAAGCCACCTCACACGTCGTCGCAACCTAATCTCCCAATGCTTCAAAACAACACTTCATAAAAAACAATGTGGTGAAGCACTTGCCTCGCCTGTCAGAGCTAGAGTAGCCCAAGCCGGACTCGCTGGCCATATGGCAAAATGCGGAAAGCAAAGGCGTATTTGTGCGAATGCAGGAAGACAGCAGACAGCATGGGAAGGGGCGAAGGGGCCTCTGGCTGCCGGTCATCGCGCTGCGCAGTGTGTTGTTCTATGTCGCCGCACTGATTGCGGCCTTGCCGTTCCTGCTGCTCTGGCCCGGTCTGTTGTTGTCGCGGGATCGGGTTTACGCCGTGGTGGACCGCTATCTGCGGGTGCAACTTTGGCTGCTGCAGGTGATCTGCGGCATTCGTTATCAGCTCGAAGGGGCGCATCATTTGCCCGGCACGCCGGTCTTGATGGCCTCACAGCACGAAAGCACCTGGGAAACGCTCTTTTACCAGCTGCTGCTCAAGCGCCCGGTGATGTATGCCAAAAAGCCGATTTTCTCTTATCCGGTTTTTGGTCCGCTGATGCGCAAGCTGGGGCATATTCCGGTGTCCACCAGCGCCAGCGGCGACGCCATGCGCGATGGTTTTCGCGCCGGGGCCGCGGCTGTGAAGGAAGGCCGCAACTTGCTGATTTTTCCAAGTGGCACAAGGCGCTTGTCTCAGGCCGATCAGATTCAGGCCGGGGTGGGTGTGCTTTATCAGCTCGCAGGTGTTGCGGCCGTGCCGATCCGCATCAATTCCGGTGCGTGCTGGCCTTATGGCACCTTTCTTAAATATCCCGGTGTCATAAAGGTTGAGATTGGCGCGCCAATTGCGGCCGGTCTGGATCGCCGCAGCTTTATGGCGCAGCTGTCCACCGCGCTGCGCGGTTAAGGCGATCAGCCCCGGGAAAGCGCGCGTAATACGTCTAAAATCCCATTTGTTAAGGGCCGGGTAAGGGCTGCTGGGTAACTGTCAACCTGGGTGAGAAAAAGGTGACGTGCGATGGCAGATAATTCCAACGCGCCGGTGATCATTAAACGCAAGAAAGTGGTCGGCGGTGACGGACATCATGGTGGGGCGTGGAAAATCGCCTATGCGGACTTTGTGACCGCAATGATGGCGTTCTTTCTATTGATGTGGCTGATCAATGCGACAACAGAACAACAACGGCTCGGTATTGCGGAGTTCTTCAACCCGTCTGTGCCGCTGAACAAAACTTCCGGTGGGGGAAGTGCGATGTTCGGCGGGGACAGCGTGTTGACGGAACGTATTCTGGCGCATCAGGGCACCGGCGGTTTGCCGACTTCCCTTGAGGGACAGCCTGATCCGGTGGAGTTTGAAACCGCTGGCAAAGGCGAAGAAGACGAGCTTGAACGCCTGCGCGACGGTTTGATCGGCGGCGGTGGCGAAAGCTTCCTGTCTGACAACCTCATGAAACATGTGGTCACACGTGTGACGGACGAAGGTCTGGTGATCGAGCTCTTTGACTCGCCAAACCAGCGCCTGTTTGTGGAAGGCACAGCGCAACCCATGCCGCTGTTGCTGGATCTGGCGGAAGTGCTCGTCGAGGTTGCGGGCTATGTGAGCAATGATGTGGCGATTGAAGGACATGTGCGGTCAGAGCCGGTGACGGTGCGCAACACGCAAACCTGGTCCATGTCCTCGATTCGCGCCGATGCCATGCGGCAGCTGATGGAGACTTTCGGTCTGGAGAAGGAACGGGTCGCCCGTGTGACCGGACACGCTGACCGCGAAATGGTGTCAAACATCCCGCGGGATCTGAGAAATAACCGCATTGAGATTATCTTGCTGCGATCAGATCAGTGAGTTGAGGGAAATCTTTGTGGCGCGTTAGTGCGCTGTTAAGTTGGAGCGTCGTAACAGGGAAGTCGAACAAAGGGTTACAGCAGAAAGGCGTACCATGTCGATTTCCTCTTCGCTTAATGCCGGTGTGGCCGGGTTGTCGTCTAATGCGACTCGCCTGGCGACCATCTCCGACAACATTGCGAACTCCGCCACCTACGGCTATCGCCGCGTAGAAACGGACTTTCAATCCATGGTCAGCGGCTCGCAGGGTGGCGGCAAGTATTCGGCAGGGGGCGTTCAGGCGACCAGCCGCCGACTGATCGACGAAGGCGGCTCTCTGACCCCAACCACCAACGCGACCGACCTTGCTGTGCGGGGCCGTGGGTTTATTCCGGTGGCCTCCGCGACCGCGATCAAGGCTGGCGACACCAGCCCTCAGCTGATGCTGGCAACCACCGGGTCTTTCCGGGCGGATGAAGATGGCTATCTGGTGTCTCAAGCAGGGTTGTCGATGATGGGTTGGCCGGCAAATGCCGATGGCTCTATCCCAAATTATCCACGTGATGCTGACACCGGTTTGGAGCCGATTCGCTTGCTGACCACCGAGCTTGTGGGCTCTCCGACCACCGCGGTTGAGTTGGGCGTCAACCTGCCAGCAACCTCTACCGTGGCTGGCGCGCCAGGTGACGTGGAAACTCTGACCATCGAGTATTACGGCAACCTGGGGCAGGCGGAAACGCTGAGCATCAGCTTCACGCCAACCGTGCCTGCGACCGGCGCATCCAACCAATGGACCATGGAAATTCGCGATTCGGCGTCTGGCGGCGCGGTGATCGGGAACTTTGACCTGACATTTGATGATGGCCGTACCACCGGTGGCCGTCTGTCCGCGGTAACCTCCAATGCACCGGGTGGCCCCTATGATCCGACCACCGGCACCGCGATCCTGAACGTGGCTGGCGGCCCGATGGAAGTGGACATCGGTCTGATCGGTGCCACCGGCGGCATGACCCAGCTGGGGGATGATTATGCACCGCTGAAAGTTGATAAGGACGGCGCGCCGGTTGGCACCATGACCTCTGTTGAAGTCGACGCAAACGGCTTTGTCACCGCATATTTCAACACCGGCATCACCCGCACCATCGCGCAGATTCCACTGGTTGAGGTGCCAAACCCCAACGGTCTGGATATCTCTCTCGACTTCCAGACATACATCCCCTCCAACGAGAGCGGACCGTATTTCATGTGGGATGCGGGCACCGGACCAACCGGTGAGATCCTGTCCTATGTCCGTCAGGAGTCAGCCACCGATGTGGCGGCGGAACTGACCGACATGATCCAGACACAGCGTGCCTACAGCACCAACGCCAAGGTCATTCAGACCGTGGACGAGATGCTGCAGGAAACCACCAACATCAAACGCTGATAACCGCGCCGGGGCCACCTTAGGCCAGAAAGGATAAGTCATGAGTATTTCAAGCGCTCTGTCCAATGCTTTGAGCGGTCTGACCGCCTCGGCGCGCAGCGCGGAAGTTCTGTCTTCCAACATTGCCAATGCGTCGACCGAAGGATACGGTCGTCGCACATTGAGCCAGTCAGCCTCCGAGTATGGCTACTCTGGTGGGGTGAAACTGAACGGTATCACCCGCCACGTGAACCCAGTGACCATTTCAGAACGCCGTCTGGCGGATGCGGGCAATGAGCTGGCCACCGGCACCAATGCGTTTTACACCCGCCTTGAAAGCGCGGTCGGCACTCCGGATCAGGCAGACAGCCTTTCGGGGCTAATGGCGAGCTTTGAAAGCACGCTTGCCACGGCAACCGGCGCACCAGACAGTGACGTGCGCCTTGCCAATGTGTCACAAGATGCGGCGCGCATCGCAGATGCGTTTAATGATGCCTCTGACACCATTCAGGGCCTGCGTTCTGAAGCCGATACAAAAATTGGCCGCATGGTGGATGAGCTCAGCGGGCTTTTGGAGCAGACCGAAGAGTTCAACCGTAAGATTTCTCTGGCGATCAACCAGGGTCAGGAAACCGCTGGTCTGGAAGATGCCCGTCATCAGCTGGTCGATCGCATCGGTGAGCTGGTCCCAATTCGCGCAGTGCCCCGTGATCGCGGTGGCGTGGCGCTTTACACCACCAACGGCGCTGTGCTGTTGGATGGCAAAGCCGCAGAGATTGAATTCAACGAGGTCGGCACCATTGAGGCGCATATGACCGCAGCCAATGGCATGCTGGGTGGCATCACCATCAACGGCTATGCCATGCGCATCGACTCCCAGAAAGGGGCTTTGTCGGGCGGTGCGATTGGGGCGCAGTTTGCCATCCGCGATGAACTGGCTGTTTCCGCACAGTCCGATCTGGATGCCGCCGCCCGCAGCCTTGTGGAGCGTTTTCAGAACACAACCACCGATCCGACACAGGCTGCCGGTGACGCAGGGATCTTTACGGACGCAGGTCTTGCCTTCAACACGGCAAACGAGGTTGGTCTGTCCGGCCGTCTGGAGCTCAACGATCTGGTTGATATCGACGGCACCGGAGAAACCTGGCGTTTGCGTGACGGTCTGGGTGCGGCAGCCCCCGGTGATGCCGGTGACGCCACTCAGCTCAACCGCCTGCTTGATGCCATGCGGGAATCCCTGGCTCCGGTATCTGGCAGTTTTGGCCCGAAAAACGTGTCCATGACTGAGTTGAGCGGGAAGTTTCTCTCCAACGTGTCCAGCGCCCGCGTGCAGAGCGATCAGGAAGTCGTCTTTGCTTCGGCCCAATTGGCCAGTCTGGAAGATATGGAACTGCTGGACGGTGTGGACACCGACCAGGAACTGCAGCGCTTGATGCTGGTGGAGCAGGCCTACGCGGCCAACGCGCGCCTCATTCAGGCCGCTGATGAAATGTTAGACGCATTGCTGAGGTTGTAAAATGATCACTTCTATCGGAGACATGGCGCAGCAGATGATGATGTCGCGCCGCACATCAGCGGTCAAAAACGATCTTGACCGTCTGGCACAGGAACTGGCGTCCGGGCGCAAATCAGATGTGGCCGCTTCGCTGAAAGGCGATTTCAACATGCTGGCCGGTGTTGAGCGCCAGATCACTCTGCTTGAAGGGTTTGAGGTCGCCGCCAATGACGCAAAAGTCTTTACCGAAGTGGCGCAGGCATCGCTGGAGCTGATCCAAAACACGGCAGGCGGTCTTGGCAACGACGTGTTGTCGGCCAGCAGCTCTGGCCTGACAGCCTCAGTTGACAGTGTGGCCAAAAATGCCCGCAACGATTTTGACGCCATTGTCAGCGCGCTGAACGGCAGCGCCGGGGATCGGGCACTGTTCGCCGGTACAGCCACAGATGGCGCGGCTTTGGTGTCTGCCGATGATATGATGACGCAAATTTCCGCAGCAATCACTGCGGCTGGCGCCGTCAGTGTGACTGATATTGTTGCTGCAGTAGATAACTATTTTATGGCAGCCGGCGGTGGATTTGAAACCAATGCCTATGTTGGTGCCACCAACAACCTGACAGCTTTCCGCTTGAATGAAACGGAAACGGCGGATTACGAAATTCGCGCAGACAATAGTGCCCTGCGTCAGGCGATGCGTGACACCGCGCTGGCCGCGCTGGCGGATGATCCGGCACTGAACTTGGATCTGTCAGAGAAGAAGCAGTTGATGCGGACGGTTGGTGAACGCCTGTTGGGCAATCAGGACAAATTGGTCGAGGTGCGTGCAGATCTGGGTTTCAATCAGGAGCGCATCGAAAACGCGCAGACCAACAACTCGGCACAGCGCAGCGCGCTTCTGATGACACAAAGTGATCTTCTGTCGGCAGACTCCACCGAGGTTGCCGGCCAACTTCAGGCGGTTCAGGTACAACTAGAATTGGTGTACACTATCACGGCCCGTCTTTCCCAACTGACACTGGCGAATTACATACGATGAAACAATTCATGAGCTTAGCAAGAATGCTGATGCTCCTCGTACTGATGCCAATGATGGCAACAGCAGCGCCGATCCGGATCAAAGATCTGGTAGAATTTGACGGTGTACGGGGCAATGATCTGGTTGGCTACGGTCTTGTGGTCGGCCTGAACGGAACCGGGGACGGGCTGCGAAACGCGCCCTTCACCGAGGAAATAATGACCAATATTCTGGAGCGCCTTGGTGTGAACATCACCGGCGAACAGATGCGGCCTAAGAACGTGGCAGCGGTTTTCGTAACAGCGACCCTGCCACCCTTTGCCCGTGCAGGCGGCACGGTGGATGTGACCATTTCGGCTATTGGCGATGCCAGCAGCCTATTGGGCGGAACCTTGGTGATGACACCATTGAACGCCGCGGATGGTGAGATCTACGCAGTCGCGCAGGGCACGGTGATCGCAGGGGGCGTGGCAGCCGAAGGGGACGCCGGTGGCGTCGTCAAGGGCGTGCCAACGTCGGGTGTGATCCCATCCGGCGCCCGCGTAGAAAGAGAGATCGACTTCGATTTCTCATCGCTGACCAATATGCGTCTGGCGTTGCGGGAGCCGGATTTTACAACTGCTGGCCGCATCGAGCAGGCCATCAACCGCAACTACGGAGGCCGGGTCGCTTTGATGCTGGACTCAGGCACCGTACAAGTGGACATCAACCGCACCAACCAAATTTCCCCGGCCCATGCACTCAGCCAGATCGAGAATCTGTTGGTGCAGCCTGAACGCAAGGCACGTGTGGTGGTGGATCAGCGCTCCGGCACCATTGTGATGGGCGAAGACGTGCGGATTTCCCGCGTGGCCGTTTCTCAGGGTGGCCTCACATTGCGTGTCACCGAAGAGCCGCTGGTTGTGCAACCCAACCCCTTTGCCGATGGGCAAACCGTGGTGGTCCCACGCACGGAAGCCGCGATCGAAGAAGAACCGGGCATTGGCCTCGCCGAAGTGCCAACCACGACCTCTCTGAGCGAAGTGATTGCCGGTCTTAATGCGCTGGGTGTTGCGCCCCGCGACATGATCGACATTCTCAAGAGCATCAAAGCCGCCGGCGCGCTTCATGCGGAGTTCATCGTGCGGTAAAGTGGCCGATATTGGCGGAAAAGAAGCGACGGCGTCCAACTTCGGGCGCCGTTCTTTTATTTAAATCAGCGCCTTAGGGTCGGTGTGTTTCATTTATGCAACCCGTTTTGGCTGAATTTGAAGTCTATTTTACTATCATAGTGGGATTCTGGATGCGGGCGCACGCAGCTCCTGGCTGCATTGTGACTATTCTGGAGAACAAAAATGAAAACAGCTCTGTCTCTTATTGTTGGTTTGAGCACTCTCGCGGGCACCGCACAGGCATTCGAATTCAAAGGCGCAGAAATCGGCCTGAGCTATTCCAGCTCCTTTGACGAAGTCAACAACGAGTCGGTGGCCACCTCGACCCTTGATGGCTCTGCGGAATTTGCGTTCTCCCAGCGCTTTGGGGTCCAGTTGGATCTGGCGCGCCATGATTTCAGCCTGCTCAGCGAAAGCGGCAACACAGTTGCTCTGCACGGTATCTTCAACGCCAATGAGCAACTGGCTCTGGGTGTTTACTATGAACGCGCCGACGTCAACAACGACATCCAGTCTTTCGGTATCGAAGGCCACTATGACTATGATCTGGGCTATGCTGAGGCCTATTTTCAGAAAGACAACGAAGACAATGTGGACCTGACCCTTCTGGGCGTCATGGGCGGCTGGGATGTCAGCGAGACGCTGGTGTTGACCGCTGCGTATGACTACGTGGACGTTGGCGGCCTGAACGCGGCAGCGGATGCAAACCTCTTCACCTTTGGGGTGCGCTACAACCTGATTGAAAACACCACTCTGACCGCCGATCTGGGCCTGCTTGACGGTGACGGAGATTCCGAAGGTTTCTTTGGTCTGGGCATCGAATACAACTTCGGTCCAAACCGCGGCACCACCTTTGGCAAGCGCGGCTTGCTCAACGTGTTCCCGGGCCTCTGATCTTACCTTTCAGAGACAATGTCGAAAGGCCGCATCTGATGGGTGCGGTCTTTTTTGTGCCTTTAAAGCAGTTTGTGTTTTATATGAGGCAAGTGGATCGCTTTTCACGTTCGACCGAATGGGTGAGGCAGCGAACAAGCGATTCAAGCCAAACGCAAACTGCCATAAGCAGGTAGGACTAGGCGTCAAGCGCCGAGCGCACAGCAGAGCCCGGCACATTGCGATGGCCCACATGGCGCTGGATACAGTCCACAAGCTCATTTCGGCGGATTGGTTTGGTCAGGAAATCATTCATTCCGGCTGCAAGACAGGCCTCTTGTTCACTGTCAAAGACATTGGCAGTGAGCGCCACAATGCTGGGCTGTTTCACATCAGCACCGCGAATGGCTTCGGTGGCCTCAATACCGCTCATGACAGGCATCGACATATCCATGAAAATCAAATCCGGCGCATGCTGCAGCGTTGCTTCGACCGCGGCATAGCCATTTTCAGCGAAATGCAGCGTGATCGGAAGAGGTTCCAGATATTTGCGGATCAGCAGCCGGTTGGTTTTGTTGTCCTCGGCCACCAGAATTCTCAAACCCGCGAGGTCTATTGCGTCATATTTGAGGGGTGCAATCGGGGCGGGGGATGTGTCATTGTCCTGAGCAGGAATCGTGACGGGCAGGGTCACATGCACTGTGGTCCCGGCGCCAAGGGTTGATTGCAGAGCAATCTCACCGCCCATCTCCGTGGTCAGTCTGCGGCATATGGCGAGGCCAAGACCTGTGCCGCCAAAGCGGCGCGTGGTGGAGCTTTCTGCCTGCGAAAACTCTTCAAAGATGCTTTGAAGCTTCTTCTCCGGGATGCCGATGCCGGTGTCTTTCACCACAAAATGCAACATCGCCTTTTGCGGATCAGACGCGCCCTCGGACCATTCTGTCCAGACCTTCACATCCACCTGTCCCTGTTCCGTGAACTTGGTGGCATTGCCGATGATATTGGTCGCGATCTGACGAATGCGCACATCATCGGAGATCACTTGCGCGGGAACCGCACCTTCAATGTCCAGCGATAGCGCGATGTCTTTTTCTTGCGCCGCTGGGGTCAAAAGACGGGCGACCTCCTCAAAACAGGGGCGCAGCTCAAATGTGGTTTCCGACAGGCTCAGTTTGCCCGCCTCCAGCTTGGAGAGGTCCAGAATGTCATTGATGATGGTCAGCAGGCTGCGAGAGGAGCTGAGGATCGTTTGGGTGAAGACCTCTTGATCCTCCGTTTGCTCCGTGTCCGCCAAGAGATCCGCCATCCCGATGATGCCGGTCAGAGGGGTGCGGATTTCATGGCTCATATTGGCCAGAAAACGCGATTTGGCATTGGCCGCATCCTCTGCGGCCTCCCGCGCGATGCGCATGGTCTCGCTGTGTTCTTTGACCGCTGTGATGTCGCGCGCAATGGTCACCAGAAAATCTATTTTGCCCTCATCGTTTTTTACTGGCAGCAGCTGAAAATCGACCCAGAGCGGGCTGCCATCGGGCAAAGTGTTGTGGATTTCTGTGCGCAAGGGATCGCCGCCCTGCGTGGCTTTGGCGATATCCAGAAAATCATCAGGTTTGCCGCCAGCGATCCGGATCAGATCGTAGATATTGCGGCCGATGGCCTCCTCAGCCGGGATGCCATTGAGCTTGGTAAAGGCCTCATTGACCCATTCCACTGTGCGATCAGAGGACATCAGGACGACAGTGTCATTGGTGCGGCGCGCCACCATCGAGAGTTTGAGCAGCTCATCCTGATGGGCTCTGAGCTTGGCGTTGGCGGTAAAGAGGTCCCGCTCCCGCTTACTCAGGTGCTCTGTCTTCTCCGCATTGTCATAGGAGGCGCGCGAAAAAGAATAGCACATGTAGGCCATGCACATCAGCGCCATCATGCTGTGTGCATCAAGATGTGCCGCAGCATTTGGCGCGCGGAACACAAAAATCTGCACCAGAAACAACAAGATTGGTGTGATGCCAAACACCGTTAGCTTGGTGATCGCAATCTTTGGATTGGTCGGCAGGATAAGCGTCGCATTGATCGCTCCCATACCCAAAACCGCGGCCACCCCTAGGATTGTACCATCCTGCCCCCAGGAGAAGACATAGATCGTGACAGCAGCGGTGATTGCCAGGCATTGAGTCAGCCCGCCAACGGTCGCAAGCCGATGGAGTGCCTTGTAGCTTGCGCCCTGTTCAAGCCGCCGCCTGAGCCTCAAGAGGCAGAGGCAGTCCACCAGTTCGCCTGACAATATGACCAGCGTCAAACCAAGACCGACAAGTGGGGTTGTGGCCCACATCATGAAGATACAGCCGAAGAAATAGATCACAGCCCGGCGCTTCAATGTGGCAAGACGCTCACCCGCATATTGTGTCAGTCGACCACGCAGCCGGTCGTCTGTGTGCAGTGGCTCTTGGGAATCGATAGGAAAATGCGCGGTCATAGAAGCGTGGTGTCTGGCTGTTTCATGCAGACCGTAATGTGGACCAGTTAACCAATGATTTTGCACTAGACATTATCGGCCAAATTCGTTGGGTCTAGTGAGGTGACCTTGCGTCAAGCTGTGGTGGTGGCAGCAGATGTGGCGTCGGAACGCTTCAGATTTGAGCACCTCATGAATTTTCCTCTTCTCGGATACATTTTTGCGGCGGTGGCACTTGCAGCTAATTTTTGGTTCGCTAAATGGATATTTCTGGAAGTGAAGTATCTTGAGGATTCGCGCGTGACCGAAGAGATGTTTGCAAACACCGATCTGCCCGCTGAGATACGGGCGATGCTTGGTGTGTTTGCACTGGCCAATCAGATTGAGGCGGAGATGATGCACATCAACGTCTCCCCGCCATTGGCTAAGATGGAACGGAAAATCCTGGTCTTTCTGGACCGTCCCAAACGTATGGGGGCGCTCGCAGAGGACATTTTCTGTGTGCCATCCGCAGTGACCCCTGCGGCGGATGTGCTGGAAAATTGCGGCTTTGTGCGACGCATTCCGGATCCGCAGGATCGGCGGGCGATGCTCTTGGAATTGACCGAAGCAGGAAGGGCTGCGCGAGAGGCGTTGATGGCGCTGGTTGTGAACAGCTTTCGGGAGATTTCCGACATGACTCCAGAGGAAATTAAGACTTTTGCCGCATTGGCAATCAAATCCATGCCCGGAGCCGTGAAGGCGGGATTGATGAAGGACAGAGACGAATGAAACGTGCAGGACTTTTTTCGGCGTTGGTGATGGCGCTGTCATTGGGAAGCGCTGGCGCTTCTGTGGCGCAAGAGGATGCCGCAATCAAACCGGTCAAACTGTTGCAGGTGACCGAAGCTCCCGTGGCCTTTGAGCGGCAGTTCTTTGGCCGTGTGAAAGCGCGTCAAAGTGTGGATCTAGCCTTTCAGGTGGGCGGACAGATTGTCGAATTCCCGGTGACCGAAGGCTTCAACATCAAAAAGGGCGAGATGATTGCCCGGCTTGATCTGGAAATCTTCGAGCTGAACCTCGATCAAGCGCGGCTGCAGAAAGAACAGGCCGACCGCACGGTGAACCGTCTGAAAAAGCTGCGTGGCAACACGGTCAGCCAGGTGGCGCTGGATGACGCCGAAACACAGGCCGGGCTTGCGGCGATCGCGGTGCGCAACGCCGAATGGTCCCTCAAACACGCCACCTTGCCCGCGCCTTTTGATGCGCTGATTTCAAGCCGCAACGTCGAGCTCTTCACCACCGTCTCCAGCGGCACCCCAGTGGTGCGTATCCACGATCTGAGCGAGCTGCGCATTGAGGTCGATGTGCCCGAAATCCTGTTCCAGCGCGCCGGCGAAGAGGAAAACGTGGTGATCACCGCCAAATTCCCGGGCAGCGACGTGGAACACCCGCTCGAAATCCGCGAATACGACGCGGAGACCTCCGACATCGGTCAGACCTTCCGCATCAATTTTGGCATGGCGCACCCAGAGGGTCGCACAATTTTGCCGGGCTCCTCGGTCACGGTCCACGTGGAAGCCACCGAGCCCTTTGCCGGCATTCTTGTGCCAGCCACCGCAATCGTCATCAACGAAGCTGGCGAGATCGGCGTGATGCGCTTTGATCCTGTGGGCGCCTCGGAAGGTGCAGTCACCTGGACCCCAATCGAGACCACTCCGGCGGAAAACGGTATGTTGCGCGTCACCTCTGGCCTCAAAGACGGCGATGAAGTTGTGCTCACCGGTGGCTCCGGCCTTGAGGATGGCCAATCCGTGCGCCGCTTTGTCGGCTTTGGGAACTGAGGTCCGCCATGATGCCCAATATTGCACGCGGCTCGATTGACCGCCCGATTTACACATGGATGATCATCCTGATTTTCCTCTTTGGGGGGGCTGTGGCCTTCCTCAATCTCGGACGTCTGGAAGATCCGGCCTTCACCATCAAACAGGCGGTGGTGATCACCTCCTATCCGGGGGCCACAGCCGAACAGGTGGCCGAGGAAGTCTCTGAACCGCTGGAATCCGCAATTCAGAAGATGGAGGAGATCGACTATATCACCTCCACCAACCAGCCGGGGTCCTCACGGATTGATGTGCACATCAAATCGACCTACGGCGGCGAAGACCTGAAACACATCTGGACACGACTGCGGGCGCGCATTCGTGATGCATCGCGTGGTCTGCCCTCCGGCGTCAGCGAGCCTCTGGTGAACGACACCTTTGGCGATGTGTTTGGTATCTTCTTTGCGGTCACAGCCGAAGGCTACACCGACGCTGAGAAACACGACCTCTCCACCTTCTTGCGGCGCGAGCTTCTGACAGTTGATGGCGTGGCCGATGTGGAAATTCTGGGTCTGCCCGAAGAGGCCATCTTTGTGGAGCCGGATCTGGCGCTCTCTGTGAACCAGAACATTTCGCTGGCCGCCATCTCCAACGCCATCGCAAACTCCGATGCGGTTACTGCTGCGGGTTCGGTGACCACGGACACCTCTAAAACACGGATCATCCGCCCTGACGGCTCTGACACGGTGAATTCGATCGCGGGTCTGTCGCTGGGCCAAAGCGGCCACGTGGTGAACCTCGTGGATATGGCACGCGTGTCACGCGACCGCGTGACCGACCCAAGTGTTGTGATCCGCTTTGACGGCGAAGAGGCTTTCACGCTGGGTGTGGCCGGGATCGCGACCGAAAACATCGTCGAAGTGGGCAACCGCGTGGATGCCAAACTGGCCGAGATGGCAGGAGACATCCCCGCCGGTGTGCAGTTGCACCCGATCTATCAACAGCATCTGGTGGTGGACAAAGCCTCTAACGACTTCCTGATCAGCCTTGCCATGTCTGTGGCCATCGTGGTCCTAGTGCTTGCGGTCTTCATGGGCTGGCGCGCCGCGGTTGTGGTGGGCGTCACCCTGTTTTTGACGGTTGTCGGCACCTTCCTCTTCATGGGCATGTTCTCCATCGAGATGGAGCGAATTTCGCTCGGCGCACTGATCATTGCCATGGGCATGCTCGTGGACAACGCCATTGTGGTGGCCGAAGGCATGCAGATTGCAATGCTGCGGGGCAAAAACTCCCGCGACGCCGCAGACGAAGCCTCCGGTAAAACCCAGATCCCGCTGCTGGGCGCCACGATCATCGGCATCATGGCCTTTGCGGGTATTGGTCTCAGCCCGGACGCCACCGGCGAATTCCTGTTCTCGCTCTTTGCGGTGATCGGCATTTCGCTGCTGCTGAGCTGGCTACTGGCGCTGACCGTCACACCGATGCTGGGGCACTATCTGTTCAAACAGGGGAAAGAGGGTGGCGAAGACGCCTATGGCGGTTTCATTTTCCGCATCTACGGCTGGTCTCTGCGCTTGGCGCTGAAGCTGCGCTGGCTCGTGATCCCCGGTCTGCTGGCAGTAACTGTGGCCTGTTATGCGGGCTTTGGCTTGGTCAAACAGCAGTTCTTCCCGGACAGCAACACGCCACTCTTCTTTGTGCACTACAAGCTGCCGCAAGGCTCGCCGATCAGCACCACCTCTGACCATATGAAGCAGGTGGAAGATTGGCTCTCTGAGCGCGACGATGTGGAGAGCTTTACCACTGTGGTCGGGCAGGGCGCGACCCGCTTCCTGCTGACCTATGAGTCTGAACCGTCAAACCCAAGCTATGGGCATTTGATCGTGCGTACAGCTGACCTTGAGGCCATCCCGCCGCTGCAAGCGGATCTGGAGGCCTTTGCCGCCGCGCATCTGCCGGAGGGGGAATTCCGCACCAAACGCCTGATCTTTGGTCCGGGCGGTGGCGACCCCATTCAGGTGCGCTTCTCAGGCAGCGACCCCAAAGTGCTGCGCGCGCTGGCCACTCAGGCTGAGCAGGTTCTGAAAGACGCCTCTGACAATATCCTCAGCGTGCGCACCAACTGGCGCGAGCAGGAGGTGGTGATCAAGCCGCTTTACGCAACAGAACGTGCCCAGACCGCCGGTGTGAACCGCGAAGATCTGGCAGGCATGCTACAGTTCTCCACCGATGGGATCTCCACCGGCGTCTTCCGCGAGAACGAGCGACTAATCCCGATCATCCTGCGCCGTCCGGCAGAAGGCGATTTTGGCCTGATGGATCAGCTGGTCTACTCGCCAACCACCAATGCCTTCCTGCCGGTTGAGCAGATGGTGGACGGCTTTGTGCACGAGACGCAGAACACCCTGCTGCACCGTCGCGACCGGCTGCCCACCATCACCGTTGGGGCGGATATTCCACCCGATCTCACAGCGGCACAGGTGCAGGCCGAAGTCACCGCCGCAATCGAGGCCATGCCGATCCCGGTGGGCTACACGATGGAATGGGGCGGCGAGCTTGAGAACTCCTCTGAAGCGCAGGAAAGTCTTGCGGCGCAGCTCCCGCTCAGCCTGCTTATCATGGTGCTGATCTCTGTGCTTCTGTTCAACGCGATCCGTCAGCCGATCATCATCTGGCTACTGGTGCCAATGTCGGTGAACGGTGTGGCGCTGGGCCTCTTGGGCACCAACATGCCCTTCACCTTCACAGCGCTTCTGGGTCTGTTGAGCCTTTCCGGCATGCTGATCAAAAACGGCATCGTGCTGGTGGAAGAGATCGACTTTGTGCGCGAAGAGGGCCTGCCCCTGCGCGAAGCCATCGTGAAGGCCAGCGTGTCGCGTCTGCGTCCGGTGATGCTCGCGGCGGTCACCACCATCCTTGGTATGGCACCGCTCTTGTCTGACGCTTTCTTTGTGTCGATGGCGATCACCATCATGGGTGGTCTGGCCTTTGCCACCATCCTCACGCTGATCGCAGCACCGGTGTTCTATCTGGTGTTCTTCCGCGGCGATGAACGGCGTGAGATGGCCGCGGCCAAAGCCTCCGGCGCGGCCGTGCCTGCCTAAATTGGCCAGATACCAAAAAGAAAAGCCGCCCCGGTCTCTGGGGCGGCTTTTTTGTGTGCGCGCGGCAGCGATCAGAGCGTGGCGTGCCAGTCTTTGATGGCGGTGCCGATCTCATCCGGGCTGTCTTCCTGAATGAAATGGCTGCCTGCTACGGTGACTTCGCTGAGGTTCGGAAAACTGCGCACATAATCCCGCACCGGCCCAGCGATCAGCGCACCGGGCTCAGCGTTCACAAAAAGCTTGGGCAGATCACTTTCCTTGAGCCATGCGGAATAGGCTGCCACAATTTCGGTTACATCAGCCGGTGTGCCCGCGATCGGGATCTGGCGCGGCCATGTCAGCGTCGGGCGACGATCTTCTCCGGCATTGGCAAAGGGGCGGCGGTACTCGGCCATCTCTTCCTCGCTCAGATCGCGCAGGATGGAGCCGGGCAGGATCGCTTCCACAAAGGTGTTGTGCTCAAGGATCATCTCTTCCCCTGCCGGAGAGCGCATCGCCTCAAAGATCGGGCGCGCCGCCGCAGGGAAGCTGTCCCAGCTTGGCACAGGGGCCACGATGCCCTCCATAAAGGCGATGCCTTTGACCTTCTCGGGATTGCTATGCGCCCAGTGAAACCCAAGGGCGGAGCCCCAGTCATGGATCACCAGCGTGACATTCTTCGTCACCCCCAGCGTTTCCAGCAGCGCGTAAAGATAGCGACGATGCTCCACAAAAGTGTAGCGCTCCGGCCCGCTGTCATCGAGCTTGTCGGAATCGCCCATACCAATCAGATCGGGCGCGATCAGCCGCCCCTTGCCAGCCAGATGCGGCATCACATTGCGCCAGAGATAAGACGAGGTCGGATTGCCATGCAGAAAGACAATCGGATCCCCTTCGCCTTCCTTGATATAGGCCATCTGTTTGCCATGCACCGTGGCAAATTTCTTTTTCTCGCGGAACGCTGTAGACATGGGCCTCTCCCCTGTTGATCCTTGTTTGAGAAACAGAATTAGCGTAATGGAATGATCGTTCCAAAACAAGAGTTCTAATGCCAAGACCACAGTCCCAGACCCGCCAAGACCTGCTGACCAACGCGATGATGGCCTTTTGGAAAGGCGGCTATCGGGCGGTGTCCGTGGGGGATCTGGTGCGCGAAACCGGGGTCAGCCGCGGCTCTCTGTATAGTGACTATTCCGGCAAAGAAGCCTTGTTTTCCGCTGTGCTGGATCATTACCAAACCCATGTTGTGACCCCGCTTTTTGGCCCAGTAGAGGCACCGGATGCGGGGTTGGAAGCCGTTGCCGATTATCTCTCTGCTGCCATCTCGCAGGAAGGGCAGGCAGATGACGGCGTGACCGGTTGTCTGGTCTGCAGCACATGGGGGCAGATCAGCGCAGAGGAGGCTGACATCAAGGCCAAGCTCTTGGCCCATGCCGACCGGCTCACCGCTGGGTTCACCGCCGCGCTGTCGCGCGAGAATGCCAAGGCGGGCAGTCCTCTGAGCACAGAAGAGCTCGAAGCCCTTGGCCACTACACAATGACGGCGGTGCAGGGGCTTTGGTCCTACGCCCGCCTTGCACCCCGCCGCGATCAGCTTCAAAAGGCAGCGGACCAGCTCATCGCGCATCTGCGCCGATGCCTCTACGGAGCCGCCTCATGACCGCCTTTCTCCCTGACCAGCCGATGCTTGAGGGCCTCTTTCGCTTCATTGCGCTGGATGTGGAAACCGCCAATGCCCACCGCCACAGCATCAGCCAGATCGGCCTCGCCGGGGTGCGTATGGACGGCACGATTGAGACCTTCGCCACCTACATCGACCCTGAAGAGCCCTTTGCGCCTTTCAACACCGAACTCACCGGCATCAGTACCGCCACCGTGCGCGGCGCGCCCACCTTTGCGCAGGCCTGGCCGCTGATGGCCCCTGCGCTGTCACGCCATCTGCTGGTGCAGCACAGCGGCTTTGACGAGAAGGCCATCACCGCCGCCTGCCTCACCTCAGGCCTTGGCAAACCCAAATTGCATTGGGCGGACAGCGTGAAAATCGCCCGCAAAGCCTGGCCGGAGTTTCGCGGCAATGGCGGGCACGGGCTTGGCCATCTCAAAGAGGCCTTGGGTCTGGAGTTCCATCACCACGACGCCGGCGAAGATGCGCGCGCCGCCGCCCAAGTGGTGCTGCAAGCCGAGCAGCGCCTTGGCAAAACCATCGAACAGATCACCGGCAAAACCGCCCATCTGCAGCTCTCCTTTGCGTTTTGATCTGCGGATCATCGCAGCGTTTCTGGGGGATATGCTCAATTAATTGGCGAACTTTCTCGCGATGCTAATCGTAACATCAGGTGCGCCGCACCCTTGGGTTGAACACCCTTTTCCGCCGAACGGATTCTTAAGGTTTTTCACCAACACCCCCTCCAGAAATTCGCGAATGTAAGGCCGCCACAGCGGATGCGGCCTGCCAAAGAGGACGTTGATGAAACAAAATGCCAATCACCGACACGGGCCTTTCCGGACCGTGTTGCTCAGTGTGTTTGCCGCCCTTCCGATCCTAGTACTGTGCACAGGCATGTCGATTTACAGCGCCTATCATGAGTCAAACACCGAAAAGGCCGCGCTGGTTGAGGTCATTCAGGCCTTCTTCAAAAGCTATGTGACCAACCGCGGCGACGGCGCAGCCGCACCTGCGAGCTTCCGTCAGGAAGGCCTGACGAACTTCAACGCCGCCGGCGGACATGGCAGCGAAGCCTTTGAAATCACCATGCCCGGACTGCCCGATCATGAGGTGGTCACAATCGAAAACGACCCCTATGTGCGTGGCGTGATCACCGGCTTTCAGGAGACGCAAAACCACGAGATTGTGGAGCGCCTGATCTGGGATCAGGGCGGTCTGTCCTCCCTGTCGATCTACCCAAGTGTCGCGCAGTCTCAGGCCTGTGTGGATTGCCACAACCGGATTGTACCCTCCCGCAATTGGCAGCTGGGCGACATCATGGGGGCCTATGTGGTGCGCGCGGATCTGAACAATGATCTGATCGCAGGCGTGACCATTGGCTTTGTCTTAGCGGGTGTCGTGGTGGCGGGGCTGGTCTGGCTCCAGCTGCGCGAAGCGGCGGCGCGCAAGGTCGAACAGGAGGCCATCGCACAGGAAACCGCTCGGGTCGCGCGCTCCGACATTGCGCTCGGGGAGGCCAAATCGGTCGTGGGCGCCTTTGCGCAAGGCCAAGTCGACAAACGCATCGAGATTTCCGACGCAAAGGTCGCCTCAGAAAATGCGCCGCTGATCGAAACCGTGAATGACCTCTGCACGGTGGTGAGCGATTTTGTGACCGATGCGCAGAGCGTGACACAAAGCCTTGCGAAAGGCGATTTGTCCGGCCGCATTGAGCGGGATTACTCTGGCAGCTTTGGCGAAGTGGCCGCAGGGCTGAACGCCAGCTTGGAGCGCATGAGTGCAACGGTACAGGTGATCAATCAATCCGCCGAGCATGTGGCCCAAACCGCCAAGACGCTTGATCAGGAAACCCGCCACCTCTCTGACCGCACCAAACACCAGTCCCAGATCGTGGAGCAAAGCACCGATATGATGCGCGGGATCGGCACCGCCGTCGGGGCCAACGTCACCGCCGCGCAGGATGCCATGGCGACCGGACGCCGTGCCAACAAACGCGCCGAGGAAACCGTGGGTGTGGTGTCTCACGCCAGCGCGGCCATGGCGGGTGTTGAGGCGGGCACCAATGAGATCAAGAGCATCATCACGCTGATTGATGAAATCGCCTTTCAGACCAACATGTTGTCTGTGAACGCCTCGGTCGAAGCAGCGCGCGCGGGCGACGCGGGCAGGGGCTTTGCCATTGTGGCCTCAGAGGTCCGCAACCTCTCCCAACGTACCAGCGACGCCGCGTTTCAGGTGGCGGAACTGGTGGCTTCAAACGTGGAAAAAGTGGCCGAGGGTGTCTCTGAGGTTGAGGAAGCCAAGACCTCGATCGTCGACGTGCAATCCGCCAACAACGCGGTGGATCAGACTTTGGTGGAGATCGTTGAAATGAACGAGACCCAATCCGAACGCCTGCGCCAACTCAGCACCTATGCCCAGGATCTGGACACAATGACCCGCGAGAATGCGGATCTGGTGGATGGCACCGCTTGGGCCTCAGATCAGCTGTCTGAAAGCGCGGCGCGCCTGATGGAGGCGGTGGCGTTCTTCTCACAAAACGGCGCTGTGGCGGCACATGTTGCGGTGCGAGAGGAAGAGCGCGCCGCCTAAGGCGCAGCCGTCATTCCAATCACCCAAACAAAAACGCGGAGCCAAGGCCCCGCGTTTTTTTGTGACTGAAAACCTGATTAGAAATCCAAATTTTCCACGCTCAGCGCGTTTTTCTGGATGAACTCGCGACGTGGCTCCACCACATCGCCCATCAGCTTGGTGAAGAGGTCATCGGCTTCCGCCATATCTTCCACCTTCACCTGCAACAGTGTGCGGGCATCCGGGTCCAGCGTGGTTTCCCAAAGCTGATCGGGGTTCATTTCGCCCAGACCTTTGTAGCGCTGCAGTGTTAGGCCCTTTTCGCCTTCCGCGAGAATGGCTTTCAGCAGGTCGAGAGGGCCGTGGATGATCTGGCTGCGGTCCTTGCGCACCAGCGTTGCCGGGGTGCCGTAAACTTCCTGCAGGCTGTCTGTGAAGCTGCCGGATTTGCGGGCCTCACCAGAGCGCAGCATCGGGCCATCCAGCGTGCGCACCTCTTCGACACCGCGCAGAATACGCGCCAGACGGATACCGTGGTCCTGCGTGATACGGCCCGTCCAGCCACGCTCATACTCCAGCGCGATCAGGTCCAGACGTTTGGCCACTTTATCGGCCACACCTTGCAGATCGCTGTCCACCGCGCCCGGCACAAAAGCGCCTGCAATGGCGGCCTGCTCCAGAATGTGACGCGGGTAATGGGTTGGGAAGGCGTCCAGAACCTGCTTGAGCTGCCGCGCCTCGGTCACAACACGTGCCAGATCCTGGCCGGTCATTTCCATGCCGTTGCCCAGCTTCAGTACCGCGCCTTCAATGCCCTGATTCACCAGATAGTCATCCAGCGCACCCTGATCTTTCAGGTACACCTCGGACTTGCCGCGCGCCACTTTGTAAAGCGGCGGCTGCGCAATATAGAGGTGCCCTTTCTCGATCAGCTCCGGCATCTGACGATAGAAGAAGGTCAGCAGCAGCGTCCGGATGTGCGCACCGTCCACGTCCGCATCGGTCATGATCACCACCTTGTGGTAGCGCAGCTTGTCGACGTTGAATTCATCGCGCCCAATGCCGGTGCCAAGCGCCATCACAAGGTTGCCGATCTCCTGCGAGCTCAGCATCCGGTCAAAGCGCGCGCGCTCCACGTTCAGGATCTTACCGCGCAGCGGCAGGATCGCCTGTGTCATCCGGTCCCGACCGGTTTGCGCAGATCCGCCCGCAGAATCCCCTTCCACGAGGAAGACTTCGGTCTTCGATGGGTCTTTCTCCGCACAGTCCTTGAGCTTACCGGCAAGGAAGTTCACATCCATCGCCGTCTTGCGCCGCGTCAGCTCGCGCGCCTTACGGGCCGCTTCACGGGCATGGGCCGCCTCAAGGATTTTGGAAACGATCATCTTCGCGGTCTGCGGGTTTTCCTCAAACCACTCCGTCAGCTTCTCGTTCATCAGCCCTTCAACCGCAGGACGCACCTCGGAACTCACCAGCTTGTCTTTGGTCTGCGAGCTGAACTTCGGATCCGGCACTTTCACGGACAGCACGCAGGTCAGACCCTCCCGCGCATCATCGCCGGTGAAGGTGATCTTCTCTTTCTTCGCAACACCGCTTTCCTGCGCGTATTTCTGCAGGGTGCGGGTCAGCGCGCCACGGAAGCCCGCAATATGCGTGCCGCCATCGCGCTGCGGAATGTTGTTGGTAAAGGGCAGCACGTTCTCGTGGTAGCTGTCGTTCCACCACATCGCCACCTCAACGCCGATGTCGTCTTTCTCGCCTTTCACATAGATCGGCGCTTCCATCAGTGACGTCTTGTGGCGGTCGATATATTTGACAAATTCATTCACACCGCCGTCGTAATAGAGCTCGGTGCGCAGCGGTTCTGCGGGGCGTTCATCTTCCAGAATGATGCGCACACCGGAGTTCAGGAAGGCCAGCTCGCGCAGGCGCTTTTCCAGCGTGTCAAAGGAGTACTCGATGTTGGAAAACGTCTCGGTCGAGGCCATGAAGCGCACTTCGGTGCCGGTCTCATCGCCACATTCCGCCACTTCGCGCAGGTGCTCGGTGCAATCGCCGTGCTCAAACTTGGCGTAGTGCTCCTTGCCGTTGCGCCAGATGCGCAGCTCAAGCCACACCGACAGCGCGTTCACAACCGAAACCCCCACGCCGTGCAGACCGCCGGAAACCTTATAGGAGTTGCTGTCAAATTTACCGCCGGCGTGCAGCTGGGTCATGATCACCTCGGCCGCAGAGACGCCTTCTTCGGGGTGAATATCCACCGGAATGCCGCGGCCGTTGTCATAGACAGAGACCGAACTGTCGGCATGAATTTTCACCCGAACATGGTCTGCGTGGTTGGCCAGCGCCTCATCAATGCCGTTGTCGACAACCTCGTAAACCATATGGTGCAGACCCGAGCCATCATCGGTGTCACCGATATACATGCCCGGCCGTTTGCGGACCGCTTCCAAACCCTTGAGAACTTTGATGGAATCCGCGCCATATTGCTCGGGATTTTGCGCGTTATCAGACATTCATGTCGCCCTTTTTGATTTCCCGAATTTATATCGGGTTTGGGCGGGGTTGTCACGCAAATGGCCAAATTTTCCGCAACGAAAGCGGTGTCGGCTAGGCGTGCTCGGAAAGCTGGGAAATCCCATCCGTGTCAGTGACTTCAAAGTACTGCGCACGCGCGCCCAAAGCGTCAAACAGGCTGCGCTCCGTGCCGGTCATCCAGGCCTGTGCCCCAAGGGTGCAAATCTCGTCATAAAGTGCGGCGCGGCGGTTGGGATCAAGGTGGGCCGCCACCTCATCCAGAAGCAGCAGGGGCGGCGCGCCAAGGTCTTCGGCCAGCGCCCGCGCATTGGCCAGAATAAGCGACACCAGAAGCGCCTTCTGTTCGCCCGTGGAGCAGTCTTTTGCCGGAACGCCTTTGCTGAGGTAGGTGCCCAGCATATCGGTGCGGTGCGGCCCCACCAGCGAGCGCCCGGCGGCAATGTCACGAAACCGGCTTTCCGCCAGCGCCTCGGCCAGATCCTCGCGGCTGTCCGGCATGCTGCCCTCTGACTGGATCAGTTCCAGCTCGGCCGTGGGAAAGGCGGTTTCCGCTTGGCCTTGCGCAAGGCTCAACCTCTCGACCGTTTGCTGACGGGCGGCGTGAATGCGCGCGCCGCTCTCGGCCATCTGCTTTTCAAGGGCCATATACCAATGGGCATCATTGAGCTGCTCTTTCAGCAGCCGGTTGCGCTGCCGCATGGCTTTTTCATAGGCCAGCGAATGCTCTGCATGATCCGGGAAAAAGCTCAGCGTCATGCGGTCCAGAAACCGCCGCCGCCCTTCCGCGCCCTCAATCCACAGCCGGTCCATCGAAGGGATCAGCCACAGCACCTGCGCGAGCCGTCCCAGCTGCACCTGTGGCGCGGCTTTGCCGTCCACCTGCACCTGCCGCGCGGCGCCGTTCTCGGAGCGAATGTCGATTTCATAAGCGGTCTGGCCCGATTGCAGCAGGCCTGAGATCTTCCAGCCAATCGCCTCCGGGCGTCGGGTCATCTCTTCGGCGCTGGCCCGGCGAATGCCCCGGCCTGGCGAAAACAGCGAAACCGCTTCCAGAATATTGGTCTTGCCCGCCCCATTGGGCCCAAACAGCGCCACAGGGCGCCCATCACACTGAAGAGCGCCTTTTTTGTGAGACCTGAAGTGAGACAGGCTGAGGGATTTTAGAGCAAGCTCAGACATTTGCTGCGCTTCTTATTCTGCGAAAATCTCTCAGCCAGAGGCATCGACGCAAGCCGATCAAACCCGCATCGGCATAACCACATAGACTGCGGAGGTGTCATTGCCTTCGCGCATCAGGGTTGGATCGCCTGCGGAATTGAACATGAAGACAGCATTTTCACGGTCCACCTGGCTGGCGATTTCCAGCAGGTATTTCGCGTTAAAGCCGATCTCCAGACGCTCGTCATTGTAGGCCACGGCCAGCTCTTCTTCCGCCGCACCGCTGTCTGGCGAGTTCACCGACAGCACCAGACGGTCTTCATCCAACTGTAGCTTCACCGCACGGGAGCGCTCTGAGGAAACAGTCGCCACACGGTCCACCGCCTTGGCAAACTCAGCAGCATCCACTTCCAGCTTGCGGGTGTTGCCCTGCGGGATCACGCGGCTGTAGTCGGGGAAGGTACCGTCGATCACCTTGGAGGTCAGGGTGATATCCGGTGTGGCAAAGCGCACTTTGGTCTCGCTGACCGAGACCGCGATTTCCATCTCATCGTCATCCAGCAGCTTGCGCAGCTCGCCCACGGTTTTGCGCGGCACGATCACGCCGGGCATATCCGCCGCGCCCGCAGGCACATCGGTGTCGATCCGCGCCAGACGGTGACCGTCCGTTGCCACAGCCCGCAGCGCCTTGCCGCCGTCTGCATCCGCAACGTGCATATAGACACCGTTCAGATAATAGCGGGTCTCCTCGGTGGAGATCGCAAACTTGGATTTGTCAAACAACCGCCGCAGCGCCGGAGCGGGGGCGGAGAAGTTTGCGCTGTATTCTGAGGAAGCCATCACCGGGAAATCCTCGCGCGGCAGCGTCGCCAGCGAGAAGTTGGAGCGGCCCGCATCCACGGTCAGGCGGCCAGCGGCGCTGTCATCGGTCAGCGTGACCAGCGCGCCATCGGGCAGCTTGCGCACAATCTCATGCAAGGTGGTTGCGGCCACTGTGGTTGCGCCGGCGCGCTCCACCATGGCGTTGGCTTTGTCCACGACCTCAATGTCCAGATCGGTTGCACGGAACTGAACCGTGTCCCCTTCTGCCTCGATCAGAACGTTTGCCAGGATCGGGATCGTGTTGCGACGCTCTACCACAGACTGCGCTTGCGACACTGCTTTCAGCAGCACGGCGCGTTCGATACTGATCTTCATCCCATCGTCCTCCGATTGCCGGGAAGGGCAAATTAGCGACATCCCTTGCCGACACAAGTGTTTTGTTGGTTTTGTCGGCCACTTCGAAAGGGCCGTCAAGCGTATTGGGGGAATGAAAACGCCGCAGCCCATGCGGACGCGGCGTTTTGGTAACGTATTTGGCGTTTGATGCGGGTTTGCCGCTTAGGCTTCCAGCGCCCGACGCAGCATTTCCAGATCTTCTGCGATTTGCCCGTCAGAGCTGCGCAGCTCTTCGATCCGCTTCACGCCATGCATGACCGTGGTGTGGTCCCGTCCGCCAAAGCGACGGCCGATTTCCGGCAGGGAGCGCGAGGTCAGCTGTTTGCACAGATACATCGCCACCTGACGTGGACGCGCAAAGGTGCGTACACGCTTGGGGCCGATCATGTCAGACAGGCGGATGTTGTAGTGCTCGGCCACCTTACGCTGGATCTCTTCCACAGAGATCTTGCGCTCAGAGGCGCGCAGCACGTCAGACAGACAGTCCTGCGTCAGCTCCATGGTGATCTCGCGACCAACCAGTGAGGCAAACGCAAAGAGACGGGTCATCGCGCCTTCCAGCACGCGCACGTTGGTGGAGATGCGATGCGCCAGGAATTCCAGCACGCCATCCGCGAGCTGCAGCTCAGGATATTGCTGACGGTAGCTGTCCACCTTGTTCTGCAGGATGCCGAGGCGCAGTTCATAGTCGGTTGGGTGCAGGTCAACCACGAGGCCACATTGCAGGCGGCTCTTGATGCGGTCTTCCAGATCCTTGATCTCACCGGGCGCACGGTCGGCCGAGATGATGATCTGTTTGTTCTGATCCACCAGCGCGTTGAAAGTGTGGAAGAACTCTTCCTGCGTGCTGTCTTTGCCGGCGATGAACTGGACGTCATCCACCATCAAAACATCCACAGAGCGGAACAGCTCTTTGAAATCCATCATCTTGCGGTCACGCAGCGCCTGCACAAAACGGTACATGAACTGCTCGGCAGAGAGGTAAAGCACGTTGAGATCGGGACGGTGCGCCTGCAACTCCCAGGCGATTGCGTGCATCAAGTGTGTCTTACCCAGACCCACGCCACCATAGAGGAACAGCGGGTTGAATGTCACCGGGCCACCCTCGGCCACACGGCGCGCTGCGGCATTGGCCAATTCGTTTGGTTTGCCGACCACAAAGCTGTCGAAGGTGAAGCGTGCGTCCAACGGGGCACCGGTCATCTCGGTGTCAGAGCCCGCTGCGGCCTTCGCGGACGCACTCAGGCTGGTTGCGCCGCTTGCAGGCGTCGCAGCAGGTGCCGCGGCCGCCGCCGCAGTCGCGCGACGAGGTTGCTGATCTGCAACTTTAAATTGCATGCGTTGAACGCCTGCGCCCGCTTGGTTCAGCTGGTGCATGATCAGATCGCCATAGTTTTGCGATACGTAGTTGCCGATAAAATTGGTCGGCACGTGGAAGGTGGCGACACCCTCGTTCAGGTCGGCAAGATCGACGGGCTCGATCCAGGTTTTAAAATTGTTTTGGCCAACCGTCTTGAGAAGGTCTTGTTGAATATCGCCCCATTTATCTTCGGTCATCTGTCCCCGTGTTCCTTCAAAAGTTCCGTCGCGCCGGGCTGAGCCCAGTCATAGTTTTGTCCCGAGATCACGTCGTCCGGAGGCCAAAACGGCAACAAATTAGACAAACCTCAACCGTTCCGGGGGTCCCTATTCCCCGGTTGAGCTTCTCTAAATGCGCAAGCGCAGATTTGTTGGAACAGCAGGCACCCTGCCAACTGATAAAGTTACATCTACGATGTAACCGGATCAGCAGGCTGGCATGGCAAAGCCATAATGTGTCAGCGTCTGTCCCCCCCAAGGCGATGTGAATCGCTGTGAGAAACTAGCAAGCTGGTGCTCACGCGGGCAACTGAACTTCGATCTTGACTCAGATGATTCAGAAAAAGAATCTATCCACAGGTGGATAAGTGACTGTCTGGTAATGAAAATTCCAAATTGGCTCAAATGCCCACGGATTCACCCTCTCTTAATACGTGTATTTTATACAAACTTTCGTTGTCGGCAGTGCGGCATCACAAATGCTGTGTTTTTCCCTTGTTTCGGGGCGTGTTGACCCCGGATTGCTGTGGCCTGCCAGCCACAGGGGTTCTGCACTGCGGCGCCCACAAAAGGGAATCGCCAAGAAATCGATCATATGCATGGCGCACAATACTGCCCCGTCAGATTTGCCGTGCCCTCACCCTGAGTTCGGTCTGAAGGAGGGGCAATGCAACCTGAAACAGGTGCGACGATTCTCCTTCGCGTGCTCTGCCTGCCCTCTGCGGGGTTGTTTCACCGCGCAGGCCCGTGCAAAACAGGCCGCGATGGCAAAGCAACTTGATTACCACACGATCCGCGAGATCTTCACCCGGTTTGAGGCAGCTGAGGCCCACCCCAAAGGCGAACTTGACCATGTCAACGTCTATACATTGGTGGTGGCTGTCGCGCTGTCTGCGCAAGCAACCGATGCCGGTGTGAACCGCGCCACCAAAGAACTCTTCAAGGTGGCCGACACCCCACAAAAAATGTTGGATTTGGGCGAAGACGCTCTGATCGAGCACATCAAGACCATTGGTCTTTACCGCAACAAAGCCAAGAATGTGATCAAGCTCTCCCGCATTCTGGTGGACCAGTATGACGGCGTGGTGCCCAATTCCCGCGCCGCGCTGGAAAGCCTGCCCGGTGTGGGCCGCAAAACCGCCAATGTGGTTTTGAACATGTGGTGGCAATATCCGGCCCAGGCCGTGGACACCCACATCTACCGCTTTGGCAACCGCTCCGGCGTCTGCCCGGGCAAAGATGTGGTGGCGGTTGAGCGTGTCATCGAAGACCATATCCCCGTGGATTTTCAACTCCACGCCCATCATTGGATGATCCTGCATGGCCGCTATGTGTGCAAAGCACGCAAGCCGCTCTGTGGCACCTGTCTCATCCGCGATCTCTGCCTTTTTGAGGACAAAAACCTATGAAAAACTATCAGGTTGTCGGCATCGGCAACGCCATTGTCGATGTGATCAGCCAGTCGGATGACAGCTTTCTGGATCTTATGGGGATCGAGAAAGGCATCATGCAGCTTGTGGAAAAAGAGCGCGGCGAGATGCTCTATGCGGCGATGACCAACCGCACACAGGCGCCGGGTGGTTCGGTGGCGAACACGCTCGCGGGCCTCGGTGCGCTGGGGCTGTCCACCGCCTTCATCGGCCGTGTGCATGATGACGCGCTGGGCCAGTTCTACGCGCAATCCATGGAGACTGGCGGCACCGACTTTGTGAACCCGCCTGTGCCGGGCGGAGAGCTGCCAACCTCGCGCTCCATGATCTTTGTCTCCCCGGATGGCGAGCGCTCGATGAACACCTATCTGGGCATCTCCTCTGAGGTGGGCCCGGATGATGTCTCTGACGATGTGGCCGGTCAGGCGCAGCTCCTGTTCCTTGAGGGCTACCTTTATGACAAACCCAAAGGCAAAGAAGCCTTTGAGCGCGCCGCCAAACTCTGCCGCGATGGCGGCGGCAAGGCGGGCATCGCCCTCTCTGACCCTTTCTGCGTGGAGCGCCACCGCGACGATTTCCGCCGTCTGGTGAAAGAGCTGGATTTCGTGATCGGCAATGAGCACGAATGGGCCTCGCTCTATCAGACGGATCTCAGCACCGCGCTTGAGCAGGCGGCACAGGACGCGGGCATGGTGGTCTGCACCCGCTCGGGCAAAGACGTTGTGCTGCTCAGCGGCGCAGAAGAAGCCACCGTTTCTGTGAACGAAATCGTGCCGGTCGACGCCACCGGCGCCGGGGATCAATTTGCCTGCGGCTTCCTCTATGGTGTGGCCACCGGACAGTCGCTGGAAACCTCCGGCAAAATGGGCTGCATCGCGGCGGCAGAGGTGATCAGCCACTATGGCGCGCGCCCGGAGGCAGACGTGAAAGCCCTGTTCCAGAAAGCCGGTTTGATCGGCTGACGCGCCATCGCAGACCAATCCGCTGGTGGCATTTTGCGGAATGCCTCTGGCGGGGATATTTTGAGAATGAGAAGCCAAGCGCGCCTCAATGTCACCGCCAGACGCCACGCGCGCGGCTCGCAGGACATTGAGGCGCTTCTCATTCACGGCCATCGGCTTCCCAGCCTGTGCCGCCAGAACATCTTGGCAACTTAAGTTTAAGATTGTCTTAAAAGACTTCTCATTCCCCAAATATCCAAAGCGCGCCCGTGGCGCCTTCATGCGCGGCTAGAGGGGGCAGTTGCACCTAGCGGCAGGCGCAGCCTACGTCAAAGAGGCGATCGCCATATCCGCGAGCTGTGCCGCGAGATCGGGAATGAATTCCTCAGGCTCATCGGCACGCGGCTGATACCAGAACACCGGCGCATTCACCAAGAGTAACAGCGATTGCAGCGCGATGGAGAGGTTCTGTTGTTTGAACCGGCCAGCTTCCATGCCTTCTGCAATGACGGTGCGGAACAAATCCTGATAGGCAGCGCGTTCCGCGCGGATCCCGTCAAAAAGCGCACGTTCCTGCGCGGTCGTCGATTTCTGCATGATGCCGAGATAGGACTGAATGATCACCTTGTGATAGGGCAGCGTGCCCAGCACGGCGGGCACATGCGCAAGGATCATTTGGCGCAGTTTTTCCTCTGGCGGGAGCGGCGCGTCGATCACCGGGGCCACCGCCTCATGGGCAAAAGCCGCAGCGCGTAGGCAGACCTCGCCCAGCAACGCGCCTTTGGAGGGGAAGTGGTGGTAGATTCGGCCTTTGGTGGCGCCAAGGTGGCGCGCCACATCGTCGATGGAGGCCGCATCGGCGCCAAGTGTCATAAAAACATGTGCAGCCGCGTCCAGTATTTCGGATTTTGACCGACTGATTGGGGGCGAAGTGGGGCTCAACAGAGGCTCCTGCGCGGCTGGCTTGACGCTACGTCGGCGTCACGGGCTGAATTGACAGCATACTAAGTAGTATGTTTGCATCGCCCCTGCAAGATCACCGCCGGGCACCTGTCATTTCAAGCCTGCGGCTGAGCAGGGAGGGTTTGAAATGACGGATCTGGCGCAATTCCGCCAAGAGGCACGGGATTGGTTGGCCACCCATTGCCCCGCCGAGATGCGCACGCCGATGGGCGAGAATGACATCTGCTGGGGCGGGCGTCACTTTGTGTTCCAGTCATCCGCGCAAAAGGAATGGCTGGATGTGATGGCGGCGCGCGGCTGGACCGTGCCGGGATGGCCCAAGGCCTATGGCGGCGGCGACCTGTCCGGGCCTGAGCAGAAGGTGCTGGCCGAGGAAATGGCGCGGATCAATGCGCGCCCGCCTTTGCAGAGCTTTGGCATCTGGATGCTGGGGCCGGCATTGCTGCACTTTGGCACGGAAGAGCAGAAGCGCCATTACCTGCCGCAAATCGCGCGCGGAGAGATCCGCTGGTGTCAGGGCTATTCCGAGCCGGGCGCGGGCTCCGATCTGGCCAGTCTGCAGACCAAAGGCGAGGACAAGGGCGCCTATTTTGAGGTGAGCGGCCAGAAGATCTGGACCTCTTATGCCGATAAGGCGGATTGGATTTTCTGTCTGGTGCGCACTGAACCTAACGCCAAAAAGCACACCGGCATTTCTTTCCTGCTGTTTGACATGGCCAGCGCGGGGGTGACCACCAAACCGATCAAGCTGATCTCCGGCGCATCGCCGTTTTGCGAGACCTTCTTTGACGCGGTGCAGGTGCCCAAGGATCAGATCGTCGGCGCGCGGGGGCAGGGCTGGACCATTGCCAAATATCTGCTGACCCATGAGCGGGAGATGATCGGCGGCTCTGATGCGGCGATCTTTGCCAAAACCGATCTGATCGCTGATGCGTCGCAGGCCATTGGGCTGGATGACGCCGGGCGGCTGGATGACCCGATGATGCGGGCAGAGCTGGGGCGCTTTCTGGTGGATGAGATGGCCTTTGACGCCCATGTGGACATGACCCGCGCCTACATGCGGGCGGGCAACGAGCTGGGCGCGCGGTCTGCGGAATTGAAATATCTCGGCACCGAACTCAACAAGCGCCGCCAAAGCTTGCGGGTCGCAGCGGGTGGCGCTGAGGATCTCGTGTGGGAAGGCCCTACCAATGACGCGGGGCAGGCGGCGCAGGATTGGCTGCGCTCCAAAGGCAACAGCATCGAAGGCGGCACCTCCGAGGTGATGCTGGGCATCCTGTCCAAAGCCATTTTGAATTTGCCAAGCTGAGGAGGGGCGGAGATGGAAATCTTAAATGACGATCACCAGATGGTGGCCGATGCCGCCGCCGCCTATCTCAGCAAATCCCACCCGATCACGGCGTTTCGGGCCTTGCGTGAAAACGGCGCTGGGCACGGCGATAACCGCGCGATCCTTTCCGAGTTCGCGGAGCTGGGATGGATGGGCATTCTGCTGCCTGAAGAGGTCGACGGCGCGGATTTTGGCGCGCGGGCTGCAGGCGTGATTGCCGAGGAGATCGGGCGCAACCTGACGGTGGCCCCGTTTCTTTCGACGGCGGTTCTGTCGGCGTCCCTTATGCGCCAGACCGGCGGCGCGGCGCTCTCGGAATGGGGGGCAAAGATTGCACGCGGGGCTGCCATTGTGGCGCTGGCGCTGGAAGAGGGGGCCAAACACCGCCCCGGCCGGATCACAACCACGCTGACCCAAACGGGCGACGGCCTGACTTTGACGGGTCGTAAGAGTTTTGTGGTGGATGGCAGCGGCGCAGACCGTCTCATTGTGGTGGCCCAGTCCGCGGAGGGGCTGGCGCTCGTGCTGGTGGATCCGGCGGCCCAAGGGGTTGTGATCACACCGCAGCTGCTTCTGGATCACCGCAATGCGGCGCTGGTGCACTTGGATGAGGTATCTGTGCCCAAAGAGGCGGTTCTCGCCACGGGGGCAGCGGCGCAACAGGCCTTGGATCATGCGCTCTGTCTGGGCCGTGCGGTGACCGCCGCAGAGCAACTCGGCGTGGCCAAAGCCGCCGCAGAGCAGACCTTTGAATACCTGCGCACCCGCAAACAATTTGGCCTGTTGATTGGCCAGTTTCAGGCGCTTCAGCACCGCGCGGCGGATCTTTACTGCGAATTGGAACAGACCAGCTCGCTGATCGCCCGCGCGCTCAACGCCATTGATGCGGGCAGCGACGAGGCCGAAGCGCTCAGCCGCGCCGCCAAGGCCAAGATGGCCCATGTGGGGCAGCAGGCCACGGAAGAGGGGGTGCAGATGCATGGCGGCATCGGCATGACCGACGAGATGGACCTCGGGCTTTTCATGAAACGGGACCGCGCATTGACCGAGTTTCTCGGCGATGCAGGTTGTCACACCGAATGGCTTTTGCGGCACCGCGGTATCTAGCAAGGGTTGAAAAGGCGCTAACCTACGGAGGCGTATGCAAAAATAGGGTGAAGTAACGGGGGTTTTCAAGAATTCGTCAAGCGGGAGGCTTGACGCAACAATATTACCTCCGGACACTGATTCTGGAAAGCTGACAAAAAAATGTCGGCATGGGAGGAAACATTGGAAGTTGTGCAACTGCTCGTCAGCGGGCTTGCGAACGGCTGTGTCTATGGCTTGATCGCGCTTGGCTTCGTGCTGATCTATAAGGCGACCGAACAGGTGAATTTCGCCCAAGGCGATTTCATGATGCTCGGCGCCTTTGTTACTTTGGGCCTCACGAATGCGCATTACATGGGGCTGCCCTTCTGGGTGGCGGCCCCTCTGGCCATCGCCATCATGGCGGTGCTGGGCTATCTGCTTGATTTCTTTGTGCTGCGCCATCTCTTCGGGCAAAGTCAGGTCGCCGTGGTGATCCTCACCATCGCGCTGGGCTTTGTGATCCGGTTTGTCGCCGGTGCGATCTGGAGCCACGAGCCGCAGACGCTGGAAAGCCCGCTTGCGATTGGTGATTTCAATGTGGGCGGTGTGGTGCTGGGCATGGCCGACATCGCGGTGATTGTTGTCACTGTGCTTCTGACCTTTTTCCTCTATCAGTTCTTTCAGCGCACAAAGCTGGGGCTCGCGATGCAGGCGGCCAGCCAAAACCAGATGGCGGCCTACTTCATGGGCATTCCGGTGAAACGGGTGCAAGGCATGATCTGGGGCTTATCCGGTGCAACCGCAGCGGTTGCTGGCATCCTCTTTGCCTCCAAAGGTGCGATTGACCCCAACGCCGGGCTTTTGGGCATCAAGGCCTTTGCCGCCGCTGTCATCGGTGGCTTTGGCAGCCTGCCCGGCGCGCTTATGGGCGGGCTGATTGTGGGGGTGATCGAACCCTTCGCCGCGCGCTATCTCGCCGCCGGATACAGCCAGATCGCGCCTTATGCGCTCTTGCTCTTCGTGCTCGTCTTCCGACCCCACGGCCTGTTCTCACAGGTCCGCACCAAGAAGGTCTGAGCCGATGCGGATACATTTCAAAACCTCTTATGACCATGACATCCGCCTCTTTCCGGACCTCTGGAGCTTCTGCGTCTATGCCGCGCTGATTGTCATCGCAGTGCTGCTGCCCTGGTTGATTGACGAATTTTACCTTGGCGAAGTCACCAACGTGCTGATCTGGGCCATTGCCGGTCTGGGGCTGATGCTGCTCACTGGACAGACCGGACAGGCCAGCCTCGGCCACGCGGCCTTCCTTGCGCTGGGCTGTTATTCTTGCGTGATCTTCATGGAGCAGGGCTGGCCCTTCCTGATCGCCTTCCCCGCCGCAGGCATCCTCACCGGCGTTGTTGGCACCATCATCGCCATTCCCGCCATCCGCCTGCACGGCATCTATCTCGCCATTGCCACCATCGCGCTCTCCATTCTGGCCGATGACATCATCGTGCTGATGGAGCCGGTCACCGATGGCGTGTCGGGCAAATTTGCCCCGATGATCACCATCTTCGGCATCGAGATCGAGCGCTGGACCACACCGGATCGTTTCTATTGGTTGGTGCTTGCGGTCACGATCCTCTGCACGCTGGGCTATCGCAATCTACTTCGCGCGCCGCTGGGCCGCGCCTTTGCCGCGGTGCGTGACAGCGAGGTCTCCGCCACCGCCATGGGGGTACACATCGCCCGCACCAAGGCCGCCGCATTTGGCATCTCTTGTGCGATCACAGGCTTGGCCGGGGCGCTGATGGGGTTCTACGCGGGAGCCTTCAATAACGAGACCTTCTCCATCGTGATCTCCATCACGCTCCTGATGATGATCGTGATCGGCGGCCTTGGCTCCATCCACGGCGCTTTCTTTGGCGCGGTGGTGGTCGCCTTCCTACCGCAGTTCCTATCGATCACCAAAGACCTGATCGGCGGCAGCTCGGTCGCCATCCCGGGGCTGGAAACCGGCGTCTTTGGCATGATCCTCATCCTCTTCATCTTGTTTGAACCCATGGGCATCTACGGGCGTTGGATGAAAATCCGCATCTGGTTTGAGCTCTTCCCGTTTGCCCGCAAAGACATGTTCAAACGCCAGAAAAGCTACCTGAAGACGGAGCGTTTGAGATGAGCCATCTATTGGAAATCACCAACGCGACGCTCAAATTCGGCGGTGTGGTTGCGGTCAACGATCTGACCTTTTCGGTGGAAGAAGGCGAGGTCTACGCCATCGTCGGCCCCAACGGCGCGGGGAAATCCACGGTCTTCAATCTGATCTCGCGGTTTTACGATCCCTATGCCGGATCGATCAGTTTTGACGGCAATGACCTGCTGGCGCGCAACGCGGATTCCGTCGCCGATCTGGGCATCGCCCGCACCTTTCAGAACATCGAGCTGTTTGACCACGCCACGGTGCTGCAGAACCTTCTGGTAGGGCGGCACCGTCACCGCCAGACCAATATGGTGCAGGAGATGCTCTTCACCCCCAAGGCGAGGCGGGAGGAGAAACGCCATCGCGAAGCGGTGGAGGAGGTGATCGATTTCCTCGATCTCCAACCCTACCGCGACAAGATGATTGCCGGTCTGCCTTACGGCGTGCGCAAAGTGGTCGAGCTGGGCCGCGCGCTTGCCTCCGGCCCACGACTCCTGCTGCTGGATGAGCCTGCCTCCGGTCTGTCGGTCGAAGAAACCCAGGACATGCGCTGGTGGATCGATGACATCCGCAAACAGATGGGCATCACCGTTCTGATGGTGGAGCATGACATGGGGCTGGTCTCTGGTGTGTCAGACCGCGTGCTTGCGCTGGCGGATGGGGCCAAACTGGCCGAAGGCACGCCCGCGCAGGTGCAATCTGATCCGGCGGTGATTGAGGCCTATCTGGGCGCGGGGGCGGCGTGATGGGCGAAACAGTGCTTGATATCAAAAACATCGAGAGCTTCTACGGCCCGATCATGGCGATACGGGGCGTTTCGCTTCAGGTGGAAAAGGGGCAGGTGGTCACCGTGCTTGGGGCCAATGGCGCAGGCAAATCCACGCTTCTGAAAACCATCTCCGGCATCATGGACCCTGAAAAAGGCCAGGTGGTCTTTGAGGGCCGCGAGATTCAGGGCATGGAGCCGCACAAGGTGGTGCAGGAAGGCATCGTGCATGTGCCCGAAGGCCGCGAGGTCTTCCCGCTTCTAACGGTGGATGAAAACCTCTCGCTTGGGGCCTACACCCGCGCGGATAAGGCGGAAATCGAAAAAGACCGGCAGATGGTTTTTGACTATTTCCCCATCCTCGCCGAGCGCCGCCATCAGGAGGCGGGCACGCTATCGGGTGGTCAGCAACAGATGCTCGCCATTGGGCGCGGCCTGATGCTGCGGCCCAAGATCATGCTGTTGGATGAGCCGTCCCTCGGCCTGTCTCCGCTGCTGGTGCAGGAGATTTTTGCAATTCTGCGCCGCCTGAACAAAGATGAAGGCGTGACCATGATGCTGGTGGAGCAAAACGCCAAGGTCGCCTTGGAGCTGGCTGATGTGGGCTACGTCATGGAGGTGGGCCGCATCGTGATGGACGACACCGCCGACCGGCTGATGGAAAGCGAAGACATCAAAGCCTTCTATCTTGGCCATCAGGAAGAAGGTGCGCGCGGTGAGCGCCGCTGGAAACGCAAGAAAACGTGGCGCTGAGGGAGGATTGGACATGAACATTCTCAACACATCCCGCCCGCCGGAACAGGTTGAAATCAACGGGGTGATTGTCTCCGCCATTCCCGGTCAGCGCCCCGCGCTGGTGGACGGCTGCGACACCATGGTGCGCCTGTTTCAGAAACGCTGCGAGCAGCTGGGCACCCGCACGGCGCACCGCGAAAAAGACCTCGGCATTTGGCAAAGCTACTCCTGGCGCGACTATTGGGAGCACGCCAAATGGATCGGCATGGGCCTGCGCGCGCTGGGCCTTGAGCGCGGCGAGGTGGTCTCGATCCTGTCCGAGGACCGCAAGGAATGGCTCTATGCCGACATGGGCATTCAATGTGTCGGCGGCATCGCCTCAGGGGTTTACACCACCGACAGCGCCAGCCAGCTCGAATACCTTCTACGCGACAGCGGCAGCCGCTTCCTGTTTGTGGAAAACGACGAGCAGCTTGATAAGTTTCTGGAGATCGAGGATCAGGCCAGCCATGTGGTGAAGGTCATCATTCTGGATCAGGACGGGCTGCACGACCTGCGCCACGAAAAATGCGTCTTCATCGAAGACCTCTATGATACCGGGCGCGTTTTTGCGGCTGAAAACCCCGGCATGTTTGAGGCCGAAATCACCAAGGCCAAGCCCGATGACACGGGGCTTCTGATCTACACCTCCGGCACCACAGGCATGCCCAAAGGGGCCATGCTGTCTCAGGAAAACATCATCTCCGCCTGTGTCTCTGGCGCACACGCCTTGCCGACCTCTGACAAAGACGAACAGCTCTGCTTCCTGCCGCTCTGTCATATTCTGGAGCGCAATGTGTCGGCCTATTTCCCGATTGCCGGCAAGGCCACGGTGAATTTTGCCGAAAGCCCGGAGACGGTGTTTGACAACCTGCGCGAGGTCTCGCCCGCGCATTTCACAGCCGTGCCGCGTGTCTGGGAAAAGATCTATTCCCGAGTTCTCGTACTGGCGCAGGAGGCCACGCCGATTGGCCGTTTTGCCTTTTCCATGGCGGTCAAGGCGGGGCTCAAACGCGCAGACTACCTGCTCGAACGCAAACCCGTTCCGATGGCAACACAGATCAACTATGCGGTCTGGGATTTTCTGGTGCTGCGCAACCTGCGCCGGATGCTTGGCATGGACAAAATGCGCCGTGGCGGCACTGGGGCGGCGCCGATTTCACCAGAGTTGATCCGCTGGTATTGGGCCATTGGCGTGACCCTGCTTGAGGGCTACGGCATGACCGAAAACGCCGGGCTCTGCTCCATCAACCTGCCTGATGAAAACAAGATCGGCACCGTGGGCAAATCCTGCCCCGGCTTTCAGGTGCGCATTGCCGAGGATGGCGAAATCCAGACCATGGGTCTCAACAACTTTCAGGGCTATTGGCGCAACAATGAAAAAACCGCAGAGACCTTCACCGCTGACGGCTGGCTGCGCACCGGCGATGTGGGCCGCGTCGATGAGGACGGCTTTGTCACCATCACTGGGCGTCTGAAGGACATCATCATCACCGCTGGCGGCAAGAACATCACGCCTGCTGAAATCGAAAGCCGCCTGAAATTCAGCCACTATATTTCCGATGCGGTGGTGATTGGCGATGCGCGCAAATACCTCAGCTGCCTGATCATGATCGATCAGGAAAACGTGGAGAAATACGCCCAGGACCGCAAAGTGCCGTTTTCCGATTTTGCCTCGCTCTGCGCGGCGCAGGATGTGGTCGACCTCATCAAGGGAGAGGTGGATGCGGTCAACAAGGAGTTCGCCCGCGTCGAGCAGATCAAGGATTTCCGTCTTATCAACGTGCTGCTCACCGCAGAGGACGAAGAACTGACAGCCACCATGAAGCTCAAGCGCAGCTTTGTGGAGAAGAAACACGCAAGCCTGATTGAGGAGATGTACTGAGGCAGTTCGCGTTTTACCTCAGGCATGCGGATCGCTTTTCGCGTTCGACCACTCGGGAGAGGCAGCGAATAAGCGGTTCAAGTTAAACGCAAACTGCCACGCATTCACGTGGCCTCAGACCACAGATTAACGGGAGGAAACTATGAAACATCTGACGACTGCACTGGCGGTTGGCGCGGCGGCGCTGGCGTCTCAGGTCGCTGCGGACACGCAGGGCGTGAGCGACAGCGAAGTGGTGATCGGCTCGGTCAATGACCTCAGTGGCATTTTTGCCGCCGTGGGTGTTCCGGCGGTGAACGGCGCCAATATGCGCTTTGAAGAAGCCAACAGCGCTGGTGGCGTGCACGGGCGTCAGATCCGGTTTGTTGTGGAGGACAACGGCTACCAGATCCCGCGCGCGATGCAGGGCTACAACAAGCTGCTCAACCGCGACAAGGTCTTTGCGATGCTGCTCAGCCTTGGCACGCCGATGAACACAGCAGGTTTCAAACTGCTGGACCCCAAAGGCATTCCCAACATCGGCCCGCTTTCGGCCGCGCGCCAGATGCTGCAGGATCCGGTCGACAATAAATTCATCGCTTTCTCAAGCTATTACGATCAGGTGCAGGTGGGTGTGACCTATCTGGCCGAGGAGTTTGGCGCCAAAGAAGTCTGCTCCATGTACATCCCGTCTGACTTCGGCAAGGAGATCGCGGAATCCACCGCCGATGCGGCCGAAACGCTGGGCCTCACCATGGCAGGCGAGACCACACACAAGCCGGATGAGCTGGATTTTGTCGGCTCCCTGACCAAGCTGAAAGCGGCAGAATGTGACATCGTCACCATGGCGCTGGGCGTGCGTCAGGGCATCACCGTGGTGGGCACCGCCAAAAAGCTCGGTTGGACCGATGTGAAATTCCTCAACACCTCCGCAGGCTTTCTGGAGCCGGTGGCACAGGTGCCCGGTGGCGTGACCGACGGGCTTTATGCCGCTGCGGGCTGGCGTGATCTGTATGAGCGCGCGGCCGATCCTGTACCGGCCAAATTCATCGCGGATTACAAAGCGAAATTTGACCAGCCCGCCTCGGGTTTTGCCATGCTTGGCTACTCCGCCGCAGACACTGTGGTGCGCGCGCTCGAAGCCGCCGGTGCCGACCTCACCCATCAAAGCTTCCTCGCTGCCATGGAATCTCTGGACTACGCCGATGAGCTGACCGATGTGCAGATCACCTACGGCCCAGATGATCACCGCGGCGCGGATGTGGTTGTGGTGTCCGTTGTGGAAAACGGCGGCTGGAAAACCCTCGCGGTGAAATAAACCTGAGGCACATAGACTTAGGAAGGCGCGTCATCGGGCGCGCCTTTTCTTTTGATGGAAGCAAAAGGGCTGACCGCAAAAGAGACCATGAGGCGCATAAAAATTCCCCGCAGCCGATGGTCTGGTCTGCGGGGAAGGCGGGAGTGACCTTTTGTTGTATCTGTCCCCGAGGTGCTGCCGCGCCCAGCGTGTCGCGGCTGTCCCGTTGGTGGCTTCCCAGCCCGCCTGTGCGCGCGCTGTCTGCCCCATTCTGCAAAGCAGCCCGCATTTTGCGGCCTCTGGTTGCCGCCTGATATCAGTCTACGCTATTTTGGGTGGAAAATCTACATATAGTGTAGATCGCGCACGGAGATCCTACATGCGCAGCGTCAGCGCCAGCTCACATCCCCAAGGAAAATATACCCGGCCCCGTAGATCGTTTTGATAAGGCGCGGATTTTTGGGGTCTTCCTGCAATTTGGTGCGGAGGCGCGAAATCCGCACATCCATCGCCCGGTCAAAGCTCTCGCCCGCCGCGCCGCCCAAAGTCTCCTGCATCTGCGCCCGGCTGATCAGCCGTTTGGGGCTGTCCAGAAACAGCCGCAGCACCTCGCCTTCCGCATGGCTGAACGTTGTCTCCGCGCCGGTTTCATCTTCCAGCACATAGCGGTCAAAATAGGCGGTCCAACCGTTGAACTCGGCGGTATTGGCCACCGCCACCGGCGCAGCCGCACGGTCTTTGCGCAGCCGTGCGCGCACACGGGCCACCACTTCGGTCGGGTCAAAAGGCTTGATGATGTAGTCATCCGCCCCCAGTTCCAGCCCGGTGATCCGGTCCTGCACCTGCGCGCGCCCGGAAATGATGATCACCGCCGCGCCGACCTCCAGCGCCAGCCGATGCACCAACGTCAGCCCGTCTTTGTCCGGCAAGCCCAGATCCACAAGGCAGACATCCGGCGTGGTGGATTTCAGAGCAGCTTCAAATTCGGTGGCCCGCGAAAACGCCATGGTGCGAAAGCCCGCATCCTCCAGCGCATCCGCAAGGATCATGCGGATATCCGGTTCATCGTCCAGAATGGTGACAAGCGGAGCAGTCATAAACAGGGTCTCACTTCGGGTGCAAAAATTGGTCTAACTGTTTGGCCGTAAAGGGTTTGGGCAGCACCGGCGCCCGCGCCGCCCCTTCGATATAGAGCGTGTGGCTCTGGGGCAAGCTGGTCATAAGGTAAGTTGGCACACGCTCCCGCCCAACCTCGCGGATCAGGTCAACACCTGTGGCCTCGCCCTCCAGCGAAATATCGGAAAGCACCAGCTTGATCTCCGGCACCTGATCCAGCAGCACCCGCGCCTCATCCACGCTGGCGGCCTCAATCACCGTGTGTTTCATATCGGTCAGCATGTCGCGTATCAGCCCGCGCAGATCGGGGTTGTCCTCCACCAGCAGCGCCAGCCCGGGCGTCGCATCCTGCACCGCACGGCGCAGCGGCAGCCGCAGGATCACCTGCCCGCCATTCACCGCATTGCCGATCTTGATGTCGCCCCCCACCAGCTTGGTCATGTCATAGACCATCGCCAGCCCAAGGCCCGACCCCTCCGCGCCCTTGGTGGTGAAGAACGGATCAAGCGCGCGGCTGAGCGCCTCGTCAGAAAAGCCCGGCCCGGTATCGCGCACCGTGAATTGCACCCAGGTGTTCTGCACCAGCTCGGCAATCAACAGAATTGTCCCCCCGGCGCCACAGGCATGGGCAGCATTCAAGAGCAGGTTCACCAGAGAATCCTGCAACATCGCCGGATCCACCATCAGCGCGCCGTCAGGAATGTTGTTTTCAATGATCAGCGCCACCTTCTTGTCGACCGTCGGACGCGCCAGCGTCTCCAGATCAGACAGAAAGCCCGCCATATCCGTAGCCGCCAGCTTGGGCACCCGCGGGCCGGTGACATTGGCCAGATTGTCCAGAAGCGTGCCCCCACGCCGCGCCGCGCCCAAGGTGGCCTCAATCAGCGATTGCGCCTCCTCCGGCAGGCCCATCTTCTGCAGCTTGCGCTGGGTGCCAAGAATGATGGTCAAGAGGTTGGAGAAATCATGCGCCAAGCCGCTTGTCATCTGCGCCGCGATTTCACGGCGGCGGGTCTGTTGCAGGGCCACGCGGGTCTGGGTTTCCTCGGTGATGTCCATTGACAGCACATAGACCCCGCGCGCCGCGCCCTCGCTGTCATCCGGCGTAAAGGCCACGCGGATCCGCCGCGTGCTGGGATGTTCGTTGAACTCAAACACCGAGGCCTTGCCGCGAAAGGCCGCCTCAAGATGGGGGCGGATCGCGCGAAAGGCGCTTTCGCCAAGCGCCTCCTCGGCCCGCATGCCCACAATATCTGAGGGGCGCCCGGGGATCACCGCGCTGAGGCGGCGGTTGGAATAGGTGTAGATCCAGTCCGGCCCCACATGGGCGATATGGGCCGGCATCATCTCCGCCGTCAGCCGCATCCGCGCCTCGCTCTCGGTCAACTGGCGCTTGACCTCCTCCAGCGTGTTGACCGTGCTCTCCATCTCCCGGTTGGTGGCAGACAGCTCCTCGGCATATTGCAGCACCTGATCTGACAGCTCCTCAGAGCGCGCGCGCAGCAGCGCCTCCTGCCGTTTGGTGGAGGTGATATCGGTGTAAACCGCAACCCAGCCCCCCTGAGGCAGAGGTGAGCCTTCCACGCTGATCCAGCGCCCGTCGGCGCGCTTTCGTTCAAAGTAATGCGGCTCAAACGCCAGCGCCCGCTCCACACGGTCCTGAATGAACGCCGCCTTCTCAGCCTCGGCAATGGGGCCGTATTCGCCATTCTCAATCAGAAAGGCGATGGTGTCGGCAAAGGTCGCCCCGGGTTGCATCAACCCCTTGGGAATAGAGAACATCTCGCGAAAGCGCGCATTGGCCACAACCAGTTTCAGCTCGCTGTCATAGATCGACAGAGCCTGTTTGATCAGGTTCAGCCCGGCGACGGTCATCGCCTGCGTTTCCCCTTTCACATGCGCCATTCAGCTCTCCTTTTCTTATCGCTAACACCGGTTTCGGGGCCAGCGAAAGCCCGAAATGCGCGCTGTTACAATTCGTAAGGTTTAGGAAATGTTAAGGAAAAAGTTGACCCGCAGCCTGTTCTGAGCCCCACTGTGAGGGGAGGAATCGTTTCGACGGTTTTGGCTTGCTCAAAACACCAATAGGGCGAGCTTTAGGGAGGAAAGAAATTTGGCACAGTCGTCACAGGCGACCGGCGGACTCGCGTCCATTCCGGCGCTGTTGCAGCGGAACGCCACCCAATTTGCGGATAAAGACGCATACCGGGAGAAAGAGTTTGGGATCTGGCAGACCTGGACTTGGGCAAAGACAGCAGAAGAAATCGAAGCGCTCGCGCTCGGCCTGATCAATCTGGGCGTGTCGGAGGGCGATTTTGTCGCCATCATCGGCCGCAACCGCCCCTATTTTTACTGGTCGATGGTTGCCGCCCAGTCCGTGGGCGCGGTGCCGGTGCCGGTCTATCAGGACAGCGCGGCAGAGGAGATGGAATATATCCTCGGTCACTGCGGCGCCAAATACGCCATCGTCGAAGACCAGGAACAGGTCGACAAGATCATCGACATTCAGGACAGCCTGCATCAGTTCGAACATATGATCTACGTCGATCCGCGCGGGCTGCGGAAGTATGATCACCACCAGCTGCATGAATTCAGCCACATTCAGGCGCAGGGCCTCGCAGCACGGGATGAATGGATCACCGATCTTGAGGCGCGCCGTGGCAAGCTGACCTATGACAGCACCTGCGTGATGCTCTACACCTCAGGCACCACAGGCAAACCCAAAGGCGTGGTGCTCTCCAACCGCAACGTGATCGAGAGCGCGAAGAACTCTTCCGAGTTTGACAAGCTCACAGCGGGCGAAGAGATCCTCGCCTATCTGCCGATGGCATGGGTTGGGGATTTCATCTTCTCCATTGGTCAGGCGTATTGGACAGGCTTCTGCGTGAACTGCCCTGAATCCGCAGACACTATGATGACCGACCTGCGCGAAATCGGGCCGACCTACTATTTCGCCCCGCCGCGCGTGTTTGAGACCCAGCTCACCAACGTCATGATCCGCATGGAAGACGCAGGCTCCCTTAAGCGGCGCATGTTCCACAACTTCATGGAGCACGCCAAAAAAGTGGGCGGCGATATTCTGGACGGCAACCCTGTCCCCTTCATGGACCGTCTGAAATACAAACTGGGCGATATGCTGATCTACGGCCCGCTGAAAGACACGCTCGGCTTTGGCCGCGTGCGCGTGGGCTACACGGCGGGCGAAGCGATTGGTCCGGAGATTTTTGAGTTCTACCGCTCCCTCGGCATCAACCTGAAACAGCTCTACGGCCAGACCGAAGCCACCGTCTTTATCACCGCCCAGCCGGACGGTCAGGTGCGCGCGGACACCGTGGGCGTGCCAAGCCCGGATGTGGAAATCAAAATCGACGACACCGGCGAAATCCACTACCGCAGCCCCGGTGTATTTGTGGAATACTACAACAACCCCGAAAGCACCGCCTCCACCAAGGACGCGGAAGGCTGGGTGGCAACCGGTGATGCTGGCTTCTTTGAAAAAGACACCGGCCACCTGCGCATCATCGACCGCGCCAAAGACGTGGGCAAAATGGCCGATGGCTCCATGTTCGCGCCCAAATATGTCGAGAACAAACTGAAGTTCTATCCTGACATTCTTGAGGCCGTGCTCTTTGGCAGCGGCAAGGATCGCTGCGTGGCCTTCATCAACATCGACTTGACGGCGGTGGGCAACTGGGCAGAGCGCAACAACGTGCCTTATGCTTCCTATCAGGAGCTCGCAGGCCATCCGAAGGTGCTTGAGTCCATTCAGAGCCATGTGGAAACGGTCAACAAATCCGTGGCCGATGACCCGATGCTGGCAGGCTGTCAGATTCACCGCTTCCTCATCCTGCACAAGGAACTGGATGCGGATGACGGCGAAATGACCCGCACCCGCAAAGTGCGCCGTGCGGTTGTGGCCGACAAATTCAAGGATCTGGTGGATGCGCTCTATGGCGGCGCCAGCTCGGTCTCAACCGAAACCGAAGTGACCTATGAAGACGGCCGCAAAGGCAGCATCCGCGCCACGCTTGAATTGCGCGACGCCGCAGTGGTGCCCGTGGCCAGCAAGGTGGCAGCAGAATGAATGATATGAGCAACGACAGCTTCGTCACCGACGACGGCCGCACCATTGGCGGTGTGGTCATGGAAATGAAAAACATCACTCTGCGCTTTGGCGGGGTGAAGGCGATCACCGACATCAGCTTTGACATCCGCGAAGGCGAGATCCGTGCGATCATCGGCCCCAACGGCGCGGGCAAATCCTCAATGCTGAACGTGATCTCCGGCTTCTATGTGCCTCAGGAAGGCGAGGTCTGGTACAAAGGCGCAAAGCGTCCGCCGATGAAACCTTATCAGGTGGCGCAACAGGGCATCGCCCGCACCTTCCAGAACATCGCGCTGTTTGAGGGCATGTCCGTGCTTGATAACGTGATGACCGGCCGTCTGCGCCAGATGAACGCCAATCTCATCCAGCAGGCGCTCTGGAAAGGCAAAGCCGAGCAGGAAGAGGTGGAGAACCGCGCCTTTGTGGAACGCATCATCGACTTCCTTGAAATCCAGCACATCCGCAAAACACCGGTTGGGCGTCTGCCTTACGGTTTGAAGAAACGGGTCGAGCTTGCGCGCGCTCTGGCGGCGGAACCGTCTATCCTGCTTCTGGATGAGCCAATGGCCGGGATGAACGTCGAGGAGAAAGAGGACATGTCCCGCTTTATCCTTGATATGAATGATGAATTTGGCACCACAATCGCGCTGATCGAGCACGATATGGGCGTGGTTATGGATCTCTCGGACCGCGTGGTGGTGATGGATTACGGCAAGAAGATCGGGGACGGCACACCAGATGAGGTGCGCAACAACCAGGATGTGATCGACGCCTATCTGGGGGTGGCTCATGACTAAGCAAATCCCTGACTTCAAAGAAAAATTCGGAGGCGTTTGTGATGCCTGAAAGTCTTCTCTACGGCACCGAGGTTGTGCTTAACGGCCTGATGGCAGGGGTGCTTTATGCGCTCGTCGCGCTGGGCTTCGTTCTGATCTACAAAGCCTCCGGCATCTTCAACTACGCCCAGGGTGTGATGGCGCTGTTCTCTGCGGCGACCCTTGTGGGGATCATGAAAGGGCAGGTGCCTTTTGCGCATCTGATCAACGCGGCACTCGGCACGGAAATCCACCACTTTGGCTGGCATGTGCCCGCGATTCTGGCGATCCTTCTGACCATGGGTGTTATGGTGTTCCTCGCTTGGGCGGTGCAGAAATTTGTGTTCCGCCATCTGGTCAATCAGGAGCCGATCATCCTGTTCATGGCCACCATTGGTCTCGCTTATTTCCTCGAAGGTTTTGGCGACCTGATGTGGGGCTCTGACATCAAGACGCTGGATGTGGGCCTACCCCAGGGCGGCAGCTTCTGGATTGAGGAAAACACCCAGTGGCTCGGCATGGGCAACGAGAACTTCTACGGCTTCTTCCTGGATCAGCTCGATCTGGTTGCCACGGTGATCGCCACCATTCTCGTGATCGCACTGGTGCTGTTCTCTCAGTACACCAAACAGGGCCGCGCCATGCGCGCAGTGGCCGACGACCACCAGGCCGCGCTGTCGGTGGGCATCTCGCTCAACTTCATCTGGGTCATGGTCTGGTCCGTGGCAGGCTTTGTCGCGCTGGTGGCGGGCATCATGTGGGGCGCCAAATCCGGTGTGCAGTTCTCGCTCTCGCTGATCGCACTCAAGGCGCTGCCGGTGCTGATGCTGGGCGGCTTCACCTCGATCCCAGGTGCCATTGTCGGCGGCCTGATCATCGGTGTCGGTGAAAAGCTCTTTGAATTCACCATCGGCCCGCTGGTCGGCGGCGCAACCGAAAACTGGTTCGCCTATGTGCTGGCACTCGTCTTCCTCGTCTTCCGGCCGCAGGGCCTGTTTGGGGAAAAAATCATCGAGAGGGTCTGAAACGAAAGGTCTCACAGGATATGCCAAAACTTCTAGCCATCCTGAACGTCATCGCCTGGTCCGGTTTCTGGGCCTTCGGCTACCTCGCCATCACGGCGGACCCGGCTGATGCGGGGCAAATGACCACCGCCGCGGTCCTCGCGGCGACAGGGGGAGCGCTGGGAGTGTGGTGTTACCTCAAGCTTGTGCGGCACTCAGAGGCCACGGGCTATGCGAAAAAGGGGAACCGGGCGGACCGGTCCCATCTTGAAAGAGAATATAACGAGGAGAACAGCTGATGTTCTATCGTGAAGCGGGCGACTTCAAAACGAACTACGCCGACGACAACCAAACCTTCCCGATCCGTTTTGATCGCTATCGGTACTATGCGGTGATGCTCTTTGCCTTCTGCGCGGTGCCGTTCCTGATCAATGACTACTGGGTCAACGCGATCTTCCTGCCGTTCCTGATCTACGCGATCGCGGCGATTGGTCTGAACATCCTTGTGGGCTATTGCGGGCAGGTCAGCCTGGGCACCGGGGGCTTCATGGCGGTGGGGGCCTATGCCTGCTACAAGCTCATGACCTCTTTCCCGGAGATCAACATTTTCATCCACGTGCTGCTTGCAGGCGGCGTGACCGCGCTGGTCGGCGTGCTCTTTGGTCTGCCATCGCTGCGCATCAAAGGCTTCTATCTGGCGGTGGCCACACTGGCGGCACAGTTCTTCCTTGTGTGGCTCTTCAACCGGGTGCCGTGGTTTTACAACTACTCCGCCTCCGGTCAGATCTCCGCACCGGAACGCACCGTGTTTGGCATCGCCGTGACCGGTCCGAACACCACCGCCTGGGCGCCGTATCTCTTCTGCCTCGTGATCCTCACGTTGCTGGCGATTGTGGCGCGCAACCTGACGCGCGGCATGCAGGGGCGCAAATGGATGGCGATCCGCGACATGGACATCGCCGCTGAGATCATCGGTGTGAACCCGCTGAAGGCCAAGCTCTCTGCCTTTGCTGTGAGTTCCTTCTTCATCGGTGTTGCGGGGGCGCTGTTCTTCTCGGTCTATCTGGGCGCGGTGGAAGTGGGCGAAGCCTTTGGCATCAACCAGTCCTTTCTGGTGCTCTTCATGATCATCATCGGCGGTCTGGGCTCGATCTTTGGCTCCTTTGCCGGCGCAGCCTTCCTGGTTCTGATGCCGGTCCTGCTGAAAAACGTGCTGGTGGGGGGCCTTGGCTGGCCGACCGATATCGCCGCACACCTCGAATTCCTGATCGTGGGGGCGCTGATCATCGTCTTCCTGATCGCAGAACCCCATGGTCTGGCGCAGCTCTGGCGCGTGGCCAAGGAGAAGCTGAGGTTGTGGCCCTTCCCGCATTAAGGCGGGGCCATGACCAGCGCGCGGGGCGGGGAGGCCTTGCGCTCACCATCGGACAAAAACCAAGGGAGGAGAAACCCGATGAAATTGAAATTCGCATCCATGGCGCTCGGCGCGGTGATGGCGGCAGCCCCGGCAATGGCCGATCTGGTGTTCCCATCACTCAGCTACCGCACAGGCCCCTACGCTGCAGGCGGCATTCCTTTCGCGGATGGCTACGCAGATTACTTCACTCTGCTGAACGAGCGTGATGGCGGCATTGGTGGCGTTCCGATCCGCATGATCGAATGTGAAACCGGCTACAACACCGCCAAAGGTGTGGAATGCTACGAATCCACCAAAGGCGAAGGCGCGCTGGTCTATCAGCCGCTCTCCACCGGCATCACCTATCAGTTGATCCCCAAAGCGACCGCGGATGACATTCCGATTCACTCCATGGGCTATGGCCGGACCTCTGCCGCCAACGGCGAAGTCTTCAGCCACGTGTTCAACTACCCTGGCAACTACTGGGATGGTGCCTCCGGTGCGGTGAACTACCTGCTTGAGACCAATGGCGGTGACCTGAAGGGCAAGAAAATTGCGCTGGTCTATCACAACTCCGCGTACGGCAAAGAGCCGATCCGCACGCTCGAAGAGCTGCAGAAAAAGCACGGCTATGAGCTGAGCCTGCTGCCGGTGGATCACCCCGGTCAGGAGCAGAAATCCCAGTGGCTGCAGATCCGCCGCGAACGTCCGGACTTTGTTCTGATGTGGGGCTGGGGCGTGATGAACCAGGTTGCGGTTCAGGAAGCCGCCAACATCCGCTTCCCGATGGAAAACTTCATCGGCATCTGGTGGTCCGGTGCAGAGCATGACGTGCTGCCAGCGGGCGCGAAGGCCGATGGCTTCAAGGCGCTGACCTTCCACAACGTGGGCCGTGACTTCCCGATCTTTGACGACATCCAGAAGTATGTTGTTGATGCGGGCAAAGCGGCAGGTGCAGGCGATCAGGTCGGCAACGTGCTCTATAACCGTGGCATGTATGCCGCCATGCTCGCAGCTGAGGCGGCCAAAACCGCTCAAGGCATCCACGGTACAGCCGACATCACTCCAAGCCAGATGCGTGACGGCATGGAAGCGCTGCAGATTGATGAGGCCAAAATGACCGCGCTCGGCATGCCGAACTTTGGTCCGGCCTTCAACGTCTCCTGTCAGAACCACGGTGGCCCGGGCCTCGTTGGTGTGACCCAGTGGGACGCGGCCAATCAGACCTGGTCGTTGATCTCTGACTTTAAAGAGACCGACGGTGAGGTGATCGGCGCGCTGGTGGCGGAAGATTCCGCAGCCTACGCCGCTGAAAACAACATCGAAGCGGCCTGTAAGTAAGCCCCGCGCAAACCCAACCGCCCCGGCCGGAACTTGCTGGCCGGGGCACCCTGATCCTGAGACGAAAGACAACGCTTATGCTTGACGCTGGTCGCACCGAAGAGACCCTTCTGGAGGTCAACAACATCGAGGTGATCTACAATCACGTGATCCTTGTGCTGAAAGGCGTGAGCCTCTCGGTTCCCAAGGGCGGCATCACCGCACTGCTGGGCGGCAATGGCGCAGGCAAAACCACCACGCTGAAGGCCATCTCAAACCTGCTGCACTCCGAGCGCGGCGAGGTCACCAAAGGCACGATCAACTATCGCGGCGAACCTGTGGCCGATCTTGATCCGGCAGCGCTGGTGAAAAAGGGCGTCATTCAGGTGATGGAAGGCCGTCACTGCTTTGAGCACCTCACGGTCGAAGAGAACCTGCTGACCGGGGCCTATACCCGCAGCGGTGGCGAAGTCGCCGCAGATCTCGAGATGGTCTACAATTATTTCCCACGCCTGAAAGAGCGCCGCAAATCGCAGGCGGGCTATACCTCCGGCGGGGAGCAGCAGATGGTCGCCATTGGCCGCGCGCTGATGAGCCGCCCGGAATGTATTCTGCTGGATGAACCTTCCATGGGCCTTGCACCGCAGCTGGTGGAAGAAATCTTCACCATCGTGAAAGACCTCAATGAGAAAGAAGGCGCGACCTTCCTTCTGGCAGAGCAGAACACCAATGTGGCGCTGCGCTTTGCCCATTATGGCTATATTCTGGAATCCGGCCGCGTGGTGATGGATGGCCCTGCCGCCGAACTGCGCGAAAACCCGGATGTGAAGGAATTTTATCTCGGCATGTCTGAAGAAGGCCGCAAATCCTTCCGCGACGTGCGCTCCTATCGTCGCCGCAAACGCTGGCTGAGCTGACCTCAGCCTCCCTTTCTGCCCGGTCTGACCGGGCACCCACTTCCCGTCTCGCGCCGCTCTCTCTCAGCGCGCGCACAAGAAATCTTTGGCCGCACGCATGGCGGCAGAGCACATAAAGGATGGCAACATGAGCCGCTTTTTTGATGAGTTGGAAACCCGCAGCGCCGATCAGCGCGCCGCCGATCTGAGCGCAGCCCTGCCTGCGCAGCTGGCCCGCGCCAAGGCCTTGCCGGGCTTTGCGGCCAGTCTGGCGGATGTGGATCCGGCCAAGATCACCTCGGCTCAGGCGCTGGCAGACCTCCCCGTGCTGCGCAAATCAGAGCTTGGTGCCGCGCAGAAAGCCGCAGGCCCCTTGGGCGGCTTTGCCGATCTCAGCAATCCCAACATCGCCCATGTGTTCCAGTCTCCGGGTCCGATCTATGAACCCGGCGGCACCAGCCACGACTGGTTCCGCTTTGGCCGCGTGCTGCATGCGGTGGGCATTGGCGCGGCGGACATCGTGCACAACTGCTTTTCCTACCATCTGACCCCTGCGGGTATGATGTTTGAAAGCGGCGCCCGCGCCGTGGGGGCCAAAGTGTTGCCCGCAGGTGTGGGGCAGACCGAAATGCAGGTCCGCGCCGCTGTGGACATCGGCACCACCGCCTATGCGGGCACGCCCGACTATCTCAAGTTCATCTTGGACAAAGCTGAGGAGATGGGCGAAAAACTCCAGATCACCAAGGCCACCGTCGGCGGTGGCGCGCTCTTCCCCTCGCTGCGTCAGGAATATGCCGATCGCGGCATCACCTGTCTTCAGGGCTACGGTACCGCTGATCTGGGCTCGATTGCTTATGAATCTGAGGCCATGGAGGGGATGATCATCGACGAAGGCGTGATTGTCGAAATCGTCACGCCGGGCACCGGCACCCCAGTCGCGCCGGGTGAGGTGGGCGAAGTGGTGGTGACCACGCTCAACCCTGATTACCCGCTGATCCGCTTTGCCACCGGCGATCTTTCCGCAATCCTCCCGGGCGAAAGCCCCTGTGGTCGCACCAACATGCGCATCAAAGGCTGGATGGGTCGCGCCGACCAGACCGCCAAGATCAAAGGCATGTTTGTGCGGCCAGAGCAGGTCGCGGCACTGGTGGCCAAACATGACGAGATCGCAAAGGCGCGCGTCATCGCCACGCGTTCAGGTGAGATGGATGTGATGACGGTGCAGATTGAATCTCCGGTTGGTGATGCGGCCGCCTACGGGGCCTCCGTTGTGGATGCACTCAAGCTCAAAGGCACAGTGGAAATCGTCGCGCCGGGCAGCCTGCCCAAAGATGGCATCGTCATCGAAGACCAGCGCAAATACGATTGATCCAAAACCAACGCCCGTGTCGCTTGCGGCACGGGCAGCGCCCGTCCGCCCCCATGGGCGGGCGCTTTTGACAGGTCAGCCAATCTCTCTGAATCTGGCGCAGATTTGCAGGCTATGTGGCAATGACCAAGCGTTCGAACGCCCACCCGCGGTCGGGCGCTGCCCTTTCCCTCACCGTATCCCACGCCCCTTCTGGATCGCATCCGCGCCAAACCTCGCGCGGATCGCATCGGTGGCGCGCTCTGCCTTGGCGCGCTGCACCGCCTGCGGATCGAGCAGGTCACCTGACAGATCCGCCTGCGTGGCGGGCACCAGATCTGCCAGCCCCACCCCGATCAGCCGGTAAGGCCCCTCATTGCCGACCTGATCAAACAGCCCGCGCGCGGTGCGATAGAGCGTGTCCGCCATCTGTGTCGCGTCCCGCAGGCTCACTCGGCGGCTGATCGTGCTGTGATTGGCGCGCTTCAGCTTCAAGGTCACCACCCGCCCCGCCAGATCCTTGGCTTTCGCCCGATCCGACACCTTTTCCGACAGCCGCCAGATGTGCCCGTCCAGCACATCCAGACTGGCGGTGTCCTCAAAAAACGTGGTCTCATTGCTGATGCTCTTCATCGGCGCATGGGCAGAGACCTTGCGCTTGTCCTGCCCCCGCGCCAGATGCCACAGCCGATAGCCGGTGTTGCCAAACCGCGCGATCAGGTCTTCCTGATCCCAGCGCAGCAGGTCGGTGAAGGTGCGAATGCCCGCCCGCTCAAGGCTTTCCTGCGCCACCGGACCAATCCCCCAGATCATCCGCACCGGCTTGTCACTCAGGAAGTCAGCGGTTTCGGCCTTGCCAATCACCGAAAATCCACGCGGCTTGTCCAGATCACTGGCCACTTTGGCGAGGAACTTGTTGTGCGACAACCCAATCGAGCCGGTGATCCCCAGCTCGTCTTTCATGCGTTTTGTCAGCCGCGCCAGCATCACCGCTGGCGGCGCGCCATGCAGCTTCGTGGTGCCGGTGAGGTCGAGAAACGCCTCATCCAGCGACAACGGCTCAATCACCGGGGTCAGCGCGTCCATCATTGCGCGAATGGCGCGGCTGACCTCCACATAGACCGACATGCGCGGTTTGATCACCACCGCCTCGGGGCAGAGTTTCAGCGCCTGAAACATCGGCATGGCGCTGCGCACCCCGCGAATGCGCGCCACATAACAGGCGGTCGAGACCACGCCGCGCCGCCCGCCGCCAATGATCACCGGCTTGTCCACCAGCTCCGGATTGTCGCGCTTCTCCACGCTCGCATAAAACGCATCACAATCCATATGCGCGATAGAGAGATCAAACAGCTCCGGATGGGAAATCATGCGCATGCTGCCACAGTGGCCACAGCGCGCCGCGCTTTGGCTCTCGGTCAGGCAGTCTCGGCAAAATGCGGGCATCCGCGCGTCTCTCGTGTGAGTCTCGGAGCCTCAATATAGCAGCAGTCGCGCCGCCTGACAGGGGCGGCGCGCAGGCTTTGGCTTAGCGGTTGGGGCGCTTGGCCTGAGCAGAGGCCAGTTCTGTCACAATGGCTTGCGCTGCGGCGCGCGGGTCTTCTGCGGTCCAGACCGGACGGCCCACCACAATGTGGTCAGCGCCATCTGCCACCGCGTTGGCTGGTGTGGCCACGCGCTTCTGATCACCAAGTGCTGCGCCTGCGGGGCGCACGCCGGGGGTCACGATCAGGCGGCCCTCAGATTCCGGCAAGGCCCGGATCAGTGCGGCTTCCTGAGGGGAGGCAATCACGCCATCCGCGCCCGCGTCAAACGCCCGACCCGCGCGCTCCTGCACCAAGTCCTTGATCTCGCCCTCTTTGATCAGACAGTTGTCCAGATCACCGCGATCCAGCGATGTCAGGATGGTCACACCCAGAATTTTCAGATTGCTGCCCGCCGCGCCTTCTTTGGCTGCAGCCACCACATGGGGGTCGCCATGCACGGTCAGGAAATCCAGATCAAACTGCGCCAGCCCGCGCACCGCCGCCTCAATGGTGGCACCGATGTCAAACAGCTTCATGTCCAGAAAGATGCGCTTGCCGTGCTCGTCTTTCAGCTCATTGGCCAGCGCCAGCCCGCCTCCGGTCAGCATGCCAAGCCCGATCTTATAGAAAGACACGGCATCGCCAATCTGCTCTGCAAGCTGCAAACCCTGCAGGGCGTTGGGCACGTCAAGGGCTACGATCAGGCGGTCGTCTGAACTCATGGGAGGTCTCCAGCAATTTAGGGTGGCACAAAGCAAACGTGCGCCTTCTAACGCCTCATCCCCGCTCCGGCAAGCCTGCGTGCTTCAGGGCAGGCCCCGGAAACCCCGATAAAGGCCCAGAAACGCAAAAAGCCTCCCCATCGGGAGGCTCAATGGATCCCCTTTGGGGCGGATCAGCCCTCGCTTGGCAACACACCCGGCGCAAAGGAAAGCTCTTCGCGGCCGGTGCGCATCTCTGGCATCCGGCGCAGCTGCCGCAGCGCTTCGCGGATCAAGGCCAGCCGTCCGGCGCCTTTCTGCGGCTCGGTGCTGTCCTCTGCCGGTACTGCGCAATGCACCCGCACATCACGCGATGCACTGCTGAGGCTCACCACAGCCGTCAACTCGCCCAGTGTCTGGCGATACATCGGGTTGGTGATCTGAATTTCTGTCACATGCATGGCATGCCACCCCCATAAACATTCTGTTCGACGTTCAGTCTGGCGCGAAAATAGGGCGAAAATTGTCTCAATTTAGGGGAATTTTTGTGCCCTTTTCGCACTGGAATTCCCGCATTTGTTGAGACGAATGCAAATTCCTGTCTGGCAATCTTGACCTGACACACGCCGCATCCCACATCTTTGATGAGGCCCACAACCGGGCGTGCCGCAAAGCGGGCGTCATCGGCAATCGGGCGCTTATGAGAAGGAGAATGACCATGGACTTGAGCAAGTTCACGGAGCGGTCGCGCGGCTTCATTCAGGCGGCGCAGACGATCGCGATGCGGGAAAACCACCAGCGTCTGGTGCCCGAACATATTTTGAAAGCTTTGATGGACGACGATCAGGGGCTCGCCGCCAATCTGATCTCCCGCGCCGGTGGTGACGCCGCGCGTGTGCGCGAGGCCGTCGATGCCGCTGTCGACAAACAGCCGCAGGTGTCGGGAGACACCGGCCAGCCCTATCTGGAAAACACCTCCGCCAAAGTGCTTTCGGAGGCGGAAAGCCTCGCCAAGAAGGCGGGCGACAGCTTTGTGCCGGTGGAGCGCATCCTGATGGCGCTGGTGATGGTGAAATCCAAAGCCCGCGACGCGCTTGAGGCAGGCAATGTCACCGCCAAAGCGCTCAATGCCGCCATCAACGACATCCGCAAAGGCCGCACCGCTGATAGCGCGTCGGCAGAGGACGGCTATGAAGCGCTCAAGAAATACGCCCAGGATCTGACCGAACGCGCCAGCGAAGGCAAAATCGATCCGATCATAGGCCGCGACGATGAAATCCGCCGCGCCATGCAGGTGCTCAGCCGCCGTACCAAAAACAACCCGGTGATGATCGGGGAACCGGGCGTGGGTAAAACCGCGATTGCCGAGGGCATGGCCCTGCGCATCGTCAACGGTGACGTGCCGGAATCCCTGCGCAACAAGAAGCTGCTGGCGCTCGACATGGGCGCGCTGATTGCAGGCGCAAAATACCGTGGTGAATTTGAGGAACGCCTGAAGGCCGTTCTGACCGAAGTCACTGAGGCCGCAGGCGAAATCATCCTCTTCATCGACGAGATGCACACCCTTGTTGGGGCAGGTAAGTCAGAGGGCGCAATGGATGCGGCCAACCTGATCAAGCCGGCCCTGGCGCGTGGCGAGCTGCATTGCATCGGCGCCACCACGCTCGATGAATATCGCAAATATGTGGAAAAAGACGCAGCCCTTGCGCGGCGTTTCCAGCCGGTGATGGTTGAAGAGCCCACAGTGGAAGACACAATTTCCATCCTGCGCGGCATCAAGGAAAAATATGAGCTGCACCACGGCGTGCGCATCTCTGACTCTGCGCTGGTCGCGGCCTCCACGCTCAGCCACCGCTACATCACCGATCGCTTTCTGCCGGACAAAGCCATCGACCTTGTGGACGAGGCCGCCTCGCGCCTGCGCATGGAAGTGGACAGCAAACCCGAAGAGCTCGACGCGCTTGACCGCCAGATCCTGCAATTGCAGATCGAGGAACAGGCTCTCCAGCTTGAGGATGACGCCGCCTCTGTGGACCGTCTAGAAACCCTGCAGAAAGACCTCGCCGATCTGCAGGAGAAGTCTGCCGAGCTGACCGCCAAATGGCAGGCGGGCCGCGACAAGCTCGCCTCCGCGCAGCACATCAAGGAAGCGCTGGATCAAGCCCGCGCCGATCTTGACATCGCCAAACGCGAAGGCAATCTCGCCCGCGCGGGTGAGCTGAGCTATGGCGTGATCCCGGATCTGGAGAAACAGCTGGATGCGGCCGAAAACGGCGAAGGCGAAATGACGGTGGAAGAAGCCGTGCGCCCGGAACAGATCGCCCAGGTGGTCGAGCGTTGGACAGGTATCCCAACCTCCAAGATGCTTGAAGGCGAGCGCGAAAAGCTCCTGCGCATGGAAGACGACCTACACGCCCGCGTGATTGGTCAGAATGCAGCGGTCACCGCCGTGTCCAACGCCGTGCGCCGCGCCCGCGCAGGCCTCAACGATGAAAACCGCCCCCTTGGCAGCTTCCTCTTCCTCGGCCCGACAGGTGTGGGGAAAACCGAGCTCACCAAGGCCGTGGCCGACTTCCTCTTTGATGACGACAGCGCCATGGTGCGCATCGACATGTCTGAATTTATGGAGAAACACGCGGTCGCCCGCCTGATCGGCGCGCCTCCCGGCTATGTCGGCTATGACGAAGGCGGGGTGCTGACAGAGGCCGTGCGCCGCCGCCCCTATCAGGTGGTGCTGTTTGATGAGGTCGAGAAAGCCCACCCCGATGTCTTCAACGTGCTTTTGCAGGTGCTTGATGATGGTGTGCTAACCGATGGCCAGGGCCGCACGGTGGATTTCAAGCAAACGCTGATCATCCTCACCTCCAACCTTGGCGCACAGGCGCTCAGCCAGCTGCCCGAGGGCGCGGATGCCTCTGATGCGCGGCGTGATGTGATGGATGCGGTGCGGGCTCACTTCCGCCCCGAATTCCTCAACCGTCTTGATGAGACCATCATCTTTGACCGTCTCGCCCGCGCCGATATGGATGGCATCGTCGAGATCCAGCTCGCCCGCCTGAAGAAACGTCTCGCAGGCCGCAAAATCGGCATCGAGCTCGACGAAGGCGCGCAGAAATGGCTTGCCGATGAAGGCTATGATCCGGTATTCGGCGCCCGCCCACTCAAACGCGTGATCCAGCGCGCCCTGCAAAACCCGCTGGCCGAGGCTTTGCTGGCGGGGGATGTGAAAGACGGCGACACCATCCCGGTTAGCGCCGGGGCGGATGGGCTGATCATCGGCGACCGGCTTGGCACTTCCGGGCAATCAAAACCCGACGATGCGGTTGTGCATTGATCTGAAATCTTCCAGAAAGCCCGCTGTCCGCAGCGGGCTTTTTCTTTTCACCCACAGACTTCACTGACAGACAAACGGACCTCACATTTTGGACTGGCACACCCTGATCAACACCGACCGCGCTTCTGACATTGGCAAACAGGAAGACCCCCTTCGCCAGAACTTCGTGCAGGATGCCGACCGGATCACCTTCTCTGCGCCGTTTCGCAGGCTCGCCAACAAAACACAGGTCCACCCGCTCTATGAGCACGATCACCTGCGCCACCGCATGATCCACTCGGTGGAGGTCGCCAGCGTCGGTCGCACCTTGGGTATGAAAGTTGGCAGCTGGCTGGAAGAGCAGGGGCATCTGACCGCTGGCGAAGCGCCCAAGATCGCGGGCATCGTCCACGCGGCCTGTCTGGCACACGATATTGGCAATCCGCCATTTGGCCACTCAGGCGAAGAGGCCATGGGCGGCTGGTTTGCTGAAAAATTTGCGGCAAACAAGGGGCTATTTGCGGATTTTGACCCCGCCAAGCAGGCGGAATTCACCCCGCTGGAAGGCAACGCACAGGGCTTTCGCATCGTCACCCGGCTGGAAATGTACCGCAACGAGGGCGGTATGCGTCTGTCTAACGCCGTACTTGGAGCCTTCACCAAATACCCAATGACGGCGAGCACCTCCGCCGCGCTGAAAGCGGCCAATGGCGGCAAGGCGCCTTATGTGGGCGCGAAGAAGTTTGGCGCCTTTCACAGCGAATATGACACGCTCAAAACCGTGGCACAGGCGCTGGGCCTGCCCGAAGAAACCGCACCTGATGGCAGCCTCTGGTGGCGGCGTCACCCGCTGGTCTATCTGGTCGAGGCGGCAGACGACATTTGCTACAACATTGTGGATCTCGAAGACGGCTACTCTGCCGGCGACCTCAGCCTTGAACGGGTGGAGCAGCTGCTCGCGCCGCTCTGCCGTCTGACCAACCGCGATCAATCCGCCTACACGCCTTATGAGCGCATCAGCTACCTGCGCGCCCGCGCCATTGGCGGCGCGATTGACGCCTGTGTGGCCGCCTTCATCGCCCATCACGATGCCATCCTGTCCGGCCAGTTCTCAGATGAGCTGATTGCCGTGTCGGACAAAAATGAAGCCTTCGCGCGCATCAAGGAAACTGCACGCGAGCGCCTGTTTACCGCCCCGCGTAAAACGCGGCTGGAAATTCAGGGCCGCAACGCAATCTGGCGGGTGCTTGATGGCGTGTTGCCGGTCTATGAAGCGCTGCGCCAAAACAACTGGAACGCAGACGCGCTGCCCAGCTACGAGGCGCAACTTGTCCGCGCCCTTGGCCTGGATCTGCGTGACGTGAGCAATCCTTATACCGCCGCCCATGGGATCACCGATTTTGTCTCCGGCATGACAGACCGCCACGCCATTGCTTCCGCCCAAATGGTTTCGGGCACCGCCTGACATGCCCATGACCCCAGATCTTGTTCTCTTTGATTGTGACGGCGTGCTGGTGGACAGTGAGCCTGTCACCAACGCGCTGCTGGTGGAAAACCTCGCCGCGCGCGGCCTGCAAGTGTCCCATGACCGGGTCATAGACCTCTTTGTCGGCGGCACCATCGCGGGCGTTGCCAAAACAGTGCGCGGTCTTGGGGCCACCCTTGAGGACAATTGGATTGATCTGATCTACGCGGAAATGTTTGCGCGCCTTGCCTCCGAGGTCGCCGCGATCCCCGGCGCCATTGACACGCTCGATGCATTGGATGCTGCAGGTATTCCCTATGCGGTCTGTTCAAACGGCCCGCATGCCAAAATGGAGATCACGCTCACCCGCTGCGGCATCGCCTCACGTCTCGCAGGCCGCATCTATTCCCGCGAAGATGTGACTAACCCCAAACCCGCACCTGACGTTTATCTCAAGGCTGCGGCCGATGCGGGCATTGCCCCTGCAAACTGCGTGGTGGTGGAAGACAGCCCCAGCGGTGCCCGCGCAGGCAAAGCGGCAGGCATGCGTACCTTGGGCTTCACCGCAGACACAGACCCGACCCGCCTCATGCCGATTTGTGACGACGTCTTTGACGAAATGCGTGCGCTGCCGGGCCTGCTGGGGCTTACTTCAAAATGATCGAGCGCTGATCGGGGTCATCGGGGAATACCCGCCCGTTCAGGATGCAGTCAAACATGTGGTTGAACACCTTGCCCGGCTTCTTGCCGCCTCCGTCGTCGAGAAAATACATATGCCCGGTGGGGGTGTCATAGCTGGTGTTCACATCGTCACAATCCACCTGAAACACATTGCGCGGCGTGCGGCCGATGTTTTCCGGCCCCGTATGCCCCAACCGCCGGGATGCCACCTTGTTGCGCAGGTTTGCCGCCTTGCTGGCCCGCAAGGCCAGATCGTCTGAAGCGTAGTAGACCACCACATTGCGCGAGGCATGGCTGATCAGCGCGCCGGGCTTGCCCTCATGCACGGTCTCATTCACCACATCGGCGGCCACCATAAATGTGTTGCGCAGCAACAGCGGCACGCCGGCGGCCAGGTCATATTGATCCCAGGCAACCAGAGTCTGGCGCAGCACCCGGTTGCCCATGGAATGCGCAATCAGATTGATCCGCTTCAGGCATGGCGCCACCTCGGGCTCATTGTCCGCGCTGTTGCGCCATTTCATGAACCGCTCCAGCACCCGCGCAAAGGAATAGCCGCTCTGGTCGGCGGATTTCTGGTCATCCCAATAATCCCGCACGACACCCAGCCCGTTGTCACAGGGCCAGATCAGCGGCAGCACCAGAACTTCCTTGGGTTTGGCCGCATCACAAAACGCCTGCAGCTCGGCGGCACGCTCAAACACCACATCCGGCAGATTGTTGAACCCATGCACATAGAGCAGGATCTGACGGCGCTGGCTTTCGCGCACCCGCTTCAACAACTCATCGCTGGTGATCTCCGTGTGGTGCCCATCCGCGCCCGTCTCGCAGTAAAACACCGAGTTGGACGGCGCGTTGTTGTCCAGATCAAAGGTAAAGCGGCGGCCCTTACGGCTGCGAATGCTTTGGGTGGGAAAACGATTGGTGATAAATAACATGAGACACATCCACTCAATAAACAAAGCGCTGAATATCGCGCAGCGCACAAATGGCCCAACATCCTGCAAAATACGCAGCCCCACCGCAGCGATCTCATAAATGATCCCCATAGGCGGAAGAAAGGCAGGATTTGCGGGCTCAGAAACAGTAAGATCAGCCTAGATCGAAACTCCTGACCTCGCAACGTTGCGCGCTGTTTGTCGCCCAACACACGCATTTGTTGTCTGATCGTGACTTGCCCCTTGGGCCACATAAGATCACTTTAAGGCCAAAATAATCATAAGGAGCGCCACCTATGGAAATGGCAGCCTCAATGGAAACCGCCTTTGACATCGTCGAAGTGCTGGGTCTCGTCTTTGTTTTGATCTTTGCCGCTCTGGTGCTTCTGGCCCTTGTCCTCTTTGTTGTCGACCGCAGCCAGACCGAAGACGCCATCCGCCGCAACTATCCGGTGATCGGACGCTTCCGCCATATCTTCTCGGAGCTTGGTGAATTTTTCCGCCAGTATTTCTTTGCCATGGACCGCGAAGAGCTGCCCTTCAACCGTGCGCAGCGGGAATGGGTCGGGCGCGCCGGCGAAGGCAAATCCAACACCATTGCTTTTGGTTCCACCCGCAACCTCAGCGTGCCGGGCACGCCGATCTTTGTGAATGATCCTTTCCCGCCGCTCGATGACCAATATGCCAAATCAGAGCCTCTGCTGATCGGGCCAACCGCCCGCACCCCTTATCTGGCGCCTTCTTTCTTCAATATCTCGGGCATGAGCTACGGTGCCTTGTCCAAACCCGCTATTCAGGCGCTCAGCCAGGGTGCGGCGCAGGCTGGGATATGGCTCAATACCGGGGAGGGCGGCGTGTCGCCATTTCACTATGAGGGCGGCTGCGACCTGGTGTTTCAGATCGGCACGGCCAAGTTTGGCGTGCGTGATGAACACGGTGGTCTGGATGATGCCAAACTGGCGGAGGTAGCCAGCCACGAGGCCATCCGCATGTTTGAAATCAAAATGGCGCAGGGGGCCAAGCCCGGCAAAGGTGGCATTCTGCCCGGCGAGAAGGTGACCGAGGAAATCGCCGCCATTCGCGGCCTCAAAGTCGGGCAGGATGGCATCTCCCCCAACCGCCACCGCGAAATCGACAGCTTTGATCACCTGATCGACATGCTCACCCATGTGCGCGAGGTCACAGGCAAGCCGGTCGGGATCAAAACCGTGGTGGGCGCGGAAACCACTATGCGGGAGTTCTTTGAAGCCATCACCCGGCGCGGCGCGGATTTTGCGCCCGATTTCATCACCATTGACGGCGGCGAAGGCGGCACCGGTGCGGCCCCCATGCCGCTGATGGATCTGGTGGGGATGCCGGTGCGCGAAGCGCTGCCGCTGGTGGCCAATCTGCGCGAAGAATTCGGCCTGCAGGATCGCGTGCGCTTGATCGCGTCAGGCAAGCTGGTGAATCCCGGCGATGTGGCCTGGGCCTTGGCGGCGGGCGCGGATTTTGTGACCTCTGCGCGTGGCTTCATGTTCTCCTTGGGCTGCATTCAGGCGCTCAAGTGCAACAAAAACACCTGCCCAACCGGCATCACCACTCATGACCCGCGGTTCCAGAAAGGTCTCGTGGTGGACCGCAAGGCCCCGCGCGTGGCCAATTATGCCAAAGCCATCGTGAAAGAGGTCGAGGTGCTCTCACATTCCGTGGGCGTGTCTGATCCGCGCAAACTGCGCCGCCGCCACGTGCGTCTGGTGCAGGAAAACGGCCGCTCCGTGCCGATGAACGAGGTCTTCCCGCGCCCCGAAAGCGTCTGACCGCGCCGCGCGCCTGTCCTCCTGTTTGGCAGGGCAGGCGAGGGCCGCACCAAAACATTACAGCCCGCCCACATCATCGTGACCGCTGGTGTGGCCTGTCTTTGTGGCGATTGGGGGGGCAAATGCGCTATGTCTCTCCTCAAGACAAAGGAGACTCTACATGGCCCACCGCTGGACCAACGACCTCACACATGACGATGTGACCCCAAAGTCCGCCTATCTGAACCGCCGTCAGATCATGGCAGGCATGGCCGGTCTTGGCCTTGCAACCATCGCGCCCAAGGCACAGGCCGCCGCCGAGACGCTGGAGCCAACGCCATTTGACGTCATCACCCAGTACAACAACTTCTATGAGTTCGGCACCCGTAAGGAAGACCCGGCCCGCTACGCCGCTGCGCTGACCACCAAACCCTGGTCGATCAAGATCGACGGCATGGTGGACAATCCGGGCGACTACGCGCTGAGCGACATCATGTCCAAGATGACGATTGAAGAGCGCATCTACCGGTTCCGCTGTGTTGAGGCGTGGTCCATGGTGGTGCCTTGGAACGGCTTTGAGCTGAAAGACCTTCTGGATCTCGCCGGTGTGCAGTCCGGGGCAAAATACGTGGCCTTTGAAACGCTCTACCGCCCGGAAGAAATGCCCGGCCAGCGCCAGCCTTTCCTTGAATGGCCCTATGTCGAAGGCCTGCGTCTGGACGAGGCCAACCACCCGCTCACGCTGATGGCCACCGGGATTTACGGCAAACCCATGCCAAACCAGAACGGCGCGCCGATCCGTCTGGTGGTGCCTTGGAAATACGGCTTCAAGTCGATCAAATCCATTGTCCGCATCACGCTGACGGACAAAGAGCCGCCCACCAGCTGGAACAAGTCGATCCCAAGCGAGTACGGCTTTTATTCCAACGTGAACCCGCAGGTGGATCACCCGCGCTGGTCTCAGGCGTCTGAACGCCCGATCGGTGGCGGCTTCTTTGCCAAACGCATCCCGACGCTGATGTTCAACGGCTATGAAAAAGAAGTGGCCGGCCTCTATGAAGGCATGGACCTGCGGAAGAACTACTAAGCCGGATGCAGGGGCTGATCCTCATATCCCAAGTGATCTGCCCGCATTGCGGTCACGAGGAGGCACATCAGATGCCTGAGGACAGCTGCCTTTTCTTTCTGGAATGCCCCTCCTGTGACGGGCTGATCAAACCGCTGCCCGGCGATTGCTGTGTGTTCTGCTCATACGGCACCGCGCCGTGCCCGCCGATCCAGCGTGGCGAAACATACGGGGAAGGTAGCGATGACTGACGCTCTGAACACCGCCATTCGCAAAACACCAAGCTGGCTGCTATATCTTGTCGGGGCCGCCTATCCGGTCTGGCTGCTCTATGCGGGCTTCACCGGCGGTCTGGGCGTGGATCCGGTCAAGGCGATGGAGCACGCGCTGGGCAAGGCGGGTCTTCAGGTCTTGGTGGCGGTTCTGCTGGTCTCCCCGCTGCGCCGTTTCACCCCTTTGAACTTTCTCAGCTGGCGCCGCGCGCTTGGGGTGATCAGCTTTTTCTACATCCTGCTGCACTTTTTGGTCTGGATGGTGCTCGATGTTCAGATCCTCAGCCAGGTCTGGGCGGACATCGCCAAACGCCCCTATATCATCGTGGGCATGGCCTCTCTGCTGATCCTGCTGCCGCTTGCGGTGACCTCCAACAACCGCTCCGTGCGCAAGCTCGGCCCCAACTGGCGCAAACTGCACAAGGCGACCTACCTCGCCGTGCTGCTGGGCGGCATCCACTACATCATGCAGATCAAGAGCTTTCAGTATGAGCCTTATGTCTATCTGATCGTGATCGTCGGCCTGATCGCCCTGCGCCGCCTGCCCAAACGTCAGATGCGCCACCCTAAAAAAGGCCCCCTGCGCAGCGCCGCCTGACGTCTCTGCGCTTGTCTGCCGGGCGGCCAGTTTCGCCCGCTCCTGAAGGGCGGGCAAAAACGTTGTGCGCCGCTGAGAATTCCTCTCGCATTCTCTCTATTTCTTCAGCCCGCTTTGCCTTGACCTAAGCCCTTGTTGTCACTGGCTTTCACACCGGTCGTTTTGAGGCACCAATCGGTTTTTGCCGTCTCGCCGAGAAAATTCACCAATCGCGCCGCGAAAATCGCCCTCTGGCAGTAAGCGAACATTAACCCGGTGCCCCCTATCTCCCGCCTCCAAAAGTATCGGTTGGTGTAGGAATCCCGAAATCATGCCCCCATTCATTCACAAAATCTCCACGCGTATCGCTGCACTCGCCGCTATGGCGCTGGCATTGTCGATTGTGCTGACCATCGTGTTGCAAAATCAGGCCACCCGCGCAGCAGAAAGCATGCGTGACCAGCAGCTGCACGCGATCACCGAAATTGGTGTGAACCTGCTCAAAGATCTTGAAAGCGATGTTCAAGCGGGTCGCTACACAGAAGAAGAGGCCAAAGATCTGGCGCGCGAACGCCTCTCGAACATGGCTTTTGGGGAGAATGGCTATGTCTACGCCTTTGACGATGACTACGTCATTCAGGCCCACCCCGTTGCACCAGAAACCGTTGGTGTGAACCGCAAGGATTTTCAGGACACCAACGGGATCTATGTCTATCAGGAGCTGAAGAACGCGACCCGCGCCACCGGTGCCGGTACGCTGATCTATCACTTCATCAAGCCGGGCAGCGATGTGATGGAAGCCAAAATTGGCTTTATCCGGTATTTTGAACCTTGGGGCTGGGTGATCGGCACCGGCGCTTATGTGTCCGACATCGACGCCGAGATCGCAGTAATCCGCAACAAGGCGCTGATGGTGCTTGGCATCACACTGGTGCTTCTGGTTGTGGCCTCCGTCGTCCTGACCCGCAGCGTCACCCGCCCGATGGGCAAACTCAGCAACCGCATGAATGATCTGGCCGAGGGTGACACCGACGGCGACATCCCGTTCACCGAAACGAAGAACGAGCTGGGCGACATGGCCCGCACCGTGGGTGTCTTCCGCGATGCGCTGGTGCGTCAGAAAGAACTGGAAGAAGAACAAAAAGAGCGCGACGCCGCGCAAAGCGAAGTTGTGACCACGCTCTCCAGCCATCTGTCACGTTTGGCTCAAGGCGATCTGTCGGCCAAAATCATCGAGCGCTTCCCGTCGCATTACGAAGCGCTGCGCGCAGACTTCAACTCCTCCATCACCACGCTCAGCCAGACCATGACCGAAGTGGTCGAGTCGGCCCGCTCCATCCGCAACGGTGCAGATGAGATCAGCCAGGCTTCTGACGATCTGTCCAAACGGACGGAAAGCCAGGCGGCAACGCTGGAAGAGACCGCTGCGGCGCTGGATGACATGACTGACTCGGTCAAATCCGCCGCCACCGGCGCGCGTGATGTGGAATCCACCATGGCGGATGCCAAAAACGAAGCGGAGCTCAGCGGCGAGATTGTTCAGAACGCGGTCAAAGCCATGACCGAGATCGAGCAGAGCTCCAGCCAGATTTCTCAGATCATTTCGGTGATTGACGACATCGCTTTCCAGACAAACCTGCTGGCGCTGAACGCCGGGGTTGAGGCCGCCCGCGCAGGCGATGCTGGCCGTGGCTTTGCGGTTGTGGCATCCGAGGTGCGCCAGCTCGCGCACAGCTCCTCTGAGGCGGCAAACGAGATCAAGGCGCTGATTGATGAATCCTCCAAACATGTGGAACGGGGTGTGGATCTGGTTGGCAAAACCGGCGAAGCGCTGGGCAGCATTGTGGAGCGCGTCGTCAAGATTTCCCAGATGGTGTCAGGCATCGCCGAAGGCGCGGTGGAGCAATCCACTGGTCTGGGCGAAATCAACGCCGGTGTGTCCCAGCTGGATCACGTGACCCAGAAGAACGCCGCCATGGTCGAAGAGGCCACCGCCGCCGGTCACCTGCTCAAAAGCGATGCGGCGCGTCTGGTGGATCTGGTCAACAACTTCGACCTCGGCGCCGCCAAAGCCAAACGCCCTGTGGTGAAAGCTGTGACCTCTTCTGAGAAACCAGCTGCCAAACCTGCCGCCAAACCAAAGGCCGCAGCACCAAAACCGGCAGCGCCCAAACCCGCCGCAGAGCAGCCCGCCAAGGCCGAGCCTGCGCGCCAACCGGCGGCCATCACCTTTGATGATGGCAATGCAGCGGCCGACATCTGGGCGGAATTCTAAACCCTCTGCCCTCCTACACCACGAAGAACGCGGTCCCTCAGGGGCCGCGTTTTTCTTTGCATCCCCCCAGCCATCCAACGGCATTCCGCTAGCCCCCCGCGCCCAAACCGCAAAAACAACCTGAAATCGGAAGAATTTTAGGTATTGAGGTGAGGGCGAGAGACGCACAACTCAAAGATGTTTTAATCATTTGAAACCGCGCGGTTTTCCGCGTCTCAACTTTGCGCGTTTTTTGTGCACTTTGCTGCGGATCGTCCCATCCGAGCCCCAAATGCCCTGCTCAATGACACACAGTAAGTCGGCCTTAACCTCTGCGGTCCTACCAAAAAAGTAAGCACACTCTTTTCTAAATTGGGGCCGCCAAATTATGCCAACCTTCCTGTCCAAACTCTCCACCCGCATCGTGGCGCTTGCGGTGCTGGCGCTTGCCCTGTCCGTTGGCCTGACCACCATCCTGCAGACCCACATGCGCAGCTCCATCGAAACCATGCGCGAAAAGGAACTGCACCACATCACGGAAATCGGCGCGAGCCTGCTCGACGATCTGCACGCCGGCGTGCAATCCGGCGCCTACACGCTGGAAGAGGCACAGGCCATCGGCCGCGAACGTCTCAATACGTTTTCCTATGATGAAACCGGCTATCTCTTTGTCTTTGACAAGAACTACATCATGCAGGTGCACCCCCACCGGCCCAACTGGATCGGCACCAGCCAGCGCGAACTGGAGGATGTGAACGGTCTGCGCCTGTTTGAGGCGCTCTACAACGCCGCCTTTGAAACCGGCCATGGCAGCGTGCTCTATCATTTCAACAAACCGGACAGCGATGAGCCCGAGGCCAAACTGGGCTATGCGCTGCAGTTTGAGCCCTGGGGCTGGGCGATCGGCACCGGCGCCTATGTCTCTGACATCGAGGCCGATCTGGCTCTGCTGCGCAACGAAGCCATCGCAGCGCTGACTGGCACGCTCCTGATTTTGGGGATTGCGGCCTTTTTTATCACCCGCAGCGTGACCCGCCCGCTCAATCAGCTCAGCACCCGTATGGGCACTATGGCGGATGGCGACACCGACAGCGACATCCCGTTCACAGAGACCAAAAACGAGGTGGGGGATATGGCCCGCTCGGTGGCTGTGTTCCGCGATGCGCTGGTGCGTCAGGGCGCGCTGGAAGAACAGCAGAAACGCCGCGATGCCGCCCAGAGCGAAGTGGTGCAGACGCTTTCCGCCCATCTTTCCAGCCTGTCCAAAGGGGATCTGGCGGCCAGCATCACCACCTCCTTCCCGGAGCACTACGAAGCGCTGCGGACAGATTTTAACGCCTCCATCGCCAACCTCAGCCAGACCATGACCGAGGTGATCGAGGCCGCAGGCTCGATCCGCAATGGTGCCGGTGAAATCAGTCAGGCCTCTGACGATCTTTCCAAACGCACCGAAAGCCAGGCGGCCACACTGGAAGAAACCGCCGCCGCGCTGGATGACTTGACCACCTCTGTGAAAGCCGCCGCCGAAGGCGCCCGCAGCGTGGAAAGCGCGATGGATGAGGCCAAATCCGAGGCCGAACGCAGCGGCGCCGTGGTGCAAAACGCGGTTCAGGCCATGACCGAAATCGAACGCAGCTCCAGCCAGATCGCACAGATCATCTCGGTGATTGATGACATCGCCTTTCAGACCAACCTGCTGGCCCTGAACGCCGGGGTCGAGGCCGCGCGCGCCGGGGATGCGGGCCGTGGCTTTGCGGTTGTGGCCTCCGAGGTGCGCAATCTGGCCCACAGCTCCTCTGAGGCGGCAATGGAAATCAAGAACCTGATCGAAGACTCCTCCAAGCTGGTGGCACAGGGCGTTGAGCTGGTGGGCAAGGGCGGCGAGTCCTTCAACAGCATCACCGAACGTGTGGCGAGCATTTCCCAGATGGTGTCTGACATTGCCGAAGGCGCGGTGGAGCAATCCGCAAGTCTGGGTGAAATCAACGCCGGTGTCTCTCAGCTTGATCTGGTCACACAGAAAAACGCGGCCATGGTCGAAGAGGCCACTGCCGCAGGCCACATGCTCAAAGGCGATGCCACGCAGCTTGCGGATCTGGTGGGTCGTTTCAATATTGATGCAGCGGCGCGCAAACGTCCGACGCCCCCAGTTGTTGAGACTGCCGAAGAGGCTCCAGTGGCCGAAGCCAATGATGCGCCCGCCAAAGCGGCCTCAGCACCGAAGCCAAAGCCGAAACCCGCGCCCGCCAAAGCCAAAGCCGCTCAGCCCAAGCCCGCAGCCCCGGCGGCTGCAACGGCTGCGGCCCCGGCCCCGGCGATCACCTTTGATGATGGCAGCGCGGCGGCCGACATCTGGGCGGAGTTCTAAACCGGCCCTCTCAGCTCACCGTCGGGCGATCACAGATCAATCGGATGATAACCTGATGATTGCGCCTCTTTGGGGCTGACCTGAAAATGCTTTTTGAATTCGCGGCTGAAATGGGCTGCGTTTTCATATCCCACCCGATGTGCCGCCTCGGCCACGCCAATGCCGCCTTCCAGCAACAGACCTTTGGCCCGGCTCAGGCGCGTGGCCTTCAGATACTGCAAGGGGGATGATCCCGTGATGCTCTTGAACGCGCGGTAAAACACCGGCGCGCTCATGCCTGCGGTTTCCGCCAAAGCATCCACGCTGATGTTGTCGGGGTAGTGTTCGCGGATCAATGTGATGCTGCGCGCCACCCGGTCATAATGTGAATCGGACTTGGCCAAGGCCTGCAGCGCCGGACCATGGGGCCCTTTGAGTGCGTGAAACAGAATCTCGCGCACAATGCCATTTCCCAAAGCCTGACTTTCCGCCTCAGAGCACAGCGCCTTGAGCAGCCGGTCAACCGATCCTTTCAGTTCGGCATCCACAGGGGCAGGGGACAGCCCCAGAGGCGCGGCGGTCGGGCTCAATGTGTCGCTGTCCACCAGAGGTGCAAGGCTGCGCAGCTCGGCAGGCTCAATATTGATGAAGAGCCCCAGCATCGGGTCCTCTGCGGTGGCAAAGGTGGCGCAGTCAAACGGGGTCGGCAGGCTGACCACCAGATAATGGTCCGGATCATAGGTAAAGACGTGATCGCCCAGATAGCCGATCTTGTGGCCCTGCAGGATCAGCACAATGCCCGCATTATAGATCAGCGGCGCGCGCGGCACGGTCTGTGTGGACCAGAAGAACTGCACCTGCGGCAGCTGCGTTGCCACATACCCCGCCCCGGGGCCAAAGCCATGTTGTGCTTTCACCGCTTCCAAATGCTGCATTCTCTGGCTCCCTGTGCCAAACCTCATGTGCCTGAGGTGCAATAGATCATGTTTTGCCCGATCGTTTCGGGGCTTTTGCGCCCAATTGATAGGAATGCGCAAGTCTTCGACAGAATGCATCATTCACCAAATGCGCCAACGGTCCTATCTCCCTGTCAGATCAAACGGCCCAGAGCCGCACATCATATGGAGAGTGAAATGTCCGAACACACCAAAGGTCTTATTGTTATCACTGGTGCCAGCTCCGGTATCGGGGCCGCCATGGCAAAGCGTTTCTCCGAAGCGGGCCACCCTTTGCTGCTGGTTGCGCGTCGTGTTGAGAAAATTGAAGCGCTGGGTCTGCCCAATGCGCTCTGCCGCAAGGTGGATGTGACCGATGCCGCCGCTTTCCGCGCCGCGATCTCCGAGGCAGAGGCCGCCTATGGTCCGGTGGATTGTTTGGTCAACAACGCAGGCGTGATGCTGCTGGGTCAGATCGACACCCAAGATCCGGTGGAATGGCAGCGCATGTATGACCTCAATGTTGTTGCTCTGCTCAATGGCATGCAGGCCGTGCTTGGCGACATGAAGGCGCGCAACAGCGGCACCATCATCAACGTCTCCTCTATTGCGGGCAAAAAGTCCTTCCCGAACCACGCCGCATATGTGGGCACCAAATTTGCGGTTTCCGCGATCAGTGAAAACGTGCGCGAAGAAGTGGCCGACGCAAATGTGCGTGTGATGAGTCTCTGCCCCGGTGCCGTGGAAACCGAACTTCTGGGTCACACCACCGATCAGGAGATCATCGACGGTTATGAAGCCTGGAAAGACAGCATGGGTGGCGTGCTGGTAGCAGACGACATCGCCCGCACCGCAGCCTTTATGTATGCCCAGCCTCAGGGCGTGAACATTCGCGACGTGGTGATCACCGCAACGCGTCAGCAGCCATAAACCGGACGGCGGCTGTTTCCCTCCCCCGGCCGCCGCCAGTTTGGCGCCAAGGGCTGCCTTCGCTCATATAGAGCGGGGCAGCCCTTTTTGCCTTCTGCCCCCGTTGCGGATTCTGCGTTTTCGCGCCCGTTGGGTCCTGCGGTCCGATTATTCCACCTCCGCGAAACGTATGCGTTACCGACGTGATACCGACGTTATGGTTTGGCGTTGCGTGTGGTGTTTCGGGAGATCGTTCTGATTTTGTGGCGAGTCTTCAGCGTATCTCAGGCGACTCCTGAAGCGAGTCTTTGGCCGAGTCCGTCACGAGTCTGTGGGTTACTCTGTGGATAAGGTTGTTTTGTGTTGGTTTGGGTATGGTTTGTGGGTTTTTGGGTGTGGTTTTGGTTGGTTAGGTCATTGATATTGTTTATTTTTGCAAGAAAGTTTTTGAATTTGGGAAAAAAGTGAAAAAAGCGCTTGCGGCTGGTGGGTGATAACCTTAGAACCCCCTTCACCGGCGGCGCTGAGGCGCACAACGGCGGGACGGACTGGCGGGGAGCGAGGCTCTGGGTTGGGAAGTTCTGGAAATATCGAGCAGTATCAGCGGGTTGCGCTAGGAAGTTTTTC